>NZ_JACHCG010000001.1:2598223-3247779 GCF_014200595.1 Pedobacter cryoconitis
CTACCCCAACTTTACTTTTCGCTACTTCATTATTTTCGAACCAATTAAGAATACTTTCAAAAAGCTTGATCTTGTTATCGTTTTTTTTCTTTGTGTTTTCAGTGCCAATACGATTCGATTTACTTCTGTAATAAGAGTAAAGATTAAATAAAGCATCACCCGAAGCATGGTCATACTCTTTAACAATCGCTTTCGCGCTCTCTCTTGTTACAGTTCGGTCGGTATAGTGACAAATTAAAGCGACTTGTCTAATAGTGGGTTGCATCGCATTTACTTCTTCGACCTTCAGAATATCGGTTACAAATTTTATTGAGCTTGAACTGTTATACTTTGCTGACTTGTGTTGTGTTAAGAATTCTAAAAAAATCTCTTTTGTGAGCATTTTTTCATATTGCTCTTCATTTCGATACTCCCAATCTTTGTGGGTTTGCAACCATACATTAAACTCATAATTATAAAAACTTTGTGCGATTAAATACTCCTTACTATTGTTATAACTTCTCACAATCCCATCGTTTACCAAACTGGTAAAAAGATCTGAAAAATTATAAAACATTTTTTGTTTAGGCTCGTCATCTCCCATTGCAGTCAGTATTTCGTTAACATCAATTCCATGATTAATAGCGGTGGTAAAAGCAATTCCATACTTTTCAAATCTATTACGCATTGTTTGATCCGCTTTGCAATACTGTTTTTCAGGCGTATCTCCCTCAAAATTCAGAAACTCTTTTTGCACCAACTTTAATGTTCTGTCAAAATCTTCATCGAAATTATTCACTGGGTAGCCGCCAAACCATTTTAGGATAAAGCCATATAATGTATGTTTAATACGGTCAGACAATTGAAGATTTTTTAGATGTTGTATAACTCTTTCACCGTTATTGTAGTTTAGCTTAACAAAGCTATACTGCTTATCTAAAAGATTTAGGAATTGAAGCGGTGTAAATGCCCCCTTTCCATGCTCGCTTACAAAAAAAGAGATCGTATCGTTAACTAGATTTTGATTTGGAATAATCTTTTCGTCGTTGTAGTGCTCCAACGAATAATCAGACGATATGTCTTTTAAATTTTTCTCGATAAAATGGTCGTCGTCGTTGTCTACGATTAACACCGCTTCGTTTCGTAACATTTTAATGAGGCTCTTTAGGTCGAACATTCCTTTTCTCCACTCACGTTTAGTATGTTCACGGTCGTTCGTAATGATCTTGATTCCACCGATTTTTGTATCAAAGTCAATATCATTCCAAGCTTTAATGTGTCGTTCACAACCAGGAAACTTGATATTTATAAAAGCTGCTACCTCTTTTAAAATGTCGTCAAGCTTTGAATAAGTATCAAAAAGTAACGATTTATCCTCATCTGTCAGTTGATATCCCACATCCGCTGCTCGAAGATGAAGTATTTCTGGTAAATCTTCAGTTCTTTGTTGTAAACTGTCAAGAATTTTTATGTCTCTATTTATCATAGCGCCAGCAATCTTAAGGTTTGATGGATGAAATCTTTTTTCTTTACCAACTATTTCGAGAACGATAGAGGGTATTAAAACATAAACTTACTAAATGAAAATAAACCGAGTAATAATTGAATTAAAATATATGGTAACTGACTAAAAGGCAGATGAATTAAAGAATACCTGTCAATTAGCAATATATTGTTATATGGTCTAAATTTTGACATACTCATGATTAACCAAATCAACCAATTATTACAATGGCTAAATTCAGTGAAGAGACATTTAATAGCTGGCGCATGCCACCAAGTGCCAGCGAACAAGACAAACTGGATAATTCTCTCAGACTTGTTAGAGAGGCCCTTAGAGAAGATCCTGTACTATCTAAAAAGAGTATTGAAGTATTTGCCCAAGGTTCCTATGCAAATGATACAAATGTTAGATTGAACAGTGATATTGATGTAAATGTCCGTTTAAACGATGCAATTTTTACGAGAGTACCAGATGGCGAAACTTCAGAAGATTATGGATACACAGACAGTACGTATACATTTGCGACCTTTAAGGCTCAGGTTCAAAACGCGCTAATTCAAAAATTTGGCATAGGAAATATAACCCGGAATGATAAGTGTATAACTGTGAAAGAGTCTCCAACACGTGTTGTAACCGATGTGGTTCCCACATTTAAATATAATAGACATGACAGCAAGACGTCATTAAGTGTTGGTGCAAGATTTATATCAGATAAAGGCAATGCTATTATTTGTTATCCTTTGCAGCATATTGAAAACGGTAAAACGAAAAATGCACGAACACAAAAACGCTTTAAGCGAGTTACGCGTCTTTATCGCCGAATAAGGTATAAGATGATTGACGACAAGGTTGCTGTAAGCGATAATATTACTTCGTTCCTGTTGGAATGTCTTGTTTGGAATGTACCAGATCATATTTTCAACAATTATGATACATGGACAGAAAGGCTTCGCCAGTCAATTATTTATTTGTATCAAAATACCGGAGAGGATAGTAAATGTAATACATGGGGTGAAGTATCAGAATTACTTTATCTTTTTCGCGATAGTCGCAAGTGGAGCAGAGTTGACGTGAACAACTATCTGGTACAAATGTGGAACTACCTTGGCTTTTAAAACTCTTCCTAAGCTATATGAATTTTAAATATTATAAAACTAATGCTCTCCTGGTACTGGTAGCTATATTAATTATTATTGCCAATATTTTGATAAAGGTCTTTGGTCCTTATGCAAATAATCTTACTACAGGAAGGTTTAAAGAAGAAATTGAAACGATATCAGACTACCTCGGTGTATTCGGAGTATTAGGAATTGTAGGGGTATTTTTGTGGCTCATCGATAACTATTTATGGAAGACATGGGCATTCAATTGGCTGGTTGATTTACCAAATATCAGCGGACGATATACTGGCTTATTACAATCAGACTACAACGGTAATTTTCAAATGCACATTGTGCTGGAGATATGTCAAACCGCCTCGGGGGTTAAAATAAATGGATATTTCGCAAACCATGGGACTACGATCCAAACTTCAACATCTTACAGCTATTCAGAACTCATTGCCAAAGGTCAGGATGGATTCTTTACCTTGTCCTATCAGTTTGCTAACGCACCAAACCTCACAAGCACTCAGATTTACCAGCACGGGGGAACAGTTTCGTTAAAATATTTTCCAGACATCAAAGTGCTAACAGGTGAGTATTACAACATTAGAAAAAACCTTGGATCAATTGATGTTTCTTTTGTTGACGAAAAACTATTGGGGCGTTTTCAATAATGAGCTATCCAAATATTTTAAAATACTATATGTGGGGTTATCAACCACACTTTCGCATAAATTGCCAAACACAGGCTGAATCTTTGTTCGACCTACTTGACCGTGGGCTTGAACCAAAGGTTTCATTGATTGGTTTTTTGCAATCTAATAGGACCGATCGGCATTCTATATGCGTTGATCCAGAAAGTTTAGAAGAAATAATCCCTAATTTAAATGATCTAAATTCAAAAGCGAAAGAGATATTGACAAATCACTTTGATAAGAACACGTTTTATACAGGGCCAGGGGTTCAAGAAAAAAAGGATAAGCAGTTGCTTGCTGAAGTCAATCGGCTCGCGCTTGAAGAAATTCTTAATAACTTAAATACAGCAAATCAATCTATCAGCTTTGTTTCAAACGTACTTACCATTTCAGATTACCAGTTTTATGTTATTTTAGAACTAAACAGGTTTGTTTATGAATCTCACATCCATTTGAAGAAAAGAGACTCAGAACAACGCTTTAAGCTTCGTCTATCCCTTATCGAGTGCGCCGTAGAATGTTATTTGCATGAAATAAAGAAGAATTTTAAGGAGACAAGAGATGATGAGTTTTTTGATCTTGAAATACCTAGGTCAGACGAGTTACTGCGCGATGCAGCAACTAACTTTATTTATACTATTTCGTGGGCTGGCAGGAATGGAATGGGTTTGCACGGATTGGTAGAAACCTGTAATAAAATATCGCAGGCTAAATACGAAAGTGAGGAAGTAAATGGGACTATCTTAGTCGCAAAAGAAGGTCATAGCGATATTGATCTGCTTGTTCAAATAAAAGAGCCCTTTTCAATACGAGATCATAGAAAGACTAGGAAACTTCTTGAGCAAGCTAATGGGAATTTACACGTAATAACCAATGCCTTTAAAGTTTTAGGATTAGGTGAATTAAAACCCACATACGACCCCTCTACCGAATCTGTGTTTATTATAAAGTTTACTGGCCTGCACTGCTGGGATGTTATGCACTGCGATCACATACTTATGCAGATGCGTTATGGTATTCCCCAGTTCGCACAAGAAAGTATCGATAAAAATAAATTTGCCGTTGATGCCCGAAGAATATTTAGCGGCATAAAGACTGAACAAGTAGAAAACCTGTTTCAACTTTCTATTGCGATAACGAAAGTCAATAAGGGTGCAATGTTAATTATTTCAAGGGATGCTGCAAATGAAGCAATGCGCCTGAAAAACCGCGCTATAGTATTAAATCCATTTAAATTAAAGGAGGAGCTTTTGCTTCCGTTGGCCTCAATCGACGGTGGTATTTTAATCGATGAAAGTGGATTATGCTATGCCAATGGCCTTATATTAGATGGCATCGTTGGACATAGAGGAGATTCCTCACGAGGCTCGCGTTATAATTCAGCTATTACTTATCAAGAATTTTTCGAGCTTAAAAAAGCAACTATGATAGTAGTAGTTTCCGAGGATGGAATGGTTGACCTAATTCCAGGTTTAATGCCACAAATTGAGCACTCCGATATTATTACAGTAATTGAAATTTTAGAAGAGATAAAGAATAATGGTTATTCTGAGTCTTATTCGTTTGATGAAGCAATGCATTGGTTACAAAACCATAACTTCTACCTGACACCTGAGGAGTGCAAACGAATAAATGAACTTAACGATTCTATAAGTGAGAAATTCAAAGGTGATTCAGTAAGAATTATTTATGAACATTTTTCACCGCATACTGATATGAACAATTCATACTATTTTGAAAATAAGACGGACGATTAAGAAAATTTCATTGCTACTTTTAGTTTAAAAATCGTATATTTAAGTATAGCATTTGCAGCTAAAAACTATTAAAAAAAAGGTGCGTTATTCGGGGAGTCGAATTTCAAAACCACCCACATACTGTTTAAACCCTGATATTTGAACTAGGTTCGAATCCCAGCGGGATCACGAAAGCCTCAATGCAAATTGAGGCTTTTTGTGTTGAAAGCTATATATAGCTAAACAGATTATTCAAGAATGGATTTCAACGTTAAGGCCAGGATATATGCTTTGCGCATTGGTATAATAAAGCTGATAAAGTACCTCCTCTGGTAGATGAATCCCCTTAAATGTACCATTTACCTCTATGGATTCACATTGTTTATTTGTTGTGAAATACTTCCAGTCATTAATTAGAGAGCTTGTCAGTTTCTCAGGATTGTTATAGGCGTCCGTTCCATACATAATGCGATCAGCATATTTAATAAAAAAATCACGCACTCCCTCATAATCGTTAACGGACTGCATCTGCAAATGTCCTAAACGCGAAGATAAATCAACGTAAAAGTTAGAATATCGATCAAAACGTTTGGCAAGCTCTTCATAACTCCATTCTAAACTTCCCAGATGAGCACCAATCAATGTCAGGTCTGGATATTTGTCCATTAAATAGTCTCTCGCCTCTATCTGACGTTTATATGCGGGAATCTCAGGATGTAAATAAGCATGAAATTCTGGATTTTTGGTATAATAAACCTTGTTTCGCTCAGAGGTCATTTCTTGAATGGGCAACCAGCAATTCTTTGGTTCTCCTAAATGGGTGAGTACAGGAATCTTATTTTCACTTAAATAGACAAAGAGTGGATCAAAAAATGGGTCGTCAATCATTAAAAATGAACTATCAGATGGTTTTAAGATCTCCATACCAATATTTTTCCAGATTTTGACACCAACTGCTCCTTGATCAACCGATTTTTTTAAACGGTCGAATACACTTCTATGCCAATTGGGATTCTCCCAACCTTGCATTTCAAAGCTGGCAATGTAGGCGAAGTGTTCAGGAGCTTTTTTAACATAAGCTAAAGCTACATTTTCTTGGACTTCCATACGGGGGAAAACGCTTGCATCTGTATTGATATTGATGTATTTTACATGATAGTCTTTCGCTATTTTCTCATACACAGGATTATAAAAGGTCGAGTGAAAATGGGCATCTATTTTTGGAAAATGTTCAAGTTCAAGCATGACAATCGTTAATTAAAGTCATCCTATAAACATTGGTTTCCTTAGGCTGAAAACCGATTTTTTTATATAAATTATTGGCTGCAACTCTAGCGGGAGAAGATGTTAAAGTTAAAATATCCACTTGGCGCTGCCGGGCGAACTGGATCGCAAATGCGATCAAATTTTCACCAATACCTTGTCCCCTAAATGTTTCATCAACGACGACATCTTCAATCCAGGCTTTCTTGCCGGTTGGCGACTGATAAATTCCTACAGTTAACATACCCATATATACATCATAGGTATTAGCAGCAAAAAAAAGATAACTGTTCTCAGATGATATTATTTCCTTCAACTGATGATCAGAGATACCCCTGTCGTTACTTTGTAATAACTTTAGGAAATGCCCAATGGTGTTTTTTATTTCAGGAGTATAGTTCGTAATTTCTTTAATCTGTATATCCATATCAAGTCTAATAGTTTTTCGTTTCCAAATTGGTTTGATATTATAACAACTGGATTCAGCTAGAACAAACCCTTAGTTAAAATACAAAGATTGAACATACAAAATAAACAACGGTAATTGTTGCGCAAACGTTTGACCAATCTCAGATTTTCAACACCACCTTCGCTTCTTTGGACCAGACTGGATTACAAATTGATAGCAAGCCATAGATTCCACATAGGTAGAACTATAGGTTGTTGAAAAAGCTGCTAAAAATCTCTTGTTTTTCAGGGTGATTAATGGAGATGGGACCTGCACTTTTTTACTAAATGATAAATTTTTTTCACATTTACGATTATTGCAATTGCAGTCAAAACGTACAAAATAAATGGTGAGCGATTCGGTGAGTCGAATTTAAAAACCCTACCAAATACTATTTAAACGTTGATATTTGAATCTAGTTCGAATCCCAGCGGGATCACGAAAGAAGACAATCAAAATTGATTGTCCTCTTTTTTATTTATAACAACTCAATTGTTATTTTTAACGCGTTAGTTTACTTTTCGAAAATATCGTAAAACCAATCTCCCCCATTTTCAAACACTATTGCTACGATCAAAAGCACAACAAAGTATAGTACCAATTGCTTGAGAAACAATAAGATATTTGTTTGCCTGTTTACAGGATATTTTCTATTGCGAAAGAATATATAATATCTTAAAATAAAAAATATTAATGCTGTAATGATTCCACAAGGGATGCCGGCCCAAAATGCTATAAATTTCTGCAACCATCCCCCTGCACCGTAAATATACCAGCACGTTGCACTTACAATAGCACTCAATAATATGAATGCCAGGTATTTTATAAAATGACCGCCTGTAAGTCCATACAGGATTGATACTATAGACAATGCAACACCTATATAGGAGAAAGTGAATTCCATTATAAAAGAAGATGTTGAACGCTCCAGCGGATAAATAACAAACAGATTAACTAAACAAATAACAATCCCGGCGATGAGAATTATTTTTCTGGGTTTACTATACTTACTTATTTCCATAGATTTAATTCACACGAGCAAGTAATCAGATAATTTCAAGATCTGTTTTACCGACTGGAATATAGAATGTAAATTCTAATGCTAATTCTTCATTATCTTTCTCATTTTTAAATATTAAAGCAGGCTCACCATCAGGTCTGACCAAGGTTGCAAGTTTTCCATTACCAAAGATCTTCAAGATGGCATTTGCAGGTATAGGTTCCAATTTATAACCGGATTTTAAATTGCCAAGCATACCTGTAAGCCTATTGTCCGATTCTTCTTTGCTCAGATACATTGTAACAGCAGCAATACTTTCCCTATTGGCTATCAATTTCTTTATTTGCTCCAGATCTCCTTTTACAATCAAATCTGCAAGTTGCTGATAAGTACCCAGTAGTTTATCCTTTAGTCCTCCAACTGATCCAAGATCCGTAGCGGTCTGGTAAGCCATTACTGTGTATGGAACCTCTGCATTAAAAGTAGCCGTATGTGTCAGGAAGCTCTTTTTCTTTGCAGGATCAACTTTCTCTACAGCATACTCTCCGGGAAGTTGTTCTTTGAAATGAAGATTATTAGCGGCATCAAAAACTTTGATATTATAGCTAAACTGTGCATTCGGGTTTAAAACCTTTTGACCAGCAATGGGCAGAACTTTGATCGTGACCTGCTGTTTTCCGCTTTGCAAAATACCTGAATTGATTGGAATACTCGTAGAAGTCTGGCCTTCCAAATTAAGTGTAAATACAAGCACATCATTAACCCTGATTTCAAACAGGCAAAATGCTGCGCTAAAATCTACCTGATAATAAGGCTGTACGGTTGCATAGCTTGCTGTTTTTTTAATTTTCAATGGAGTCGAATTTAAAGAAACGCGATTTTGTGAATGGCATCCAAGGCATAGCAAGAGACACGTGAACAGTAAGTAAATTTTTATTTTCATAAAAAGGAAACAATATAACTAGTTGTTTATTATGAATAAAAATAGGACATATATTTTTCAATTCAAATATAAAAATCGACTATAAAAACAACATAATAACTACCCAGTATATAAGCGGCATTCCATTCTTCTAAACTAAATGTCAGAATTAGCTTTTTCAAACTCTTCTTCAATTATTGCGATGGATACAATGCACTTCATTGCCACTAACCAGTAAACAACTAGTTTATAATACTTTATGGATCTTTAATAAATGTCCATAAAACAATTCTTTTCTGTCAGCGTATCCTCACGCTCATAGCCGCTTTAACATTTTTTTTAGTTCTATTTATGTCCTTAGGGCTTTTGGAGTTGCGCTAATAACTTTAATATCTTTAAATTTGCCGGCTAAATGAACTAACGGAACGAAAGAACCGGGATATCTTAAAAAATTAAAAACATAAATGGAAGAAAACGATTTTGTATCCATCTGGCTTGAAGAAAGTGGAAACCCAGCTATAGAGGAATTAACACAACTGAATCTGGAAGCCGCCAGTAAAACCGCAAAAATATTAGCCGATAAAAATCTTTCAGAAAATGACCTTTCTGTTTACCTGGACATCAATCCAGATGAAATCAAAAGGTGGCTAATCGGCAGGCATTCTTTTAGTATAAAGACAATTAAAGAAATCACCAGTATGCTAGCAGACTGTTCTACAGGTATAATGAAGAAAAGCTAACAAGTAAAATTATCTATCAATATTTAAAATTTCACAAAATGTGCAGGTTCTGGGTTCCAAACCTCACCGTGCTCCAAAAGCTACTCTTAGAAGTGGCTTTTTTGCATTTTATATGGACTGAATCTGCGCATCCCCCCTTTCAGTACCGCCGAAACTGCCAACTCTCTTTCTACAATATTACGGCTTTGCTGCGGTATTTTTTTGAGCATAGCTGCCGATACGCTCTTACAAAAGATTACGCCAAAGGCCATTCCACAAAGATCAGAGCAGATTTTGATACTATCAATAAAGAAGAAAAAGCTACAGTTTCATTCTGACATTTCAGTCATTCAGTATCTCATAATTCAAAATCATCAGCTTATTATTGTTCTCACTAATGCTGTTATATTTAAAAAGAAATTCACTATCTTAAACAGAAAATTAAATAAAACAATAATTCCTGATATTTAGTATTTATATAATATTTAACAAAAAACCATAATCTATAATGAAAAAACTAATTCTTTCAGTTCTTGCAGCATTTTTTTCACTGTGTGCCTTAGCTCAAAAGGACAATAAAGTGACCATCGGAACAATTGACAGCATCCAATCGAAAATTCTGAATGAACAAAGAAAAATATGGATACATGTACCAAATAGTTGGCGCGCTGATTCTAAACAGCGATACCCTGTATTATATTTATTGGATGGTGATTCCCATTTCTCTTCAATAGTAGGTGTGATTCAACATCTCAGTGAGGTAAACGGTAATACTGTTTGTCCCGAAATGATTGTAGTTGGCATTCCAAACACGGACAGGATAAGAGATCTGACACCAACACATGTAAATGCTGCCCCACCCTATACCGACAGTTTAATTTTAAAAACAACAGGGGGCGGCGAACGTTTTGTTTCCTTTATTGAAAAGGAATTGATACCCCGTATTGATTCCCTATACCCAACGCAACCGTACAAAATATTAACCGGACATTCATTTGGAGGCCTGACAGTAATGAATGTTGCAATAAACCATACAAAATTGTTCAACTCCTATATTTGTATAGACCCAAGCATGTGGTGGGATCAAATGAATCTGTTAAATACAGTTCCGAAGTCTCTGAAAGAAAAGAATTTTTCAGGTACCACCTTGTATTTAGGGATTGCAAACACTTTGAGAGAGGGCATGGATATAACTACAGTCCGGAGCGATACAACTAAAGGTACCAGGCATATCCGTGCAATTCTTAATTTGGATCAATATATTAAAGAGCAAAAGCAAAATGGATTAACGTATGAAAGTAAATATTATAGCAATGATGACCATGGGTCTGTACCCTTAATTACAGAATATGATGCTTTGCGTTTCATTTTTGATAAGTATAGTTTTAAGATTTCCCCTAAAGACATTATAGATCCTAAGGTAGACTTAGCAAATAAATTCGAAAAACATTATCAGGAAGTTTCAAAAATGCTGGGTTATAAGCTTTCCCCACCCGAAGATATCATAAACAATCTGGGATGTGATGTTTTGGTGCGAAAGCAATATGCTAAAGCTGAAGGGCTATTTAAAATAAATGTTGACAATTATCCTGAAAGTTATAATGTCTACGATTCTTATGGCGACTATTTCCTGGCGATTGGCAATAAATCAAAAGCGATTGAATATTTCAAAAAGGCCTTGTCCATAAAAGAAAACCCAGAGTCCCGGAAAAAATTAAATAAGTTATCATCAGGGAAATAAAGAGGAAAATTCAACCTGTTTATTCTTCTATTTAACTTCTTTATTTGGCTCAGTTTTGGCATGTGACCAATTATAAAGAACATATAAATCAACGACTATGAATATTTCATCAATCAATCCGGTTAATGGGCAGGAAATTCAAAAATATATAACGCTTAATGAAGAAGAAGTAGCTGAGAAGATCAGGCAAACACACAGTGCCTGGCTGGGCTGGAAAAAAACCACTCATATACAACGCAGAAAGCTGATGAACAGACTTGCTGAAATTTTACGGGAGCGCAAAGATGAGTTGGCAATACTAATGGCCAATGAAATGGGAAAACCTGTTAAACAAGGAGTAGCTGAAGCAGAAAAATGTGCCTTATGCTGCGAATATTACGCGGTGCATGGCGAAAGCTTTCTTGACGATCAGATTATCAGTACAGAAGCATCGAAAAGTTATGTCAGCTTCCAGCCAATAGGTGTAGTTTTGGCCGTAATGCCCTGGAACTTTCCGTTATTCCAGGTATTTCGGTTTTTGGCACCAACACTTATCGCAGGAAATTGTGGCGTTTTAAAACATGCTTCAAACGTTCCAGGTTGTGCTTTGGTCATCGAAGAGATGATTATTCAGGCAGGCTTCCCTACTCATGTTTTTCAAACGCTTTTGGTAGGTAGTGCTATAGTTGACAAAATTATTGAAAATCCACGTATCATGGCGGTAACACTTACAGGCAGTACAAACGCTGGTATTAGTGTTGCCAGTAAGGCAGGTGCAATGCTTAAAAAGGTAGTACTGGAGTTAGGAGGCAGCGATGCATATGTGGTTCTGGCAGACGCAGATTTGGAGAAGGCCGCAGAAACCTGTGTGACCAGCCGTCTGACTAATAGTGGTCAAAGCTGTATTGCTGCTAAAAGATTCGTTGTTGAAGAATCAGTTATTGCTGAGTTTACGCAATTGTTTCTTGATAAAATGAACAAAAAAATACTGGGCAACCCACTTGAAATGAATACAGACATTGGGCCGATGGCACGTATCGATCTACGCGATGAACTTCATGAGCAAGTGGTAAAATCTATTGAAAAAGGAGCAGTTTGTATTCTTGGCGGTGAAATACCTGAAGGTAATAATGCTTATTATCCTGCAACTATTCTCACTAACGTATTACCAGGTATGACAGGTTATGATGAAGAGCTTTTTGGCCCGGTTGCATCGATTATTTCGGCAAAAGATGAAAATGACGCAATCCGTATTGCTAATGACAGCATTTTTGGATTGGGTTCAGCCATATTTACTAAAGATATTGCTAAAGGTGAGCGAATTGCATCAACAGAATTAGAATCCGGCTCATCTTTTGTAAATGACCGCGTACAATCTGATCCACGCCTGCCTTTTGGAGGTGTAAAGACTTCTGGTTATGGCAGGGAGCTGGGTGGTTTTGGCATTCTTGAATTCGTAAATATCAAAACAGTGTATATTAAATAACTTTTCCTATATCGCGCTCACAGTTTATATCTTTATTGCCTATATAATTAGATTAATGAATGATAATGATATTAAAAGGATCTCCAGACTGACTGCAATCCTAACACAGTTGCAAACAAAAAGGGTGATAACATCCACAGCAATGGCCGAAAAATTTGGCGTAAGTGTTAGAACAATATACCGGGATATAAGGATATTAGAGCAAGCAGGAGTTCCAATATCCATATCAAATGGAAAGGGATATTCGCTCATGGAAGGTTATAGAATTCCACCTGTCATGTTTACTGAAAATGAGGCCAATGCTTTAATCACTATTGAACAAGTAATATTGAACAATAGTGATAGCTCTCTTGTTGGGGCTTATAAGGATGCAATCAGTAAAATAAAAGCTGTTTTATTATATGCAACAAAAGATAAAGTGGAATTATTAGCAAATAGAATCGCTGTCAGTCCTGCCATTCCAAATATAACGACAAGTGATTCATTGACATTAATTCAGAATGCACTAACGACCTTTAAAGTTTTAAATATTACCTATCGGTCAGAACGTAAGAATGAAGAAACAGACCGAAACATCGAACCATTTGCATTATATTATACATTAAAGGAAAGTTGGGCATTAATAGCGTATTGCCAACTTAGGAGAGATTATAGAATGTTCCGTTTAGACAGGATTATAAAGGTTGAATTACTGGAATTAAGTTTCAAACCTCATGAGCTAACACTTGCCACTTATTTAAAAAACAAAGAAAAAAATTTCAATACCCCTGACACCTAGCTGTCACCAGGTCAATTTATTTTTGTGCTATTATATAAAATAATAGTATCATGAATTTAGCATCATTAAGAATTATCACCCCCGAAATCAAACGATCTGTTCAGTTTTTTGAGAGAATTACGGGTTTGTCTGCGCACTGGTATACAGAGGACTTTGCAGAGTTCACTACGGGCACTTGTACTTTAGCCATAGGAAGTACACGGACAATGAGTTTGTTCGGAAAAGATCTGGCACAAACAGCGCATAACAATTTGACACAACCGGATAATAATAGCTGTGTAATCATTGAATTTCTTGTGAAGGACGTTGATGAGCAATACAATAATATTAAAGATTTATTAAGTGAAATTATTCAGAAGCCAACCACGATGCCATGGGGAAATCGCTCCTTATTGTTTCGCGACCCCGACGGCAATTTAATCAACTTCTTTACCCCTGTCACTCCTGAAGCTATAAAGAAATTCAGCTAACGGACCACGGCTTTATGAAAAGCCTCACCTTTTTTCGGTGAGGCTTCTGTATTTATCAGCATCTGCCTCTAAATATTCTTGATGAAATAAGTTGCCAAATCGGTATTTGAAAAATTAGTGAATCCTGTTTGGCGCAACAGAGTTACCAATTGTCCACGATGAAAAGTAGCATGGTTGATGAAATGAAGAAATGTCTGCCAAAATATCATTTGCCCTTTCCTTCCATCTGGATAAATAAAAGTAACCGGTTGCAGATAATTTTCCTCAGGAAAGTTTTCAATGAACATCTTCAAATCGACTGAAGCGTTTTTCCATAGCGTTATCAGCTCTTCTTTAGTTCCTTTAAATCCGGAAGATAAATAAACCGGATCAGGGACTAAAGTCCAAAAGTCAATCCAGATTCTTTTTGCACTCACCAGGTGGATTACTGTTTGTTTAACACTGCTGAAACTACTTGCAATGTGTTGAGACCATTGTTCATTATCAATCTGGTTCAACCATTCAATGGCAGTATCATCTGTCCAATTATTGTAATTAGCCAATTCTAAGAAATACGCTTTTGTCATTCTATTTTATATTTAAGATTTAATACAAAGTTAGAATGCAGGTATACTATAGAATTGTCGCTAATCGTTCAAAAACTGTTGGGAAACAGCCATCTTTTTTTGTTGGAACTGTTTGGGAGTTGTGCCGTAAATCTGCTTAAATGATTGAGAAAAACTGGAATGATTTTCATATCCTATTTTATAAAACACTTCACCCGGATTTTCGTTTTGTAACAACAGGGATGCTGCAATTTCCATTTTCCGCTGAAGGAAGTACTGCCCCGGCGCCACATTATATAATTTTAAAAATTTTCTTTTAAAGGTAGAAGCACTTATATGGCATAAAAATGCTAATTCTTCCAATGTAAGATTACTTGTGATATTCTGTTCAACTGCTTTTCTTATTTCAAAGTCAGGATATACTTGCTGGCTTCTTGTTTGAAAAGACAGGATTTCCTTCGGATATTTTTCAAGAAGATAAAGCATGAGTTCCTCAAATTTCAATTGTAGCTTTTGGTTAGCAAATGATGAGGCTTCTGATTCAATGAATTTGAGAGAAGTCATATAGTTTTTGATAAATCTATCCTGTTCAAATACCATAAATGGCTCATGATTTTTGCCAGGTTCCGATGAAATCTTATCAATAATTGCAGCATATTTTACAAAGAAGTTTGTGAGTTCGGCATCATCAAAAAACAACATTGTACTGCGGTAACTATTATCTATGGGCCTTTTTTCCGTCATCAAACAATTTCCTGATGAAAGTAAGGCAAACTGAGTGTCCGTAATAATTGTAGTATGATCAGCATAGTTCACAACCTTTTCCCCCTGCTCTAAAAAAGTAATGAGATTTTGAGGAAGAAATATTTTGTTTCTTTGCGCTTTCTTGTCAGAAACATAGTTATACATACTAAGTTTGTCCATGTTCAAATTTCCATATAAAATATGATAGTCAATACTTCCTCAGCAGAATGTCCACATAAAAATAATGGGTTCTCTGAGTAATCGGGCCAACCGAGTGGATATAGCACAATACGATTCGTATATTAGTCTTATAAACCCGATAGGCAGGCTCCAGAATATGACAGAAATATTCGATAATATCAGAAAACTCTACCGTTTTTCACTTCCTGCGGAATGCCTTTCTCCTTTTATCGAATTTTTTTCAGAAACAGATCTCCTTTCTGCCGGATCTTCTATTCAGGATAAAAAGTTTACAGTAAAGCTTTTTCCCAGCTTTACCCCTACCATCTGGATGAACCTTGGAAGCCCCTATCAACTATACAATGGAAACAGGCCGCATCAGATCGACGAGCGTACCGATGTACTTGTACTACGTAGTCAGACCATCGAACGAAGAAATGCACCAACAGACAATATATTTACGGTAAAATTTTTACCAGGAGGATTCGAAGCCATTTTTGGAATAAGCCAGGCAAGGATTGCAGACGATGTGATTCCACTTGATGAACTGATACCGCAGAAAAATATTAACCAGATAAAAAAAGCACCTGATTTTGACACCCGGATAAAGCTCTGGGAGAATTATCTCCTCGAAAAAAAATCTCAAAATGCTGAAAGCTATTATCTCATTACAGTACAACGCTCTATCGGCACCTTTATAGATTCAAGCATGCAGCTTTCTGCAATGCAACTCGCAAATGAACTTTGCATGAGTGAAAAGTCGCTTAACAGATATTTTAATAAAGTTGTTGGTACCGGACCAAAGCATTATTTCAATATATTAAGAGCCAGAACCTCCATTACAGATTTCCTGAGCGAACAGGATTGCTTCTTGCCGGGCACCTATGGTTATTATGACATGAGCCACTTTTATAGAGATGTGATTAGATTTACGGGCACGCGGATTTCAGAATCACATTGATTTTGTCCGATTTTTACCTTTTTTCCATAAACAGGCAATAGTAGATTTACCAAAAAAAAAAAATGAAGTTTTACTCCATCCTGATCGTACTATTTACCATTGGCATATCCACAAGTTTTGCGCAGTCCTACTCGCCAAAGATAGAACGCTGTGCATGTAATATTAAAATTGAAGAGGGAGTTATTGCCAGATGTGGTTATCTTGTTGTTCCTGAAAACAGGAAACGCCCCGATAAAACTCTCCTTAAAATACCATTTATATTTGTTCGCAAAAATGGGATGGATTCGGTAAGGAACATTTCACTTTACACAACTGGTGGACCTGGTTATAGTACTACGCTTGGAATTACCAAGATTACAGCAAACTCCGGATTTTTGAAATATGGAGGGTTTATTGCCTTCGATCAGCGCGGAACAAAAAAAGCCATCCCTTCACTTGAATGCCCCGAAATAGATGAAGCCATTAAAAGGTCATATGCGGAGAATCTCTCTAAAGACAGCCTGGTTCTGCTTGCGGTAAAAGCTTGCAGAAAAAGAATCAGAGCTCAGGGTATTGATCTTTCTTCTTATAGTACGACAGAAAGTGCTGCTGATATCAACGATTTGAGACTTGCACTAAAGATTCGTTCGCTTACCCTTATAGGACTTTCTTACAGTGGCGGGCTCATGCTTACTGTAGCTAAAAACCACCCTGAGGGGATTAAAGCATTGGTTTTAAACTCTCCACTACCTGGTTTTGTTAATTATGAGGAGCATGGGCTGATCAATATGAATGAAGCACTCGAACAGGTTTTTGCCAATGTACTCACAGATTCATTAAAGGATGAAAGATATAAAGACCTTCGAAATCGTTTTCACGAATATTTCACAAAAATAACTGGTCAGCATTTCACAATCAAGTACTTGCCAAAAGGAAAAACAGATTCCCTCTCTATAAAATATGGAAAGGCCGAACTACTTGATGCTATTATAGGCAGAATTGATAATAACCGTCTAAAATCAGTTCCCTTTGTGATGAATGAGCTTATTAAAGGTAATCATTATGAATATATCAGTGAACTACTGGATGGCGTATTTTTGGGAGATCCCACCCGTTCTTTAGGCATGAGATATTCAGTTTATTGTTCAGGCCAAATCGCTTATTCAGATCCACAATTGATTGCCATGCAAGATCAAATCCTGCCCTGGCTATCAGGTTACCCTTTTAATAATGTAAACGCAGAAATCTGTGATTGCTGGAAAGTCAGGAACGAAGGAAAAGAAGCCAAAACACCAGTTTACTCCACTATTCCCGCTCTTATCTCCGGGGGTGACGCAGATCCCTGGTGCAGGCCTTTTTACAATACCCTTATTAAAAGACACATGCCTAATGCACAGGTTATACTGATTCACAACAGGGCACATGGAGCTGGATTTGGAGCTAATGGATTTGATTATCTGGAAGAATTCATGGCCGATCCCTTCAAAAAACTAAAATCCAGAAGTAATAATGTTATCATTCAAGAGTGATCTTTTATACCGCTCTGCTCATCTCAAACTGTGATATCTGCTCACGAAGCCCCACACTTTTTAAAAACCTCAAGGTGGAGACAGCCGTATCGTCTACATTAAAAACATAAATTTCTTGTCCTTCAACTACCTCATTGATATAGGAAAACAGCTCATTACCAATCCCCTGACCCCGATAAGCTGCGTCAACTGCGAACTGATTTACTTTTCTTGATGTTGGATTAAATATGGCATAGCCAATTAATAAATCATTTTTATAAGCCCCTACCAGGCGGCAGTGTTCTTTACTGTTTTCCAAGGCCTGAATAGCATTTTGCCAGGAAGGGTCCGTAGCCCAAAATGCAGTAAATTCCGGCCAGTTAAAGCTGTCAATTTCTTTCAATGACGTTACCCGGTTGTGTTTTTTAACCTGAAGTTTCCCTGTATAGCAGTCGAGTTTCCGGGCAACAATATATCCCATTTTTTCATACGCTTTTATCGCAGAATGGTTTCCTGTAATCACTTCCAGTCCCATCTTTTTCACCTGTAGTCTTTTCAGTTCAGGGAGCAGATAGTTATACATTTCACGCACTAACCCCTTCCCCCGGTAGGCTGGGATTACCCCTGTAGCAGCGTTATACACCATTAATCCCTGACCACTATCCCGTAATCCATGGAGCATAATACCAACCATTTCACCCCCATCAAACACACCCGTAGATAATTTCAGTTTAACATCCTCTGCGACGATTTTAGATTTCAATTTTTCCAGATTCAACTGCATCGGTACGATATAATCTGAAAATGATAAATTGATAACCGACACCAATTTCTCCAGATCAATATTTTCTAAATTTCTTATTTCCATATTCATTAATACCAAACTTATATATCTTCGCCCAATATATGGTTTTTACCTTTCACGCTAAAAACATATTAAATTAGTTACAAATTATAGAATAAGTTTAATTAGCAAATTACTTTATATGCGTTACAATTGCAGACCAATGACAGTCCTGCCAATCGGTAAACATATGAAAGAGTAACCCAACTGCAATTATCCTGGTTTTAGGAAACAGCAGCAATATAAAATAAAATGCAATTGCATAATAAGAATGTAATGGGTGGTAACCAATACTACACCTTCCCGGATCGAAAATTGGTGTAGCCAATAAATGGTCAGCGTCTATAATCATCGTGCCAATCATAATAAGCCATGCCCGCTTCCACTGATTTCTAAAAAACACAAATGCAATAGCTCCGGGCACTAAAAAGTGGAAACTGTAGTGAACAACAGGTTGCAATACCCTAATAAAATCAGCCGGCATATTGCTCAATAAAAGATTTTCTGGTCATAATATGCAAATATGGATAATCTTCTGATAGCTGTCTGCGATGTTTCAACTGATAAATAAAATGGCCTCCCAGGTCAACAATGATTGGATTTTTGGCATGATACCATACCCGATGCGGATGTTTCCAGCAAAACGAGTAATAGTAAGAAGTAAGCGGAAGCTTCCTAAGCTCCGGATGTTGAAAACTTAGTACCCTTGGTCTCCCCTGAATAAAATCAGACTTTCTGATCATCGACAAGTGAGCAGTATTGCAGAAGTCATAATCAGCAATTCTGGGATCATCCACATCCGGCAGGCTCTTCAATACCCGGAAACCCTTAAATTTTTTCCCATTCAGAATCCAGATCAGCCTGGGATAAAAAGCTTCTCTGCTTTTTAATTCCTCCAGACAAATAGGAGAATTCTGAAATTCAAGAGTAGTACCACAAGGAGTATGTACATCTGCACGGTGAAGCTCTCCTAATGTTGTATCAGAAAAACTTACCTCTCTGAATCCTGGCGGAAAAGCAGCTTTCCAATTGCGATGCCACTCGGTTTCGCCATGATAATTCCTAAAAGCCTTCTCCATTTTAATAGAAGGCTCCGTATTGTCCATGAATATAGAAAAATTAGGCTCCATATAATAAACTGCATGAATCTGGCAGCAGCACACAAATCTATGCTAATATTTTTAGTGAAGCAAGATATTGAAAAAATTGTCAGTTTATTGCTTTGTCTTAGGACATCACGCCAGTAGAATTTTTATTTATAAAGTTCCTTAATAACCTCATCAAGATCTATCGCACTTTGAACTATCATCTTTGCGGCATCTTGCATATCACTAATCTCTGTATCCTCCTGAATTAATTTCCCAAGCCCCATTAAATTTGCAACATGCCGTCTTACAGAGTGAGAGTGACTCATTTTTACCTGCTGGAGTTCACCAGTGACTTTCGTCAGTTCTGTGATATCATGGCCAATACAATAAATGCCAGCGGGCGCACCATCATCATCAAACATTGCCTTATACTCCCACCTTGTAATTATAAAACCACCATGACCATCATACTTACGAAGAGTTGCTGGAAATACTGAATCTGGATACTTAAAAGCCATTTGCGAAACAATCTGGCATGTTTCCTGATCATCAGGATGCATAGTAATTGCGTAATGCTGCCCTACAAGATCTCCATGAATGGGCTTGAAAATATCTGCGTAACGTTTATTTATATAAATATAATTAGCATTCATATCTACTGCTATCAGGTAGTATGTTCCTGAATGTCCCAGCAGAGTTTTAACAGCTTCAAATAGTTGCGTTCCGGTCATCGAAATATGAATAAAAAAACCTGTGATTTATTGATGTTTGATTCAATATACGAACCTCACATCTTCCCCAATGAACTATTCTTGTTTTTCAAACCGCTCATTGCTATAAAAACAAGTAAAATTGCTGAAATAATATAACAAGTAACAACCACAGATTGGCTACCACTGGCATTATTATTTGATACAGAAATGGCCATTAGTGCCCAGATTCCGACTGAACCATATTCGCGGAGATTTCGTGTTCTGATCATAAATATATTAATCAGGCCTGCTAAAACAAGCATAATAATTGTCCAGGTGACATTAGAAATACCCCATCCATCCCAGTGAATTTTAGTTAAAAAAGCTGCTATATTGGCTATTACAGCGACAGATACCCATCCCGAATAGAGTGCAAACGGCCAAAAAACGAAGAGGTACATTTTAAAGGGGTAAGCATCCAATTCCATACGTGTATTGATAATAATTTTCAATAACGAGAATAGTAAAACACCTATAATAAGGATCGATGCACCTGTATAATCAGAAAGCCACGAAACAACCCAAATGGAATTAGCGAGACAGGAAATCACGAACCACCAGCCAATTTTCAAAAGCACAGAATCCTCATCCTTCTCTTTAAGAAGACTGCGCCAGGAATAAAATATAAAGCCCAATAAACCGAGATAAATAAGCCCCCAGATTGAAAAGGCATAACCTGCCGGCGTAAAATAATTGAAATATTTATCAGAAATAGTTTTCATGGTATTACCAGTCAACATTCCTGCATTAGCAACATAACTCACCACAACAGTGACAATTAAAGCAATGCTATTAGCTATAGTTAGTATCTTTTTCATAAATCTGTTTTATCAAAATTATTTAAATTTTTTTCAGGTATACCATTTTACCTCATAGACCGTTCAGTGATTAAACTAAATTTAATTAACTGATCAAAAAAACGACCTTATGAAAAAACAATCTGGCTTAAAAAATGCCACAGCACATTTCAAATCTGTCATCATAACATTTTCCATTGCACTATGTTTGATTTTGATTAATCAGAATTCATATGCCCAGACTCAGACAACAATGAACTCAACCGCAGCCAGCAGTTATAAAAAAGCAGACAATGAGCTAAATACTATATATCAAAAGATATTAAAGGAATATGCTGCCAAAACACAATTCATTAAGAATATCAAGGCAGCTCAACTGTTATGGATAAAACTAAGAAATGCCGACCTGGCAGCAAGATACCCGGAAATGGGAAAATATGGAAGTGCAGAAGCCATGTGCAGAGCTTCCTACCTGGAATCATTAACCAGAGATCGTATAAAAACTTTAAAAGTATGGCTTGACGGTATTCCTGAAGGGGATGTCTGCAATGGGTCCGTAAAAAATCAATAAAAGAAAAGGTAAATAGCCTGATAATTATATCAACCAGCAATCATACCTGCCAGCGGCCGGGCAAGCGCCAGTGAAAAAATCAAAGCTATCGTAATCTTCTAAAATCAAAACAAATAATTATATTAATTGTACTGTTCCCATAAAACATAAATTTATGGACAGCATTAATCAAAACCAAACTGAGCAGAATCACGAAAATCTGGATAGTACATCTGCTATTGAGAAAATCAGGGAATTAACCGGAATTGCTAAAACCTGTTTCCTATGTACACAGCCTTCGGCCGGAGAATCCAATGGTACGCGCCCGATGAGCGTTCAGGAAGTAGATGAACAAGGTACAATCTGGTTTCTGGTTGCAAATGATAGCCACACCTATCAGGATATCAATGCCGATTCTAAAGTAAAACTATACTTTCAAGGGTCTGCACATTCCGACTTTTTGTTTCTGGAAGGAACTGCAATACTTTCAGCAGATCAGAATAGAATTAAAGAATTATGGGACCCCATTATGAAAACATGGTTTACTGAAGGTGAAAATGATCCTCGTATTGCGATTATCAGAATATCACCAGAAACAGGTTATTATTGGGATAACAAACATGGAAATGTAATTGCCGGGATTAAAATGGTAATTGGGGCAGCAGTAGGTAAGACGCTGGATGATTCCATTGAAGGTGGCCTTAAAGTATAGTTTAGGCACCAATAAAAAACTTGTATAACCGTTGCATTATAAATTTGCAACGGTTATACAAGTAATTACTTAATATTAATACCCTTTGGTTGGGATCAGGTTTGTATTATTTCTCAGCTCTCTGCTTGGAATCGGGAATAAAAGCTCTCTGTCGGTCAAAACAGGCCCATAAGTAAATTTATGTCCCACATAATTATCAAATCCTTTAGTCGTCAAATTAAAAGCCTTATGTAAACGTACCATATCGAACCAGGTAATATTTTCAAAACACAGTTCATACCATCGTTCACGCCAGGTTGCTTCCTGAAACTGACTCGCAGATAATCCTGCCAACTCTGGTAATTGAGCCCTTTTTCTGATCAGGTTAATCGCTTCATAAGCTTTTGCCCCAGGCCCGCTCACTTCATTGGATGCTTCAGCATAAGTCAGCAATACATCAGCATAACGGATCAAAGACCAGTTAAGATCACTATTTGCCGTGGTCGTCTGTGCTACAACATCAAAAAGTTTATATAAAAAATATCCGCCCAGTGCAACTTCCTGATTTCTATTGTCCTGATTTGTAAATTTAGTGAAAAAGAACTGCCCCTCTTTTGCACGCAAATCTGACGGATCATAGGACTTCACAAAATCTGCGGTCGCATAAATCCCTCCTGTTTCTGAAGAATAGGCAGAAATATTTTTGTTGTAAGGAATGATCAATTCCTGCCAGTTCGCCGGAATAATCTGTGTTTTATATTGGATCATAAAGATATTCTCTTCCACATTTTTCTTTGCCGGATTATGCAGGTCCCCATAATTACTGAACAATTTAAACTGTTTAGAATCAATTACTTCTTCAGCTTTCTTTGCCGCGAGGTTAAAGTATTCATTTCCTTTCTGTAGCGGATAACCAGCCATCGTCAAATATACTTTGGCCAGCAATGACTTCACCGCTCCCAAACTCACCTTTCCAGTCACATCAACCCAGGGTAATCCTGAAGCTTCGGCTGTGATCAGGTCATCTGTAATTAACTTGTAAACATCCGCAGGAGCCGCCTGTTTTGGTCTTAACTGTTCCGATTTCAGATCTACAGGTTCAGTAATCAGCGGAATATTACCAAATAGTTGAACTAAGTTGAAATAATACCACGCGCGCAAAAAATGAGCTTCCCCCAATAACCTTTTCATCTCTGCCGCATCCATTGTAATACCCGGTATCTTCGCAATGGAAAGATTTGCATTTCCTATTCCCTTGTAATAGTTTTGCCAGTAATTCAGCCCATAGCTGTTGTCAGCAGTATTTTGCAGATCCTTTACAAAATAACTATCCACTGCCTGCCCCAGATCCGTAGCTGCCTGCCCGGTAGCAAATTCTGTCATTGTCCATGCCCCGCCACCAAAACCACTTGACATCGGCTCTCTTAAACTTGCATAAATAGCATTCACAGAACTTCTTGCATGTTCGGGTTTAGTAAAATAATTTTCCACTGTAAAATTGCTTGGATCCGATTCATCAAGAAACTTTTTGCACCCCGTGAACCCTAATGTACCAGCTATTAAAGCCAGTAATCCATATGTTTTTAGTATCGTTTTCATCTGTTTATAATTTTTTAACGGTGATAAATGATATCCTTATAAGGCGATATTAATCCCAAGCATAAATACCCTTGGCTTCGGATAATCATACAATGCCAATCCCTGATCGAAAGGAGCACCAGAATTAGAAACTTCAGGATCATATCCCTTGTATTTAGTCAGCAGGAAAAAATTCTGAACAGATCCGTAAACCCTCAAACGATTTAGTTTCAGGGCAGAAACAGTCTTTGAAGGAAAAGTATAAGCCAGCAGTAAATTACGTCCGCGGATAAATGATCCATCAGTCACCTTATGGCTGTCATTATTAGTTGTATAATAGGCATTGATTGGACGAATTTGTGCAATAGGTGTATTCTGATTCGTTTCTGTCCATGCATTTAATACTGTTTTGTAACTATTCGCGATCCCTTGTCTGTCTTCAGCCGAGTGAATACTCCTGTCCAGTACATCATTA
This sequence comes from Pedobacter cryoconitis, assembly GCF_014200595.1. Classification (NCBI taxonomy): domain Bacteria; kingdom Pseudomonadati; phylum Bacteroidota; class Sphingobacteriia; order Sphingobacteriales; family Sphingobacteriaceae; genus Pedobacter; species Pedobacter cryoconitis. Next base: position 2,622,739 of record NZ_JACHCG010000001.1, read on the forward strand.
CCATACATATATTGTAGATCTACGGTCAGTGACCAGGCCTTATACTGGAAAGTATTGAGTAGTGTACCATAACCATCAGGTATCCCCTTACCAATAATTGTCCGGTCTAAATCATTGATCCTACCATCATTATTGATGTCTTTATATTTGATATCACCCGGTAACATATTATACTTCTTTGCCTCCTGTGCTTCATTGCTGCCCCAGGTTCCAAGGTTTACTCTGCCAAAAAAAGACCCTACAGGCTCTCCCTCTCTGATGATCCCATTACCAGAAAATATATCGCCACTGGCTAAAGCAAGCACTTTGTTCTTATTTACAGAAATATTGAATGTAGTACTCCAGGAAAAATTATCAGTTTTGATATTGGTAGAGTTGACACTAAATTCAATCCCCTTGTTCTCCATACTTCCTACATTGGAGAAAATACTGCCATATCCACTGCTGTATGGTAAAGGCGAATCCAGTAACATACCGTTTACTTCTCTGCGGTAAAGATCCAGTTCAAAATTCAAACGGTTAGCAAATAAACCCACTTCCAGACCGAAATCAAGTTGTTTTGTTTTTTCCCATTGCAACGCAGCATTTGCCATCCGGTTGGTACCTATACCAATATTACGTACCCCATCAAAAATCACATTATAATTGCCCATGCCTGCAAGTGCACGGTAAGCCGGAATTTCAGAATTACCCGTAGCCCCGTAACTTGTACGTACTTTTAAATTGGAGATGACCGGTATACTTTTCATGAAATCTTCTTCCATTACCTTCCAGGCCAGTGCAGCAGAAGGGAAAAAGGCATATTGATTTTCTTTTCCAAATTTCGAAGAACCATCTGCCCGGCCTGTCAGGGTCACCAGATACTTATTCATTAAACTATAGTTCAATCTGGCAAAGTACGAGTTCAACCCATAGGCCAGGCCAATAGAAGATGGCGCCTGCGGACTGGAACCTGCCCCTAAATTATTGTACAAAAAGTAGGAATCGCTGAAACCCTGTGTACTCGCCTGGCTTTCAAAACGATCAATATGCTGCCAGGACACCCCTCCCATAGCACTTATCGAATGGATTTTAGAGAATTGCTTCGTATAAGTCAGATAATTCTCAAACTGCCATGAATTGTACTTATTATTATTTACACTGGCATCCCCATTGTCCGAAATGTACTGCATCCCTTTCGCTGCAAAGTAATCCTCTCTTTGGGTAATGATATTGGTTCCGATTGTTGATTTGAAATCTAGTCCGGCAGCCAGGTGGATCGTGGCATACATGTTACCCAGGAAAGTTTGTGTGCGTAAAAAAGATAACCTGTCAGCCGCTACTCTTAATGGACTGTCCCCACCTTCCATCCCCGGATAATCTCTGTTACTCGCCCATGATCCATCCGCATATTTTACCGGAATAATAGGGAGTGCCTCTAAAACCTGGCGCATCATTGTTATCCCTCCTCCATCAAGCTGGTCAACCTGCTTTTCATTCTGATCGGTATACCCCATGGTTCCCCCAACCTTTAGCCAACTCTTAATCTGGCTATCAAACACAAAACGGCCGGCATATCTTTTTTGCCAGGAGCCTCTTGCCAGCCCTTCCTGATTACGATAGTTCACAAATGCACCAAAGCTGCTTTTTTCATTGCCATCCGTAATTCCAAGCTGGTGATTTTGCGTTAAGGCTTTTTGAAATGACTCCTCTTGCCAATCTGTATCATACAAAGGATTTCCTTGTGCGTCGAATAGCTTTGGATTAGTACGTTTGGTTTTAGGATCAGTATATTTTGTACCCGTCGCCCATCCAATCGGATCATATTTTTGGGCGTTTGCATAAGCCAGGTCCTCCACTGCTAAAAATTCTTTTGAATTCAGGACTTCAAGCTTTCGCGGCAGTACACCTATGCTGAAATCTGCATCATAAGTTATCCTTCCGCCGCCAGAAGTTCCACGTTTTGTGGTCACCATAATTACCCCATTCGCTCCACGTGCCCCATATATTGCTGTGGAAGAAGCATCTTTCAATACTTCAATTGAAGCAATATCATTCGGATTCAGGTAATCAATCGGGGTACTTCCATTTCTTAAGTCCACCGCATTTAATATAACCCCGTCAATAACATATAAAGGATTGTTTGAAACACTCAAAGAACTTACGCCCCGGATACGGATGTTTGCCCTGCCACCAGGCCGGCCTGAATTTGAAGATACGTTAACACCAGAAACCCGGCCAGACAAACTCTGATTCAAAGAAGAAGCGGGACGTTCTTGTAACGCTTCAGCCTTAACAGTACCTACTGCCCCTGTTAAGTCTGATTTTTTAGCCGTTCCATAACCAACCACAACCACCTCATCCAAATCCTGAAGTTTCGGAACTAGTTTAATGAGCAGGTTACCAGCATTAACTTTAGTCTCCTGTGTAGTGTAACCTATATAAGAAACAATCAGGATTGCATCATCAGGCAACCCCTTTAAACTGAAATTACCATCATTATCAGTTGTAGTCGTTTTTACGGTATTCTTTACCTTAATGCTCACTCCGGGTATCCCAATACCCTTTTCATCCAACACTTTACCCCGGACATCAATAGCAGGAGCCATTAGATAATGATGAATTTCTTTCAGCTCTTTTGCATTTAGCTGCAATGCAGTTCCCACACATAGCATTACGGAAAGGCAAATGATTTTTTGGCGCAAAGCCAGCCCCATAGGCTTCAGGATGAAAAACTTGGTCATACTCATAAGATTATATTTGGTTTAGGTTAACAGACATCACCTCTTAATCTATTATCTCCTTATTCCGAGAGCGTTATGAATTAAATTAACCTGAGGAGAAATAGAACCTGAATAAGAGTATATAATGCTGTTTCTATAAAGTTATGGGAATGGCTATGTCCATTATTACCAGATCTTTGCTATTTATTAAGCCATTTTGTCGAACAGATTAATAAAGAGATCTTACAAGGTCTGCCATAAAAAAAGCCCTTGCAAACATATGATGTCTGCAAGGGCCTCCCTTATTACAAATTATCTGCACTATTTCATTAATTCATATAACCTTGCATAAATTTCCAACATCCCCGCCTGGTCTATTAATTCCTTCACTGGTTTTCTGCCCAGCAGGTTATTCCCATCTCTTTCCTCTCTCCAGATCCGGTCAGCATCTTCCTGAAAAAACCCGATCCATTCCCGATTATGATCTATTCGATACAATTCGGCATATCCTCTAAGCATCACCGCATTGAACCAGTAATTACCAGGAAGTCTGCCTCCTTTAAAAAAATGTTTCTTACCTGCTACAGCAATCCGATAAGCTTCGTCCAAATACTTTTTGTCTTTTGTCACCTCATATAAAAGCACATTACTTTGCAGCATAGACCCCGTATTGTAAGTATATAAGGTTTGATCAACTTTTAAAGAAGGAACCTTTATCGCATCATAATAAAGACCATCCGGAGCCTGCAAATGCTTATTAGTCCAGCTATACAAATTTAATGCAAGTTCAAGGTATTGCTTTTCATCCGTAACTTTGTACAATTGTAAGGCAACCAGAATCCCGGGGCCATTAGAACAAGTATTTTTACTATTCAGCTCTCCTTCCTTCCAATATAAACCACCACCGGAGACAGTGTCCAGACCCGCTTTAACCATATGCTGATAAATCATCTTTGCTTTTTCCAGGTAAACAGGTTTTTTATTCCTTTGATAAGCATCCAGATAAGCGATCGCTATCCATTGATTATCATCAAAAAACCTGGAACTCAGCCGTTCTGAGGTTACATAATCCTGATAAGCAGGCGACGGAAGAGCTGCGGAATAATATTGCTCAATTGCCATGGCCACACCAGACATGTAATCCTTTTTCGGATCAAGGACTTCCATTTCATTAGCCCCTTGTATCAACGCACATAAAGGCCATAACCAGGAATGTTTATTCGGATTATTGGCCACAGAATTGGTCTCTGTATACAAACCCGTTGAGGGCTCATAAAAACTGGTATTGATATTTTTACAGATCAAATTGGCTGCCTGTTTATAATCAGGATTCTTTTGCGCATGCACAACCTGCGCCGTCAGCAAAAAAACAATCGCATATAAGTTTCTTTTCATCATTTCATACGTATTTGGCTATTTTCTATATAGAGATAAAAAGTAGGGCAGCACACACATACTTTCAAAAATATTTTCAGTTTCAACTGAATTAAAACCGTTTAGCTACCATTGTCTTTACAAAAACTATTGGTAAGTTTAGCAACCAAATATGAAAAAGAGTAGCTTATCGGATCAAGGATTGTGGGCTGAAGTAACTGCTGGCGATTCCAGTGCATTTGTTATTTTATATAACCGGCATTGGAGTAAACTGTACCAAACGGCCTGTTTTTATCTCAAAGACAAATCCCTCGCCGAAGAAATTGTTCATGATATCTATGTGGTTTTATGGGATAGAAGAGCGTTCCTCAAAATTGAAAACTTTAAGAGTTATATCCATGTGACTGCCCGCTATCACGTATTTAAAAAACTAAAAGCGGCAAAAATATGTCCTATTGACTATGTAGAAACTTATACAGAAAATACATCCGGCATCATTATTTCTGAAACTACAGAAAAATTACTTCAGGAAGATTTTGAAACAGAGCTTAAAGCATACCTTGAAAATTTGCCTAAAAGATGTGCTGAAATCTTCCTGCTCAGCCGTGTTGAAAACTTGTCAAATAGTGAGATCGCCAAGCTTCTGGGAATTTCGAAGTTTACCGTAGAAAACCAGATTACGCATGCACTTAAATATATACGTACACGTATAAATTTGAAATCCGCATAAAATTACGATATGATAAATCAAGCAGATACTTTTTATTTCCAGCAGATACTTCAATCGGATTCTAAAACGAAAGAAACCGAAAGTAGACTTAACATATCACACTGTTATTCAATAAAATACAATTTCCACTTACAGTTATTAATAAACACATTTTCTAACGCCGGAGTAAACCTTTTCCGGGCCAGCAGCTACACTGATATACATTTGCATTAACGAATCAAGATATGACCAAACGTTTTAATAATTCAATTACTATATATTTACACCGACTATGCAAGACTATATATTTGAAATTCAGCTTAAGGTAAGAGATTACGAATGCGATATACAAGGCATCGTAAATAATGCAGTTTATCAGGGCTATCTGGAACATGCCCGCCACGAATACCTGCAATCCAGGATGATTTCCTTTAAGGAACTCACAGCAAAAGGCATCCTGTTAATGGTATCCAGAATAGAAATGGACTTTAAAAAATCACTCACCTCCGGAGATACTTTTCAGGTCAAATTAAGAATAGAACGGCAAGGCGTAAAGCTGGTGTTTTTTGAAGATATTTTCCGCTTATCTGATCAGGCCCTGTGCCTGAAAGCTAAAGTTGAAGTGATCGCTAAAATTAATGACAAGCTTACCAGGGGAGAAATTTTTGACACCCTCAACCTGGAATTTTAAGCATCTATTTTGTAACCTTTGACCCGTATTCAACTCCTTTATTGTTTGTAGCTTCATGAAATTACAAGAATTTTATGGAGCTATATACGAATGTCTTAGAAAGCATAATATCTGATATTGAAAATTCCACTGCCCAGGTTATTGAAAAGAAACCGGTTAACCAGACCTTTGAACTCTGGCATGATCCGGTTTTATATAATAATCTATCCGGTAATATCGGCGCAGTGTTTGTCAGGGCGCTCCTCAACAAGCTGAATGTAAACGAACACCATGTATTCAGGTGGAGACTGGATAATAAATACCGGCAATATCAAATCTTAAATCACTATTTTCCTGGCTGTGTAGCCAAAACAATTGGTCTTTCAGAACTATTGGCTGAAAATGACGGGCATAAAAAAATCAGGGAACTATGTGAAAATGGTTTTTTTGTCAAATCCACTTTAGGACATCGCACCGGCCAGGCAGGTAGCTTTGACAGAACAGCTGAGCTGGATGACATTATAAAACTTCACCAGGGAAAGGGAGATCAGGAAAAAGAAAATCAGCCCGAACAATGGATACTACAAGAAAGGCTGGATCTTAACGAAGAATTCAGGGTTCATACCTTTGGCAACGATTTGATATACGGTCTGACCTTCATTATGGCCGGTCAGGACTCCTCTAAAAGTTCTGCCGCAGAAATATTTGTGCAAAAAATCTTAACTACCCTGCCGGCTACTATTTTACAAGGTACTTTAATTGGCTGGGACGTTGGAATAACCCATGCCAATGAATACTATATTATAGAAGCAAATTTCACAGGATTTCATCCCGAATTCTATGCCGGCTTTCAAACCAGCGGATATTTCGGCGACACAGATTATGGCCCGGCCATATGTGCATGGCTCAATAACTATTTTAGAAACAAATACCAGATTTCTATTGATACTGTGGAGCAGAATTTTAGATCAACCAGTCCATTTTTTGAAGAATTCCTGTATTATAAATCAATATTTAACGATGAATACATCAGCATACTTCAAAATAAAACAAAAGGGATTTGTGCCTTTGCAATCATATATTTAGGTACGGGTGCCAATCCATTCCTGGCTAAACTTATAGAATATTTTTTACAAGAAGACTTCGCCAAAGAATATTTCCTGATTACAAGCGAAGAAACAGTTCAGGCAATTGCTGACCAGTTTTCAGGTGATCAGCTCATCCTGATTATTGATGAGCATAAGTTGTTTCTACCAGAAGAATACCCTTTAATCCGGCAATTAAGTTACCAGGAACGGAAAAAGATTTGCTGCGATAAACTATTGACCAAAATTGAAGAAAAATACTATTTCATCTTATAGTACAATGATGCTGTGCATATTTTTTAGGCTTAAGCCCCAGATGCCGCTCAAAAATCCTTGTGAAATGACTGAGGTTGGTAAAGCCTAAACGGTAACCTGCCTCAGACACCGAGAGCTTCTCTTCTTTGATCAGGTAAGCCGCCTCGTTCACTCTTAAGTTCTGATAGTAATTGTAAATGCTATTCCCGAAAATTTGCCTGAACACGCGGTTTAGCTTACTTTCACTCATATTAGAAAGTTTTGTTAATTGAGTAAGATCCGGTGGAATACTTAAATCTGAGACCACTTTATCTCTGATCAGATACATCGTTTTTACATCTGAGACATTCAATGGATAAGCGGCTTTATTCTGACGTTTCAACAACTCTATGAAAAATAAGTAGATCATTTCACCGGCCTTAAGTTTCAGGTAAAAGTCGGCAAGCGGGCTATTTTCATTCACCTCAATAATCTTTGCGGCTATAGCCTGTATTTCTGGTGAGATAATTTCGTCATATAAATATGGCTGGTTCCCTGATATAATATTTTGCAGTAACAGATGCTCTGTGCCCTTATTAATCAGATCTTTTAACAGATCAGCATGTACAATGATCATAATTGTATTGATTTTTGTGCGTGCCGGAATAGAAATTTCAACATCAATATCAGACGAAGATACTTGTACAGCAGGAAGTGACCTTGGGTCCGCTCCCGGAAACACATTACGGAAACTAAAAATGACTTCATTTCTCCCCGCTTCTGCACCCTTTTTTCTAAGGATCATTGCCTCATTCAACTCAGATTGGTTGATCATCAACTTAATGTGCGGGCCGAGGTCGAAAAACTTCATATATCCTTTACCAAAGGTTTCAGGAAAAATAAGGTTTCCATCCTTTATTTCGCTCCCTGTTAATTTGGACAAAGCTGCTATTAAACCAATTCCCGTTGTCGTGATTGAATCAAAGATCATAATACTGTTATGGACTATTTATTGATTGAATATAGATATTTTAACTGGTTATGGAGAAGTAGTTTTGTCTTAAATAAAAACAAACCATGTCAAAAGTATTATTTTTAAGTATCCCCTCTCACGGACATATGAATCCTACACTAGGATTAGCCACAGAGCTGATTCGTCAGGGAGAAACAATAACATTTTTCAGCGCGGAAGAGTTCAGGGCAACAATTGAAGAAATTGGTGCCGAATTTAAATGCTACAAAGAAGATTTAAACCTGTTTCAAAAAAAGTCTTCCGGAGGTCTTGCCGCAGCTTTTCTACAACCTGAAAAATTCATCTTTGATCTTCTGGAGCAGATCAAAGACTATAAATTTGATTATATAGTTTATTCCGCAGCTTATCCTTATGCGCATGTAATCGCGCAGATCTTAAAAATTCCGGCAGTCTCCTCATTTGCAGTTTTCGCTACACTACAAGAGCTGCTTCCTAAACATAATTTAACGGAAGCACCTTTAAGCAAAGGCAAAGGGCCTATGGGTATGAGTCCGGAAGTGATGGAAGGATTTAAGGAAGTAAGGCAAAGCTTAATCGATCAATACCAGGCAGAAATAGCTGAAGATATGTTCCAGCTTTTATTTAACAAAGGAGATCTGAACATCATTTATACCTCTAAATACTTTATCCCCCATCTTGAAAACTACGATGACAGTTATATTTTTATCGGGCCTCCTGTCTACAATAAGAAGTATACCGTAGAATTCCCATTTGAAAAACTGGAAGGGAAAAAGGTTATTTATATTTCCATGGGTACGATTTTCAGCAATTATTCCGCAGAACTTAACCAGCTGTTCTTTAAAAGCTTTGCAGACTTTGACGGTGTGGTGGTAATGGCCGCTTACCAGGTAGACATTTCCTTATACGAGATCCCTGACAACTTTATCATCAGGGAGTATGTCCCACAGCTGGAAATATTGAAATACACTACAGTTGCCATCACGCACTCGGGAATGAACAGCATTGGCGACTTATTGTATCACAAAGTTCCCTTTGTCGCTATCCCTTTAGGCGCAGACCAGTTTTACCTGGCTAACAGAGCGCAGGAATTAGGTGCAACAATTGTTCTTGATATCAAGAACCTCACTACGGAGCTGTTAAAAGACGCCGTTCAAAAAGTACTCACCAATCCTGACTACCTTAAGAACATCAACAAGATCAGCGATTCCTTTATTCAGGCTGGTGGTTATGAAAAGGCAGCTGATGAAATTTTCAAGCTAAAAAAAGAAAAAGGAATATAGTTATTCATATTTCAGTGCATCAACCGCGTTAGCTTTTGCGACTTTAAAGCTTTGCAAACTCACAGTTAACAAGGCAATACCTAACGATAGTATTGCAGCGGCAATAAAAGGCCCTGCAACTATTGAAATCTTATAATCATAACTTTTCAGCCAATTGTTCGCAAAGATAAAGGCAACCGGAAAAGCAATGATATTCGAGATGATGACCAGTTTGATAAAATCTTTATTCAATAAGATCAGGATACTTTTCAGATCAGCACCCAGAACCTTTCTGATGCTGATCTCCTTTTTGCGCTGCTCAGCCATATATAATGCCAGTCCCAATAAACCCAGGCAGGAAATAAAGATGGCAAATCCACCAAATAAATTAGACAATATACTCAAAAGCTGTTCACTTTTCAGCTTGCTCTTCAAATCCTCGGCAACAAAAGTCAATGTTGACGGATAGGCAGGATTAAGCCGCTGACTAAGCTGTTTGATCGTACCAATAGCAGCACTTAAGTTCATATTCGAATTAACATTCAGGATTAAAATATTACTTTTTTTCACGTTATAATAAAAGAAAGTAGGAACAGCCTTTCCGCCTATAGTTTCATTGGAATAATTTTTAATAACTCCCACAATAGTTAAAGGTGGATTATCCCCCCAATGCACAATTTTTCCTACCGGAGACTTCATACCCATTTTTTCTACTAAGGCCTCATTGACTAAAACGGAAGTCGATGTATCAGCCACAAATTCAGGAGAGAAATCTCTTCCCTCGAGTATCTTTGCCCCTATGGTCTTGCTAAAATCATAACCAATTGTTCTATAATTAATTACAGACTGATCATTGGCAGCTTTACCGGGCCAGTTAAAGTTACCGGTAATAGAACCATCACTCGTAAAAGACTGTGCAAATTCCGTTACAGCTGTAACAGCTCCTGATTTCTTCAGTTCAGTTTTAAACAGTTCTAATTTTTCCGGTTTTCTCCACTCTCCTTCTAAATTAAGTTCAATCAGGTTATTTTGAGAAAAACCAAGTGGCTTATTCCGCATAAACTGAATTTGAGAATAAATAATTATAGCGCAGATAATCATGCAAATAGAAAGGCTGAACTGAAGCACTACCAAAATCTTACGAATTGGTAAAGAAGAACGTCCAACCCCTGTTAAACCTTTTAAAACTTTTATCGGTGTAAATGAAGACAGGTAAAATGCAGGATAACTTCCGGCAAGCAGCCCCGTCGTTAAAACCAGTATAGCTAAGGTAAGCCAGAAAGGATAAGTATCATAACCAATCTTCATCGTTATATCCAGCAGGTTATTAAAATAGGGTAAGCACAATTCCAGCACTCCAAAAGCAACAATTGCAGCGATCAGCGAAAACAGCATGGACTCAATAAAAAACTGCCCCATTAAACTGCTCCTGGTAGAGCCCAGTGCCTTGCGGACACCTACCTCTCTGGCCCGTTTCTCTGAACGGGCGGTTGACAAGTTCATATAATTAATACTTGCAATCAGCAATACACAAAAAGCCAGGAAAGAGAATAATTTCACCTGATCTATTCTGCCTCCGGAGGCTTTACCATTTGTAAATTCATTATAAAGATGATACTTTGCGAATGGAAATAGAAAGGCTTCCAATTGAGTTTTCGGGTCATTTGCTTTGATCAATTTTCTCATCCCCGCATCTGCCGCCTCAAATTGATTGTTATCTTTCAATTTAACCAGCATGGCGCAAGTAATAGATCCCCAGCCATTGTTCTTATTGTCAGGATGTTCCTGCTCAAAAAATGCCCAGCTTAATAAAGCATCATATTGAAAGCTTTGATTTTCCGGCAAGTCCTCAATCACTGCCGATACATTCAGCAATCTTCTGTTATCATATTTTATAGTTTGCCCAAGTGGATTTTGTTTCCCAAATAATTTGCGGGCAGTTGATGCCGTAATAACTACGGATTCTGGCGTATGGAATGCAGTAGCTGCATTACCATAAATGAACTTTTGTTCAAATATTTTCAGAAAAGAAGGATCTACAGAACGTGCATCCAGCTTGTAATTTTCCCGATTATGGCTAAATAGCTTATTGTAATCACCTCCAAGGTTCATCCGGCTCACCAGTTCTACTCCTGGCAAATTCTGTAATGCGGCGTCAGCAAGTTTGTTTGGTGTAGCAATAGAAGTAGCCAGTCCTTCATTAATATTAATGTTTACCCGTGTAATATAGGTACGGTCAATCGCAGCAAACTGTTTGTCATATCCCCATTCATAGCTTACATAAAGCAGCAGCAGTAAACAACAAGCCATACCAATGGCCAGTCCACCAATGTTCATTAGGGAAAAAAGTTTGTTCTTTTGAATATTTCGTAAGGCAATTTTGAAGTTGATGAAAAACATAGCGGTAATTTTTCCGTAGCAAGTCTAATTGTGTGCCATTGTAAAAATATCAAATAAAATACGCTGAAAGCTTATTTAAACGTGTATTTATAATTACCCCGTTCATTATCGGACAGTTCATGTACACAACTGAACAGTAGCTGAAATTATAAAGATATTAATGCAGTTAGCTGTAAAATAATAAAGTAACTATTATAAATAGCATAATTCTGGTATATTTGCCCCAATTATGGGTTACGCAAAAGAAAGAGGAAAGCTTGAGAAGCTATTAACAAGAATCGTTGGTTTAACTACTTATGATGAGAAAAGTTTAGCTAATCTCGTTGACAGCCATGAAAAATATTCACATACTGTCAGGATATTAAAAAACAAAGAACCTGATACATTCGGTGATTTATACAAAAATGAATTACAAGAAGTAAAAGAAAGTAGAAAAGCAGTTAAGGAAAGTGATTCAGATGAAACACGTCAGCATAACTTTATCGCATATAAAGATTCAATCGTAAATGCTTTAGAGAAAACTATCAAAACTACATTGGAGACTTTGTAATCAAATAAAGAAGCCGTATTCCTAAAGTTTACGGCTTCTTTATTTTTAAACTATCTGCTTAAAGTTACTGGTCAGCAAACCATCCTTTTCCAGCTTTGTAAAAAGCGTCAATACCCCCGGAACCTGTGCAGGTTCTTTCAAATAGGTTTCCAGGTCGAAATAACCAACCTCATCAATCTCATTACTGGCTTCTATTTTTTCCGTCAGGTCGTAAATAAAACAATCCTGTTCCATAACCAGGTTATTTTCCTCCCCGAAAGCCGGTGCGGTGATATGGCAATAAAATGTTAACAGGTCCGGATTCATTTTGATATCCAGTTCTTCATAGATCTCTCTTTGAATGGCCTGATGTGAAGTTTCTCCGCTATCAATCTTTCCACCCGGAAGATACCAGGCTTTTTTATTACCACTAAAAGCTAAAAGAATTTTTCCTTCTTTAATAACAACTAATCCAGCAGTATGCAGTGTTCTGATTTCTTTATTCATTAACTAATTTTTATTCTCGCCTAATTTAATGTATTTCAGCTTAAATTAGCCAGAAAACTACAATCACAAATGGATATTGTTATGGAAAGAATACCTTGCAAAGAATGCGGTGCATTGATCCTGCCTGCTACATACGAAAGAAATGCTGGTAGCTGTGCCCTATGCGACAGGGGAATAAAGATGGAAGCTTGTGAAATATGCGGCAAAGAATCATCCGTACTCTCTACTATTAGAGGCAAGAAAACTTGTCTGAAATGCAATATGAAACTTTCAGTCCGGATAAAAACACAGTGGAAAAACGTATGCAGTACCATTTACAATGCGTTAGATATCAAAAGTTTACAAATCAAATCTTATCCCGATTTTGAAGAGGTTTTCACGCAATCAGAACTTAAAGGGTTTTACTACCCACTTTGTACTGTTAGTTATAAAAACAAGAATACCAATCAGAATTTGACCTTTCATATCGTATCCAGTAATGGGCTTTGGCTTGATGAAGGCAAAACCACTCCTGAACTAAATAACAGCTTCTCAGTCTTACCCCATTTAAAAGCACCACTCATAAAGATTTCTTCACGCCTTATAACCACAAAAACTTCTTAGGGATTGGTGAAGAAATAATCATCAATGAAAAATACTTTGACTATCCGGCACAACTGCTACAGAAAACTCCTGTTGGCGCATGCTGGGCAGACAAATATTTCCAGGATGAGCACAATACTTTCACATTTTATGATCCTGCAACATCCCTTGTATATTTTATAAATCAGAATTCATAAGTATATATAAATGGGGTAAGAAACCAGGTCAGCACCTTACCCCATTAAAAACGATAATTTTTCAATCCTCCCGGCTGCCATCATCCGCCATGCGAACCATTTTTGGCTCAAACCGTGCAACTACGTTAACCAGTTCTGTTTGAGCGGCCATCACTTTATTGATATCCTTATATGCTCCCGGCGCCTCATCAAGACCAGCACCGATCAGCATCACATCATGCGCTTTTAAAACAGCCTTCATTTCCTCACGGGTGATGTTTTCAAACGCTTTTTTACGGCTCATTTGTCTTCCGGCACCATGAGAAGCCGAGTACAGCGCATTCACCTCTCCTTTCCCTCTCACCAAAAATCCTGGCGCAGTCATACTCCCTGGGATAATTCCCATTACCCCTTTACCAGCAGGTGTTGCTCCTTTACGGTGCACAATCAACTCTTCGCCGTTCAGCGTCTCTTTCCATGCAAAATTATGGTGATTCTCCACTTTAGCCAATACTTCTGCACCAATAGCCTTAGTTAATCGTTCATGAATAACCTCGTGGCAAGCTGAGGCGTAGTCACCCGCTAAATTCATAGCTATCCAGTATTCCATTCCAGCCTCACTGTTTAAATCCAGATAGGCCAGGTTTTCAGCTTCCTTCGGTAACCTGCAAGGCTCTTTTGCCAGTTTCGTATAATGATTGGCAACAGTTGCCCCAAATCCCCTTGAACCAGAATGAGTTAACAAGGCAACATAACGCCCCTTTTCTATATTCAAAATTTCGTCACGCTCAGCAAATTCTATAATTCCCCACTCCGCAAAGTGATTTCCACCACCAGAAGTACCTAATTGCCCATAAGCCTTGTCAAACAATCCCTTTAGAAAGCGGGTTGCCCCAAATTCATTGCTATCCAGCACAGCGTGTTCGGCCCTTTCATCTCCTTTAAAGCTTTGTCCTGCTCCAAACTTAGTATGGGCAATCAATTCACGTTTGTATTTCGCCTCATTCCCGAAATAGTTTTCTCCCGGAATGTCAAAAATACTCAGTGCCATTCTGCAACCAATATCCACACCAACCCCATAAGGAATAATCGCATTTCTAGTAGCCAGCACCCCGCCAATTGGCAATCCATAACCTTGGTGTGCGTCGGGCATTAAGGCCCCCGCAACACTGACAGGCAATTTCATGGCAATATCCATTTGTTTTCTTGCCCCTTCTTCTATATATTCTTCTCCATAAATAGCATAGTCAATCTCATTCTCTACTAATGCTATAATTTCACCGGATGCCGTAACATCCTCTTTTATATTTCTCATTTTATTTCTTTAATTATTTGACGAAGATTTGCTTTAACTGATCTACCAGTTGTCCGCTTCCGGATAAACTGATATTATTGATCTTTTCAGCAATCTTCTCCACGTATTCCATTTCCTTCAATTTGTATAACATACTGTTATCTTCCATCAGCTTCGCGGTATTCAGCAAACTTCTTGTAGAAGCCGTTTCTTCCCTCCTGGTAATCAGATTGGCCTGAGCTCTTTTTTCAGCAACTAAAACCTGGTTCATGATTTCCTTAATGTCACCGGGTAAGACTATGTCCTTCACACCACTGTTTATCAATTTCACACCTAAAACATCAAACTTTCCGGCAGTCATAGTCATTACCTGTCCGGCAACTTTTTCTTTGCTCTCCATTAATTCGTCGAAACTCATCATACCAATACACTCTCTTAAAGCAAGCTGTATAATGACATACAATTGTTTATCAAATTCTTTATTCTCTATCAAAGCTTTGACAATGTCAATTACTTTATATTGAACATTGAAGTTTACCCTTAACTGCGCCTTATCCTTTGTCAAAATCTCCTGTCCGGTAATTTCCATATTCAATTGCCTCATATCCGATTTAAAAACCTGGATCAGTGTACTATTTTTCCAGTAAACATAATTCCCTGGTTCCAGTATTCTTTCAAATTTACCATCGATAAATAATAACGCTTTTTCAAAAGAATCAACTTTATAAGCGCGGATATAGTTTAATAAAGGCACTTTTTCCAGCAAGTTTTTATCAATTGCAGCATCTATTTCAATCTTACTGATATCCACTTTAACGAAAGTACAAGAAGATAAACCTTTCCAGATTGCATGTCTGCCAGCAGCTAGTACAGACTTAAAGTTATGATGCTGATAAACCAGCGCCAATTCATTATCATTTACGTCTACAACATCAACCAACCCGGCAAAATCGCCGTTTTGTAATAATACATCTAATTCAATTTTGGAGCTGTAAGCCACTCCCATGTTGTTTATTTCGATGGTTTCTCCAAAAAACAACCAGTAATTACCCTCAGTTAATACTCTTCTTAATCTTCCATTTTTAAATACCAATCCAACAAAATTGGTATATATCGTTACTTTTTTCATATGTTGATATTTACTATTTAATTAATTCTATGATAAAGCACTGCAAAAGAAATTCATCTTCTTTCTGCGGAAGTAAATGGAAAAACAACGTTTTTAACAATGAAATTGACTTTCGACATTCAAACATTATCCTTTGGGACAACCTTCTGAATGTTTTTAAGCAATCTGATTTTCAAATCCCTTCTTTTTCCTTGTTTACTTGCAAAGCAAAAATCAAATTGCTACCAGGTATTTTAAACACCCTTCAGCCAAATGCGATTTGCAGCGCTTTTATTGAGATTTGAAAAGTTCTCGTCTTTGGTGGTGGGCTTTCGCCCTTCAATGCAATACCATTATGCGATTCCAATAAATTGGAAGCAGGATTCGAACCTGCAAATTGGAGTTGATCATCCATTCCTTGTCAGTATATTATTCTGCAAAGCATTTAATACTATGGGGCTATATCGAAACCCGCAACTGTGGACAAGAAGAAATGATACTGTCTTCACCATCCGGCGACATTACAAAGATGCAGGCAGTAGTACGCAGTATATTTGCGTAGTAAAAATTAATACCCAACTAAATTATTAATTCACTGTAAAACAGAACAATAAAATTCAAAAAGAAATAACAAGAACCACAAATCAAATCAATTACGCAAATACACTGCGCAGACAAAATCACAATCCCTATATTTAACATTTAAATCATAAACTCCTTTTTGAATTTTCTGTCCTATGGCTATCAATAAACTCGCTTTAATCCGTTACAAAACAATTGATGATTGCTTAAAGAATCGTTTTCGCAAATGGACACTCGAAGACCTTATTGAAAAAGTAGCCGGCACACTTTATGAACTCGAAGGCATCACCACAGGCGTGAGTAAACGTACCATACAAGCCGACATTCAGTTAATGAGAAGTGACAAACTAGGTTATAACGCACCAATCATCGTCAAAGACAGGCGTTTTTATCTTTATGAAGACACCACTTACAGTATCACTAAAGTCCCGATAAATAATACCGACGTTGATAAGATGAAAGAAATTGTCGGCGTTTTAAAGCAGTTTACTGCTTTTAACTATTTCGATGACATGAGTGATATGATTGTGCGCCTGGAGAATAACCTGAATAAATCAACTAAACAAAGCGGTAATAACATTCAGCTGGAAAGCAATAACCTGGTTAAAGGGCTAACCTGTATCCCGCCTTTATACCAGGCAATTCTGAATAAACGTTCTCTTTTAATCGAATATCAGTCCTTTAAAGCATTGCAACCTCAACAAGGAATCTATTATCCTTATCTCCTTAAAGAATACAGGAACCGCTGGTTTGTAATTGTAAAAGCTAAGAAAAAGCCTGATTTACTGACACTTGCCCTCGACAGAATTATCGAATTTCAGGAATTACCTCATGAAGAGTTTGTGAATTACGAGGGAATTGATTTTGACCGTTATTTTGAAGATCTCCTTGGGGTAACGAAAAGTAAAAACGACCGTGCCCAGAAAGTCATCCTGGAATTTGAAAATACGCACGCCCCCTATGTAATTACCAAGCCTATTCATCAATCTCAAACCGTACTCAGCAAAAGTGAAACAGGGACTATTTTCCGTATAGATGTAGTGCTCAACTTTGAACTGGAACGGGAGATTTTAGGTTTTGGTGAATGCGTGAAGGTTTTATCTCCCCGTTTACTGGTGAACAAGATTAAAAGAAGACTGGCCAAATCCGCTGCTCAATATGAATAAATTTAATTCATATATTGCTGCTGGTAAACCAAATACGATTATATATGATTCAATTCCGCGTAAAAATCATCACGCTAACTTTGTTAATTTTATCATTTAACAGCTTTGCACAGCAGCAAAACGATTCAGTAAAAGTGATTAAGGCAGGCCACCTGATTGATGTAGAAAAAGGGATAACACTAACCAATCAACTTATTTTAATTGACCATGACACCATAAAAAGCATTGGCCCTGATCTGACTATACCAATTGGTGCAACGATTATAGACCTGAGCAATGCAACAGTGCTGCCCGGATTGATTGATTGTCATACCCACCTGACCTTCCAGCCCGGAGATAATTATTATGAAGATATTTTCAGACGGACACCAGTAGACCTGGCTATGGTTGCCCCTATTTATGCAAAACGCACATTAGAGGCCGGGTTTACAACCTGTAGAGACGTAGGCGCCTCAGCCTTCATCGATGTTTCACTAAGAAATGCAATCAATCGCGGTGATATACCCGGCCCCAGACTGCTGGTTGCCACCTTATTTATTGGCAGTACCGGTAGCCATGGTGACCTGAATGGATTTTCACCCTACCTGGACTGGATAGGCCCGAAACAAATGACTGGTGTAGCCAATGGCGTAGAAGGTGTACGTGCCCAAGTCAGGTACAATATAAAATACGGTGCCGAAGTGATCAAATTTGGTGCAAGTGCAGGCGTACTCACAGAAGAAGCAAGTGTGGGTGCCCCACAATTCTCACAAGAAGAAATGAATGCAATCGTCGAAGAAGCTCATTTATGGGGACTGAAAGCCTGTGCACATGCACACGGTACAGTCGCTATAAAAATGGCCATTAAAGCTGGAGTAGCCTCTATAGAACACGGCAGTTTTCTCGATGACGAAGCCATACAAATGATGAAAGCACGCGGCACTTACCTGGTTGCAGATATTTATAATGATGATTATATACTCAGTGATTACGCAAAACACGGTACCCCTGAAGTTATTATCAATAAAGAAAAGCTGGTCGGTAAAGCACAACGGTTAAGTTTTCAGCGCGCAGCTAAAGCAGGTGTAAAAATAGCCTTTGGTACAGATGCAGGCGTTTATCCACACGGCTGGAATGGCAAACAGTTTAAATACATGGTGAAATTTGGGCTGACCCCAATGCAGGCTATACAAGCAGCTACCATAAATGCGGCAGATCTGCTGGGTTGGAAAAACAAGGTTGGTTCTCTGAAAAAAGGTAAATACGCCGATTTAATTGCACTAAAAGATGATCCGCTTCAGGATGTCACTCTATTGGAGCAAATCCCTTTTGTAATGAAAGGCGGAACTATTTATAAAAATGAACTGAAAAAATAGAGCAGTGATACACGCTATGCTTACTAAATTGGTTTTCACCTTCCAAATATTTCTACTGTGTTTGCTATTATTTGCTTTTAGTGCATTTAAAGCACATTCACAGCCTGAACCTCATGATAGGATGGCTGCACTGGAAATGGGATTTCATCAAATTCCAGACAGCATTCAAACTAGTGTTTATTGGTATTGGGTTTCTGGAAATATCTCCAGAGAAGGTGTCATCAAGGACCTTGAAGCCATGAAAAAGGTAGGAATTAACCGTGCATTTATTGCAAATGTTACCTGGGGTGAAAAAAATGCCGGGCCAATAAAACTGTTTACAGCAGCATGGTGGGATATTCTGCATACCGCATTAAAAACAGCTACCAAACTAGGTATCGAAATAGGCATATTTAATTGTCCGGGATGGAGCCAGTCGGGCGGTCCATGGGTTAAACCAGAGCAGTCTATGCGCTATCTTAATGCCTCAGAGATCACGATTACAGGCCCGGTGTTAATCCATCAAAAACTTGAACAACCTGATGCTGTTTTTCAGGACGTAAAAGTGATTGCTTACCCCGCGCCTAAAGATTACAGTACAGACATCCGTGAGGTGAAACCTCAGCTTAACTCTATTCCCGCATTAAAAAACCTTAACAATTTAACAGACCACAACGAAGAAACGATTCTTTCTCTCCCAGATACCAGGCCTCTGTTACTGGATTTTTCCACAGAAAAACCATATACAGCCCGAAGCCTGGTCATTTATACAGCGCATAAGCCTACCCGCCTGGAAGGAGCTATCCAGGTAAAGATTAACGATACCTATCAAACCATAAAACATTTTATCATAGACCGTACGAATCCGAACTTAAAGAATGGTTTCATCCCTTATGGCCCTGCTACGATTTCAATTCCCGCTACTACCTCCAAAAATTTCCGGTTGATATTTACGGCTTACACAGCAAATAGCGGAATTGCGGAAATTAAGTTCTCGTCTGTACCTTTAGTAGAAGACTATCTGGAAAAAACACTGGCAAAGATGTGGCCTGACGGTTACGTTTACTGGCCTGCCTATCAATGGCAACCACAACCAGTGATTAAAGACAAGGCATATGTGATTGATCCGGATAAAGTTTTAGACATTTCAAAGTACATGTTAGTGGATGGTACGCTCAACTGGCAGGTACCAGCAGGAAAATGGATCATTGAACGGAGCGGAATGACACCGACGCAAGTTCATAATGCACATGCCAGCCCCGAAGGGACAGGACTTGAAACCGATAAAATGAGTAAAACGCATATTGCTGCTCACTTTGACGCCTTTTTAGGAGAAATCATCCGCCGTATTCCTGCACAAGACCGCAAAACGTGGAAAGTGGCTGTTGGAGACAGTTATGAAACTGGCAGCCAAAACTGGAGCGATCAGTTCATAGCTGAATTTAAATTGACTTATGGTTACGACCCGCTTCCCTATCTTCCGGTATTTCGGGGGAAGGTTGTTGGCAGTGCAGATGATTCAGATCGTTTTTTGTGGGACGTGAGACGTTTTATAGCCGATAAAGTAGCGAATGACTATGTAGGCGGGCTTAGAGAGGTCAGCCATCAAAATGGATTAACTACCTGGCTGGAGAATTATGGTCATTATGGTTTCCCCGGAGAATTTTTACAATACGGAGCGCAATCTGATGAAGTGAGTGGTGAATTCTGGAATGAAGGGATCAAAGGGATCATAGAAAACAGAGCTGCTTCATCCTGTGCACATATTTACGGAAAAACTAAAGTTTCCGCTGAATCTTTTACCACTACAGATCATTATTTTATGAATTATCCGGCTACACTGAAGCAGCGTGCCGACCGGTCTTTCACAGCAGGCATCAATAACACCCTGCTGCACGTTTATATCCAGCAGCCTGACGATGATAATATACCAGGAATGAATGCTTATTTCGGAACTGAATTTAACCGCAAAAACACCTGGTTTTATGATATGGATGATTTCTTAAAATATATCAAAAGATGTAACCTGCTCTTACAGCAGGGAAAATATGTAGCAGACGTTGCTTATTTTATCAGTGAAGACGCACCAAAAATGACAGGGATACAAGAACCAGCCCTTCCAAACGGTTATGCATTTGACTATATCAATGGAGAAGTGATTAAAACCCGGTTAACGGTAAAAGATGGTCATCTGGTGTTACCTGATGGAATGCAATACCGGCTCCTGGTTTTACCAAAATTGGAAAGTATGCGCCCGGAATTGCTCACAAAGCTTAAAGAACTGGTCAGCAAAGGTGCCGTAATTTTAGGTCCCAAACCATCCAGGTCACCAAGTTTACAAAACTCTGGAAAAGCAGACCTGGAAATTCAGCAACTGAGTGCTCAGCTTTGGGGGAATATCAATGGCTCTACCATCAAAGTTAATCATTACGGTAAAGGAATGGTAATTGACGGGATGAATCTGGAAGATGCTTTAAAATTGGTAAACACTATTCCTGATTTTAAAACAGCTATTACCGATTCTGTACTTTTTATACACAGAGCACTAGAGAATGGCTCAATTTATTTCCTTTCCAATCAAAAAAATAAGTCCATACAGTTCAATCCGGAATTTCGTGTTTCAGGAAAAACTCCTGAACTATGGGATGCCACTACCGGTAAGGTACGCGACCTTCCTGAATATACTCAAACTGCTGAATCTACTAGCATACCTTTAAAATTAGCACCTTACGAAAGTGCTTTTATAGTCTTCAGAAAAGATGAAAACACTAAAAAAAAGGACCACTTCAATTATCCGGAATTAGTCAGGAACATACCTATTAAAGGCCCATGGCAGGTCAGCTTCGATGCTAACTTGCGCGGCCCATCCAAACCTGTCATCTTTAAACAACTAGAAGACTGGGCACAAAATAAAGAAGCGCTTATTAAATATTATTCCGGCCCTGCTTACTATCATCATAGTTTTAAACTATCAAAAGTTAAAAATGAAGAACGTGTACTATTGGATCTGGGAAATGTGATAGCAATTGCAAAAGTTAAAGTTAACGGAATAGCTATTGGTGGATTATGGACTGCTCCTTACAAAATCGATATCACCAAAGCATTGAAACCAGGCCTAAACAAACTGGAAATCAAAGTAGTCAACAACTGGATAAACCGGTTGATCGGGGATCATAAATTACCCGAAAATGAAAGAATAACCTCAACTTATTATGACTGGTATGATGCCTCTGTAAAACTGCAACCCTCAGGATTAAAAGGACCAGTAAAACTTGAGATTGTTAAGTAATCCGGCAATAAATTGGGACTATTGACCCTAAATTATTCTTTAGGATTGTCATAATTTAGAAAATAGTTTAACGCTAATGGTTTGGTTAAACTTAATTCATAAAATATGGCATCAGAAATTACGGAAATTGATATTGTTATTTTAAGTTATGCACAAACAGAAGAATTAAAGCAGGTTACCAGGAATTGCCTCACCTCTTTAATGGCCTCTGAAGATCCTGAATTGATTAAATTCAATATCATTGTCGTAGAATCCCAAAAAGATTTAAAACCTTTTCAATACGAATACGGGCAAACTGTTTATCCGGATCAGCCATTTGGTTACAATCGCTATATGAATATTGGTATTGCAATGACCTCAGCGCCTTATATCTGTTTATGTAATAATGATCTGCTTTTTCATCCGCAATGGGCAACCGAAATCCTGAAGCCTTTCAAGACCTATTGGAACCTGTCCAGTGCCTCTCCAATGTGTACAATTCATCATACCAAATTGGGTATGGAAACAAATATTGGATTACTGCAAGGATATAGAGAACGCGTAGAGGTTTCGGGCTGGTGTCTTTTCTTTAAACGGAGTATGTTAAATGTAATAGGTCATATGGATGAAAATTTCATATTCAGGCATGCCTCTCATGATTATACGCATTTACTTTCGGCATTAGACCTAAGACATGTCCTGGTTACTTCTTCTCTGGTAGATCACCTGGATCACACGACTTTGAATAAACAGGAACCAGAGCGTTTTAATCAATTAATGTGGGAACAGGATGTCTACTATGAAAAAAAATGGGGCTATCGTCTGGGTAGAAAATGGCAAATATTTTAGGGTCATCTGACCCTAAAATAAGCTGTCAATCCACGCTAAATTGCTCATGTATTCAAAGGGTTTGCAGCAGTAATTAAAAATAAACACTAAACCATATCAGTATGAATAATAAACTATATAAGGAGTTTGCAAGTTATTATGCAGATGTAACCAACGACAGAGATTTCAAAAACCAGTTAGAGGTCATACTGGCGACTTATGAACCAGGTAGACCCTGCAAATCTTTACTGGAACTATTCGCTGGGCAATCCTTTCACAGCATAGAGGCGCAAAAGAATCATGGTATCGACGTTTGGGCTATAGATTCAAGTATGGAGATGAAGCGGCTTGCCATAGCTGAGGGATTTCAAAACCCCGAAAAATATATCGTAGCAAATCTCCCGGAAGCCATGTTAAGCATTGAAGAAACAAAATTCGATTGTATTACTTGTTTATATAATGGCTTGAGTAATCTGAATATGGAAGAAGTATTTATACTGCTTAAAAATTGCAAAGACAAATTAAACGATAGCGGTAAAATATTTATCGAATTGCATGACATCTTTTTAATGACAGAGTACCTTTCAAACCAACAGGTCCATTATACAGAAATAGAAAACTCCAGAGGTGAACTCATTAAATATGCATGGCCAAGCGGCAAAATAAGATGGGACCGTTACACCTATCGCGCAGAAGTTCCGGTACAATTCTTAATTCAAACTTCGCAACGCACCGATACTATAGAATTTACCTCTTATGATACAATGTATAGTACGGAACATATCGTATTTCTGGCAAACCTGCTGGGTTTAGAGTCGATGATCTATACAGAACATCCAGCCTGGGCGGCACTTTACCCGAATTCGGTTATTCTGCAATTGTCTATCCGTAAAGATCTTCTGAAACCCGCCGCCAATGATAAATAAGCTTTATAAGAAATATGCTGGCTTCTATGTGGTAGCAACTAACAACAGGGATTTCAAAAGTCAGCTGGAACTTATACTCAATTGATCCATTATGGGCTGCCAGCTTTCCCGGAGGATTAACCCTCTATCAATTTGCCTATATAGGAGCCCCATTTATGACAGGGCTCCTTGCTTTAGCATTAAAATAAAAATCTTAGCTTTGTTTCGTTATGAAGCAGAACAAATATGATGACCCCGGTTTTTTCGCCAATTACAGTCAGATGCCACGTTCAACAGGTGGATTAAATGCAGCTGGAGAATGGCAGGTTTTCCGCGCACTATTACCTGAATTGAAAGATAAAAAAGTTTTAGATCTGGGTTGCGGATTTGGCTGGCATTGTCGTTATGCAAGCGAACAGCAAGCAAGATCAGTTATAGGTGTAGATCTTTCTGAAAATATGTTAAAACGTGCCAGAGAAGGCACCTCTGATCCTGCAATTGAATATATTCAACTCGCTATAGAAGATATAAATTTCGCAGCTGAACAATTTGATGTGGTCATCAGTTCACTGGCCTTTCATTACGTAGAGAACTTCGAGTTGGTCTGCAAAAAAGTTAACCATGCACTTAAACCGGGTGGTTCATTTGTATTTTCTATAGAACATCCTATTTTCACTGCACTGGCCACACAAGACTGGTACCATGATGAAAATGGCAATCGTCTGCACTGGCCTGTTGATGGATATCAGGACGAAGGCCAGCGGACTGCCAGGTTTCTGGACAATAATGTGATCAAGTATCACAGAACTCTGGAAACGCATATCAATACATTAATTGATGCTGGGTTTCAAATTACAAGAATTTCAGAAGCACAGCCATCAAAAGAAGTGCTGGAAGAATATCCCGAGATGAAAGACGAAACACGCCGCCCTATTTTTCTTTTGCTAGCCGCAGTAAAGAATACATAAAATTTAATATACTTCCTGAAGACTTTGCGGCGCTAAAGGAAGCTTCAAAGACGTTACTCCATTTACAGTTGTACCCGCCTGTGCCAAATGTGCTGCCCGATTATTAATAAGTGCTAACGGGAAATTCAATACAGGCTTTGAAAGCTGATCCAATGATACAATATCATCATTTGATAAGGATACATTCAAAGACTGAAGATTTTGATCCAGCTGATTCATTGTACGTGTACCGATTATAGTGGAAGTAACTCCGGGCCTGCTCGCTACCCATGCTAAAGCAACGCTGGCCGGAGTAGTTTCTTTTTCCTTTGCAAGCTCAGTTAAGCGATCAATAATCTGGTAAGTATTTTCATCAAAATGAGTACCGCCTTCCAGACTATTTCTTCCGCTTTGGGTTTCTCCCTGATTTGCCCTTGTGTATTTTCCGCTTAAAATCCCCCCTCTCAAAGGGGACCAGGGCATCACTCCTAATCCAAGATCCTGTGCCATTGGAATCAGTTCACCCTCCACAGTTCTTTCCAGCAGCGAATATTCAATCTGAAGCCCCACAAAAGCAGACCAGCCACGAAACTGAGCGATCATTTGAGCCTGTGCCACCTTCCACGCAGGTGTGTCAGAAATAGCGATGTAGCGAACCTTTCCAGCGGTAACCAGATCATGCAAAGCAGACATCGTTTCCTCAATTGGCGTAAATGGATCAAAAGCATGCATCCAGTATAAATCCACATAATCAGTTTGCAACCTTCTTAGTGAATTCTCCAGAGAACTTATAATTGTTTTTCTGCTCGCACCACCCGCATTAGGATCGCCCGGATAAAGGTTACAGTAAAACTTAGTAGCAAGTACTAACTGATCTCTGCGCACATCTGCATGTTGTAAATAATCACCAATAATTTTTTCCGAGTGCCCTTTAGTATACATATTGGCAGTATCAATACTGTTTCCACCAGCTGCTATATGTTTTGACAAGATGCCTTCAGCATCCGCCGGAGCCGAACCCCAGCCCCATTCTTCGCCAAATGTCATCGTTCCAAGAGTAAGCGGACTTACTTTTAACCCCGATTTCCCAAGGGTCCTGTAATTTGTTAAATCCATTCTGTTTTGTTTTTAAGGAATTATTCCATAAATGTACCACAGTCCGGGATGCTGCCGTTTGCTCAAATCAAACAGATCATAGCAAAAATCAAACATTAGAAACCTTTTATTTATTTACCCAATTTTATATTAATTTGTATCTATGTTTAATGAAATATCTCCCCTCCTGCAAACAAGAATGCAGCAACTTGAAAAGATAGATTTTGCTGACCGTAACGATGGTACACCACGCAGCAAACGTTTAAGGCAGATCAACTCAGCTACAGGTAAATTTTTATCCCTGCTTGCTGTTAATCTGCCCGAAGGAGAAATCATTGAAATTGGAACCAGCGCAGGATATTCAACTTTATGGCTAGCCTTTGCAGCCAGAGAAACTGGCAGGAAAGTAAAAACTTTTGAGATTGATGCAGCTAAAATAAAACTTGCCCGGGAAACTTTCAGCATTGCCGGACTCGAAGATACCATTGAATTAATTCATGGAGATTTCTTTGCACATAGTGCAGAACTTGATCAGATTGCTTTTTGCTTTTTAGATGCAGAAAAGGAAATATATGAGCGCTGTTTCCAGGAAATTGCTTCTAAAATGGTGAAGAACGGCCTTATTGTCGCAGATAATGCCATAGATCAATATGAAGGAATTAAACCAATGATCAATACAGCTTTAATGGATAACCGGTTTGACTGCCTGACTGTCCCTATTGGTAATGGAGAGTTTATTTGCAGGCGCAAATAGCAACCATCTTTTAGCAATCACAACTGAAACAAAATAGTCAACTGAACCTGGCAATTTCCTTTTTGTACAGACTCAATACCCTCAGTACCCCCCAGTGCCAATGCCGGGGCAAAAAAGAAGATCTCATTTTGAGCAAGCTTTCCTTCTTTTTTGAGTGAAGCTTTAAACAACTCTGCTCTCAGTACTTCTTTAATAATATCATCATCACATAAATACCCGTTAAAAAAATCTGTCAGGCTCCAGACACAGGTTTCAATTTGATTATAATGCGGATCGAAAACACAAACATCCTCATCCACAGCTGTTAATTTCCTATAATAAAACAACTCTCCGAAACCACTGATCGCAATCGGAACATAATTTAGTGCTTTTCTGCCAACTGTTCTCTCCAGAGCATCCTGAAAATCATCCGGATTAATTACTTCTATCAGTCCGTCATTGTATTTACCCAATCCTTTTGTTCTCCATAATTCGATCATACTCGAAGGAAGGATATGCGCATACCGGTTAACTAACTCTTCATTAACTATTTCCGTATTTGAGGGTCGGTACTTTTCCAAAAAACCAGTCATTTCCATCTCAGTCGTTATTATTAATCCAACTACAAGATACCTGATTTCTTAGTCGCAAACAACCACCAAGATTGGCTAATTTATACCCTATCAAAACATAAAAATGCATTTATATTTGTTATACAACAATTCAAAACAAACACAATTTATAATCTAAAATCATGGCAGCAGTTAATCCTTATTTAAACTTTGACGGTAATACCGAAGAAGCATTTAATTTCTACAAATCAGTATTTGGCGGTGAATTTGATGTCGTTTCCAAATTTGATGCTATGCCGGAAGAATATCAGCCCGACCAAAGCGAAATCAATAAAATCATGCATATTTCCTTACCAATTGGTGGTGGAAGTGTTTTAATGGGCAGTGACAGGCCTAAGTCTTATGGGCCGA
Organism: Pedobacter cryoconitis; assembly: GCF_014200595.1. Classification (NCBI taxonomy): domain Bacteria; kingdom Pseudomonadati; phylum Bacteroidota; class Sphingobacteriia; order Sphingobacteriales; family Sphingobacteriaceae; genus Pedobacter; species Pedobacter cryoconitis. The sequence continues at coordinate 2,650,203 of NZ_JACHCG010000001.1, forward strand.
TCAACAAAGGTGATAATGCTTATATTGCTATCAAAGCAGATAGTGAAGAAGAAGCCACAAAATTATTCAATGGTCTTTCTGCTGGTGGCGTAATTACTATGCCACTGGCTAAAGCTTTCTGGGGTGATTTCTTTGGAATGTTCAATGATAAGTTTGGCGTTCAATGGATGATCAATTATACTTATAACAGCTAATCATTTAACGTATAAAGCATTATCTTATTAAAAGATAATGCTTTATTTAACCCATTATTTCACCACTGTGGCTTCCAGTTCAACTTTTAAAGTTTCAAAAAGACTTTTGACTTCTAATAAAGTCAGTGCCGGCTTAACACCATTTTTCGCTATCCAGTCTTGAAAAACACCAAAGTGCGGCCAAAGTTCTGCTGTCGAAGTGGTATAGATATTTAAACGGGCTATTCCTTTGCATTCGTATCCAGCTTCACCAATAACCTTCTCCAGGTTCTGTAAAGCCAGAATTAATTGAGACTTCATGTCTTCGTTACTCGATACCCCATCCGCGCTGATAGCAGTTTGTCCTGAAACATAAAGTGTACTCTCTACATTTTTCACTTCAACAGCTTGTACATAACTGCGTTCATCCTGCCATTTCCAGGGATTAATACTTCTTTTTTCCATTTGATTTGTCTTTTGAGCCTGTGCCCATACTGGAACACTGGTTATGAATAGCAATGCTAAAAGTTTGCTGCTTTTTATCATAATTGCAGTTTAAAATTTCTACTGCAAAGCTCTTAATAACTCATGAAACAGACCCTTGACAAAACTCACGATTAAAAAGTGAGAAATGTCACACTAAGGAGATAACCGGCTTAAAGTTTCGCGCGAAACGCCCAGATAGGCAGCAAGAAGACTCTTGGGTACACGCTGAATAAGTGAAGGGTATTGTTTGAGTAACTGTTCATAGCGTTCTTTCGAATTAGACGTTAACCAGGATATGATACGCCGCTGCGATCCTATAAAACCAAAATTCGCTTTTTCAAGAAAGAAACGCTGCATCTTCGGTGAACCGTCACCTAGTTTTTTATAGTCTTCCAGCAAAAGACATAACACTTCAGTATCCTCAAGGCATTCTAAAGACATGGTCGCTTTAGTCTGTGTGAAGTAAGCATAATAATCGCTCTCCCACCAATCTTCCATCGCAAAAGAAACAACACGCTGCTTCCCCGTATCATCAGTATGTACCAGCTTTAAAAGTCCGGAAACCACAAAGTAAGAATACCTGACCTCTTCACCTTCCTGAATAAGGAATTGATGTTTCCTGAATTTTTTAACGGTAAAATGAGCAGACACAAAAGCAAACTCATCCTCACTAAGCGGTACGATTTTTTCTATATGTTCCCTTAGGATCTGATGCATTTTGAAGTGGTTATAAAAGATAGCCGCAAAGTTAAGGTATTCAGAATCTGATCCTAATATCAGGATCAGATTCTTTAGTAAACCATAGACATCTATTTCAGCGAAGCTATTTTTTCAAAAACTCTTGCAATCACTTCCGCACCAGGATCAGGGATATTTTTCAGCACTGCCTCAGAAAGGTACGAAGATCTTCCAAATTGAGTATTAGTGATTGTTTTAGTATATTCAGTTCCTTTGCGGGCCTGCTCAGCAGCAGTTAAAACGGATTTATTTTTAGCCAGCGCCTCAAAAGCAGGCTCTAAAGCGTCAATCATAGTTCTGTCTCCTACTTTTGCTCCACCGTAATCCATCACTTTCTGTAAACCCTCTAAAAGTGCTTTTCCCAGATCATGATCTTTAGCATATGTATTTCCCGCAGCCGTAAATAAAATTGACAATAAAACTCCGCTTGATCCGCCAGCTTCTCTCGATAGTATCCTGCCAATAGTAAGCAGCAACTTTCCAGTATCATCCAGCGGAAGTTTATCAACAACCAGTAGTAAACGTTTCCCTGCTAAAGCGAAAGTAGATCCCGCATCACCATCCCCTACCTTAGCATCCAGCCCGTTGATTTCTTTCTCTATGGCCACAAGCAAAGCACCTGTTTCTTCGATCAGCTGTTTAACTTTCACATTTGCAGAAGCTGCATACGGAATAGTTTCCGGAAGCTCAGGACTGCTGATTTCTGCTGGCTGCCCGAAAGACTGGATCTGCCATGCCGAAGGCTCTGCACCGGCCAATAATGCCTTTTCAATTTCTTCATTCAACTGCAATACTGAAACCGAGAAACCGCTCATATTAATAGAAGACATTAAAGCAGCAGGTCCGACCATATAATCAACTTTAGCCGCGAGGTTTGTTTTACGGAAAGAATTGACCAGCAAACTCATTTCGATAGGACTTACACTCCCCATATTGTTAAATATCATGGCATACCTTCCATTTGGATCAGGCAAATTAGCTTCCAGTTTTTCAATAGCCAGCGCCATTAAATGATCTGCCGGCGCATAAGCAATCACCTCTATTCCAGGCTCTCCATGAATACCTAAGCCTAATTCGACTTCCTGATCATTTAAACGGGAAGTTGTTTCTTGTCCCAGATGCTGACATTCAGTAAGTGAAAGGCCGATAGAAGCCGTACGGTCAATTACCTGCCGGGCAATTTCAGCGACCTCTGTTAATGATTTCCCTTGCTCCGCGAGTTCTCCGGCAATCTTATGCACAAATAAAGTACCCGCCAGACCACGTTTTTTAACATCCTGGCCGAGGGCGATATCATCATCAACGGTAACTGTTCTCACCTCATAACCTAAAGCCCGCGCCTGTTCTGCCGCTAAACCAAAATTAAGGCGGTCGCCTGTATAATTTTTGATAATCAACAAACAACCCTTTGGCCCGGTTACCGCTAAAATAGCTGATAACACAGCGTCTACAGTAGGTGAAGCAAAAATATCCCCGCATACCGCAGCCGTCAGCATTCCTTTGCCTACAAAACCTGCATGTGCTGGTTCATGACCAGAGCCACCACCTGAAATAACCGCTACTTTTGACTTGTCCCAGTCTTTACGAATGACTACACGTATCTCAGGAAAGGAATCTAACCTGGCTAACTTAGGATTCGTTAATAATCCATTGATAGCTTCATTTACAATCTGATCGGGTTCATTTATAAAAAATTTCATGATATCTTATATTTCGTTTGTGTATAATTCAATTCCCCTGAGAGTTTCCCAAGGTACTTAAAAGATCAATTCACTCCTTTTTATCTTCCTACAGATAATGTCAAATTTTAGAATCCGCTAAAATTCAGCAATTATTAAAATGTATTGAATCAATCAACACGAAAACAGAAATCAATTACGTTATCATTATATAATAATTTAATCAAGTTAGTATGGCATGGAATCCGGATGTTTACAACAAGTTCAAACAAGAACGCTTTGGCCCTTTTTACGATTTAATCCAATTGATAAAAGTTAAGCCAGCTTTAAAAGTTATAGATCTGGGCTGTGGAACCGGAGAACTGACAAGGAAACTCGCAGATGCCTTACCCGGATCCACAGTTCTTGGAATAGACTCTTCGCAAGAGATGCTTAATGATGCCGCAGAATTTCAAAATGAACAGGTAAGCTTTAAGAAAAGGTCTATCGAAGAACAGGTTGCCACAGGGGAAAAATATGACCTGATCTTTTCTAATGCAGCTATACAATGGTTAGGTGATCATGAAAATTTGTATCCAAAAATCATTTCCTGTGTTAAACCAGGCGGGCAGCTCGTGGTGCAGGTCCCTTCCAACCATAGGCATTTCACCCATACCAGCCTGATAGATATCGCTACAACACCTCCTTTTGCCGCAGCATTAAATGGCTTTATCCGGGTTTCCCCCGTGCTGGATATCCAGAAATATGGTCAGCTATTTTTCGAACATGGAGGGACAGATATCACTGTTTATGAAAAGATATATCCGCATATATTAAAAGATGCAGATGCCTTGCTGGAATGGGTGTCAGGAACAGCCATGATTCCATATATTGAGAAGCTGCCAGAAGAGATCAAACAAAGCTTTATTGCAACTTATAAGGAAAGAGTAAGAAAAGAATTTAAAAAATCTCCCGTATTTTATCCTTTTAAGCGAACAATTATGGCCGCAACCTTTTAGAATCTCCTGCATTAGCAATAGCTTTGAACCAGCTTATGAAATTTGATTCCATCTCTTATCTGGCAACTGGTAATGCACGGCAGCAAAATGCTTATGCGGTACTTCAAGATCATTTGATACTGGAAATGCTTCAGGCTTATGATCCTATACTGGTCGGAACTGTTCCCATTGCGATAGATATCAGCAGTAGTGATCTTGATATTATCTGTTGTTATCAGGATAAACCAGAATTTAAGAATTTACTAGTTGAATCTTTTTCAGACTTCAAAGCTTTCAATCTGGAAGAAAAAGTGATCAATGGCCAGGAAGTGGTTCTGGCGAAGCTGATTGCTGATAACTGGGAAATTGAAATATTTGGACAAACATTACCTACACGAGAACAGGCAGGTTACAGGCACATGGTCATTGAAGATAAATTGCTGATGGAACATGGTGAATCATTCAGGGAAGAAATCATCGAACTCAAAAAACAAGGTTATAAAACAGAACCTGCCTTTGCCCATTTATTAAAGCTGACTGGTGATCCCTACCTTGAACTATTGAAACTCTGATTATTCCTTTTTGTTTCCAACCATGACCACTCCGGTTGTATTACCTTTGTCATCTCTTAGTGGCGTATAACTATAACATATTTGATTATATTCTGAAGTAAAAGATACTCCATTATGATAAACATGTTCCAGTTCTCTGATACATGTTTTATGGTTATGATTCCATAAATCCAGCATTCTTTCATTGATAGACTGAATCTGAAAGTCGAAACCATTAAATACAGCCATGGCTACCGGCGCAGACATCACCAGCGCACGTAAATTACGATCCGCTTCCAGCCGATATTTCTTACTCATCTCCCTTTCACTCACATCCGTCCCGACCACCAAAACTGAGACGACCTTACTATCTTTACCTAAAATTGGTGTGTAACTATAATCCACAAAAACTGTTTCAGCCTTGCCGTTATGTATTGAATAAAACTTAGCTCCTATTTCGCTATGCGGCCTCCCTGTACGAATTACCTCATAAATCAAATCCGGACAAGATTGTTCTGCAATTTCAGGGAGAAACTCCAGAAGTTTCTTGCCCAATACTGATTTCTCTTTCCTCAGCAGTTGCAGCATGGCAGAATTTGCCGAATTAAGTCTTAAGGTTTTTGCATCCAGTATTGCCATAGCAACCGGAGCATTCTGAAATAAGTCCAGGTATTTCTTCATGGTTCACACAGTTGTCATCATAGTTATCTCTCTTAAATATTCCAATTTTATTCCTAAAAACAAAGCTTATTCTGTGTATACTTTTACGCAAAAAATCAAACTGAATCTAAGTGAGAACTTACTATATATTAACCATATCCCTGAATCTGATGTATTGGTGAACTTTTGGAAGAATCCAGATTTTACCCTAATGAAAAAAGGTGTATTTAAAGATTATTTCATCACATTCCAAAAATTGAATGCCTCAAAATTATTACAATTGACAATTTAAAAATTTAATCTTACTAACTTCTGATGATTAAACTTATACTGATGTTCGTAAAATCTAATACAAATTCTACCTATAAATGAATAAGAGGCCAGTTTACATTAAAACCAGCCTCTTATCATACCTATAAACCAATTAATTAACTGTTTCCAGCATAAACAGGATAATCAGTATAACCATGCGCTGCACCACCATAATGTAAATCACGGTTTGGTAAAGCAAGTTCATAACCATACTTTAACCTGTCTGTTAAATCAGGATTAGCAATAAATGCTTCCCCAAAAGCAGCCAGATCAATCAAACCTTCCGCTATATATTTTTCAGAAAGCTCCTTATCCATCCCTCCTGCCAGGATAATAATTCCGTTGAAATTTGCTCTGAAGCGTTTTAAAAACCCATCTGGCAAGGCAAAACTGCCACGGCTTTTCTGATCCATCAGGTGAATATAAACGATTCCACGTTTCCCAAGTTCTGAAGCCAGGTAAGCATAAGTCTCCTCTATTTCATCGTAATGCGGTAATTCATGTAAGCCACCATAAGGGGTTAACCTGATCGCCACCTTTTCAGCACCAATTTCGGCAATACTTGCATCAATAGCCTCTAATAAAAATCTGCTCCTGTTTACTATAGAACCACCATATTCATCTGTTCTATCATTAATGAAAGGATTCAAAAATTGTTCGATCAAATATCCATTTGCACCATGAAGTTCTACGCCGTCAAAGCCTGCTTCTACAGCATTTGCAGCCGCGTTAGCAAAATCTTTAACCACCTGTTTCACTTCCCCGTTTGTTAATGGATGAGGTTTAGAGGCAATTACAAAACTCTCTTTCCCCTGTTCGTCATACCCCCACGCACTCGATTCAGCAGCTTGTTTAGCAGAAGCACCAACCGGAGCTTGCCGGTCCGGCTGATTAGAAACATGTGAAACGCGGCCAACGTGCCAAAGCTGGGTGAAAATTTTTGTGTCTTCAGCATGTACAGCTTTGGTTACTAATTTCCAGCCTTCTACTTGTTCTTTAGTAAACAATCCAGGCACATGTAACACCCCCATTGAAGTTGGAGAAATCGCTGTTCCTTCCGTGATGATTAAACCAGCACCTGTTCTTTGCTGATAGTATAAAGCATTCAAATCATTTGGAATGCCATTTGGGTTACGGGCACGGGTCATTGGTGCCATAACTACTCTGTTTTTGAGTTCAAGTCCTTTGCCTGAATAATTTTCAAATAAGCTCATGATCTGATTTTATAAGAATGTCTGATTTATTGACGCTCTCTTTTGAAAGGCCCCTGTGGTTCAATAATTTCAAGATGTGTTCCGTCCGGATCATCAAAATAAGCTACCGCTGTACCAAAACCAGATTTCAATCCGTCTGCTGCTTCAAAAATGATAGGCTCTCCTGACAATTTGATTCCTGCATCTTTTAAACGTTTCACCGCATCCTGAATATTATCAACCTCAAAACACAAATGCATTGCGCTGATCTGATTGTTCTCATAATGTGCTTTAACAGGCTCAGGCTGCTCATATTCTAATAAATCCATATTGATATTTTCAAGATGAAGATTAGCATAGCGGATCAGTGTTTTTTTCAGACCAAGTACCTGTGCCATCCGGTCGCCGCCAATCTGGTCAACATTAGTCACTTTAAGACCTGTTAAGGCTTCATAAAAAGCGATAGATTTATCAAGATTTGCCACTACGATCCCAACATGGTTAGCCCTGCTGAATCCTTTATTTTTTGAAGATATATTTTCCATTGTTTTAGTTTTAGCATTTAAAGAAATCGCACTGCCTGTAAGTACTGCTGCTGCCCCAAGAGTTGCTGTTTGTATGAATTTTTTACGTTCCATTTTATTTAATATCATTTGTTTAACACCACAAATGTCCTCCTTATAATACTATTATTAAAATAACATGTATTTTAATTAACTATTATAATTATAATACAATAAATAAGATTACGCTGAGACCCAGCTCAATCCCGCCCCGCTATTTATTGTTATAGAAAAATATCTTTACCTTGCCATTAATCAACCTTTTACCTTATGAAAAAAACTATTATTTATATATCCTGCTGTTTAGCACTGCTGCTCACAGCTGTTTCCTGTAAGGACAAGAAGAAACAAGAGAAAGCCTCGCAGCAGACCACGCCAGCAGCCGCCAGATTAGGATCAGCAGATACAGCAAGCCGCGTTATTGAGTATACAAACCTTGTGGTTGATATGGCGAACAGCCACAATGCTTATCTAAAAGATATCCTTGGAAACACGGAAAAAATCGAAAACGCCTTAAAAAACCCGAATGACAAATTTGGATTTCTTAGAATCATTCACCCCCATCTCACCAGGTTTACCATTAACAATCGGAATGGGGTAACTATAGAAAACCCGGTTTCTGAACTGGGGAAAGAGAATCAGGCCTATTTTAAAACACAGGTAGCACAATACAATGCGAAGTTTGAAAAAATGAATACTGATTATAAACAGTTGAAAGATTATCTGACCGCTCAGGATTATAAAGATGATAAAGGCGCTAAAGGCTATGCTTTAATTGATACTATCAGAGGTACTGTTCAAAAGCTCTATACAGGAAAAATCGTACTCATGAAAAAGGTGAACGAAATCGCTGATGCCGCAGAAATCGTTGTATTGAAAGACAGTCCGCTTAAAGAATACATTATTGCGATGAAAACTGATATGAAGAACATCCGTAGTTTCGTTGATTTGTTATCAGATAATGCAAACAGTTATACAAAGATCAGTGCCCGGGCGAAGGCAGGCTTTGCAGCTTTAGAAACTGCACAAGCTAAAAATGCCGGACTGAATATTGAAAACGCGAAAAAAGCAAACAAGGAAGGCGATTATAAAAACTTTTATGAAAGCTTCCACAATCTTTTACTACGTACCAAAAAGACACTCCGTGATGCCGGAGAAAATGGCAAACTAACTAGTAGTGATATTGAAGGATTGGATAGCGGTTATGACGGATTGATCAGAAATTATAATTACTTTAATCAGTAAAAAGGATTCACCTTCAATTATAGATGAAGGTGAATCTTTTTTCCTTTCAAAGATAACTCTTGTTATAATTGTTTTTCAAGCCCGAGCCTGTCAATCTGAATCCAATACTCCTTAATCTTTCCGTTTTCGACCTTGTAAACTGCACTCGCAATTTCAATTAGTGGTTTCCCTGTTGCCGGGCGTCCATCAATTGTCGCCAAATGTTTCCCCGTTTGTTTCCACCTGGCATAAACGCGGTCATCTTCTGCGATGATTTCAGTAATTTCAAAATGAAAATTTCCGTATAAGGTCAGAAATTCTTTTACATGTTCTGCATAATCCTGAGGTGTTCTTTTGACTGATGTTTCTCCTTCTGCATTCATTTGATGCGCTAACAAGGTATCTGCCATATATAATCCGGCATGGTCAGGATTCTTGCCCGAGCGTACTCGTTCCAGGAACCGCCTGATCAACTGCTTGTTTTCAGCGGAGGAATTAGTGTGACTCCATGCCGTAGAGGCAATTTCGATATTTGCTTTCGCAGGAAGATCAGTCACAGCAATACAGACCCTGGCTGGAAAATCTCCTGTAAAATAGCTCCGGTATACTTGATTAGTTATAGGATAGTTATCCATGCTTTTCAAATAAATAGTAACATTCACCAAATCACTATAAGCTAATCCCTGTTCATGAAGTAAACTTCCAATATTTTTCATCACCTGATGTACTTCAGCTTCGAAACTACTGGTTACTAATTGTCCGGTAGCACTATTGATACCTACTTGTCCGGACAGAAAAACAAAATCTTTAGCCGGCTTCACTTTGCTGTACGGTAATGCCTGAACCGGGTTATCTCTTTGTTGTGCCATAATAGGGAAAGAATAAATAAACAAGATGAGAAATAGTAATTTTTTCATTTTAATGATAGATCAGATACAAAATTACATTTACCTTTTAATACCTAAAATACTATTTTTGTCACCAACTAATACCCAAATAGTATCACTATGGACTTAAGGCACTTGAATTATTTTCTGGTTTTAGCAGAAGAATTACATTTTGGAAGGGCAGCAGCGAGGTTACATATTTCTCAGCCCCCATTGAGCAGAATGATCCAGCTGATAGAAAATGATCTGGGCGTATTGCTTTTCGAACGGACTAAACGAAGTGTCATACTCACCCCTGCCGGAGAAGACTTTTTACAAGATGCCAGGCAAATGATTTTACAGATGCAAACTGTAAAAAAACGACTGGCCATATATGGGCAGGGAGAAACGGGTACATTAAGAATTGGTTATGTAGGGGCAGTTATGCATAGCAAACTTCCTTTACTGCTGGCAGAATTTGCGAAAAGCCTTCCCCATATTAATTTACAATTTGAGGAATTGCCTAACCATAAATTAGTCCATGAATTAAATAATGGTACGCTGGATGCTGCTTTTGTAAGAACTTGGCTGCATCCTGAAAAACTGGAAGAAAAACTGATTCTCTCAGAAAAATTCGTAGCAGTTTTACCTATAGCACATTCACTAGCAGCAAAAAATAAGATTTCTGTTAAAGAACTGGTTAATGAACAATTTATCACATTTACACGTGAATGTGGCCCCACCATATTCGATAGTTTTTTAGTCTTATGTTCAAATGCAGGGTTTACACCACAAATCTCACATCATGCTTCCCAGCTAAATTCAGTGCTAAGATTAGTGGAAAGTGGTTTTGGTATTTCGCTTTTACCTGAGCATGTGGAAAAAGGATATGCATTACAGCTAAAATTCATTCCCCTGGAAAACACAGAAGAAACAGTCCCACTGATTATGTTAAACAGGAAAGAGAATCCAAATCCGGCCCTGCTGCACTTGCAGAATTACCTGGCTAAATCTTCGTCAAAAGAGAATAAGATTGCCGGAAAATGAAATATAAAATCAGGCTGAAAACATGTTAATTCACCTGGGATAAGGATATTACCGCTACAGGCAATCCAACCGGCAGAGCGGTTATCCTGTTATACAATACAAATTATGGCCGTGTACATAAGGTTCACAAATCAAAAAAACCGCCTCGAACGAATGAGACGGTTTTTCAAATGCCCGTTATTTAAGGATTAAGCCTGAGGCTCGAGGTATTTTGCATAGCAATAACCTTCTTCCCCATCATTGGTGCGTACCAGCCACCATAAATCATTACTTCTGTTAACCAGTGTAATGACTTCTCCATGTGCTGCCTTACCAACTATTGGCTGATCAGTACCTGGTCCTTTACGGATATTCAGGTTACTGCTTTCTGTAATGACTTTGGCCTGAGTTACTGCTGCATCAACCGCAACATTTACATTTAAAACTAAATCTCCACCTGCAAAATTAGGGTCGATCTGGTTGTAAACATCCCAAAGATGATCTTTAGCCGCGCCATCAGGAGCAGTTCCATCTATATACAATACGCCATCCTGCTCACGTACCGCAAGGTCAGAGATTCCTGCCGCAGTTGCTGCATCAGTTAATGCTTTATATTTATCTTGTAATGCCATGATCCGGATTATTTTACAGTTAATTGATTATCAATTTTCTTCGGTTTTAACACAGACAACTGTTGCATTAATTTTACCAGTGAAGATTTGCTGATTTCACCTTTTAAGGTAACTACACCATCTTTAACTGAAGTTTGAACTGTAGGAAAATCTTTAGTTGCGTCAGCTACATTTTTGGTCAGTGTTGAATCTTCTGCGATTACAACAGGCGCTGAAGATAATACTGGCTTAATAGTCAGATTATTTACTACTGATTTTACGCCTTTTTCAGCTCTGGCGATTGTTTCAGCTTTTGCTTTTTCAGCTTCATCAGCTACTTCACCAGTTAAAGTAACTTCACCTTTAGTAACAGTTACACTAACTTCAGCAGCTTCTTTAGCTTTTACAGCCGTTTGAATGTCCCCATCCTTTGGTGAACAAGCTGCAAAAAACAGCGTTGCGACTACAGCCGCACTCATAAATAGTTTTGTTGTTTTCATTTTTCTTTGGATTTGGTAGTGTAAATTACATTACTATAACAAAGTTCCTTTCAAAAAGATTGCTGCAATGCTAAAATAAATTACCAGCCCTGTAACGTCCACTAATGTAGCAACGAAAGGTGCAGAAGACGTTGCCGGATCAATCTTACATTTTTTAAGTACCATAGGAACCATAGAGCCACTCAGTGTGCCCCACATCACGATCCCGATTAAGGAGAAAAAGATCGTTACGGCCAGTAAAAACCAATGCACCCCATAATTATACCAATGCAGATTCTGCCATATAGCAATCCGGATGAAACCTATCGCCCCTAATATAATCCCTAAAACCAATCCTGATAAAATTTCCCGCCGCATCACATACCACCAGTCTTTCAGGTTCAATTCTTTCAAAGCCATTGCCCTGATAATCAAAGTAGCTGCCTGAGATCCGCTATTTCCCCCGCTGGAAATAATTAAAGGAACAAATAAAGCCAGTACTACAGCTTTTGAAATTTCTCCATCAAAATATCCCATGGCCGTAGCAGTTAACATTTCTCCCAAAAACAGGACAATCAACCATCCCGCCCTCTTTTTAAGCAAAGAGAAGAAGGGTGTTTTTACATAAGGAAAATCCAGTTCTTCAATCCCTCCGAATTTCTGGATCTCTGCGGTAGCCTTTTGTTCGGCTACATCCATCACATCATCTATAGTCACTACCCCGAGTAAAATATGGTCATCGTTAATTACAGGCAATACAACCCGGTCATATTCTTTAAATTTCTGCACCGCATCCTCTTTAGTTTCATTAATTTTTAAAGTGATACAAAACCCATCTACAATGTCCATGATCTTTTTAGAGCGCTCATTTAAAACCAGTCTGCGAACAGGAACATCATCAATTAACCGATCCTGATCATCAACTACATAAATAACATTAGCTGCTTCGGTATCTTTATGATGTAAACGTAAATGTTCTGTGGCTTCTGCAATAGTCATTTCCGGACTTACGGTAGCTACATCTGTATTAATAATACGGGCAACGCTTTTCGCAGAATAACCTAATAAATTTGCGACTTCATTCCTGTTTTCAGTATTTAAATATTCGAGAAAACGGGAGAGTTCCATTCCTTTAGAAGCAGAATAAAAGATAGTCCTGTCATCTGATTTCAGGTGATTAAGAATATAAAATGCACTATCTTTTGAGATACTCTTAATAATCTTCTTTTGAAGTTGTACATCCAAATAAGGTAAGACATTCAATTGTTGCTCAGCATTGAAGGAATTGTAGGCATCGATTGCCTTATCTGCGGGAATAGAAATAAAGAGCTGCGCAACCTCTGAAGGGTGAATATAGCCGGTTTGATGACTCGGCTTAAATAAGCCCGAGAAATCTCCGCCTATTATTTTTTTCCTGGCTTCTTTGAAGGGTAAATTCATGAAAGATAGATTTGATAGGCTGAAGCTACTCAGTTAATTACTGAATTGCAACACCTAAAAACCATCAAACTGGCAAACCACCGGCCCTCTCCTTTAAAAGGGCAGACCGGCGGAATATTACCATCAAACCAACTTAGATCTCTTTTACACGATTACCTGATATCCCAAATACCCGCAGCACGCTCCAATTCAATCAATGCTGCTGCATAATTCGATTGTGATTCATAAAATCCTTGTTGTACTTCATTGTATGTTCTTTGTGCGTTCAAAACTTCCAGTAACGAAGTTTCCCCACGTTTATAGCTATACATTTTAGCCGTTAAAATTTTCTTTCCTTCACTCAGCAGCCCGGTCTTATACTGCTGAACCTGTTTCTGAGCCGCAGTATAATTAAAATAAGCCTGTGTCACTTCTACCTGGATCTGCTGCTGAACTTGTTCATATTGAACACCCACCTGTTTAATTGTAAACTGAGCAGCCTTTATATCACCCTTGTAATGATTTGAGAATTTCAGCGGAACACTGAAACCTGCATTGAAAGTCCGGTGATAAGGCGTCGGGGCAATTTCATTTGTCGAAACCCCAGAGAACTGTAGTCCTGCATTAACCCCTAAATCCACTTTCCGGTTTGCTTTCACTAAAGTCAGGCTCCTGTCAGCAACAATTTTATTGTTTAATGCCGCTACGGCGTCTGCCCTGGTGATTTGCGCATTACTGATTAAGGATTGATAATTTATATCACGCGCCAGGTTCTCAAAGTCCCCATCTGGCATCAACAAAGTATCTGCACTCTTTTTACCGAGATAAGAACTTAATTTAATCAGTGCATTTCTCCAGTCTGCTTCAGTCTGATAAACAATATTTTGCAAATTACTGGCCTCCAGTTTAGATTGTCTTGCATCTGTTTCTGTAATTGCACCCAGTTTACTACGGATTGCGTCTGCGTCTGCGAGTTGTTTCATCATTTGATAAGAATAATGTTGCACCTGCAATAATTCATACTGCTGAATCGCAGAGTAATAAGCGAGTGCAGCATCCGCTCTCAGGTTCCTTAAATAATCAAGCAATAATGCCTTGTTCAATTCGGTCACACTTTGAGCAAGGCCAATCCGTGCTTTTCTTTTACCACCCAATTCAATGGTCGTTCCCAGCCCCAGCGTTACGCCCTGTCCCAATTTCAATTTGGCCTGCTGGTTATCAAATGCACCTGCTGAAAATTGAGGATCTGGAAAGATCTTCGCTGTTTCGATTCCCGCTTCAGCAATATTCACATTGTACTTTTCTGCAGCATAACCCAGATTTTCTTTTCCTACACGGTTCAAGAACTGAAGCACAGATATTTTTGATTTTAAAGACAGGGTATCTACCTGTGCTTGTCCATTCATGGTTATGCCTGTCAGCAGGCATAAGGACAAAATGTATTTCGTAAATTTCATCTATTTAGTATTGAATAGCTGTTTCAAATGGATTTATTGTGTCGCTGTTTCAGCTGGTTGAAAATCATCCTTGCCCCATTTACTTTCCAGCAGATAATAAAGTGCTGGCAAAACGAACAGTGTAATTGCTGTTGCGGCAAACAGGCCATAAACTATTACTGTAGCTAATGGTCTTTGAACATCAGAACCTATACCTGTGGCTAAAGAAGCGGGTAATAGCCCCAATGCTGCCACTGTTGCAGTCATCAGAACAGGTCGGAAACGGTGTTTTGCACCATCTAAAACTGCTTTGAGTAAATCATATCCTTTTTTACGCAATTCGTTGATATGGGAAATCAGGATCACACCATTTTGAATAGCGACACCAAACAGCGCGATAAAACCTACCGCTGAAGACACATTCAGGGTCATTCCTCTGATATTCAAGGCTAACATCCCTCCAAATAACGCTAGTGGAACAATGCTCAGAATCAAACCAGCCTGTCTGAATTTTCCAAACGCACCATAAAGCAGTAAGAACATGATAGCTAAGGCTAAAGGCACAACAACTCCTAGTTTAGCGTAAGCACGGTTTTGATTTTCAAACTGACCACCCCATTCTATTTTATACTTTTCATGATCATATTTAACTTGTTGTGTAATCTTTGTCTGTGCATCTTTCAAAAATGAGCTTAAATCTGCTCCTCTTAAGTTTAACCTTACAGTCAGCTGTCTGCGGTTCATTTCTCTGGAAATAGAGCTTTCTCCCAGATCAGTTTTCACTTCAGCAATCTGCGACAAAGGAATTTTTGCTCCCGTTGATGAGGTGAGCATCAGGTTTCCTATTTTTTCAGGTGTATTCCGGCTTTCTTCTTTATAACGGCAAATCACATCATAAACTCTATCGCCCGAAAAGATCTGCGAAACAGCTTTACCACCTATAGCAACTTCAACCAGTTCGGCTACATCACTAATATTCAGCCCGTATTTGGCTACAGCATCTCTGTTTATCCTGATTTGTAATTGTGGTAAAGGAGGTTCCTGATCAATTGCAATATCTACAGCTCCTTTTACTGTTCTTAAAGTAGAAACCACATTTTCAGTAATCCTCCTGGTTTCCTTAAAATCGTTACCAAATACTTTAACGACCAATTCACTGTGTGCACCCGAAATTTTATCCATTACCCCGTCAATCATTGGCTGCGTAAAAGCTACTGAATAACCTGGCATAGCAGCATATTCCCTGGATAAATCTTCAACCAGGGCAGCTTTATTCCGGCCGCTTGCCCATTCTTTATAAGGCTTCAGTCCTACAGAAACTTCAAAATGTGAAGGGGTGAAATAATCAGTTCCCTGGTCATTACGGCCTGCCTGGACATTTACATAAGTGATTTCAGGATGTTTCATTGTTGCTGCTCTCAGCGCATCACTCATCTCTCTTGACTTCTCTAAAGTCACCCCTGGAGGCAATGATACCTGTAACCAGATGGAGCCTTCATCTAATGGCGGCAAAAAGTCTTTTCCAACGATAACGGACAGGACAATGGCGCTGATCAATACTAACACCAGCGGCATAAACACTTTTTTTGGTTTGTCCATGATCTTACTCAAACGCCTTTCATACCATGCAGTCAGTTTTTCTAACCACGTATTGTGATAGATTTTGCCTGGTTTTCTGTAAACAGCATAAGCGAGCCCCGGTATCAATATTAATGCGACCGCCAATGCACCCAGCAAAGCATAACCTACGGTAAAAGCCATAGGGGTAAATAGTTTTTTCTCTACTCTTTCAAAGGAAAACAAAGGCAGGTAAGCGGTAATAATGATAATCGTCGAAAATAAAATAGGCTTGGCCACGCTTAAAGCTCTCTCACTAATAGAAACCTCTTCCAGTTCTTTATCAGGATGATCCTCCCTTTTTTTCAGAATAGTTTCCAGCATTACAATCGCGCCATCCACAATAATCCCAAAATCTATTGCTCCCAAAGAAAGCAGATTTGCCGGAATCTTTGTGAAATGCATCAGGATAAATGCGACCAGTAAAGAAACCGGGATCGTAATGGCGACAATTAATGCACCTCTCCAACTTCCCAGAAAAACAATTAACACTACGATAACCAATCCCATTCCTTCTAAAAGCGTATGAGAAACAGTGTCGAGTGTGGTATTGATTAAGTTTGTCCTGTCCAGATAAGCGCGAATAGTTACTCCTTCAGGTAAAACACCATGGTTCAGCTCTGCTACCGCTTTATGAATTCCATCGAGTACTACTGAAGGATTTTGTCCCTTCAGCATCACTACAATCCCTGCAATTCCATCAGAATAATCCACATTGCGATCGGTATAACCTGCTACCCCTTTACGTTCTAGTGTACCGTATTTCAGGTCACCCAAGTCTTTGACAAATACAGGGACGCCATTGACAGATTTAACGACCACATCTCCTAAAGCAGCTAAATCTTTAACCAGGCCTATCCCGCGCACTACATAACCTTGTTCTCCGCGGTTTAAAATACTTCCCCCCGCATTGGTATTATTATTACTGATTGCAGTTTGCACATCGGCCAGTGCCACATGATATTGTACTAGTTTAGCCGGATCAATCTCTAATTGATATTGTGTAGTGATCCCGCCAAAATTGGCCACATCTGCTACGCCCTGTACTTGTTTGATCTTTGGTATAATCGTCCAGTTCTGTAAATCAGTAAGTTTCCTTAAATCATGATTTTTACTTTCTATAATATACCGGTAGATTTCCCCGGTCGGAGAGGTCAGCGGATCAAGTCCCGGAGCCGCGCCAAAAGGAAGACTCAGACCAGTTAACCTTTCCTGGATTCTTTGTCTGGCCCAATAATCATCCACACCATCATCAAAAACCATAGTGATTAGTGACAAGCCGAATAAACTACGGCTGCGCATCACATGCATACCGGGTAAACCGTTGAGTGCACGTTCTATAGGAATAGAAATTTGCTGTTCTACTTCTTCGGCAGCCAGGCCAGGCACCTGGGTAACTACCTGAGAGGTTACATCTGCAATGTCCGGATAAGCTTCTATTGAAAGTTGTTTCCAGGAGTAAAATCCGAATACAGCCAGGAGTACAAAAAGTGCTGCAAAGAGCCAGCGTTTTTTTATTGCGGTAAAAATTAATTGCTTCATATGATTGGCTTATAGCGTGATTACTTAGCTTCTAATAAATAGAAACCACCCTCTGATACGATCCTTTCGCCTTTGGCCAGACCACTTTTAATGACAACACGATCTCCATCTGTACCGCCTGTTTCTACTTTCCTTTTGATATATTTACCGTCTGGGTTAACCACGAAAACAAAATTTGCCTCATTCATTTGCAGGATTGCTTTCAGCGGGATCATAATAACTGAAGCAGGTGCATCGATAAAGTTCACAGAAACATACATTCCCGGTTTAAGAGTATGATCGCTGTTGTTACATTCGATCAGAACCTGTACACTACGGGTATCTTCGTCTACAATTTCATTGACATGGTAGACTTTTCCCTTGATTTTTTTACCAGGAAATGCGGCCACCTCAATCTCACATTCATCTTTTTCATGAATATATCGGATATCTTTTTCCTTAACCTGGCCCACAATCCATACTTTACTCAGATTAGCAACCGTAGCTACACTGGCTGCATCGTCTTTAATAAACTGACCTAAAACCACTTTATTTTCAATGACTTCACCAACAATTGGAGCATGTACAACCAGCGCCTGACCTAAAGACAATTTTTCTGGATTTGCCTTAAATATTTTGATGCCCATAACTGCATTTTCATATTCCTTTTTTTCAACATCATAGGCAGTTTGTGCTTCTTCTAAATCTTTCATTACACCTACCCCATTGGCCATCAGATCCTTCTGGCGTTTCAAAGTTCTTTCCGCCTGCTGCATCTGTGATTTCTCCTGAAAAAACACTTTTTGTGCAGCAATAAAATCCGGAGAACTGATTTCAAATAAAGGAGTTTCGGGCGTTGTTTTTAATCCCAATTTGAGGTAGCTTTTAGTCACTCTGCCTTGAAAGGGCGGTGCAATTTCGGCGAATTGGGTGGGAATTGCTTTTACTGTTCCGGCAGTCATCATTTTCATGCTATAAGACTCAGTATCAACATCTATAATTTTAAGTTTACCCTTCAGTACTGAGTTGTCCGGTACAGTAATAACATCACCTTTCATAGTGTAATTAGCAGCAGGTTCTTTAGCTATTTGCTGTTTGCAGGAAGCAGTTATCCCTATAATGGCCATGGCAATGCCAGTCAAATACGACTGACGATTATTTCTTAAGTTCATATTGTGCTTTGTCTTTGTTTGAGAAATTAGATGATAGGGTATGAAAACGGTATTCCAACCATTCTGCGAGTATGACCACCAGTAGAATTAACACGATGGCCAGTATCCATTGTTTGCGGGCAATAATTACAGCCATTGGTTAAATCTTTTAATGTACCATCCTTTAATAAGTTGCGTAAGCAGACAGTAGCAAGCCAGAATTCCAATCAGCCATGGAAAATAGCTCAGTGGCAATTGTTCCATCTTTAATGCACCTGCAAATGGTGAAAACGGTATAAGGATCCCGATAACCATAATCAGCGAGGTCAAAGCGACTACTGGTGTGGTTGCCCAGCTCTGAATAAATGGGATTTTACGCGTCCGGATCATATGTACAATCAGTGTCTGGGACAATAACCCTTCGATAAACCATCCACTTTGAAATAAGCTTTGATGTTCAGGACTATTCGCTTTGAAAACATAAAACATCACTGCGAACATGGCATAATCAAATATTGAGCTGATCGGGCCTATATAAATCATGAACCTCTTAATTCCGGATGCATCCCATTTTTTAGGTTGTTCGATAAACTCTTCATCCATTTTATCCCATGGGATGGAGATCTGTGAAACATCGTACAAGAGATTCTGAACCAGAATTTGCACAGGGAGCATTGGCAGGAATGGCAGAAAGGCACTTGCACCTAACATGCTGAACATATTACCGAAATTACTGCTGGCAGTCATTTTGATATATTTGATAATATTACCAAAAGTTCTGCGGCCATAGATCACCCCTTTTCTCAAAACCATCAGGTCTTTTTCCAGCAAAATGATATCGGCACTTTCTTTGGCAATATCTACCGCTGTATCTACACTGATCCCTACATCGGCATCTCTAAGTGCTACAGCATCATTGATACCATCACCCATAAAGCCTACGGTGTGGCCTTTTGCCTGCAACATTTTAACCACCCGCGACTTTTGAACCGGACTTAATTTGGCCAGGATAGAAACCTCTCCTACTTGTTCCTGTAATTCTGCATCGGTCATTTTCTCCACTTCCGCACCCAACAGGATTTTACTAAAAGGAATACCAACGTCACGGCAGATTTTTTTAGTAACAATCTCATTATCCCCGGTCAAAACTTTGATGCTCACCCCTAATTTCTGAAGCGCTTCAATAGCGATTTTGGCTGAAGGTTTAGCTGGATCAAGGAAGCCAATAAAACCGGTAAGGATCATGTTTTTTTCATCCTCTACGCCATAGTTCAGCGCACGGTCGTCAAATTCACGGATAGCAACAAGCAATACCCGAAGTCCTTCTGCATTGAGTTTTTTTGAGGTCTGAAGGATCATATTCCGCATGGCTGTATCCATAGGAATGACTTTATCAGATTCAATATGCAGTTTTTTATCATCTCCGGGATCAAAAGCATGACTACAGAGATCAAGCATTTCTTCTACAGCTCCTTTACAAATCAATAAATGTTTACCATTGCGCTGTTTAAGTATTACAGACATTCTGCGCCGATGGAAATCAAATGGGATTTCATCAACTTTTAAAAAATGCTCCTCAACTTTCAGATAATCATGCAGTTCAACATGCTCCAGTACAGCAACATCGAGCAGGTTTTTTAGTCCCGTTTGATGAAAGCTATTGAGATAGGCCCATTTGAGTACTTCTTCATCCTCTTGTCCGAAGATATTCAAGTGTCTTTCCAGGACAATCTTGTCCATAGTGAGTGTACCTGTTTTATCTGTACACAGTACATCCATTGCCCCGATATTCTGGATGGCATTGAGCCTTTTAATAATCACTTTGTGCTTACTCATATTAAGCGCGCCTTTAGCAAGATTTGCGGTCACAATCATCGGCAGCATTTCTGGTGTTAATCCAACCGCAACGGCGATTGCAAAAAGCAGTGCATCCCACCAGTTCCCTTTAACTAACCCATTGATCAGGAAAATCAGCGGTACCATCACCACCATAAAGCTGATGAGCAGATAACTTACTTTATTAACACCTTTATCAAAGTTTGTTTCCGCACGTTTACCTACAATTACTTTGCTCAGTGAACCAAAATAGGTTTGATTGCCTGTATTTACAACAATCGCAGTCGCATAACCACTCACGACATTTGTTCCCATAAAACAGATATTATCTAATTCTACCAGTGGTTTTTCTTCTGCATTGCGGACCGTAAGACTTCTTTTTTCTACAGGTAAGGACTCTCCGGTCAGCATGGACTGGCTTACAAAAAGATCCTTTGACTGGACAACCCTGCAATCTGCCGGGATCATATCACCAGCGGACAGCATAATTAAATCTCCCGGTACTAATTTTTTAATATCCACTTCTTTTTTTCCAGCAATTTTCCGTACCACGGTCGCTGTAGTTTTCACCATACTTTTAAGCTGTTCGGCCGCACGGTTGCTCCGGTATTCCTGAAAAAACCTTAACAATGAGCTGGCCATCACCATAATACCAACCATCGTAACTGTTTTGTAATCGGCTTCACCCGGGCTGGCCAACCAGACATCCAGAATAAAAGAGATGATTGCAATAATGAGCAGGATACCAATAAATGGATTTATAAATGCCTGAAACAGCTGTTTAATCCACGCTGGAGCTTTTTCATGATGCACCTCGTTCAAACCAAAACTGTTTAATCTCTCCTTGGC
Organism: Pedobacter cryoconitis; assembly: GCF_014200595.1. Lineage (NCBI taxonomy): Bacteria > Pseudomonadati > Bacteroidota > Sphingobacteriia > Sphingobacteriales > Sphingobacteriaceae > Pedobacter > Pedobacter cryoconitis. The sequence continues at coordinate 2,671,570 of NZ_JACHCG010000001.1, forward strand.
CTGCATAGCAGACAATCCCTCCATGGAGCTATCCAGCATAGCCAGATAAAAGTCCTGGTCTGAGCGGGAAACATTATGAATTTTAGTTGCGGCAGCCTCGTCGCTGCCATTAGACATGATTTTTTTGCTGTCAGGCAGGACTCTTTTTTTTAATCCTTCTTTTACGATAGTCATGATATTATAGATATACAGATAAGCGAAAATTGTTAATTATATCAATTTGAACAGGAGTACAACCACTCCCACCATCATCAGGCAGGTGCAAAGTGTACGCAGTGTATAGATTAGTTTGTGATGATGCGTTTTACCCAACCATACACCTATGCCTAAAAACAGCAGAATGAAGACCGGGAACAGGATATTTATATTGTCTTCTGTTCTATCAAGCCATTGAATCGCCATTCCGAAAACGAAAAGGTACATCGCCGAGCTGAAGGCCAGCAGCAATATATTATTTGCTGTATAATTGATAGTAGTTGCATCTTTCTTGTTTTGAAAATGATCTTTATACATCTTTGCCCCGATAGAAATCAGCAGTCCGAGTGCAAGCCAATCCTTTTGATTTGTAGTTAGAGAAGGTGCCCAGCTGGTGATCCACCTTCCCCACAGCAGCATCTGATTTTGGGTTATAAACAGCAATAATAAGATCAGTATCCAATTTGCCCGGCTGATTATTGAGACTGTTTTACCTGTTAATTTTGCAATCATCAGGTTGTCGGCAGTGATCCCAATTGCAATAAATAAGATTGCATATTGTATAATGCCGCATTTTAATAGTAGAAAGGTCATTTCCTGAAATCGTTTATAGGTTGTTTATATAGTTTTATAAGTCGTTCTCATCACCAGCCCTGTTCCAGCTGACTTCAGAAACCTCGTGTTCGATAGTTAATCGTCCTGCAATTCGTTCCATAATTGCATCTTCACTACTGTTAGCCAGTATTTCTGCAACAATTACAGCCTTGCTCGGATCACCATCATCTGTACTTTTAAGTGATCTCAGCAATAACTTATCATCATTACTGGTAAATTGCAGCAACAGCACTCTCAAATGATTCTCTACATCCTGTCTGCATTTGATAATCAACAGATAAGCCACGGGAATCCTGGTACTCTTTAGTGGTAAACGGCTTAGTTTTATGCCAACCGGGCGCATGATTACATGTGTCAGAATTACAAAAGTGGTAACGATTGCTGCCTCAGGAATAAACCCTAACCCGCAAGACGCGCCAACTGCGGCAGAACACCATAAAGTAGCTGCTGTATTTAGTCCTCTTACGTTCAGGCCATCTTTCATAATGACACCTGCACCCAGAAAACCGATTCCACTGACTACATAAGAAATTACCCTTCCGGAAGCATCTCCACCCACTTTTACCCCCAGGGAAACGAACATACAAGCCCCTAAGCAAACCAGCATATTTGTCCTTAACCCGGCCATTCGTTGTCTCCACTGGCGCTCAGTCCCAATTGCTGCTCCCAGCAAAAAGGCAATGGCAAGTCTTAGTGTAAATTCAATTATTGTCATGACCATTCCTCCCATTTTTTAATTTGTTGAAAAGCCTGTCTGATTACATTCAACAGCGAAGAATAAGCGCTAAAAAAAAGTTGTCTGAAAGAAAGAGATGGAGAATAGTTTTGTCTGCTGAAGATATTGTCAGCTATACCAAACGTGATTGTTGGCCTGGTGTCCATACCCACTGGATAATCATAATCTACAATATGACGGGTATATTTTGGTTGTGTTTTTGAAAAATTGAACATAACTCTGTTTTATGCCACTACCGGCATAACAGAAGTTACGAGCGTTAGCGGGCGGTTAAATAATTAATTGATAATGTTTTTGACGGTACTATTGAAAGTACCTTTGAATGGGGGCCTGAGTCCATAATTTGCTTTTTTTTAATCTGCTGCAAATATAAAACACCCCATTTGAAAGGGCCGTTAGAGGACAAACAGAAATTCATTAGAAATTCATTAGAATCAGCCGGGTAGATTCCGGAGTGTACAATTAAGAATAGAGCTGGGTATAATGCATGCAGCAGGCCGGATATTCAGTGACGTTATTGATGATTACAGGACGATGTGACTTTATGAATCTGGTGATATTAGCCTGCTCCCCTTCTGAGCATACAATTAAATTAGGCAATACATCTTAAAAAATTGGCACCAAATTACATCTTTATTGACTTGTTGCCATCCCAATTTCTCAAGAATAGTACTAAAAACAGTACATAATTAAACATATATAAGTTGGATTTTAAATCAAATTAATAGTTAGTTCATTAATTGATAAAATTTGAACCCAATACGCCATAGCCCATCAACTCCATTAAACGACAATAACACCAAAAAACAAACAAACATTTTGTTTTAATTAATAAATAAATTTCTTTCTATTTCACACCAACAACAAATCAGAAATATATTAATCTCCCTGACCAATGCGTTTTTTCATTTTCAATAAACTAATTGGTATAAGAGTTGGAATAAAAAAAATGTATTTAATCAACAGCATTTATAATCATTTAATCTTCAACTTATGATCAGTAATTCTTTCCCATACCAAGTTAATGACCACAAGTCTTCTTTAAAAACTTTCGCCCTGAATTTCACAAAAAACATGGACGATGCTGATGACTTAGTTCAGGAAACATTATTAAAAGCTATACGTTACTCCAAACTTTATGTGGAAGGGACGAACCTGAAAGGATGGCTATATACTATAATGAGAAATACATTTATAAACGATTATAGAAGGATTGTAAAACAACGCAGCATTATAGACACTACAGAAGAAATCAGTTCTGCCCAGCTATATACAAGTGCTTCGCATAATCAGGCCAATAATAAGTTTATCAGTGATGATGTAAATAAGGCTCTTGCCATGCTAAGCGTTGAATATTACACCCCTTTCATCAAATATTTTGAAGGTTATAAATATCATGAAATAGCAGACATGCTGAATATACCTATTGGTACAGTTAAAACCAGAATTCACGTAGCACGTCAATTATTGAAAAGCAACCTGAAAATCTACAACCAGGAATTTAAGAAATCAAACAAGTATAACTAACTTAAATCCTGGTCGATCATATATACAAAATTTAGCTTTGGAGCTTCACCGAAATAAGTGACCTGCTCCTCAGCTATTTTAATTGCACCAATACGGCTGATAGCGATTTGTGAACGAATGTTCTCTGCACCAATATGGAACTTAATTTTTGAAACAAACTGAGCTATATAATCCAGCATCATTGTCTTAACAGAAAGATTGGTACCCGTCCCCCAATAAGCAGTACCATAAAAGGTATAGCCGATAAAAATTACATTTTCATTTTCATCATAGTCGTAAAACCTGGTGCTTCCCATTATTTTTCCGGTAGCCTGGTCTATGATTTTAAATGCGCCTTTGCTCTTTATTGCCCCATCGAAAAAGTTTTGAAACACGTCCTTCTTCCAGCGATCTTTGCTGGGATGTTGTTCCCAGATCTTTGGGTCGGATGCTACAGCATATAATTCTTCAAAGTCAGATTCCTTTAACGGTAAAAGGGTAACACGTTCATTTGCTAACTGAGGCTGGATACTAAAATTCATGAGGCAGGAGTCAATATTTTCTTCATCATGAGATCTGTTTGCTCATCATTCCCCATTTTGAAGATACGTTTATCAAAAGTAACGAAGCCATTCTTTTCATAAAATCTGATAGCCCGTGAGTTTTCTTCCCATACACCGAGCCACAAATAGGCCTTATTTTGAAGCATAGCTATTTCAAGTGCTTTACTATAAAGCAGCTGACCGACCATTTTACCATGATGGCTGCTCTTCACATAAATACGTTCGATTTCCAGCGCGCTATCATCCTGTAATTCCTTTTGTGTTTTCCCTGAATTTACTTTTAGGTAGCCCACAAGATTTTCATTGTCCAGCGCTATAAAGAACATAGAATCCGGATTAGCCAATTCAGCGCTAATCTTTTTTTCAGTGAAACTCTCTTCCAGGTATTTAGCCATATCAGCTTCTGTAGTACTGCTTGCAAACGATTCTAAAAAGGTCTGCTGTCCTATTTCCCGGATAACTTTAAAATCGTCCGGTGATGCTTTAATAATTTTGATTTGATTCATCTTATATTTTTCTAATATAGTCTGCTATTGCTTTTTCTGAGCTAACATCGCTTTTTTCTAAATGAACAGCTATCCTTTCCCGTTCCATTTCATTTTTATTCTGGCTCACCTTTTTCTGAGCCTGTAAATCAGTCACTTCCAGATCAAACACAGCAATCCCCCGTATCATTCCTTTTTTGAACTTATCCGACAGCTTGTTCCATTGTTCCAGGTAACCTTGCTCATAAAATAAAATCATCTGTTCCAACGCTTGTATTTTGGCATCTTCTTCCTGAACGATCCTCGCCTTCCCATAAGCATGGACAGCAACATAGTCCCAGGTAGGCACACTCTCCACTTTATCATAATGAGCCGGAGAAATGTAAGCATGAGGTTCGGAGAAAATGACCAGCGAGGTATTCTCTTCGATGTAACTCACCTGTTCATTCGCTAATGCAAAATGTGCACTCAATACAAGCTTATCATCATTTTGTGTAATCAAAAACGGAAGCTGTGTAGCGATAGGAAGCCCTGCTTTCGTAGTCACAATAGTTGCAAAACTATATTGCTTCATGAAGGCTATTCTTTCAGCTTTATCCTCAAATTCAAATTGCCTGGCTACGTACATAATCTTATCTAAATAAATGATCTGGTTAGACAAAAGTAGCCTGCAATCGGATTATCTTTGTAGACCAATTACAAGATAATGAATAGTCCAATTATCAATCAACTATTTGAAAGCCTAACCTACGACCGTTCAATCGGGCGGCCTGTCTATCTTCAATTAGCAGACGCACTGTTATCACTGATCAAAAATGGTAAATTGCGTTCAGGCCAAAAACTCCCGGGCAGCCGTGAGTTGTCAGCCCTTTTAAAAATAAACCGGATTACCGCAGCTAAAGCTTATGAGGAACTACAAATGCAAGGCTGGCTTGAAAGCGCTGTAGGCCGCGGCACCTTTGTTTCCACTCATGTGGCAGACCACCATCCCGAAACCTTAAAAACAATATCTCCAGCCTCATCAAAGATTGCAGGTTTCATATTTCAACCCAGAGATTACCCCAACAGCATCCTGGAAACACCCATACCCGGCTTACACTTAGACGACGGTTACCCTGACCCAAGGCTTTCACCCTTAAAGGAATTTTACCGTGCCTATCGAAATCAACTCACCAGAAGCGGCTTATACCCTAAATTCGGCAATTACGGAAATCCTGCCGGCCCCTACCCATACCGGCAAGCCATAGCCGAATACCTTAACACGACCAGAGGACTTAAAACTACTGCCGAAAATATACTTTCAGTGAGAGGCACCTTAATGGGTATTAACCTGATCTGCAATGCCCTGATCAGTCCCGGAGATATTGTCGTTTCTGAAATTCCCGGATGGAGGCGCGCCGAACATAACTTTCTGCACGCAGGCGCTAAACTGATCGGCGTCCCCGTAGATGAACACGGGCTAATGGTAGATGAGCTCCGTAAGATCTGCACAAAACAAAAAATCAGGATGGTCTACGTCACACCCCATCACCAATACCCTACTACAGTCTCCCTGAGAATTGACCGGAGACTGGAATTGCTCAGGCTCTCCAATGAATATGGCTTCATTATTTTTGAGGACGACTACGATTTTGATTTCCACTTCAAGCACCGCCCGCTCCTGCCACTGGCCAGCGCAGATGAAAACGGAATGGTAATTTATTGCGGTTCCTTCAGCAAAAGCTTTTCCCCGGCCTTTCGCATGGGATATCTGGTTGCTGCCGAAAACGTGATTGAACACCTCGCTAAAGTCCGCATACTACTCGACAGGCAAGGTGACCACGTGCTGGACAATACCATGGCTGATTTACTAAATGACGGTACCGTTCAACGTTACCTCAGAAAAACACTTTCAGTCTATCAGGAGCGCCGTGACTTCTTTTGCGATTTGCTCAGCAATGAACTTAAAGAAGCCGTCAAATTTACTATACCCGAAGGTGGTATGTCGGTATGGACAGCCTTTGACAAAACAATAGACCTGGAGAAACTCTCAAAAAATGCTTACCGGGAAGGCTTACATTTATCAGATGGAAAAACGCATCAATATGCCGATTACAATGATAATGCTATTCGTTTAGGCTTTGCATCCTCCACTAAAGAAGATCTGGCAAGAAGCGTAGAAATCATAAGAAAATTGATTTTATAAAGCAATATCATCAATAAACCCTAACACAGCTAACCACCTCAAATAAACCATTGCTCAGCACAATGCGGTTATTACATCAAATGAAAAAAAACCGCAACTTGTATATGCAGACCTTGCGCCTATTTCAGGGCGCGCCAGTCAAATATACAAGTTGCAGTTTTTTTTACCTATCTGAAGAAACCATCACATGTGCCATGACAATGGTAAACTCACTCCCTGCCCCTACTACAGACTTCACTTCAATCTCCCCATGATGCATCCCCACAATCTTTTCCGTCAGCGATAACCCGATCCCATTCCCCGCACTAAACCCCTTATTCTTTCCCCTGTAAAAAGCAGAAAATATACGATCAATCTCGTCCTGCTCAATCCCTATTCCTGAATCCTTAAACCCAAGTATAACTGACCCCTGATCAAAATTGATACTCACCACACACCGATGATCAGCAGAAAACTTACATGCATTCTCCATTAGGTTAATGAACGCAACCTTCAGCAAATACTCATTTCCCCTGACAGATATCTCACTATCATCATCAATCTCTTTATCAAAAACAATATCAATCTTATAATCCTCAAACCCCTTAAGAACCGCTTCCCTTGCATCCATCAATAACTCGTCCGTCCTCAGCACCTTCATACTTACCGTAGTCTGATCATAACTCGCTTTCGCCAAATCGAGTAAACCATTAGACAACTTCACTAATCTTTGCGCATCACTCAACGACAACCGGATCACCTCCTTATACTCCGCCACACTGCGTTCCCTGATTAAAGCCAGCTGTAACTCCCCTACAATAGTTGCCAGCGGAGTCCTCAACTCATGAGAAATATTACTTACAAAACTTCGCTGTCCATCAAAAGACTGCTCCAGCCTATCCAGCATATTATTAAAAGTAGTGGCCAGCTCACCAATCTCATCCCGCTCATTCTTGACATGTACCCGCTTGTACAAATTAGTCGCAGTAATCTCCTCCACCTTATCCACAATCTCCGCAACCGGATTCAGCGCTTTCCCCACAAAATAATACCCCGCAGCGATCGTCAAACTGATAATAATGATAAAAGAAATGATCAAAGTATACTTAAACTCCTCCAAACGCGTCAACCCATATTTATCATTTGCTGCCGCTGTAATTACATAAGTCCTTCCCTTGTGCAGATATAAAAGCCCTACAACCTGTAAAGACTCCTGCTCAAAAGTTATTTCCTTTTGAAGAATAATCTGATTGATCATCTGTCTGGTTTCTTTAACCTTATCTATTTGTACTGCATCATGATACAGTAAATTGAACGAAGTATCATAAACAGCAACCTCTTCCTCAAACAAAGAATTTAAAGAATTCTTATAAATCAACTGTAATACCGTGGGCGGAACTTTTGCATCAAAAAGCAAATTTGCTTTCGTAATCGCTTCTCTTTTAAGATGCTTATAATATTGATCCTTCCTGCTCTGCGCTGTAGAAATATAAATAAACACTGCAAATGCCAAAAGCAAAGCACCAAAAAGCGTTAAAAACAACAACAAAAGTTTCGCTCTTATCTTCATCCCTCTTTAAATATAAAACCCATTCCCGGTTTAGTATGAATCAGTTTCACCTCGTAATTCTTATCTATCTTTTTCCTTAAATAATTGATATACACATCAATGAAATTCGTCCCTGAATCAAACGTATCCCAAACCTTCTCTGCAATTTCTGTTCTGGACAATACCCTTTCAGAATTCCCCATCATATATTCAAGCAAACGAAACTCCTTAGGGGTCAAATCTATCTGTACATCATTCCTTTTAACCAGCTTGGTTTCCAGGTTCATTTCCAAATCTGCAAAACGCAAAATAAAACCCTGGTTGAAAGTATTGTTCTGTGTCTGATTTCTTTTAATTAAGGCGCGTATCCTGGCATGCAATTCCCTGAAATCAAAAGGCTTAACAAGGTAATCGTCCGCGCCTGCATCAAAACCTTCCACTTTATCATCTGTAGTCCCTAAAGCAGTCAGCATAATAATAGGAATATCCGGTCTGGCAATACGCACTTCCTTACAGAGATCAATACCATTGATCTTCGGAAGGATTAAATCCATGAGAATCAGATCGTAAGTTTTCGTCAAAGCAAGCTTCTTCCCCATTTCTCCATCAAAGGCAAGTGTGATATGAAATCCAAGTTCCTCCAATCCCTTTTTGATCAGTTCAGCTACTCTTTGTTCATCTTCAATAACCAGTATGTCCATTACGCTATAATTAAACGACAAATGTGAACATTATTTTTCACAGCCTGTTTAAAATCCCCGGTTTTAAGCCTCTTTTAATCTAACTTTAATATAACAGCATCAACACTGTCTCTTCCCTTAAATAATATCAATCAGATATTATCATTTGATCATTTTCAGCGCAAATAAAACGGTTTTTCCATTGCAATGCCAGCAAAAGATAAACTCTTCATTAACATGCTATTAACAATAGGTAACGAACCTGTTGCCAAAGACGCATTTAATATCAAAAAAAACCGCAAAAGTTTAAATACACATAATACTAAATTGGTTTAGTTTTAATAAACAAAGTTTAGTATTGCTGTGTAAAATCAAAACACATAACAACCTAAATCCACATCAATGAAACAGCTTTACAAGCAATTAAAACAAGTAATAACTGTTGTGTTATTTTTGCTTGCCCCGATGACCTTAGCGGCGCAAATTAAAATATCAGGTACAGTTAGTGACGAAACCAAACAGTCCTTACCCGGGGTAAGTGTTTTGGTTGATGGAACCAAACAAGGTACAGTAACAGACATGAACGGCCACTTTCTTTTAACCGCAAAAAAAGGGCAGACAGTATCCTTTCAATACCTGGGATATGAAAAAAAACAAATCATTATTGGCGATGAGGCTGTCATTAATGTAATACTAAAAGGTGATAGCAAAGCACTTTCTGAAGTTGTAGTTACCGCTTTAGGTATCAAAAAAGACACTAAAAGAATTGGTTATGCCCTACAGACTGTTGACGGTGACGATTTGCTAAAAGCACGTGATCCGAATCCAATCGGCGGTTTGATAGGAAAGGTAGCTGGTTTATCTGTTGGCCCTTCTCCGGAGGTATTGAGAGAGCCGAACGTGATGATCCGTGGTGATAAGTTAACCTTATATGTGATTGACGGATTTCCTATCAATACCGATACCTGGAATATCAGTCCTGACGACATTGAAACTTATACTGTATTAAAAGGCCCTGCTGCTGCTGCTTTATATGGTAGCCGCGCGGTAAATGGTGCGATATTGATTACGACTAAAAAAGGCGATAAGAATAAAAAAGGACTGACCGTTGATTTCAACAGCAGTACAGTAATTAATAGTGGATTTTTGACTTTCCCTCGTATACAAAATTCATTTGGTGCTGGTGAAAACACACAGTACGTATTTGTAGACGGTAAAGGTGGTGCACCAGGTGGTGTGGATGGAGATTATGACGTTTGGGGGCCTTATTTTGCCGGACAGTTGATTCCTCAGTATGATAGCCCGGTAATTAATGGCGTAAGACAAGCGACTCCATATACAGCCAGAGGTAAAAACAATTTAAAGAACTTCTTAAAAACTGGATATCAAACCAATAACAACGTCTCTTTAAGTGCTAACGGTGAGACTTATACCACAAGATTTTCAGTTTCACAATCAAAACAATCGAGTTATATTCCGAATAGCGGGCTTAACATTGTCAATTTCAACATGTATGGTTCATTCAATCCAAGCCCAAGGTTGAAAATTGAAGGTAACCTTGATTTTAACAGACAATTTACGGATAACTTTCCTGATGCGGATTATGGACCTTCAAGTTTAATCTATAGTACAGCAATCTGGACTGGTGCAGACTGGGATGTAAATGCACCGGATATTAAAGCAATCTGGCAACCAGGTAAAGAAGGTGTTCAATCGCAGTTTGCGGAATATCAACGTTACCATAATCCTTATCTGATGACAGAAAAGTGGTTGCGCGGACATTATAAAAATGATGTGTACGGTTATCTTTCTGCAAACTTCAAAATTGATAACCATTTAAATGCAACACTTCGTTCTCAATTTGATACTTACAGTATCTTACGTACAGAAAAACTTCCATTCTCTGCTCACCCTTACGGACGTGAAGGAAATCAGGGGGACTATCGTGAAGACAGACGTAATTTATTTGAAAACAACAATGAGTTGTTATTAAACTTCAATTATAACGTCAAAAACTTTGTCAACCTTTCTGGTTTGGTGGGAACAAATCTTCGTACCTTATCTTATAATTCAAGCTGGACTTCTACTGATTACCTGAATGTTCCTGAAGTTTATTCTTTCAGTAACTCTAAAAACCCAGTACAGTCTACCAGTTTTAACTCAAGCATGATGGTGCTGAGTGGTTATTTCTCATTGGATGCTGCTTTCGGTAAGTATGCAACCCTATCTACAACAAGCAGGATAGATAAGTCATCAGCTTTCCAGACGCCAACCACTTATTATTATCCAAGTGTATCATTGGCAACTGTAATTTCGGATTATATCAAAATGCCAAATCTTATTTCATTCCTGAAAGCAAGAGCATCATTCTCCAATGTACGTACTGACGCAACCAGTGCAAGTATAGGCCCTGCTCCTTTTAGTTCAATCACAGCATTTGGTGGACAAACAGGATCTAACCTGACGAACAATCCACTGGGTTATGGCAATACCTATATGTCTCCTTATAATGGGCCAAACTATTCTTTGAATACAGCATTTAATATCAATAAACCATATAACAATCAGGCTGCTGGTTATGGCCCGGATTATTTGTATCAAAATGGTATTAAAACTACTACACGTGTGAATTATGAAGAAGGTTTTGATATCAAATTCTTAGAAAACAGATTAGGTTTAAGTGCTACGGCTTTCCAGTACATAGATGGGCCACAGGTTTTAGCGAACCAGATTTCTACTGCTACGGGTTATAATATATTATATCTGAATGCTTTAAAAACAAAAAAGACTGGTTATGAAGTTTCCCTGAGTGGCACACCGATTAAAGATATGGGTGGCTTTGGCTGGGATGTTTTGGTTAACTGGTCAACTTATAAGCGCGTTTATAAAGAACTACCTAAAGGACAGGATACTTATCAGACTTTTTTCAAAGAGGGAGATCGTACAGATAAATTGTATGGAACTGCTTTCGTCAGAACTAAAGATGGACAAATTATTAATGATGCGGCTGGAAAGCCATTAGTTAATGGTGGTGCGAATCAATATCTGGGGAACCTGAATTCAGATTATTCATGGAGTATTTACAACAAGTTTCACTACAAAAGCTGGAGTTTAGGTGTGCAGTTTGATGGTAGCGTAGGTGGAAAAACTATTGATTATATGCATAATAAAACTATGCGTGGTGGTTCAAATATCGAAACTGCCCAGGGTGCTTTGGGTGATGCACGTTACCAGGATTGGGCTAATTATGGCAAGAAGGGTTATAATGGTACTTATGTAGGTGAAGGTGTAGTGATTTCTAATGGTGCATCTATCAACTATGATTCTAAAACTGGTGCGATCCTGAATTACGGGGACCTTGCTTTTGCGCCAAATACAAATAAGGTATTTGTTCAGGATTATGTAAGTAAGTATTATAATTTCGATGAGGCCAACCTGATGAGCAAAACTTTCGCGAAACTTCGCGAGGTTACGCTTGGATTCGACCTTCCTAAGAAATTACTTGCGGGTACATTCATTCATAAAGCTTCTGTGTCTTTAGTAGGCCGTAATTTATTATACTTCTATAAAGACAAAAGATTTAAGGATGTTGATTTAGATCAGTATAACGGAGAAACTCCGCTTACTGGCTTACAATCACCTACAGTACGTAGTTATGGATTCAACATCAACGTTACATTATAATTTCTAATATGAAAAAGATATTCAAACTTTATTCTTTGCTACCTCTTTTACTTGTGATTACCATCTCGGGATGCAAGAAGGACTTCGAAGAGAAAACGATCAATAATAATAAACCAAATGCGGTACAGGCATCTTTACTATTAAATGGGATCTTAACTGGCAATGGCCTGGTAGAAGGTCCAAATGATTCTAAAGAAACCAATAATCAGTATTACCTGAATAACTATGATTATTATGGCAACAACCGCTATGATTTCAAATACGGTGATGATTATTATACGGTGTTAAAAAACGTCGTTGAGATGGAAAAACAGGCAGCTAAGGCCGGATCTGCTATTAATTCTTATGCTGCGCTTGGAAAGTTCTTTAAGGCTTACCTGTTCACCAAAATGAGTATGGAAATGGGAGATATTCCGATGACCGATGCGCTGGCCGGGATAGCGAACCTTACTCCTGCTTATGATACACAGAAAAATGTGATGTTACAGTCTCTGGCTTTATTGGAAAGTGCCAACACAGATTTAACAACTTTAATCGCAGCAAAAGAGAATATACTTGCCGGAGATATCTATTTTAATGGTGATTTGCTGAAATGGCAAAAACTTGTAAATACTTTCAGAATCCGTCTGCTGATCCAGCTGAGTAAAAGAGCCGATGATGATGCACAACTCAATGTGAAAAAACAATTCTCTGATATTGTCAGCAATAGGACTAAATATCCTATCATGGAAAGTGCTGCTGATAACATGCAATATATTTATATATCTCCGACGAACTATTATCCGCAGAACCCTGATAATTTTGGACAGAGCGGATCGAGAAAAAACACTTCGGCTACTTATATCAGTTTATTGACGAAACTAAAAGATCCAAGGGTATTTGTAGCTGCCGAACCTTCGCGTTATCAGGTAGATTCTTTAAAACTGAGCCCTACAGACTTCTCTTCTTTTATCGGAGCTGATGCAGGGCAGGATCTTGGTATCATGTATAACAACGCAGGTTTACAGAAGTATTCATTCTTAAATAGAAAACGTTATTATTCAACTTATACTGGTGAACCAAGTATTCAGGTTGGTTATGCTGAGCTGATGTTCAATATTGCTGAGGGGATATATCGCGGATGGGCTGCTGGTGATGCAGAGAGCTATTATACTGCTGGTATCAAAAGTTCTATGGATTCTTATAAGATCCCTACGGGTACAGGGACTTTTACGGCTTATTTCTATCGCCCGGGTTCAACTAACGTTGCTTTACCTGCCAACTATGATACTTATACTATCAATGTAAATTGGGATACCTATTACAATCAGCCTGAAGTAAAGTATAATACAGCAACTGCACTTAAACAGATTGTACAGCAAAAGTACCTGGCTTTATTCCGTCATTCAGGGCTGGAGTCTTATTTTACTTATCGCCGTACGGGTTTCCCTGCTTTCACAACTGGACCGGGCACTGGAAATGGCGGACGTATTGCAACGCGCTTTCAGTATCATGAGTATGAACGTACTGCAAATGCGGCAAATTATCAAATTGCTATACAGAGTCAGTATGGTGGCAATGATGATATTAATGGTATCATGTATATTTTGAAATAGTCTTAATGATTGTTTAATATAGTTTGCATTTTTATTTGAAAGGCGGAATTGTTCCGCCTTTCTCATTTTCAATGAATTAGATTTGGACAGATAAATAATCCAAGGTTTTTATTGAATTTATTTTCATATTTAATTGCATCTTAATATTTATTTTCTATCTTTGCACCTCCTTAAACAAAGGGAATTGATTGATTCCGTAGCTCAGCTGGTAGAGCATTACACTTTTAATGTAGTGGTCCTGGGTTCGAATCCCAGCGGGATCACGAAAACCTCAATGCAAATTGAGGTTTTTTGCGTTAAAGAATATTAGGGTTCGGTTCAGAAATTGGATCAGACCAAATCCCAAACAAATATGGCTTGGACATATTGAATTCCTCTTCCGAATAAAAATCTCCAAATACCAGATTATTCAGAAAACAATCACCAAACATTTTTTCATTTCTATTTAGATTTTCGCTAAATTTACTATTATGAATATACAGGCAGAGAAACTAAATGTGTTACAGCAGATTATTAATTCTGATGATGTGAACCTTATCAAAGATATTAAATCATTAATAAGCAGCAGAGACATTGACTGGTTTGATAGCTTGAGTAAAACTCAACAGAATGATATTTCTGAAGGAATACGTCAGCTTGATAATGGGAATGTTTTTAGTCATGAAGAGGCAAAAAACAGATTTGGTTATAAATAATGACGATTATCTGGTCTCAAAAAGCAGGTGAAACCTTTCAAAGAAATATTGACTATCTTAAAGACAATTGGACGCAGAACGAAGTTGACAAGTTTGTTGCCAGAGTATTCGAGTATCTTGAAATTCTGAGTAGCGAACCTTTCATCGCTCGTAGAACCTATAAAACTAAAGACACCTATATTGGTGTAATCATCCCTCATATTTCTATTGTCTACAGAATTAAACCCAGAAAAAATCTTCTTGAAATCGTAACTTTCATTGATAATAGACAGAGTTTAAAAAAGAACAGACGTTTCCTTTAATATAACAAGCAAATGCCCACAATATATTTAAGTACATTCATTCTGGCAACACCAGAAATTGTATTTGATCTTTCCCGGAGTATCGATTTGCATCAGATATCTACAAAACAAACTCATGAAGAGGTAATTGCAGGAAGATTGTCTGGATTAATAGAATTAGGTGAATCTGTTACATGGCGGGCAAAACATTTTGGTTTTTTTCAGGAATTGACATCAAAAATCACGGCTTTTGAAAAACCAAATTCATTTACTGATGAGATGGTCAGTGGCGCATTCAAATCATTCAAGCACATACATAAATTCGAACCTACACATAATGGAACGATAATGGTTGATATTTTTTCTTACATCTCCCCATTAGGAACGTTAGGAAAACTTGCTGACTATCTTTTTCTAAAAAAATATATGAAAAATCTTTTAATAAATCGTAATCTGATCATAAAGGAGTATGCAGAGAATAGAGATTCTATTCTCTAAATTCACACCTTTAATCTATAGCATTTGCAGCTAAAACGTATAGAAAAAATGGTGAGCGATTCGGTGAGTACCAAATCAAAAACCTCCCATATACTGAATAAACCCTGATTTTCACACTAGCTGTGAATCCCAGCGAGATCACGAAAGCCTCAATGAAAATTGAGGCTTTTTGCGTTAAAGAATATTTCTATCCCCTGCTATTTTCAACTTCATTCCGGATCAAATCATAAACTTGTGGATCAGGGATTAAATTTCAAGTTTTGGGTTTGATATTTTCTTAGTTCAAAGCAGATGGTTACGATTCTTTAATAAGCCAATTACTTCCTGATTTTATAGTTCAATTTATCATTATTAAACGCCCTGATTACTTTGATAAGAGATCGGCCAACGCTTCAGCGGAATTCTTAGGGGGAGGAAAGATCCTGATTTTTCCAGGCTTGCAACTTTTACGAAAGTTCTCTGATGCCTTTCGGTTTCCATTGATTGTTTCATTGTGCCCAGTACAGAACTTTTGAAACAACCTGTACTCCAAACTGCTGCTTTAAAAATGAAATCGCCCAGGATTCCCTTTGAAAATTTACCCGTTAAACTTCCCATAATAAATAAATGCTTTTCCACCAATGTAAGCTATTAGCGTTAAAGATTATCCTGATGCGTAAAAAATGTCCGCAATTGTCCGCAGCTGTCTGCAATTGTCCGCAGTTGTCCGTAGGTTAGTCAAAGGGGAAATTATAATTTCATTAATCTTCATCCGGTTATGACCTGGTTGTGCCTGAGTGGTGGTCGGGATGACACCAGATTGAGAACAGGCTTTAAGCATACTTACTCTAAGTCATTTCAACTAGTTGTTTTGACTTGGACTTGCCATGGACTCACGTTACTTTAGCATTGCTCTTACCCTAACGAGTACTCGGACAGTACCCGGGCAGTACCCGGCCGATATAGAGTTATTATTTAGCTATTTTGAATTTATTTACTAATAGCCCGGCCTTGTTTCGGCTGAGTCATTCCCATGCCAATTGAAAGCTTTCAGCGCAACTTCCACAGGCATAAGAGCATCCGTGATAGCAAAGACTTTCTGTTTAGCGTGTCAAAAATATAATTCAGAGCGATATGAAAAAAGAAACTAAAGACAATCTTAACGAACTTCCAAAAACATGCGTTGCCGAATTATCTGATAATGAGCGTCTAAATAAAGATATATTTCATTCTGATTTTGATAAACTTAAACTCTTTACCAAAATGTTACGCACAAATAATCTTTTCAATAAGGCAGTGATTATTCATAAGTAGTTTATATGGACTTTTTAGATGAAGTATTACTGCGATTTTGGAGTTCTTTAAATAATCATAAAATATATTATGGTTGGTGGATTTGCTACTAGATTTCATGGTTTTAACCAAAGTACTGATGACCTGGATATTTGGTTGTACGATACCCTGGATAATAGAAAAAATCTAAGGGCTGCACCTTTTTGGAATGTCTTGACCTCGCCTCTATTGCAGTCTTTGAAGATATAAAAGTTCCTTTTTTTGCATAATACCTGCTTAACAAACAGAAAGATAAAAGGAAAAATAAAAAGTATCAATTATTTCTCTGACAGCATAGGCATCTTGTGAATAAAATCCTTACTATATAAATTATCAATAAAGAATTTCGCCAGCAGTTTGCGGCTCATCTGGAACGGCTTTGGTGTATGATCATAAGTTACAGCTAACGTTCCAATTGTTTCGTTTTCATTTAAGCCGGCAGGTCTGGCAATAGTCCAATTTGTTCCGGATGTCTGAATTAAATCTTCCTGAGCATTATGGTCGGCAAATATAACCTTGAAATTGGTGAGCCTGACCAATACCTTCACATACCATGGCGTATATTTCCAGGAATTTCCCACTCCAACAGAGGATAAGATTAATATACGTTTAACTCCGTATTCATTCATCACCCGCACCACATTAATCATGCTTTTTTCAAGGATACGCGGCGCATTTATTTTCCGGAAAGAAATGGCTTCTCCCCTGGTTAAAGGACTTAACAAACTGAGGACCACATCGCATCCTTCCATCGCTTTTCGGATATCATCGATGTTTACAGGAAGCCCTTCCACAATAGTTAGTCTATCATGCTTAACAACGATCTTTGCTGGATTTCTAACCAAGGCAACCACTTCGTAACCTTTTTCCAATGCCATTGGTATCGCGTGTTTACCAGTTCTGCCAGTAGCACCTAATATTAATATTTTTCTTGACATAGTCTTTCTATACGTTCAATTTCCCGATTTTTATGCTCTCATCCCACAACTTTGATGCTACACTAGCATCTAAATCTATTCTCTCTTTTATTGCCGGTTTTGCAACCTTTGGAAAGAAATAGCCAGCGTCCCTTCCATCGGTATCAGCCAGCGCAATCACATTCACAATGGCACTTTCAATACTATTTGCCAATATTGGCCCCAAAACAAGGAACATAAGTCTCATAATACCCTTTACCTTTCTATCAATGCCTGTTTTCACCATTCCTGCATTCACAACGTTAATTGGTATTGAACCGCCATATCGTTTACTGAATTCCTGAGCATGCATATGAATGGCGAGCTGATTTCGTCCTATACTGTTAAACAGTGAATAATTGGTTTTCATTTGTAAGTCGTCAAAATTGATAGTGGCACCTCTCCTCAGCGGGCCACCAACAATAATTACTTTTCCCCGTCCACTTTTCAATTCATCCACTAATAGATAATCCAGCATAAACTTACATAAGTAATTTACAGCAAAGCTCTCGTACAACCCATCTTTCGTCTCCTGTCTTTCAGAATTGAGTGTACCCGTGGCCTGAATCAATATATCTATTTTATTGGTTATTTTTTTTATGCCCAGAGCCAGGGCCTTCATCCCTTCGATAGAAGAAACATCGGCGGCAATAAATCTTGCATTAGTACCATTAATTTTGGAAAGCTCCTCAGCGATCTTCCTGCCTTTATCTGCGTCACGCCCTTGAAATATGATATCATTACCCTGTTTAGCCAGTGCTATGGCAACAGCATATCCAATGCCACCAGTTCCACCAGTAATTACGATTGTTTTCTTCATGCATCAAAGTTAGACCTTACTTAACGCTGCGAATAGCCCGCATGGGTTAAATAATGGCCCGATCAGGTAATAAAGTCTGATGTGGCAAGTAACCAAACTGTCTTTTATAAGCCTGAGAAAACTTACTTAGATTAGTATAGCCTATTTTTAAACCTACCTCCCCAATGGTGTGTTTCCGCCCTTCGATTAAAACCCGGGCATAAGCTAACCGGTGATACTGATAAAATTCAAAAACAGGCATACCGAAAACAGAATGGAACAGGGTTTTTAATTTGGAAGCGCTCATCCCAGCTTGTTTCGCCAAAACATCCACGGTTGGATATTCCATGTCCTCCATATCAAGTAATTGTTCTCTTATCCTAAAAATAGCTTCTATATCGCTTTGATGTTTAAATTCAGCTAAATTTGAATTAGCTTGTATGTCAAAAGCCGAAAAAAGATGACTAAGTATATCATATGCAATTGCCTTCATTCGTAAATTGAGAGGGCCGGAATCTATTTTAAGGATAAACAGATTTAGTGCAGATTGTAAAATCACAGGCTTAACATGCTCGAACTTAAAAAGCGGTAGTTCAAATAAGCGCTGCTGTGAAAATATAGAATCAGAATGGAATGTCTTTTTAAGCCAGTCAGAGTGTATCACAAATGAGACGATCTTAAACCGTTGCCGGATCTTGAACAATGACTTTAACTCTACATGAGCATTATAGAGAAGAACGCCTGGAGTCGAAATTTGGTAATACCTGGAATCATACTTTACCATGGTATCTAAGTGGGAATCTGGCAGGTATAACTTTATGAACAGATAATCCGGAGGAATGTTAAGTTCCAGCTTTGAGATACTTAAGTTTGATTTTACCTCAGTTAAAGCCATGATAAGGCCTTCTTCCAGAATAAATAATTTGATTGAGCCTTCATCCGCAGAACCGTTCAGGATTAAGCTATTATTTTCAACAGTACCACCAACTTGCGCAGCGATGTCTGTCAAATACTGGACCGGATCAACCCTCTGAGAATAAATCATACTCAAAGGTACATTATTATAGCAGGAAAAATATTTTACAGCTGATCTGGATACAGCCATTTAAATTACAAACTCCGCAGGTTTTCCTGCGGGAGTTTGTCAGATAAACACAGCCCCGGCAATAACTGATACACAGTGCTACCCGTTAGCTATTTATTTCAAAATAGTATCATAAATCCCATTCAAAAGGTCTTGTCTCATTTTTGAATTCCTTTGATCCAGAAGTATGATGATACCCCAATTTTTTATTCTATTATAACAAATAATCGATGATTGTCCCATAGAATCGCCTGATTTCAAATAAATCGTATTCTTATCGTCTGTCCCAATATTTAGTCCTAATCCCATTTCTCTATTTTTATCCTTATAGTACATTTTTTCACTAATTATCGCAGCCTCTCCTATTGAAGTTTTCTCATTTAAGACTGCTTTTAAATACTTAACCATATCAGAAGCATTAGATTTTATTAATCCAGCAGGTGCTGTAATATTCCATTTAAAGAATTCCTGAATACCGCCTTCAGGATTATGGGCAGTTGTCTTGTTTTTCACGTTAAAGTCTTTCGTAAATGTATTTGACATCTTTAACGGTTTAATCATTTTCTCCCGGATAATTTCATCGTAACTCTTGCCATACACCTTTTCTAGTATTTGTCCGAGTAAAGTATACCCAATCGTAGAATAACGGTATTTACCATAATCTTTAAGTTCAGTACAATTATTGATTATAGTTGTCAGCGTTTCTATAGTTACATTGTTTACAGGCTGTTGCGGATTTAGTTCTATTAACTTTGCAAAATCTATATCTGGCAAACCGGATTGATGAGATGCCAGGTCTGAAATTTTTATTTTGTTCTTAAGGTTTTCATGTAATACAAACGCTTTTGGAAGGAAACGGTCTATATAATCATTCGTTTTAATTTTATGCTCAACTACAGCTTGCGCAATTAAATTTGAGGTTAAAATTTTAGTTATAGATGCGATTTCGAATAGGGAATTTTTATCAATCTTAGTTTGACTTTCTGCATTCAAATTGCCATAAGATGTATAGTATTCTTCATTACTTTTGATAAAACCAACGCTAATACCTACGTTAGGATTTTTTTTATAATTATCTTTTATTAATGAATCAATTCTTTGCGGGATGTCTTGTCCAAAAGAAACGTTGCTTACTAATAATAGCGCTGCTAAAAATTTTAATGAGGTTTTCATTGTACCGGGTTTTAGGTTAAAAATTATTTCGATACAAATATGTGGAAGGGATCAAGGCTGTGCGACCGAATAAAAGTAGTCGAACTCATTTGTTTCAAAAAACAAGTATGAGTAATTAAAAAGACAAGTACGAATAATTACAAAAAACTGTTTTACAGACTTTTACGATAATAAGTAGGTGTATTACCTGTGTGTTTTTTAAAGGCCGTATTGAAAGAAGATTTTGAATTAAAACCTACTTCGTATAGAATTTCTAAAACAGTGACCTTACTTTTCGTAACATCTCTTAAAATATCCATAGCATTTTCTATACGATAGGTATTCACGAAATCATAAAAATGCTGTTCTAATTTATGATTGATTAAAACTGATAAGTCCCGAACAGGAATTTTAAGGTCTTTAGAGACATCCTGAATAGTTAAAGAAGGATTAAGAAATGGCTTTTCTTCTATCATATATCTCTTTAATTTCAGTAAGTCTTCATTGTACTCTTTTTCACGTACAACTAATTGCACACTATTTTTGTCTTCGGAAATAATATGCGCTACAAGTTTTAATCTTGAATCGATATTTCTAAACAGGCCTGGATTATTTAATGCTTTATATAAATACCAAAAAACAATGATCAGCTCAAATAAGAAAAGTCCAGTTTTTAACCATTCGGAAATGTTAGGATATTCAGTAAATTTAAAGATGTTTTTTAACAGCGCAACAAAATAAAAAGCTGACAGTGCCGCAGTAAACTGAAATAGCCAATTAAGCGACTCCATACTTGCTCCTGCATAATTTTCAAGGTATATTTTTTTTGCTTTTCTTAATATCATAAAAGCCGCAATGATGTATAATATAATTTGAATATGTACTAAAATATGATTGAACTGTATTTCCGGCATACTACTGCTTCTTTTAAGGAAGCTAATTTTAGAAGCCAGGCTGACAGTATAAAAGCGAGGTAATAAAATCAGATTGGCTATTAAAAAAGTAATCCCATGAATTAGATGCTTGGGTTTTAGCCTAAAATCGACATAACAGACGGATAAGACGTATAAATAAAATGCTGGAAGTTGTAAGAAAAAAACAGAGCTAATAAAAACTCTTGCATTTAAAGGGATTTCAAAAAAGTAGCCCAAATTTATGCTAAGATCAATTGCATTTAAAACCAGAAAAAAAGCAAAAAGACGATTACTTAACTTATGTTCTGTTTTGACTGTAACCAGAAAAAATGATAGAAATAATGAAATGAACATCGCTATTACAGCGATTATAACTGATAAATTAATTTTGTCCATTAATTATTTTTCATTGCTTGTTTTCAGGAAATTATTTGGTCACTTAATATGGCTAATTTAACCAATTTTTACAATTATTATTTATAATCTAAAACTTCCTGTCTGCTTACTGTTGCTGCCTGAAGTTCATCGGACTCAATTTCCTCATGCTTTTGAAAAAGTGCGACAAATGGCTCTCATCTGTAAATCCAAATTCGTCAGCGATATACTTCATACTTAACGAAGGATCCTTCAGCCGCTTTTCAATAAGCTTTATTCGGTATTCATTTATATAGATCCGATAGCTGATATTAAACTTATTTCTAAAATAGTCACTGAAATAGGTAACAGCAATATTAAAGTGAGGAGCAATATGCTTGATCCTGATCAGTGAAGGATCATAAATATGCTGATGAATATAAGAAATCAGTTCCTCCTTGCCGGGCTCACCATCATCAATACGGATACTCAATTTTGCTGCTGCTTCCCTGATCAGTCCGAATATAGACAGGATCTGGTAATAAACCAGTGGAGAAGAAGCAACGTCTTTGCGGCAATTATAATCCACAATATTTTCTATGATCTTCCGGAGAATAGAAATACACGGCTCGTCCATTTTCAGTTTCACTTCTTTCAGCAGCTTATGGCTCATGATAGCTTCTGGGGTAGACAAGTTTAATGCATCCGGCCTGTTCATCTTATGTCCTGCAAAGTAACTGTCTGTAAATTTGATGAAAGTAAAATGCGTACTTCTCTTAATTTCAAAATGGTGGTGATCTTCAGGACTCAGAATAAATAAGTCTCCTGTAGTATATGGGATTTTATTGTTGTTTAGCAGATGAATCCCACAACCTTTACGGATGTACACAAGCTCATAATAAGTATGGCTATGTGCAGGCAGGTGGAATACTTTTTCTTCAAAATCATGTATTACTAACTGATCAAACTGTGTTTTCTTCATAAAGGCCCGCAAAGATTAGGATAAATCTACAACAAAACACCAGATTTCTACAAAGCAAACAAAATAGCTTTACCGAGTTTTGTAAGAAAGCCGGGATTATAACGCTCAGAAAAACAAAGCATCGCTTCTGAAGGTTAGTAATAAGCACATGAAAAACAATATTCCAATGAAAAATATAATCATCACAGGAACTTTATTACTCAGCACAACTCTGCTGATGCCTTCCTTCAAAAGTGCAGATTTATCCGATAATGGCGGAACTTTATTGAAAGACGTTACATTGATCGATGGCAACGGTGGCAAGCCGCAAGACCATATGGATATCCTGATACAAGGTGACAGCATAGCCGCGATAGGCAGCAAGTTGAAGACTGCCGGGCTGCATGTTATTGACCTTAAAGGTAAAACCATTATGCCAGCACTCATCAGTGCGCATATGCATATTGGTACATTGAAAGGGACAAGCACTAAAGCTGAAAATTATACACGAGACAATATTATCGCCCAGCTGAAAAAATATCAGGACTATGGTGTTAACAATGTTATGATCATGGGTACCGACCGGCCGCAGTTATTTGAAAGTGGTCTTCGTGATTCTTCAGCGAACGGCTTACTGCCTGGTGCACGGATACATTCCGCTGGTTATGGTTTTGGCGTTCCTAAAGGTGCGCCGCCCGTAGAATTTGGAATGGACAATGTATTCCGTCCTGCCTCCGCAGCACAAGTACCCGCAGAAATGGACAGCCTGTTAAAGACAAAACCAGAAGTGGTAAAGATGTGGGTAGATGATTTTGGTGGTAAGTTTACGAAGATGAAGCCCGAAATCTATCAGCGGATTATCACCGAGGCACACCAGCGCAATCTGCGTGTAGCAGCACATGCTTATTATCTGAGCGATGCGCGCAAACTCGTTAATGATGGCCTTGATATTATCGGACACAGTATCAGGGACAGTGTCATCGATGATGCACTGGTACAGCAGATGAAAGCGAAAAATGTAGTTTACATCCCTACCTTGTCGCTGGATGAATTTGCTTATATCTACGCGCGTAAACCGGAATGGCTCAACGATCCTTTTTTCAAAAATTCACTGGAACCCGGCGTATATGAAATGATTACTTCAGAGAAATACCAGAACGACCTGAAAAATTCACCGGATTATGCTAAAAATGTAAAGGCTTTTGAAACGGCGCTTAAAAACCTTAAAAAGCTCAATGATGCAGGTATCCTGATAGCGATGGGTACAGATAGTGGCGCTACGCCAGTAAGGGCGCAGGGTTTTAGCGAACATCTTGAACTGGAACTGATGGTACAGGCTGGATTAACTCCATTACAAGCTATTACTTCAGGTACAAGAAATGCGGCTAAAGTGTTAAAGATCGACCAGAAATACGGTACCATAGCAAAAGGGAAAATAGCAGATTTGCTGATCACAGATGCCAATCCAGCTACGGACATTAAAAATACCCGCAAAATCTTCGCCGTGTACAAAGCGGGAAAAGAAGTGAGCAAAGGGCCATTAAAAAAATAAGATATAATAAATACAATGAAATATATTATCCGGGTATCTTTTTTACTCTTAAGTATAGGTCCATGCAGTAAGCTAATAGCACAGCAGCAACAACCAGAAGTAATTGCAAGAATAATACCTCCTGCACCCGATATGTCTGGTATCGCTGTAACTTCAGACAACAGGGTATTTCTGGGTTTTCCACGTCATGCTGACAACCACCAGTCATTTGCGCTTGCAGAATTAATTGATGGGAAGCCTGTCCCCTTCCCAAATGCAGCATATGTCTATCCATCATCCAAATCCTTCAAGGACTGGCTGGTATCACCACATGGTTTATATATGGATAAAAATGATGTATTGTGGATTTTGGATGATGGTAAGCGTGATGGAATAAAAGAAATACCGGAAGGTGCCGCCAAAGTGGTTGCTTTGGATAGCAAGACAAAGAAGATTCTCCATACACTGGTGATCCCAAAGCCAGTACTTTCTGATGATGCTCATTACAATGACCTGCGGGTAGATCTGTCACATGGCGCGCAAGGTACAGTATACATTGCAAATTCTGGTTTCGGAGAGCGTTACTCCTTACTGGTTATAGATGTGGCAACTGGTAAAACGAGAGAAGTTTTGCTTAACCATTACAGCACCTCGCCCGAACCTGGATTTATGGCCTTTTTGGAGGGTAAACCTCTCAACTATAGTTTTAAAGAACAAACCTTTCCCTCTGGTGGCATCGATGGTTTAGCACTCAGCCCCGATAGTAAAACATTATACTGGACAGCGATCACTGGTCGCCGGATGTACAGCCTGCCCACGTCAAATCTGAGCAATCCAGCTATCAGCACACAGCAGCTAAGTGATTCGGTGAAATATGAAGGCGAACATCCTGCCTGCGACGGATTGGCGGAAGATGAAAAAGGAAACATCTATTTTGGTGCCTTTGAGCAGCAATCTCTTGTACAGCGAACAGCCGACGGCAAATATCATTTGCTTGCGCACGATAAAGATAACTTTGTCTGGCCCGACGGCCTGGCTTATCGAAACGGTTATTTGTATGTGACTCTGGGACAGTGGAACCGTCTCCCCAGCTATAACAAGGGTAAAGATTTACGGAAACCTCCATACCTGGTGGAACGTATTAAAGTGAACGCGAATTAATAGATCATATATTAAAAAAAAGAAAAATGGAATACAGACAATTAGGCGCATCGGGATTACATGTACCAGTACTTAGTTTTGGAACAGCCACATTTGGTGGTGGCAATGATTTTTTCAAAGCCTGGGGAAGTACAGAAGCCGAAGAAGCAAAAAGACTAATCGATATTTGCCTGGAAGCAGGTGTCAACTTTTTTGATACCGCAGATATCTATTCAGACGGACTGGCAGAAGAAGTACTTGGAAAAGCTATCGCCGGTAAACAAAGAGATAAACTGATCCTTTCTACTAAATCAACCTTTACTTTTGGTGAAGGGCCAAACAACCAGGGTTCATCCCGTTTTCATATTTTGAAACAGATTGAGGGTAGTTTGAAGCGTCTGGGTACCGACTATATCGATGTGTATCACATGCATGGTTTTGATGGAAATACCCCAGTGGAGGAAACACTGAGAACATTGGATGACCTGGTACAAAGTGGTAAAGTACGTTATATTGCCGCCTCCAACTTCTCCGGATGGCACTTGATGAAATCGCTGGCAGCCTCGGAGAAAAACAGCTGGAACCGCTATGTTGCTCATCAGGTTTATTACTCGCTGGCAAATCGTGAATATGAATGGGAGCTGATGCCGCTTGGACTTGATCAAAATGTAGGCGCTATTATCTGGTCGCCTCTTTCTGCTGGCCGGTTAGGTGGCAAATATGGCCGCAATAAGCCTGTTCCAAAAGAAGGAAGAGTAGCACAGGGTGGCAGTCCGGTTCCAGAGATGGTGGTTAAAGAAGAGGTATTTTACAACACTATTGATGCATTAGAAGAAGTAGCTGAAGAAACAAATAAAACAGTAGCACAAGTTGCCCTGAACTGGTTGTTACAACGACCAACGGTATCCAGTATTATTATTGGCGCCCGTAATGAGGAACAACTGAAACAAAATCTGGAGGCTATTGGGTGGAACCTTAGCACAGATCAGGTGAAGAAACTGGATGAAGCCAGCACTGTACCGCCAACTTACCCTTACTGGCATCAATGGCAGAATAAATCCCTGAATCCTACACCGGATTTCTATGGCAAATAAAAACAGGAGGGTGTCTCAAAAACACCCTCATATTGTCACAGTTACCCCCTCATACCTATACCCTATTCGTTTAACTTTATGCTAATATTTAAGTAATGCAAAGAAAATGAGAAAGATCAGAATCATGGGCATATCTCAATAGATGGTATAATCCAGCAGGAAAATGGCGAAGGTTTCACGCATGGCGGATGGACAACACCTTATCGGACTCCAGCTGGATTAGAAGCCGTTGTCTACCCGGTATTGCTGGGTCGTGGTAAACGCTTTTTTTCGGACAGCGCCAATCCGCGAGAACTCGCCTTCCTTAATACGAAGGTTACCCACAGGCGTGCTCATCAATACTTACCAGCACCTTGAACCGCTGCACTCTTAAATCCGTCGGAAAAACTAATGTTTTCTGAAAAGCATTAGTTTTTCACTCTCGCCTGCTCCTCGCTTGCTCCTTTTTGATGTGCCAATTCACACATCCTTAACAATTTGCTATTCAAGCAATTCGTCATCTTCTATCAATACATCTGTCATCTGTGTTACCAATCTCTCCGATTGTCTTATGATCGGCCTAAAGGCTTTTCAGTCGTCTTTCAATACGGGTATCACCAACTGCCGCCCCTGTTAACTTAAAAAAAGGGTTCAGACCGATATTACCATAGATCAATTTTCTCATCCATTTAACCGGGGATATTTGACTATGAATTTAAACAATCACAAATAATTATTGAAATGGAAAAGGAATTGATCGTAAAGTGGAAAATCAAAGAAAGCGAAACAGCTGACATACTGAACCTCTTGCCGGAGCTGGCAGACAAGACAAGAAACGAGAAAGGAAATATTTCATACCATATCTACCAATCGGCGGATAATGCGAATGAACTCTTTTTACACGAGCGCTACGCAGATGCTGATGCACTTGAGATCCATAAAAATTCTGAGCATTACCAGCAAATTGTACTTGGTCAGATTATTCCAAACCTGGAAATCAGGGAGGTCACCCTGCTAAAAAAACTGTTTTAACAGTACATATTTTAACCTATCAGTCTCATTATTTATAATATCAAACTAATTTAATCATGTCAAAAAAAATCTTATTCATAGTTTCCAATAGCAAAGTGATTGGCAAAAAAAATAGAGCAACAGGTGTATTTCTTGATGAAGTTGCCCATCCTTACGTAGAGTTTGATGCAGCAGGCTACCATATTGATTTTGCAAGCATCACCGGAGAAGAACCTGGGTTAGACAATCTTGAAGCAAAGGAAGAGCCTTTAAATGCGAAATTCCTGCAAGATGGCGGATGGGAAAAGATGAAGAACAACCGTAAACTTGCTGAAGTGGATGCAAGCATTTATGATGCAATCTTTGTTCCCGGTGGTTTGGCTCCTATGGTAGATATGCCGGAAAATCCTTTACTAAAAAAAGTAATTGCAGAAGCCTATGAAAGAAATGCCGTTGTTGGTGCGGTATGTCACGGCCCGGTATCGCTGCTCAATGTAAAACTCAGTGACGGAACATTCTTGCTTAAAGATAAAAACGTTACCTCTTTCACTAACGAGGAAGAGAACAACTATGCTAAAGACGATGTCCCATTTTTATTGGAGTCGGCTCTTACAGCTCAAGGTGCAAAGTTTCATGGAGCTATCCCCTGGTCTTCGCACAGTATAGCTGACGGAAACCTTGTAACCGGTCAAAATCCCGCCTCTGCGCGTGAAACAGCTCAAAAGATAATCGCAATTTTAGAAGTTTAATGCTGCCTGGAATAAATATTTAAGTTGATCCTGTTTAGACGGGGTCAACTTAAATTCTACGATAAGATACTATTGGTGAGCCAGTTCTTTTCTGATACGGCTTAAACTCTCCGTAGTTATTCCCAAATAAGACGCAAGATGGTAATTTTTGATGCTTTGCTCAATCTGCGGATAGGTTTTAACAAACCTCAGGTATTTTTCCTTTGCCGGAAGCGCCAGGTCAGAAAGTATTCTTTTTTGAAAACTCGAAAAGAAACGTTCCATTTTTTTTCTGTAAAAAGTCTCAATTGCAGGAACTTCATGATATAATTTCTCCATGCTTTCCCTGGATATCTGAAATATTTCGGCTTCCTGAATACACTCAATATAAAGCATCGATTTTTCACCAGTAAAAAAAGCCGTATAATCACTTATCCACCAGTCATTCACAGCAAACTGAACTGTATATTCTTTTCCTGCTTCATCCAGGAAAAACGTCCTTAAGCATCCACTGCGTACATAGTATTGATAAGAGACAGACTGCCCGGCGCTCAGGAGTATATCTCCTTTACTAATCAGGATTTTCTTGAATTTATTAAAGACTACTTCTTCTTCAGCTGCTGAAAAATTTACTCCTTTGAATATTTCACTGAGTATAGAGTTTTGCATATGGCGTTCCATTAAAACTGTTAAACGTTATGCTTTAAAAAACAGCCCCAGTTTCTTAGTGCAGTGATTACAGGAATAATCCCCTTACCACTGATCAGGTTAGCTGCCCGCTCTACTTGACAGGAAAAAAAAGTATCTACTGATATATAATCCTGACTGTCAATGTTTTCCTTGAAATTTTCTTCCATAACGTTAGTTAACATTCATTACTTAACGGTGTACTCCTATGCAAATGTAATTGCTAATTCAATATCTTGTCGTTGTTATTATAAGTATAGCCGATTTTTCTGCAATTTGTTTGGGTCGCAAATGACTGATTACCAGCATCTCTTACCAATAGATACTATCACATGAAATAAAAGACGAAAAAATATTAAAAATTGGCATCATTGGAACTGCGAACATGGCACATTCCTTTACAGAATATTTGCTTATTGGGAATTCAATGCGAGTCAGTTCGATACTTCTATAGCTGCAAGATTAAGACATCAGGAAGGTGTTGTGGCACAACTAAATTGTAGTTTTAACACTGCTCCGCATAGAAATCTCCGTGTTATCGGATCAAAGGAGATCATCTCCTGTGGTTATAATAATCATACCAATGCCGATACAGGCTTTATCGGGTTAAAAACAGGAATAGACTGGGATTACAAATTAAAGAAAATACCGGTTTCCTACGGAAATGGGCTTTTATTCGAGGCAGAGCACTTTTATTCAAGTATCAAGTCTTTCAATCATGCTTATACTGGTACTAGCGCAGAAGAATCTCTTGACAACACCAATACATTAATAGAAAATTATCAAAAGCGCAAGGAGAAACGTAAAAAGTGATGTGCTGTCAGCAGATTACGACGCTGCTATGGTGAAAGTATTTAATGAGAGAAAAATGATTTGTAAAAAACAAATATTTATCATTCTGTAAATCCAGCTTAATTATACCCTATAAATACCCGTCCAGGACAATCTTAAATATTCGTTTTTACAGGTTATAAAGCAGTTTAACTATTTTTCAAAAGAAATTATATTTCAAAAAACAACTCTTATCAATCATATAAATAACTAATATTATATAAAATAAATTTAAAAATTTAAAATAAACTTGCATTGACATTATATTTTTCATAATTTGTAATTAATTACTTAATAAAAGCAAATAAATTAATACCAAAACAAGATCAATTATCCATTTTTACTGATTAAATATATAAACAACTCTGTATTAATTACATGTATAAATTCTTTAGGAGTAATCTGAAAATCCTTAAAAGAGTAGGAAAAATTTAAACTAAAACCATTATTATGACTTTAAAACCATTTAAAATTGTTCAGGAAAGCAATGTCCTTAACAGCGAAGAATTGAAAAAAATCATGGGTGGAAAGCTGGCGCCTGATGATTCTTCTTCTTCAAGTTCGTCATCTTCAAGTTCAAGCAGTTCATCTTCTATTACTGATAGTGATAGCGACAGTGACAGTGATAGTGATTAGTAATTGATTTAGTATTTAATTCAGGCAGCATTGCAGCTGCCTGAATTAAACTTTCATTAAGCTCTCCATATCATCTAACAACTTAAAGCCTTTTTAATTAAACAGTTTTAAAAAAAATGAATGGTTCTAATACTTACTAAAAACAATGATGGTAGCTCTAATGGCATAATTGACTGGCTAACTTACTATAAAAAAGAATTCATAAGAGTAAATGGCAATGATGATTATACCAGAATTGTAGAAATTACTTCTGATAAAATTATTATAGAACAGCAAGGCAAACAATATGACCTTCTAACTTGTGATAGTGTCTGGTATAGACGAAATAGCTTTTCAGCTCAATCTTTTGGTATAAAAATAAAAAACTCAATCGTTGAAAATGTAATAGCAGGCGACCGTGATTATGCAAAAAAACAACTTCTTGCTGAATCAAATGTACTCACCGAATATCTTTATTATTTAATTGAACAAAACATAGAAAAACGATTTGGTGGATATTTCTCATCCAATGTCAACAAATTAATTATCCTCGAAAAAGCGAAGCGCTTTGGCTTGAAAATTACAGAAAACTTTATTATTTCTGATCGGAAAAAGCTGGAAGAAAAGATTAATAGCAATGGTAACTTAATTACTAAATCTTTTGACAATGGCGTATATGCACTTAAAAAGGAATATGGATACTTTTCCTATACAGAAAGAGTAAACACAGAGGAAGCTGCTAAATTCTCTTCTACTTTCTTCCCATCCTTACTCCAAAAAGAAATAAGAAAAAATTACGAGCTAAGGGTATTTTATTTGGCCGGCAAATTTTATTCAACGGTAATTTTTTCCCAGAAAAATGAATCAACCAGCGTAGACAGTAGAAAACATTCAAAAGAACTTCCCCGACATCTTCCTTATCAGTTACCAAATGAGATAGAAGATAAACTGCAATTGTTAATGATAGATTTGCATCTTAAAATGGGATCGATTGATATGATTGTTGACCGGGAGGGGAATTACATATTTCTGGAGGTAAACCCGGTTGGACAATTCACTTTCTACTCTAATAAATGTAATTATTTTCTGGAAAGAGAGCTTGCCCGCTTATTATAAACAATTTTATTAACAAAGAACATGGACCATTTTGAAAAAGTTATTCTTACCGACGATCAAAAAAAAACATTGCCACTGTTTTATAATTTTGTACATTATAAAAAATTAGATTCTACTTTTTATAATTTTTCACCTCCTTATTCTGAAAGACTTAGAACTTATGCGATTTATTCGCAGGCAAATAAGCTGATCTCTAAAATTGTTGACTTTTCTCAAATTGAAGAAGAATGATTCAAACCTCTCAATATTTAAAAGAATTTGCCGGCAAGTACCTTTACATCTATGCTGATATTTTTTTTGTAAAAGGCTATACCAGAACAATGGTTTGCGATTTGAACAAAAATAAATGGTTTTTTATTGAAAATGATTATTATGATATAGTGATCGAGTTCAAATCTAGAAAAATCAATGATGTTATCAACTTAGTTTCAGAAGCATCCGCCAGTCAACTCTGTTTATTTATAGAAAGCTTTATTGATAATGATTTTGCGGAAATTGTAGATGACATATCAAACTTCCCGCCACTAAAACTGGAATATGATTCCCCTAACCCCATTAATAATGCGATAATTGATATAGATGAACAGAGTAATTATGATGTGGATAAACTGTCTGCCGAGTTAGACAAACTGAATTGTAAATTTCTCCAAATCAGAATTTATTATGCGCCCGACATCAGTTTTATTACTGAACTGATCTTGAAGTTCAGTTCCCGGGACCTTAACAGTATCCAGCTTTTACTAAAATATCAAGATAGTATAACCTTGGCTCAATATCAGTCTTTAACAGTATCCTTCCCGATGATTTCGTTCACAATTTACAGCTCTCCATTTAACAAAATTTATGAATCTGACCTGAATATTATTTTGAACACCCTTGGATATGTGCATTATATAAAACAAGAAATTACTTCATGCAATTCATGTGGAATAATTAATCAGGCCGTAATGACTCTGCCTGCTGAAGTTCATTTATTTATGGAAAATATCACCCATAATAATTGTCTGAACAGAAAAATATCAATTGATATTAACGGAGAAATTAAAAATTGTCCTTCCATGGAGACATCATACGGAAATACAAATCAGACTTCCCTGATCGAAATAGCTGAAAATAAAGATTTTCAGTCACTGTGGACGATAAATAAAGATCAGATTTCTGTTTGCCAGGATTGTGAATATAGATATGTATGCAGTGATTGCAGAGCTTATACAGTTGACGGCATTATGTCCAAACCCTCTAAATGTAATTATGACCCCTATCAGGGACAATGGACTAACTAACACATGATGATAATGAGAATATTTTTAAGTTTATTTTTATGCTTGTTTACTTTCACAAACATGGGGTTTAGCCAGAATAATTTCTATAATTTGTATACTAAGGCTTATCAATATTACAATGATAAGAAGTATAAAGATGCCGGCACTTTTTTCAGTAAAGCATATTTAGATAATTATAAAACTAAAAAAATTGAATCCATAGCCGGTGCGGGATATAATGCGGCATGCTCATGGTCTTTAGCCAAGCAACCGGATTCAGCATTTTACATCTTAAATAAAGCCGTCAATGATGAAAGATTTCTAACGTTTTACACCCAATTACCTAAAGATAGTGATTTCGATAATCTGCGTAATGATCCAAGATGGAAAAAAATAACAAGTATTTATCTGAAAACAAAGGAAACTTTTGAGAAAGGACAGAATAAAGAAATTACAGATTTACTAGCGAATGTACGTAAGACTGATCAGGAAGAAAGATTAAAGGCATTGGATTATGAAAAAAAATATGGAGGACAATCTACTGAAGCTAAAAATAAATGGGCAGAAGTAGAAAAACTGGATGTTATTAATTTCAAAACGGTAAGTCATATTATTGATTCCCTTGGCTGGCCAGGTCCAAAACTTATTGGTTATGAAGGAGCTCAGACTTTATTTCTTGTTATCCAACATTCCTCATTAGAGAATCAATTAAAGTATTTGCCAATTTTAAAACAAGCTGTAAAAAAAGGAGATGCCATGCCAGGTTCCCTTGCTTATCTGGAAGATAGGATTTCTATAAAACAAAAGCTTCCGCAAAAATATGGCACACAACTGGTGAGAGATGGATCAACTGGTAAGATCCTTTACCCTGCCCGACTCCTGGATCCGAGAAATATCGATAAACTAAGAGAGGCAGCAGGTCTGGAGCCAATTGAAAATTATCTCCGGAATAATGGAGCAGACTGGGATCTGGAAGAATATATTAAAAAGCATCCTTAGCATAAAAAAACCTGTATATAATAAGTCAAGAGCCTATGACGAGGATAATAGAAAATCAGATCAACATATTTTTCAGTAAAATATTAGTTCTTTAACCTTAAAAAAATCTCGGGATTATCTTTATTAATCATATTCTGTCTCCAGATTCTTCCATTAGCCTGATAAGAAAATATGGCGTATAATGTCCTGCTGTTCTTACTCTTTTTTACATATAGTTCTTTCACTACTCTGCTTGCGGCAAGTTCGTGCCCAACTAATTGTCTATTTATATAAATATTGTGCAAAAAAATAACCAAAGCCACAGCTGGCCCACCTATAAAAAGTACAAATAAAAATGAAATTAATTTTCGCCATTTACCATGGTCAAACCATATAAATTCTAATGCAATTATTGATAACACCTCAATTATGACTAGCCATAAAACCATATCAAAACCATCCCTCCCAAAAAGCATGTCATACTGCTCTTAAACCATCAAAACACACTTTTCTGAAAAAAAAATAAAAAAGTTTGTAAGGATGGCTTCTTTCCTGCGACCAATGTCAAAACAAAACAATAATAAATTCTAAAAATTGACACAATGGAAAAGAAAAAAAACATCCTGAGAAGTACTATTATCGCTAGCGCAATTATCGCAGTATCAGGTCTGAGTGCAAACGCAAACAGCATGTTCCGTTACAGTAACCTGGGTTCGGGAGAAGTAGTAAGAACAAACTTGTCGAAACAAGCTAGTGGTGCAAACTCCCTGGAATTGAGCTGTGGCGCAAAGTCTAAAACAGACTCTACAAAAACAGGTAAAGACGGGAAATGCGGAGAAGGCAAATGTGGCGCCTCTAAAACTAAAGCCGGTAAAGGTAAAGATGGTAAGTGCGGCGAAGGTAAATGTGGTGCAGGAAAAACCAAAACTACTTCTGCTCCTAAAAAAGGATAAGTAAATTTTAAGAGTGTTGGCCATCAATACGGAAACAATTAGTGACCGGACCTTTGGACAACACTCTTTCTCACCTTAAAAAATGTTGTTATGGTAGGCATCGGTTTTAGAAAAGATTTTGCAGAAGAAATGCTGCAAAACAACATCATTCAACCTGCATTTATAGAAGTAGCCCCGGAAAACTGGATTGGTGTAGGCGGCTTCTGGAAAAAAAAGTTCAGACAAGCTCTGGAAAAATATCCTTTATACACGCATGGTTTATCCCTTTCCATTGGCAGTCCGGATCCCCTGGATTTCCAGTTTCTGAAAAAAGTAAAAGCATTCCTTAAGGAAACCAATGCACAAATCTATTCAGAACACTTAAGTTACTCCAAATGTGACAATGCACATCTTTATGACCTCCTTCCTATCCCCTTTACCCATGATGCTGTAAAACATGTGGCCGAAAGGATCCGGATGGTGCAGGATGTGCTGGAAAGAAAAATAGCCATTGAAATTGTCAGCTATTACAGCCCGGTAGCCCCGGAAATAACTGAAATTGAATTTATCAATAACATTCTTGCTGAAGTCAATTGTGACCTGCTACTGGATGTAAATAATGTTTATGTCAATGCTTTCAACCATAATTACGACGCAAAACAATTTATTGATCTTCTGCCAATGGAACGCGTAAGTTATATCCATATGGCTGGTCATCACCAAGTATCAGAAAACCTGATTATAGATACGCATGGAGAAGCAATTATTGATCCTGTATTTGATCTGTTTGACTATACTATGCACCGTCTAAAAAGAGATGTACCTGTGTTATTGGAGCGGGATTTCAATATTCCTGAACTGGAGGAACTACAGGAAGAAATGATCCGGTTAAATGAGATTAAAACGGCAGCATTAAAATCAACGTCTTATGTTACTGCTTGAACAAACACACCTTAATCAATTGGCATTGGCCAGTTACTGCCGTACAGGGATTCTGGAAGATATTCCGGGAATCAATATTGAAAACATCGGCCATTACCGTCGCCTGGTATTTAATGCTATAGATGACATGTTACAATCCGCATTCCCGCTAAGCCATGAGTTGCTCAAAGCTGGTGAGTGGCAAATGATTACCCACGATTTTTTCAGCAACCATGCTTGCCAGTCACCACAAGTTTGGTATATGCCCCGGGAGTTTTATGAATACCTGGAACAAACCCGTCCGCAAATACTGAATAAATATCCTGTCTTACTAGAGTTATTATGGTTTGAATGGCTGGAAGTAGAGCTTTTTATGATGGAAGACCAGGAGATCAACTATAGTATAACAGGAAATATTGAACAGGATAGAATCATACTAAACCCGGAAATACACTTTCAGCATTTTAACTTTCCGGTACATCTTAAAAAGGCGAAAAAAATTACAGCAGCAGCTAAAGGAGATTATTACCTGTGCATACACCGTATACCAGAAACCGGAGATGTTAGTTTTACAGATCTTTCTCCTGCCTTTGTCCGTCTACTGGAGCTTTTATCAGAGAAACCTCAAACTGCGGCTGCACTTATTGACGGTTTATGTGAAGAGCTGAAAATTGAACAAACTATTGAAACTACAACCATGTGCCAGAATTTCATCTTGATGGCGATGGAATCACGGCTGATCATCGGCTTTAAAAATGACTAAAAATGAAAATCAAACAAACATATAGCTATCTGAGTGATCAGCTTAAAAAAGCAGATTTCTTACCCCTTTTACTAATCAGGTTAACGCTGGCTTATGGCTTTTACACCCCGGCCAGAATGAAATGGAATGATATTAATGCTATTGGAGAATGGTTTGGCACTATAGGAATTCCCGCTCCTTATTTCAACGCCTGCCTGGCAGCAGGTACGGAAGCTTTAGGTGTAGTATTACTTATATTAGGACTGGGCACCCGTCTCATCAGTATTCCTTTAATGATTACGATGATTGTAGCCATTGTAACTGTACATTGGGCCAATGGCTTTGAAGCAGGAGAAAACGGATACGAGATTCCTATGTATTATCTGCTCATGTTATTCACGCTGTTAATCCTTGGGCCTGGAAAAGCAAGTCTTGATGAATTAATACGTAAAAAAAATTAGCATATGCCTATCGTTTTCAGTTGAAAAATCTGACTGTGTCCATAAAAATTTATAAAACTGGTACTTTATTATACGTTATAAGCAGCTGTATATTTGTCTTATAACATAGGAACACTAAAATTTTCAATCCTAAAAAATAATGATATGCATATTGCCATTCTTACCTTCGATGGATTCAATGAACTGGATTCATTCATCGCATTAGGTATTCTTAACCGAATCAAAACACCAGGCTGGCGCGTCTCTATCGCCTCTCCGACAGCAAAAGTCCGCTCTATGATCGGAGTTGTAATTGAAGCACAGGCCACACTGGAAGAAGCATGTTTAGCGGATGCAGTTATCTTTGGCAGCGGTACAAAAACCCGTGAAGTTATCGAAGATCAAGAGCTTATGGCCCGCTTAAAATTTGACCCGGCGCGGCAGTTACTAGCGGCACAGTGTTCCGGAACACTTACCATGGCTAAACTCGGTTTACTCAATGGTACACCTGCCTGTACTGACCTGAAAACCAAGCCATGGGTTACAGCTGCTGGTGTAGATGTTTTAAACCAACCTTTCTTCGCTAATGGCAATGTGGCCACTACTGGCGGCTGTTTAGCTTCACACTATCTTGCAGCATGGATTATTGCCCGGCTGGAAGGAATCGAGGCTGTCAAAAACGCCCTAAATTATGTTGTACCAGTTGGAGAAAAAGAAGAATACATTGAGCGTGCCTTGCGTAACATTATGCCTTACCTACCAGTGGAGGCAGAACTTTTGAAAAAATAGAATATACGCCAGGTTCATACCGGATACGAACCTGACGTATATAGTAAAATAGCTCCATTGGTTACCACAATATAACCAGCTTCCAAACCAGACAAAACAGGTAAGTAATTTTGATTTCCCTGCCCCGGCATAACCATTCTGGGTGAAAAGCTCTGATCTGAATTTCTAACTCATACCCCGCTTCCTTTCCATCAGTCAAAATCGATGATTAAGCTATAACACTACAAAACAACCACTCAAGACCAATCTGAAATATCACTAAATTTTGTATCTCTTAAAAGCTATTTTGAAATCACAACTTTTCCTTTACTCTTTCCTGATTCAAAATATTCATGTGCTGCAACTATATGATCAAAATTAAACTCAGCAGGATCAACATGTATCTTTAATTTACCTTGTTCAATCCAATCAGCTATAACCTTTAAATTTGTACCAAATCTGGTTTTAAGATCGCGTATATCAGCTGCAATTGGAATAACCAGAAATACGACATGAAAACTTGCCGCTTTCAGATGTATCGGGGTCAGATCAGCCTCTGTTAAAGCAATTGTAGTGACAACAACGCCATAAGGCTTAACCGTCTGAAAGCTATTTGCCAGGTTTTGATTACCAACGGTATCAAAAACAACATCAAAGCCTTCTCCACCAGTAAATCTCTGCACGAATTCTTCAGTTGACTCTTTATTATAGTTAATAGCATGATCAGCTCCAAAACTTAATACTTTAGCGATATCATTATCATTAGACACTACAGCATATACCTGGGCACCAGCGAGTTTAGCAAACTGAACTCCCATATGCCCTACACCACCCACCCCACCATAAACCAATACCTTTTGTCCTGGTTGTACATTTGCCCTTTCAAAAATTGCCTCATAAGCAGTTAATGCAACTAATGGAACAGCCGCAACATCTTTATAGCTAATGTGCTTTGGGGCTTTAGCCAGCAACCGGTAATCTGCCACTAATAATTCGGCTAAAGCACCACCCGATTCCCCAAGTCCGCCTACCCAGCCAAATACAAAATCACCACGTTTAAAATCGCCAGCATTTAGTCCTGCTTCTTCTACAATCCCAGCTACATCCCCATGCAATACAGCTGGAAAAGCAGGAACTAAGGCTGGCATACTACCTTTACGCAAATGGATATCTATTGGGTTAATAGAGGTTGCCAGTACATTGATCAGCACCTGGCCCTCTTTAGGTACAGGTATAGCTTGTTTAATATTTTCAAAAACTTCGGAAGCTTCTCCGAACTTATTAATTACAATTGATTTCATTTTTTCTATTTTAATCTTTATGGATGGATAAGGCAGTGATCAAAGCCTCAGCTACCTTAATTGCAGATGCCGGATTTTGTCCGGTGATTAAAGTACCATCGGTTACCACAAATGGGTTCCAGTCATCAGCCTTTAAATAGTTTGCCCCCTTTTCTTTCAGCATATCTTCTAAAAGAAAAGGAATATATTTTTTAGTCTGACCAGCCTCTTCTTCAGTGTTTGCATAACCTGTTACTTTTTTATCTTTGATCAGCGGAATTCCAGCTTTGGTTTTTACATTTTTTAGTGCTACAGGCCCATGGCAGACAAAAGAAACAGGTTTTCCAGAGTTATAAAATGATTCTATCAGACTTATAGAATACTTATTATCAGGCAAATCCCACATCGGCCCATGCCCTCCAGGATAAAACACGGCATCATAATTCTTTGCATTTACTTTGCTGAGCGTAAGGGTATGATGAAGGACGTTCTGTGCGTTAGGATCATCCAAAAACCGCTTTACATCCTTAGTGGTATAGTCTGGCAGTGTACTTCTGGGATCAATTGGAGACTGCCCGCCTTTAGGTGAAACCACGGTAATCTCCACTCCGCTTTCTTTCAGCAGATAATAAGGCGTAGCAAATTCTTCAATCCAGATCCCCGTTTTATCCCCACTGTTTTTGACTTCTTCATTTGATGTCACTACAAAAAGTATTTTCTTTCCTTTTAAAGATTCGTTGTGCTGAGCGTATCCTTTCACTTGCAGTATGAAAAGAAAAAGAGCGAATATGTATTTAGCAATTAATTTCATTTTTTTTTAATTTTTTGGGTGTTTTATTCCTTACCGCCTATTTTAAACACAGCAGTAATTATTAATTATTTTTTAATTTAGTTGATATGCTTGTGCTTAAACTGACTCGGGCTCAGGCCAGATTCCTTTTTAAAGAGTCTTGAAAAATAAGGTGGATTCTCGAAGCCAAGCAAATAAGATATTTCTGAGACAGAGAGATCCGAGTCTTTCAGCATATTTTTAGCCTCGGAAACAAGGTAGATATGAATAAGCTCTATAGCGGTTTTCCCGGTCTCCTGTTTTAACAAATCGCTTAAATAACCAGGAGAAAGATTCAATTCCTCAGCCATAAACTTCACTGTAGGGAAACCATATTTTTTTAAACTGCCTTTTTGGAAATAGGAATACAGTTTCTCATTAAATCTGGTCACCATTTTCCCTGAAAGTTCCTTGCGATTAAGAAATTGTCTTTTATAAAACCTCTTTGCATATTTCAGGATAGAATCTATATGGCTTAGAATAATTTCGCGGCTATACTCATCCTGACTATTTTCATATTCAGTTTCTATTTTATAATATAAATCCCATATCGTTTGCTCTTCTTTAGGAGATAAATGGAGCGCCTCATTAACCTCGTAATCAAAAAAACTATATTTTTTAATTTCATGATATAAAGGGTGTCCATTCAACAGATCTTCATGAAAATGAATTGTAAAAGCCTCTTCCTGAAAACCGACATCTTTAATCTCAATAAGTTGGTTTGGCTTAAAAAACAACATTGAACCTAATTGATGATCATATTCGGTCTTCCCATAAATAAGCTGACCCGCATTTATCTTTTTAAATACAATCAAATAAAAATCACTGGTAAACTCTACGTGTTTAATAGACTCCGAATAGGTGCAGGAAACCAGGCTCAGCATTGGATTTTCTGGCAAAGCATAGTTATTGCTTTTGTGTAATTCGCTTAAAGTTTTGAAATGTTTCATGACCTTATGATAATGAACCCCTAATTAGATTGTTAATAGTTAAGCACTTAACTAATATAGTTAAATTATTATTTCCCATGTGCATCAATTGCAGCTTTCTCCCAGGTTAACCATGTTTCAATTCGTTGCGCATATACTTCCCTGGTTATAGCGAAAGCCACTCTACCTAAAAATAAACGCAAAGGAGGATCTGACTCATCTATTAGCTTCAGGATTGTTGGTACTGTTGCTTTCGGATCTCCAAAATTTGAAGGTGTGAATTGCTGATAGGTTTCAGTTTTAATAATGTCATATTCGGTTAAAGGACTCGCATGAAGTGAAGAAAGGCCACTCCAATCTGTATTAAATCCATTTGGTTCCAAAATGGTTACTTTAATTCCGAACTGACTTACCTCAGCAGCCAGTGATTCGCTTAAGCCTTCTACTGCCCATTTAGATGCGGTATATAAACCAACCACTGGAGACGACACGACACCTAAGAGACTTGACAACTGAACAATATGACCGTTATTTTGAGCTCTCATTACGGGTAGTACTGCCTGAGTCATCCATAAGAGCCCGAATACATTCGTTTCAAACTGACTGCGGGCCTCTAATTCGCTAGTTTCCTCAATCGCACCAAATAAACCGTATCCGGCATTATTTATAAGTACATCAATTCTTCCAAAATGAGCCTTTGCTATTTCAACAGCCCGCAGACAATCTTCCCTGTTATTGACGTCTAATTTTAAAGGTAATATTGCATCTTTATATACGTCAGCCAAATCATTTAAACTATCGATACTTCGTGCCGTTGCAATCACCTGATCACCCCGCTTTAAAAATGCTTCTGTCCATATTCTGCCAAAGCCTCTGGAGGCTCCTGTAATCATGATAATTTTTACCATTTTTATTGTTTTTATTTCTTATCAAAATTACATTGACAGGCCCAGGATCATTTATACAAAACAAGGGATTACAGATACTTTTCCACTATTAACGACATAGTATATAGATTTAAACAGGCTTCCAGTTTGGAAAACGCTTTTCCATTAAACTTCTCATTCCTATCATGATCAAACCAAGAATGCCAAAACACATTCCTACCCAGGGAGACATTTGAACTCCTTTAGTCGCAATTACCCAACCGCTCACAATTGTTCCGGT
Organism: Pedobacter cryoconitis; assembly: GCF_014200595.1. Lineage (NCBI taxonomy): Bacteria > Pseudomonadati > Bacteroidota > Sphingobacteriia > Sphingobacteriales > Sphingobacteriaceae > Pedobacter > Pedobacter cryoconitis. Next base: position 2,713,327 of record NZ_JACHCG010000001.1, read on the forward strand.
AGAAATCCCCAGGTTGCCAAATGAAGTGGCCAAACTATTTGCAAATTCTAATGTATTGGGTGCCGCAGAGATTACATAGGCTCCGGAATTCAGGAAACAAGGTGCATATAAGAAGCCCCAGAGTGCAATAACGAATATATTAATGTAAATGTTTGTACCTGAATAATACAGTGCAAAAGGAATTAGTATTGTCCCGGAAAGGAAAAAAGCAGCAGTTTTAGGAATACTTCTGCTCAGCATTTTACCAGCAACCCAATTGGAAAATATGCCGGTCACACCAAATAGAAAAAGCATATAACTTATCATTTTCTCGTCCATGTTTTTAATTTCCCCAAGGTAATCTGCGAAATAACTATAGGTTGAAAACCAGGCCGCGATCATTAAGAAATTGACCACACCACTGATTAAAAAGGACGGCTTCTTTAAAATCTGAAGCTGGCTGCCATAAGTTTTTTTAGCCAATACAGGCATTGAAGGTAACGTTCTCCATAAACCAAAAAGAGCCGCGGCACTTACAGTTGTTTGCACCATAAATGAGGTTCTCCAGTTAAATACACCAGCCAGATAAGTAGCCAGAGGAACTGTAGTGACCATCGAAATCGCAATTCCTCCAATAACAATTCCCATCAATTGGTGTTCAGACTTTTTATCCCCGGAGGAAACCGCAGCAGCAATTGCTGTAGAAATAAAAACAGGCTGTAAAAAAGCAGGCAATAAACGCACGGTCATTAATAACCAGAAAGGCGGAGCAAAAGAAGAAACAATTCCGGTAATTAAAAATATAGAGATCGCTGTTAACATGATCGTTTTACGGTTAAAACCCGAAGTAAACAGGGTCATGAATGGCCCTGTTAAAGCAATGATCATCGCAAAAGCGCTTAATAATATTCCAGCTTTATCGATAGAAATCCCATAATGTGCAGCAATTTGTGGCAGTATGCCGATTATTCCAAATTCAGTAGTAATGATGCCTATTACGCCCAGGCATCCTGTATAGGCTATTTTCTTGTTCATTTTAGTTTTTATTTAATACCCACCTCCCACACTCCGATAAAGTTCTACCGTTGCGTTGAGCTGAGCTGCTTTTACATTGGCCAGCTCCAATTCACTCTGTAAAAAATTACTTTGAGCGGTAATCACTTCCAGATAATTTGCCATTCCGCTTTTGAATAAGAGTACTGCATTGGTCACTGCCTGCCGCAGCACATTTACTCTTGAATTTGCGATGCTGTACTGCGACTTTAATTTTTCAATTTTAACCAGCTCGTCAGCAACTTCTGCAACTGCGGTTAAGACTGTTTGACGAAAGCCGATAACCACCTTTTCTCTATCAATTTTGGCTAATTCATAAGCCGTCTTTAACTGTCTGCGCTGAAAAACCGGCTGTGTTATTCCACCAGCAACTACTCCAAATAAAGAGGCGGGTATATTGAACCAATTACTCGATTTAAATGAATTAATACCACCACTAGCTGTTATACTTAAAGAAGGATACAGACTAGCCTTACTCACGCCTACCTTTGCATTTGCTGCTGACAAAGCATATTCAAAAGCTTTCACATCTGGTCTGCGTCCAACCATTTCTGATGGTACACCGGCTGATAAATGAACAGCTATTTTAGTTTTTTCAAGGGTAGCTAATCGCTTAATCGCTGATGGGTTTTCGCCTGTCAGCAAGCGAAGCGCATTTTCCTGAATTTCTATATTCTGTTCAAGTTGAGGGATGAGCTGAGCAGTAACGAACCGCTGCGCTTCTGCCTGTTGTATAGCCAGAGAATTGGCCTGACCGGCATCAAACTGGAACTTGATAATCCGCAAAGTACTATCATTCAATGTCAGGTTTTTTTGAGCAGTCCGGAGTTGTGAATCCATCATCAGTAACCGGTAATATCCTTGCGCTATATTGGCAATCAACCTGGTCTGAATTGCTTTTTTAGCCTCGGTACTTTGCAAATATGCGGCTAAAGCAGCTTGTTTTTGTCTGCTGATTTTACCCCAGATATCCGCTTCCCAGTTCAGTCCGAGATTCGTATTGAAATCTTCGATATGATTTGTTCCCAGAAACTCACTCCCACTTAACCCACTTAAACTGTTACTTGAAGGCCTGTTGGAACTGGCAGTAAGCTGTAATATTAATGCGGGAGTATTGCCCAGTTTAGCTTGTTTGAAAAGCAGTTCAGCACTTTCTATATTTTTGAGTGCAGTCTGCATATCATAATTTCTGATCAAAGCCTTATCTATCAGCTTTAGAACTTCCTCTTCTGCTATAAACTCTTTGATAGAAACAGAAGCTATACTTGCAGAATCAGTAATTTCAGCTCCCCTGAAATTTTCAGGGATTGCTGATTGAGGCAATGGAATATCTTTAGATATTTTGCAGGCGCTTAAAAAAGCCAGCAGTATTAAAAGAGTATATAAATTTATAAGTTGTTTCATTGAATCGTTAATTAATTAGTGTGTATTTCAAGTTTCCCTGTTTCATGAACAGGATGATGATCATGAGCAGATAGCTCTTCCCTGTTCATCACTGCTACTGGTATACCTGTCACCTTTTCCTGTAAAAACTGGAAGATGACAAACAGTACAGGAATGATAAATAATCCTAAAATTACTCCAGTAACCATTCCGCCGGCGGCACCAATACTAATCGAGTGGTTACCCAAAGCCGAAGGCCCGGAAGCCCGCATCATTGGAATCAGCCCTACCACAAAAGCCAGAGAGGTCATAATGATTGGACGAAGCCTTAATTTAGCGGCCTCCAAAGAAGCAGCAATCAGATCCTGCCCAGCATTTCTTCGTTGAACAGCAAATTCAACAATCAGAATAGCATTTTTTGCAAGCAGACCAATTAACATGACCAGCGCTACCTGTACATAAATATTGTTTTCTATTCCGGTTAAGCCGATCGCTGCAAATACCCCAAATATTCCTGTAGGAATAGACAAAATCACAGCCAGAGGTAAAATATAGCTCTCATACTGTGCTGCTAAAAGGAAGTATACAAATATCAGACATAAAGCAAAGATGATCACAGATTGTCCTCCGGAAGTAATCTCTTCTTTTGTGATACCAGTAAATTCATAAGCAAACCCTGACGGTAATTGTTGCGCTGCAACTTCTTCGACCGCTCTGATAGCATCACCCGAACTGTAACCAGGTTTAGGCATTGCATTAATCCCGATAGAATTAAACAGATTATAACGGGACACCGTTTCAGGCCCATAAACCCTTTTCAGTTTGACAAGGGTATTGATCGGTACGTTTTCACCAGACCTGTTTTTCACAAATACATTATCCATAGAAGAAGGATCAGCACGGTCGGCCACATCAGCCTGTACCATTACCCTGTAATACTTTCCAAACCTGTTAAAATCCGAAGCTTGTGCACTACCAAAAAAGCCTGCATCGTACTCAATACATCCCGCACAGAAACGTTTAACTGCTCAATTTTAGCTTCATCCAGTTGTAGTTCCAACTGCGGATAATCCGATTTGAAAGTAGTAAAGGCCATTGCTATTTCCGGCCGTTTCATTAGCTCACTAATAAAGTTAGTTGCCACGCCGCTAAATTTACCCAGGTTCCCACCAGTTTTATCCTGTAGTACCATATCTAAACCATCGATATTACTGAAACCCGGAACAGTTGGAAAAGTAAACACAAAGAAATTTGCACCTTTAACAGTAGCGAGTTTCTCTCTTATGGAATCCATAATCTTATTGATATCCTTAAGCGCTCCACGTTTTTCAGCAGGCTTTAACAGAATAAACAACGCGCCGGCTGATGGACTATTTGAAGAAGTGAGCAAGTTATAACCAGATAATGCAGCGAACAGTTTAGTATAAGCCATTGGCTTTAATAAAACTTCCGTTTCCTTTAGGATCGTTGTACTCCTGTCCATTGAAGCACCTGCCGGGAGCGACATAGAAACAACCACAAACCCCTGGTCTTCTGAAGGAATAAATCCTGTACGTGTTTTTTTTATCATTAAAACTGTAAAAGCCATCACAATAAATAACCCCAGAATACCAACCCATTTTGCCCGGATCAAAAACCTCAGACTACTTGTATATCTGTTGGTCAAAGCATCAAAACTAGTATTAAAACTTTTAAAGAATCGTTGCTTAAAAGTCGTTTTAGTACCTGGCTCATGACTTACAGCATGATTTTCTTTTAAGAACAAAGCACATAATGCCGGACTTAGTGTTAGTGCATTAATAGCTGAGATCACAATAGCAATAGCCAGGGTAAAGGCAAATTGTCTGTAGAAAACCCCGGTAGAACCTTCCATAAAACCAACAGGTAAAAATACCGCACTCATCACCAGGGTAATTGAAATGATTGCGCCCGTGATTTCGTGCATAGCGGCAGCAGTAGCAGCTTTTGGAGGAAGGTGTTTATGCTCCATCTTTGCATGTACAGCTTCGACTACTACAATCGCATCATCTACCACAATACCAATAGCCAGTACCAAGGCAAATAAGGTTAGTAAGTTAATAGAGAAGCCAAAAAACTTCATAAAAAAGAATGTTCCTAAAATCGCAACCGGAACAGCAATCGCCGGGATCAGCGTAGAACGAAAATCCTGTAAAAAGATGTACACAACGATAAATACCAGGATAAACGCCTCAATCAAAGTATGAATTACCTGTTCAATAGATTGATCTAAAGAGGTTTTGGTACTATAAACAAGGTCATACTTAATGCCTTTAGGGAAATTTTTCTCCGCCTTTTTCATGAATGCCTCAATTCCGATCTGGATATCGTTTGCATTAGAACCACTCAATTGCTGAACGGCAATACTTAATGCCGTTTTACTATCATTACGGGTAAGATTTGAATAGGTATAAGACCCAAGTTCTATTCTGGCTACATCTTTGAGCCGCAAAAATGAACCATCAGCATTGGAGCGGATAATGATATTTTCATATTCTTCTGGTTTATTCAACTTTCCTTTATATTTTAGGACATATTCAAAAGCATTTTTACTGCTTTCCCCAAATTTCCCTGGGGCAGCTTCCAGATTTTTGTCTTTAATTATGGCCATGACCTCATTTGGCGTTAGCTTATAGGTAGCCATTTGTGCAGGATTCAGCCATACACGCATGGAGTAATCTTTACTTCCGCCAATTATATTTGCCTGCCCTACTCCCTGAATTCTTTTCAACTCAGGGATCAGATTGATCTGGGAATAATTAGCGAGGAATGTCTGGTCGTAAACCTTTTCATCGGAACTGCTGATACCCAGAACCATGATTATACTATTCTGTTGTTTTGCCGTGGTCACGCCAGCCTGGATAACTTCTTCGGGTAGCTGGCTGGTTGCTTGTGAAACACGGTTTTGAACGTTTACTGCTGCCTGATCCGGATCAGTACCTAATTTGAAGTAAACTGAAATCACCAATGAACCATCATTACTGGCAGTTGAGCTCATATAAGTCATATTTTCAACCCCATTAATTGATTCCTCCAAAGAAGGAGCTACTGAGCGCAGTACAGTTTCGGCATTTGCACCCGGATACAGGGCGGTCACTTGTACGGCAGGCGGAGCTATATCCGGAAATTGTTGCAGGGGTAATTTAGTAAGTCCAAGCACGCCCAATATGACCAGTAAAATGGAAATAACGGTAGCTAAGACGGGTCTATTTATAATTTTTTTAAACATGATTTGTAAATTATCTTGATGTAGTTTTAGTCGGATCTTGTTTTACTTTTTCCGGTTTGATCACCTCTCCTTCTTTCAGTTTGTCGATACCATCAAAAACTATCTGATCTCCTGCTTTTAAACCTTCTTTTACCAGGTAATTAGTACCTTCGGTTCCCAAAATGGTGATCGGTATTTTACTCACTTTATTATTGCTGTCCACAGTGTAGACAAACATTTTATCCTGAATTTCTATAGTAGAAGATTGTGGGATCAGAATAGCATCCGGATGGATCATGGACAATCTCAATTTACCGGTATTTCCAGATTTTAAAAGCCCTTGTGGATTAGGAAAAGTAGCTCTTAAAGCAATTGAACCTGTTTGCTTATCAAATTGTCCATCTACCATATCAATCTGGCCTTCTTGCTGATAAACTGTTTTATCTGAGAGTACCAGGGAAACACGAGGTAATTTTTTCAGTCTTTCTGGTATAGATTTACCTGGATATTTATCATTAAAATTGATAAAATCATCCTCTCCTAAAGAAAAGTAGACATGAACTTCATGAGCGTCTGAAAGTAGTGTAAGCGGAATCAGATCACTTATACTGATTAAACTACCTTGCTTTTTAGGCAGACGGCCAACAAAGCCGCTTACAGGTGCTTTGATCAAGGTATAGCCTAAGTTTATGTTTGCTGTTGCGACTGCCGCTTTAGCTTGTTCAACATTGGCTTTTGCTGATTGATAGTTTGATTTAGCTGTTTTAAGCTGAAAATCAGCAATCACTTTATTGGCTACTAAAGGTATAAGCTTTTCAACTTCAAGTTGTGCATTGATCAGGGTTGCTTTCGCAGATTCCAAAGAACCTTTAGCATTATTGACCGCTTCCTGAAATGGCCGTTCGTCAATTTTAAATAGTGGTTCTCCTTTTTCTACCCTGGCACCTTCATTGACAAAGATCTGCTCCAGGATACCAGAAACCTGGGGTCGTATTTCTAAATCAATTGTTCCCTGGATCGAAGCAGGAAATTCCTGGTAGGTAGTTTCATTGCTGGAAACTAAACGTATTACAGGCAAAGATGGAGGCGAAGCAGCTTGGTTTTGCTGGTTTTTCCCAGCACATCCTGCCAGGAATATAGCTAAAAGTAATATCAGTAAAGGTTTCATTGTGTTATTAAATTGTTTAACGATGTTAATTTTTGATGAATAAAAAAGATTGTATTTCATTATTTTAAATTGCTGTTATGTAGTATTTCATTCTTCGATGTATTTAATTATACCTCTGATTGCGTCTTTCAGAATACGCTGATTCATCGCTTCATCACGACCTTTATTGACCAGGTTAATAGAGATAAGCCCATGGATTACAGACCAGAAAGTATAATACTTTCTACAGACCAGATTTTCGGTAAAATTTTCAACAGTAATTAGCTTTTCTATGACCTGAAAGAAAAGGTTATCGGTCGCTTCGGCTTCAGCCAATGACTTTTTAAATACACAGACATTCATGTCCACACCATACATGAGTTGATAAAGTGCTTTATTTTTAAATGCGAAATTCCAGTAGGTCTTCCACATTGCTTCAAGCTGCTCTTCAGCTTTATTATGCTCAGCTCGCGCTAACCTGATCTCTGCCGCCAGGCTAATAAATCCTATACGGGTGAGTTCAATCAAAATACCTTCTTTATTTTCAAAATATTCGTAGATGATTGGAGCTGTGTATTCTATCCTGTCAGCAATTTTTCTCATACTTAGCGCATTCCACCCTTCCCTTTTTACGATCTCCAAAGCTGATTCAAGAATGTTAAGTCTCGTTTCATCTTTTTGCCTTGCAATTCTGTCTTTACTTCCCATGAAATCTGGTATTATTTCAATTAATTTTCAATAACTATTCAGACACCAAAAGTATAGGCTGGTATTTAAGGCCATTTATACAAAACAGGGAAAGACAGATACTTTTCCACTATAACCAGCCAAGGACGATGACATCGGCGCAATTCTTTGGATAATGATTGAAATGTCCTGAAAAAACCAAAAAGCATCCTGTCAGGTGTATTAAAGTCCGGGGACCTTTGGAGAAAAAATAATTATGAAAAATCACATTGTTCCTGAGGTCGGAATGCCTCAAATTATTGGCGCAGTTATAATCGCCACTTTGTATATCAGTATATTTTCAATGGTCAGGGAAGAAAACCGGACAAGAATGAATGCGGTAGTACTCGCAGGTGCTGGCGCCGCATATCTAAGCAGTGGTCTTGGACCGTGGGAATTTGTTTTCTGCACCATTATATCGATTGTAGCTTATAAAGGTTTAACCCGAAACTATATGATTGGTATTGGCTGGCTATTACACACTGGCTGGGATCTGGTACATCATTTATATGCTGATGCAATTGTACCTATGGATCCTGCCTCATCTTTTGGATGTATGATATGTGATCCTATAATGGCTATATGGTTTTTCTTTGGTGCACCAGATATATGGGCTGTCCTGCGTAAAAAATTTGGAAGCGGAAAGCTGGAAACATATATTTGAGCTATAAGTCTATGGACGAAGGCGAAAAAATAAACATATATGGTACCAGGGCATTTACTTCAAAGTTTATGCCCCTGGTTGAACAGAATCATTCTATTCGTTATGATTATGACCGGTTTCTAATCATGAGGATAGAAGAGATGTATCCTTATACTAATCACCGTGTGCCTCCCACAAGGTCATTAAACGATATCATCTTATTTATTACCGATGGTGAGGCACAAATGAATATTGGTACTGAATCTTATCTTGCCGTTAAACATAATATATTACATATACCATCCGGACAGATTTTCTCTTTCGAGAAATATGATACCAGTAAATCTACTAATGGATTCTTAATTATCTTTAGTAAGGGCATCCTTTCCGGGGATTACGACAATGCGGGAATACTTTCAGCATCCGGTCTGCTTGATTTTGCAGGCCCCCCTTTGATTAGCCTTGAACAAGAATCTTCCAGTTTTGCTGCTCAATTGCTTGAACGGATATTTAAAGAAAATAATGAAAATGGATTAACCCGTTTGGAAATTATAAGAAGTTATTTTCTGGCTTTTATATTGGAAATCAGAAAGGAAAGCAGTGGTGATACCGTTTTAAAGAAGTCTGCATCAATAAAATTGGTCAAAGACTTCATCAATTTGGTTACCCTGCATGTTAAAAAGAAGAAGCAGGTTAGCGATTATGCCCTGCTTCTTCATATTAGTCCGAACCATTTAAGTAAAGTGATGAAAAAATTCACTAACAAATCTCCAACCAAGTGGATAGATGAAGCTTTAATCCTCGAAGCAAAAGTCCTCCTTTTTCAGACCAACATGAGTATCAATGAAATTTCATTTTCCTTGGGAGTATTTGATCCTTCTTATTTTAGCCGCCTGTTTAAAAGATACGAAGGTATTTCACCTCTCTCGTTCAGAAACGAGATCAGAAAGATCAATTAACACTTATTAATCGGTTCAAAGAGAATCTGTTAATCCAAAAAATTTAATGGCTTCCAGCGGAGCGTCAAAATTACTGCTAGTTTTACCCATTAGCCTTGGAAATCTGAATTTTTGTTGAGGAATAACATGCCCGCCTCCCACAATGGTAATCAATTCAACTGCTGATTTACCTGATGAGTTCCAGCGCTGAAGTTCAACTGATGTCGGATCATTTACTTTATGACTTGGAAAAACCTTATTTTCAGGAGATGCATTCGTCGCGTTACGTTCCACAAAATATTCAGCGGTAGCTTTAGCAGAAATTGCTGTACCAACCTTTTGTATCCCAAACAAAGTTACTGGTCCTCCCAGGTAAGGATTTATTCCATCTTCTGTTCCTGTTACGAGCATAACTCTTGAAGTAGCCCCTTTACCAATAAATGAAAAAGTTTCGGGCGTTGGCAGATTAGCACTTATAGCGCAGATTGCATTCACCATTTCTGGTTTTTCCAATGCCAGCCTGATCGCTACCTGTCCTCCATTGGAGAATCCAAAAATAAATACTTTTTTAGGATCTATATGTTGCTCTTTCCCGAATCTATCGACTAAGGCTTCAATAAAACCCACATCATCAATATTTTCCTTTTTTGCCTCAAAAGGAGAATTTTTGCGCAAGTCATTCCAATTGCCTTTATAACCATCAGGATAAACAACAATAAATCCGTACTGATCGGCTAGTTTATCCAGTTCATAGCCGCTCCATTCTCTCATGCGGACTGAGTTCATGCCTGTACCATGCATTGCAAAAATGATCCCCGGTTTAGCAACCAGCTTTTTTGGGATATAGGTCAGATAATTTCGATCCTGATGACTCACATGGATCTTCCCAGAATGAATCTTTCCGCTTAACTGAGGTTCAGCAGGTACAGGTGAATAAACAAAATAAAAATAAGCTACAGCCCCAAGGAGCAATAGAATTCCGAGTATTAAAAAAATTTTAGTGATCATATGATTAAATTTATGACTACAAATTTATTTACATTTGCTTACCTTTTGATACTAGTAAACAAAAGGTTACCAGTAACCTTATAGTTAGTTATAACAATGGAAAAATCGTGCGAAGGTCCGAACATTACTTCTGAAGATTGCTCAGCGCTAGTTATGGCCGTAGGTGATGCACTTTATGCAGTAGGCGGAAAATGGAAATTAAGAGTGATTATTGGTCTGTCAGGGAGCAATAAAAGATTTAATGAATTAAGACGTATTATTCCAGGCATATCGGCCAGGGTATTGTCTAATGAATTGAAGGAGTTAGAAATGAACGGATTCGTTAAAAGGAATGTTTATGCAGAAGACTCTCCGGTAATGGTGGAATACGAGTTGACCGCTTATAGTTCCAGCTTAAAAGATGTAGTCAAGTCATTAAGTGAATGGGGCATTATGCACCGTGAGCGAATAAAAAAATCACGGACGTAACCGCATCAACCACTAACTAATGGCTTGTCACGAAGATAATCCTTACAATCGAATGAGTAAGCCTGCCCTGAATTAAGCTAAGACTCACTCATTTTTTTTGTTTTTCCTCCTTAACTACCTTTTGCAATAAACCCCGGTACTCCAGTTTTCACCACTGCGTTGAATCTCTGCCTGGTCTGAATACTATTGATTTCATCGAAAGCGTCTTGTGGCAAAAAAGAGATGTCAAAGTTCTCTTGTGCACGGGCCGCAGTCCGGGGTGTAGTCAATAAAGCCGTTCCACGCTGAATTGCCCAGGCCAGCAATACCTGAGCGGGTGTCTTTCCAACCCTTGCAGCAACCGACAAAACAGCCGGATCTTCGAGCGGCCCTGGTTTTATTCCATGTCCCAATGGTGCAAAAGCCAAAAACACAATCCCCTTTTCCTTGCAGAATTCCAAAAGTTCCGTTTCTGGCAAATACGGATGCGACTCGACCTGAACCACCGCAGGCTTAATTCTCGCTGCTTCATAAATAGGCAATAATTCGTTTAGGCTGATATCGGACAATCCAATAGCCCTGCATCTGCCACTGTCAACAAGCTTTTCCATTGCCCTCCACGTATCAAGTAAAGTAACCTCACGATCGTAAATAACATTACCGTTTTCATCCCGTGGATCCTGCTCCGCTCCCGGTTGAAATGCGAACGGAGTGTGAATGAGATAGAGATCCAGGTAGGTAAGGCCAAGTCTGTTCAGACTTGCCTGAAATGCCGCCTCCACGCGATCAGGCCGATGATTCGTATTCCACAACTTTGTGGTCACAAATATCTCTTCGCGGCTGAGACCTTCGGCTGAAAGTCCTGCCTGCAATGCCTCTCCTACCGCGCTTTCATTTCGGTATCTTTCTGCGCAATCAAAGTGTCGGAATCCAGCTTTTAGTGCATCTCTGGTAGCACTTATAGTCTCTGCTGCGTCGGGAATCAGCGTACCAAATCCGAGTACAGGCATGTGGATAGTGTTATTTGTTGTCTCCATTTTTATATACTTTAATCAAATCATACTACAAATTACGGCAGGAAATTTCAGGTAATTGTGTGATCTGCATCACATTCTTTTAGCCTGATTTCATCTTAACTTTACAGCAAAAGAAAACCAAATCAATGTTAACAGATATTATTCGTAAAGACCTGGAAGTTCTCTTTTGCGGAATCAATCCTGGCTTAAAATCAGCGTTGGACGGACATCATTTTTCCGGACGAAATAATCGTTTTTGGAAGGTTTTACACCATGCTGGCTTTACACCTTATGAAATTGACCCTGTAAATGACGCAACTATCCTGGATTCAGGTTATGGCCTGACTACAGCGGTGGCCAGGGCAACAACCCGCGCAGATGAACTTTCAAAAGACGAATTTCAAAACTCTATGGAAGCATTTAAAAGCAAAATGATTTACTTCCGCCCGAAATATATTGCTTTTCTGGGCAAGGCAGCCTACCTGGCTTTTTCAGGGAAAAAGCAGATTTCATGGGGTTATCAGGCCGAAGATTTCTGTGGGGCGAAAGTCTGGGTACTACCTAATCCGAGTGGCTTAAACCGTGGATTTACCCTTAGTGACCTCATTAGTTGTTACAAGGAATTATTTCAACAACTTAAACTATAGCTGACTTTCTGTGTTATAAAAGCGATAAAACCAGCATTATGAAAAAAACAATCTACTTTCTTACTACCTGTGCAATAATATTTGTGAGCTGTACCAGCAATAAAGATTCTACAGCTGCTGCTGATAGTGTAAACAGGGTTAAAGATATAACTCCCAATACGATGGCCACAGGTACACTGGGCGTAAAAGTCTCTGATGCAGAATTTGCAACAAGAGCCGCATCTAATGGAATGGCAGCAGTTGAATTCAGTAAAATTGCGGCTGAAAATGCTTCAAATGTTCAACTAAAATATTTTGCCAGAATGATAGTCAGGGATTATGAGAAAACAAATAAGGAATTAGCCTCAATCGCTGCAAAGAAAAACATTACACTTCCCCTGACGCTGGACGAGCAAGATCAGAAGAAATCAATTGAATTAAATGAAAAATCCAAAGCAGACTTTGATAAAGCTTATATAGAGACTATAACAGGTAAGAATAAAAAAGCATTGAAGCTGGTACAAGATGAATCAAAAGATGGTAAAGATGCAGAGGTCAGGGCCTTTGCAACTAAAACTGTTTCAATTGCACAATCACACCTGGATATGATCAATGTAATTCATGATAGTCTGAAATAGAATTACTTCAACTGTCCGGCAGTGTACGTTTACCGTTCGATAATGAACGCATCGATTAATGATTAAAAATTAAAACACTGAAAAACAATGATTTAAAACAAAAACAACTCTTGGCATAAACTTAGTAAATTGCAGTTCAATTGTATTTGTTTTTAATTGATAAATCATTGCTGACATGTTCAGACTCAACTTAAAAATCGCTTTGCGTAATCTCTGGAGAAACAAGACTTCCTCTGTGATTAATATAATTGGTCTGGCTATAGGTTTATCTGCCTGTCTGCTACTGCTGCTTTATGTGAATTACGAAAGGAATTTTGACCGCCACTTTAAGGACGCGGACAAAATCTACCAGGTGATGACCAATTTCCAGGATGCTACCGGAAAGATTACCAGTACAGGTGTATCACCAGGAAATGGAATCGCAATGGCTATTAAGGCCAAAATACCTGAGGTAGATGTGATCACCCGTATTGGTGGTGGTGATAGATCACTCATTGCCAATCAGCAAAAAGTATTTAAAAGAACGGACCTCTTTGCAGACCCGGAAATATTGAAAGTTTTTAGTTACGAATTTATAGCCGGCAATCCCAACACTGCACTGAATACACCAAATTCGGTTATATTAACAGCGGAAACTGCGAAAATTTTATTCGGCACAACAGATGCCCTGAACAAAACGGTCAGGTATAAAAATACAAATAATTTAAAGGTTACCGGTGTAATCAAAGATCTGCCTGCCAATACTTCCCTCAGGTTTGATTATTTGATGCCCTGGTCTTTTTTTGAAAGCATAAACAACTATGTTAAAAATCCTGGCTGGGGAGATTTTAGCTTTCTGGCCATGGCTAAAGTTAATAATCCGGCCAATATTGACCTGATTAATGCTAAAGTAAAAAAGCTTTTCAATGAAAATTATACCGCGCAAAAGAATGAGAATTTCCTGTTCCCGTTATCGGATAGACATTTATATGGTGAATTTCTGAACGGTAAAAGTATAGGTGGCGATATAGATCGCATCTATTTATTTATTGCATTGGCTTTTGGTATTTTGCTTATCGCTTGTATCAATTTCATGAACATGGCCACGGCCAAATCAGAGCGCAGGGCAAAGGAAGTGGGTATCAAGAAAACTATTGGTGCAACACGGGGTTCTTTGGTTACTCAATTCCTGACCGAAGCTATGGTGCTGACTACAGTAGCGGTGCTGATTGCTACCGCTATTGTTGAAGTCAGTTTACCACTATTCAATAAACTGCTGGAAATAGATATTACAATTCACTATAACAATACAGGTTATTGGCTGGGCATTCTGACAGTAGCATTAGTGACCGGCATTTTATCCGGGACTTATCCGGCACTATTCCTTTCTTCCTTTAATCCGGTTCAAACTTTAAAAAAGAAAACCGCAAGCGCAAAATCTATTCCTGTCAATCTGAGGCAGGTACTGGTAGTGGGACAGTTTTGTTTTGCTATTATGCTGGTCATCGCTACCATGGTGATCTATAATCAGATGCAGTTTATCAAAAACAGACCAGTAGGGTATAACATCAACTTAATGGCTGAGATGCCTCAGGATGGTGAACTGTCTGGTAAGTTCGAATTGTTTAAAGCGCAAGTGTTAAAAACCGGCGCAGTGACTGCCGTAAACCAGTCATCCCAGAGCATGATCAGAGTAGGTAACTGGTTTTATGGTCTTGAATGGCCGGGAATGGAAGCCAGAGGAAAGGAAATTGTTTTCAACCGCCTTCAGACCTCTTATGATTTTGTGAAAACAAGCGGTGTAGAGTTGATAGCAGGCCGTGATTTCTCCAGAGATTTTGCCTCAGATACGGCGGCAATTCTATTGAGCAGTACAGCGGTAAAGGTCATGAAGCTTAAAAACCCTGTAGGGATGACCGTAAAACTCTTTGGGAACCAATTAAAGGTAATTGGCATTTTTAAAGATTTTAACTGGGATTCTCCTTATCAGCCGGGCCGCCAGATGGTGATCAATTTTAGTAAAAATGAGGGCGGAAACATTAATATGCAGTTAAATCCTGCCAATAGTCTAAGTAAAAACATAGAGCTGATTTCGGCCGTTGCCAAAAATATCAATCCTGAATATCCGGTAGAAATTGGATTTGTCAATGAACTGTACGCAAGGAAAATGCATTCAGAGAAAATCCTGGGCATTCTGGCCAACCTGTTTGGTGGTATAGCGATACTGATCTCTTGTATGGGGCTTTATGGCCTGGTTAGTTACAGCGCAGAACAGCGTACCAAAGAGTTTGGTGTACGTCGCGTACTGGGCGCGTCAGTTGGCAATATTATGAACCTGCTCTCAGTTTCCTTTCTGAAAATGGTATTTGTCGCTGCATGTATTGGCGTTCCTTTAGCTTACTACCTGATGAACAGATGGCTCACTAGTTTTGAATTCAGAACAACTGTATCTTTTTCAATTATATTGATATCCATAGCAGGAACTACAATCATCGCATTTTTAACTATCAGTTTCCAGGCCTATAAGGCTGCAAAAGCTAACCCTGTCGAAGCGCTGAAGTATGAATAAAAATGACTTTGGGCTATAAAACCAGTAGCCCAAAGTCTCTTAATGTATAAATTGGTTTTGAATACCAGAACAATTCAAAATATTCCATTGTCGTTTCAAAATCAGTTTTGATTTCCTGAAAGGTATAGATCTTCGTATTGGAAACTTCTATTTTCTGTAAGATTGAAGTCAGCCATTCCCCTTCATTTTTATTGGTCTGAATCGTAAAGGTTTCTTTTTTATCATGAAATGTCAAAATCATAGTTTCCAGAGCATTGCCTTTTTTACTCTTTGAAAAGCATTTGGTATCTGGCTTCCCTCCTAACCAAACCACTTTAGCGGTTGGCTTAGTATCAAACTTACTTTCTTCCTTTAAAGCTTGCGCTATAAAATCTGAAGGGATTGTTACTTTGGGGATCTTAAAATCAAACCAGTCCTGTAGTTTGTAATCCAGGCAAATGCCATGCATGAAATTAAAAAGCGATTTCTTTAAACCAAAGCTAAATTTATTATGGTCAATTCCAGTTTTATCGATATAATTGATATCATTATTAGCAAAGGTTCCAATAACTTCAGTTTCTTTAACTACGCCAAATCTTTCCGGGAACATACCCACAGGACTATGAGCGGTCATCGCAAACTGATGCCAGAAGCCAGATTGTAAAACACCTGCTTCAAACAGTTGTCTCACCATTTCCATGCTATCTACAGTTTCCTGAATAGTTTGTGTGGGATATCCATACATCAGATAAGCATGAACCAATACTCCCGCTTCCGTCAGATTTCTCGTAACCCGGGCCACTTGTTCAACCGAAACTCCTTTATCAATGAGCTTTAACAACCTATCAGATGCTACTTCTAAACCACCAGAAACAGCTATACAGCCAGATGCTTTTAGTAAAATACATAAGTCTTTGGTAAAGCTTTTCTCAAAACGGATATTTGTCCACCAGCTTACAGAGATTTCTCTTCTTAAAATTTCCAATGCAACTTCACGCATCAGGGCCGGTGGTGCAGCCTCATCTACAAAGTGAAAACCGTTCTGTCCTGTTTTTTCACTTAATTCTTCAATCCGGTCTACGATCAGTTTAGCTGCAACAGGTTCATAAACCTTAATATAATCTAAAGAAATATCACAAAATGTACATTTTCCCCAATAACATCCATGCGCCATGGTCAACTTGTTCCAGCGGCCGTCACTCCACATCCGGTGCATTGGATTTACAATTTCTATGACCGAAATGTATTGATCGAGTTGTAAATCACTATAATCAGGCGTTCCTACATCAAACTGCTTATAGTCACTTCTTAAAGCATCATTTTTATAAGTAACTTCCCCATTTTCCAATAGAAAAGTTCTTTTATACAGATTAAAAGGCCCCGCTTTGATAATCGAATTATAGATCAGTTCGATAGGCAATTCCCCGTCATCCAGTGAGATATAATCAAAAAATTCAAATACTCTCTTGTCAGAAACCGAACGTAATTCTGTATTGGGGAAACCACCACCCATCGATATTTTAATCTCAGGATAATGCTTTTTTACATATTGTGCACATCGGAAAGCAGCATACAAATTCCCCGGAAAAGGAACAGAAATTAAGAATAACTTAGGTTGAATAACAGCAATTTTCCGCTCTAAAATTTCAATCAGCAGTTTATCCATATAGGTATACTTCTGATTCAAAGCTTCATAAAGCTCATCAAATGAATTTGCACTTCTGCCTAATCTTTCGGCATAACGGCTAAAACCAAAATTCTGATCTATACATTCAATGATAAAATCCGAAATATCCTCCAGATATAAGGTAGCTAAATGTTTCCCCTTATCCTGTGTTCCCATTGAACCAAATGCCCAGTCCAATTCTTCCAATTGCATAAATCTTGATGCTTCCGGTAAAAAATCTTCCTGGCAAATCTGCAAAGCAAGGGTTGGATTTTTGCCTTGTAAAAAAGCAATTACAGCATCAATAGTTCTGATATACTCCTTTTTTAAAGCAAGGATCCGTTTCGCATTTGGACTTTTTGGCTGACCGGCCAGTTGCTCTGCATGAAAGAAAAGATCTTCCAGACCTTTTCTGGAAAATAAAGCCAAAATAACCTCAATACCCAAATCGGCCTGGGTTGAAGAAATATTTTTAGTATTTAAAAACCCTTTGATATAGGCACTTGCAGGATACGGGGTATTCAGTTGGGTAAAGGGAGGCGTAACAACGAAAAGATCTGTTTTCAAAATGGGATTGTATTTCCTGACAAAAATATCTATAATTATTTTAGTATTGGGTTTTGCCGGACTTAATATTATCAGCGGACTCCGAACCTAAGACCTCACAGTAGCGTAAGATCTTAAGTTTGAAGCGCTATTCTACTGATTTATCAGCTTATACTCTTCTCAAATACCTGCATAATTATTGCGCGCACTTTTGCCCTTTCCAGATTCAGCACCAGTTTTTCACTGATATCTTCATGAGAAACTATACGGAGAATTTTGTCAACGTCATCAAGATCCTGGCTCCATTCAATCACACTTTTAAAATTAGCAATTGTACATTTAATCCGGTTCAAATCAAATGGAGACTTGATAACCGTTGACAGAATTAGTATAAATTGAGACCTGTTTTTCATTTACCAGTATTTTAAACCAGTTAGTTTAGCAATCGTCAACTGTGCTACGCATAACTGGTACTTGTATTGTAAATTGGTTAATTCTGCTTTTTGGACATTGGTACTTGCACTGGTCAGTTCCAGATTAGTTCCAATTCCGTTCCTATAACGACTATGTGCAAGTTTTTGTGCTTCTTTAGCCTCTGTAACCTGTCTTGCTGAATTCACCAGGCTAGAAGTATTGCTGGTAATGTCAATCATAGCCTGCTGAATATCTTTACGATAAGTATTATTCAGGGTTTCCTCTGAGTACTTAGTTTGTAAAAGCTGACTTTGTGATAACCTGACCTGTTTTTTTGCCCTTCCACCTTGATAGATTGGAATATTCAATGTTACACCCGCAGAATAATTATAGCTGAACTTATCAAGATCTGGTGTAAAACCATTTTTATAACCCGTTCCCCCACTCATCATCAAAGAAGGTTTACCATTAGTCTGACTAACTTTAAGTTCTGCTTCTGCTTGTTGAACCCTGTCCTTAATCAATCTGAATTCCGGGTGATTATTTTGTGCCTCTGCCAGTGCTTCATTCAGATCATATTTGTTGGCTACAGGGAAAACAAAATCCGAAGAATTCGTCCTGATTCTTGTTCCTGTTGCATATTCCATCAAAGCATATTGCTTATTCAGGCTATTTTGAAGTTCTATTTTACGATTTCCCTCCTGATCAATGCTGGATTGAATAGAAAGTACATCATATTTTAAGGCATCTCCATTTTTGAACTTTATTTCGGTATCTTTTTTATTGACTTCCAGAAAATTGATTACACTATCCTGGATGGAGATCGCATTTTTGAGATAAGCAATCTGGTAATAAATATTACCCACTTGAAATGCCATCTGGTTCTGATTAAATTCCAGGTTATCTTTTGCATATTCCAACCCCGCTTTAGCCCGGTCCACACCAGCTTTAACTACACCAAAATCCCAAAGCATATAACTGGCATCCAGCGATGTATTGTAATTATTTTTAGGCATAATACTGAATTCGAGCACATTGCCACCAGCAGGAATACTGATTTGAGATACCGGACTCGTATACCGGTAGTTGCCTGTAGCCTGTACAGAAGGCAAACCAGCAGACTTAGCCAGCGTTATCCGCTGTTGTTCCACATCTATAGCTTGCCCGAGTTCTTTAAACTGGGGGAAATAGGTAAAGGATTGATTGATCAATGTTTTGAGGTCTCCTGCATTTTCCTGCGCACGCAAAGCTGGAGACAGCGCAATCAGGGATATAATAAGAAATAACTTTTTCATGTTTTTTTTGATTAATGACAATTTGCAGCCTTGATATTAATGTGCTGCTGCTGCAACTTTTGCTCTTGTTTCTGCATCCATCGTTTCATTTTTCAACAGGAGCATAAATGGGATCGTGCAGACAAAAAAGATGGCGATCAGCAGAAAACCATCTAAATAGGCCTGCATTTGTGCTTGATTAGACAAACTGTGGTCTAATGCTCCATAAGCAGCTTGTTTTGCTAATGATGGATTCATTCCCTTAGCAACCAGACCTTGTGTTATTCCATTCAGCCGCTCACCTAACAGCGGATTATTACCCTGTAGATTAGAAACCAAATCCATCCGGTGTGTTGCAAAACGATTAGTGGCATAAGTATTCATAATCGCAATACCAAATGCCCCCCCAAGCTGACGGAACATATTGTTGAGCGAAATACCATAGGGCATGTCTTGAGGCTTTAATCCTACTACGGCCTGACTTAACAAGGGCACTGTTAAACAACCTGTACCTACTCCACGACAAATCTGTGTAATGATAAACCACCATTTATCAGCGTCCGGAGCCGCTTGTGAAGACGTATATCCGTGTAAGATAAACAGTGCAAAACCCAGAGATACAAAATAGATTGGCTTTATTCCTTTTCCTAAACCTGCTCCAATAAAAGGCATCGCAAATATGGTAACCAGCGCTCCCGGAATCATCGACAAGCCTGATTCTGTTGGGGTGTACCCCATAACTCTTTGCACCATTACCGGGAACAGGTATACAGAGCCGAATAACCCAAAACCACATACAAAAGTCAATATGTTACTCCCAATCAGGTTCTTGCTTTTCATTACCCTTAAATTGATAGCCGGGTTTTTGGTGGTCAGTTCCCACCAGATAAACAATCCTAACCCTAATATGGCAGCAGCGGTCAGGTAACGGATATGTGCATCCTCAAACCAATCGTCAGATTGTCCCTTTTCCAGAATATACTGAAGTGCACCAACGCCTATGGTTAAAGATAAAATACCGATATAATCAATCGGGATCGATTTCTTATCAATATTATATTCATCAGCTTTCTTGTCTACAAATTTCCAGGTAAGCAGCGCAGCAATTATCCCAATAGGAATGTTGATATCAAATATCAGCGCCCAATGGTAGTTGTCTACAATGTACCCGCCAAGGATGGGGCCAATAGTTGGCCCGATAACAATCCCCATTCCGAATATACCACCAGCAATCCCTTTTTCTTCAGGTTTAAACTGGTCGAACAGAATTCCCTGTGAAACAGAAAGTAATGCACCACCTCCTATTCCCTGTACAAACCGCCAAAAAACAAGCATCCATAACGAAGATGAATTGCCGCACATGTAAGAAGCCAGCGTAAACAGGATAATTGAGGCGAGGTAATAGTTTTTTCTCCCAAAATAACGGCTTAGAAAGCCTGTTAATGGGATAACAATCACGTTTGCAATCGCATAAGCAGTCACTACCCATGAAGCGTCTTCAAGTGTCGCCCCGAGTGTCCCGCTAATATTGGTCAGCGCCACATTGACAATCGAAGTATCAATCAACTCCATGATCGCAGCTGTGATACAGGTAATTACAATGATTATTTTTATAAGCTTATTTCTTTCGCCTTCCATAGCTATTTGACCTTTACATCTATAGCCGCACTAAGGCCGGCTTTCAGCATTCCTTTAAGTGCTTCTGCCTGATTGATCTGGATGGTAACAGGTACACGCTGCGTAACTTTAACAAAGTTTCCGGTAGAATTATCTGGTGGCAGCAAAGAGAATTTTGCACCTGTAGCATCACTGAAACCAGATAGGGTTCCGGTAATTTTATGGTCAGGATAGCCGTCTATAACGATATCTACCAGCTGCCCTACTCTCATATGTTCAATCTGGGTTTCTTTGAAATTGGCAACAATCCAGTAATTATCATTACTCACCAGGTTAAACAATTGCTGGCCACCTTGCACATATTGCCCGGTTTTAAGATTGGTTTTGCCTAGTTTACCATCAGAAGGGGCCACAATCCTGGTGTAACTTAAGTTTAATTTCGCTTTTTCAAGCGCTATTTCCCGGGCAGAGATATTGGCTTTTGCACGCTGGATCAATGCATTGGCATTTCCTTTTTGTGTGCCCACTTGTTTGAGTTTACTTTTACTGGAAGCCAGCATCCGTACAGCAGTCTGATAAGCTGACTGACTTCTTTCATACTGCCTCTGGGTAATTGATCCTTCTTTAAATAAAGTTTCATCGCGGGCTACATCCCGTTTTGCCTGTTTCAAAGTCACTTCTTCTACACTGATTCCTGCGGAGGCAACATCCTGATCTGAGCCGATTGTTGGGATTTGAGATTCCGCACTGCTCAGATCTGCTTTTGCCGCTAAAAGATCAGCTTCAGCTTGTTTTACAGCAAGCACATACTCACTATCGTCGATAACCACCAGGGTATCTCCTTTTCGTACCTGGTGATAATCCAGTAATTTAAAATCATTGATATAACCAGAAACTCTGCTCAGGACAGGGACAGCATTTGATTCGAGCTGTGCATTGTCAGTGCTTTCATAGGTTAGTGCGTGCATAATTTTGTTAAAAGCGAAATAACAGATAAAGATGGCTACAAGGCCGATAATTAACAGTTTTACAACTTTTTTAGAGGAGGATTGGGTTTGTTCTTCTGGTTCCATAATATATATTTAACGGAACAAATGTAAACTTAGTTGACTAATATCGTCAACTAAGTTTACTTATTTTATTAACAAAATTGTCAATATTAGATTTAGATGACATTATAGAAATGAGTTAAATAAGTAATATTTATACTAAATTCGCAGTTATGGAAGATGTGCACGATTATGAAAGGTTAATTTTCAAACAAGTCTATATTTTAAAACGGCATACAGATAAAGCGGCCGCTACTCACCTGGCCAACTTAATGCCAAGTGATTTCAATATGACTTTTATGCCCTATTTCATGAGTATTGGTCATGGTGGCATTTCCAATCATAACCTGGTGAGTAAGATTATGGTAACAAAGCAGGGAGTAAGTAAAACAGTAAAGGAACTTGAAAGATTAGGTCTTACCTATACCCAGAAAAGCGAAGCTGATGCCAGGTCAATCATGATCTTTCTAACCGAAAAAGGAACGAAACTCCATGATACAATATGTGAAATGGCAGATGGCATGACTGCAGAATATAAGAAGTTAATTGGTGCTAAAAAATATGAACAATTCATAGATACATTAATCACACTTTCAGCATGGCATGAAGAGCAGGAAAAATTGCTGTAAATTCAATAGTTGTTATCAATAAAATTGTTTTACAGTTTCGACAGCTCCTGTTCCGGTATCGATAAACAAATAAATACAGCCATCATCGTTAAATAAATTACAATTTTTGATTTCAAACTGACCTAGGAAAAACAATGGTTTATCATTTTTTATTAACCAATCCGGGTGCTGTATCCACTGAGGAGGTTTTGTCTGATATTTAAAAAGTTCTGCATAACGTTGTTTAATAAACTGCTTTTTGTCAGCTTTAGCAATCATTTTATCCGTTGGCAGGATATATTTTTCAATAAAATCCGCATCGGCATCAATATATTTTGGAGTCGCACTGATCAGCAATTCATGGTCTTGCATATATTTTTTTGAAGCTATTACCTCAATGCCAATTTTCATTAAAAATAGTTCAGCAGTTCCGTGGGCTTCTATTTGCCCGGCAGAATTTCCATAGTTCAGTTCTGCCAAATATAAAAATGTAGTTGTACCTTCCAGATAGGTCCCGTGCCAGCTTATCGCCGGGTCCGAAAGTAATTCCTCTAATGCTGAATTTGTATAAATGTGTTGTTCAAAAGCTTTAGGAGATAATTTGCCTTCAACAAAGTCTTTTAAAATTTGTATTTCACTTGTCATATGTCTGTCCGGTAAGCAGTAGGATTCATTCCAGCTTGTGCTTTGAAAAATTTATTGAAATGTGCCTGATCATCAAAGCCAAGCGCATAACCTATTTCGGATATGTTCCATTGCGTATGTTTAAGCAATATTTTGGCCTCTGATGCTATTCTGCTGTAAATATGTTCACTTGTAGTTTTACCAGTCGTCTTCATTACAATCCGGTTTAGATAATTGATATGCACAGCAAGTTTGCCAGCAAAATCTTTAGGTGTCCGAAGTAATAACCGCTCTGAGCCGAATTCTATCAAAAACTGTCGTTCCAGCATTTCAATAAACCGGGCCGTTATCCTGGTGCCCGCATCAGCATATTGTAAATGGTTGTTATCAGGCCCCAATTTCATCGCCAGAAAAAGCAATTGGTTCAGATAACTTCTGATCAATTCATATTTATAAATATAAGAGGTGTCGATTTCCTGATACATTCTTTGAAAAATTGATGCTACTTCATTGTATTGTTCTTCGTTAAGACTATAAACGGGTGGTACTCCAGGTACAAATAAAGGAAGATCTCCTAAGTTCAGCCTGAAATTTTCCTGATAAAATTCATCTTTAAATACACAAAAGAAACCTGTAGTCCCCTCTTCTACCAGGTTATAAGAGTATGGGATTTGGGGATGAAAGAATAAAAGAGTTTTCCCCTTAACAGCTATACTTTGATCTCCGTAATGAAATACATTTTCTCCCGCATACAGCATTACTTTATAAAAATTACGTCTCACATGCAAAGAAGGAGCTTCTCTACGCACACGATCTTCAATACGAAAAACATTGAATTGTCCAATAGCTCTTTTGTCCGGACTGGAAAACCCATCAAACTTATACTGGTAAAATTCTTCAAGAGTTTCCATGTTCTGAGGGAAATATGAGTCTAAAGCATGGCAAAAATAGTTCATTTTCTTCGAATTCTGCAAAATGAATTTTTCTGGTTAAATGAATAACTCCTTTAGCCAATGCCATGTCATGGTTTGATTTATACAAACATTGGTTTGATAGTGCCTAACCTCAACTTTTTTATCAGGGTACATTTGTATCCTACAAAAACAAGAACATGGAAACTATTAAAGTATACAATCCTTCCACAGGAAACTTAATTAATGAATGTGCAAATCTCAGTGAACCTGAAGTGAAAATTGCAGTTGACCGTACGGTGAATGCATTTCCATCGTGGTCAAAAAAACTTGCCGCTGAACGTTCCGCTTTATTACGCAACTGGCATGATCTGGTCAAAGCAGACAAAGAAGAATTTGCAAAATTATTGACAGCAGAAAACGGAAAATGTCTATCGGAATCCCGTGGGGAAATTGATTATGGTTTAGGATTTATTGAATGGTACGCAGAAGAAGCTAAGCGTTTATATGGAGACACGGTCCCTACACATGATCCAAATGGAGCTGTCATCGTAACTAAAAATCCTATTGGCCCAACCGCAGCAATCACACCATGGAATTTTCCATTCATGATGATTACACGTAAAATTGCTACAGCCTTGGCAGCAGGCTGTACAATGATTATAAAACCGGCAGAAGACACACCATTAACTGCTATAAAATTGTTAGCCTATGCACGCAAAGCCGGAATTCCGGAAGGTGTATTTGAACTGGTGACTGGTGATCCAAAAATGATTGGCCGGATTTTTACAGCTGATGCCCGTATCCGCAAAATCTCCTTCACAGGATCGACCCAGATTGGTAAACTTTTAGTGGAACAAAGTGCTGCTACCCTTAAAAAGCTAACGATGGAGCTTGGTGGTAATGCGCCGTTTATTATTTTTGACGATGCAAATATTGAAAATGCGGTAAAAGGTCTGGTGAGTGCAAAACTGAGAAATTCAGGACAAGTATGTATTTCACCCAATCGTATATATGTCCAGCAAACTTGTTATGACCAGGTGATTAAACTGTTAAAAGATTCAGTTTCACAAATAAGAGTTGATGATGGCTTACAGGAGGAATTTGTTGTTGGCCCGCTGATCAATCAAAAGGCAATCGATAAAGTGGAGGCCTTGATTTCTACTACGGTTAAGCAAGGAGCTAAAGTAATATATGGCGGAAAAATCCATGCAAAAGGCGGGCTTTTCTATGAGCCGACCATTTTAACTGAGCTGACAGATGATATGGAGATTAATCAAACTGAAATCTTCGGGCCTGTTTTCGCGGTATATACATTTGACACTGAGCAAGAGGTAATAGAACGCGCAAACCATACAGCTTACGGCCTGGTTGCCTACGCTTATACTGAAAACCTTGGCCGGGCATTCAGACTTTCACAACGCATTGAATCTGGTATGGTCATTTTAAACAGTGGCTCTGTTGGTACTGCATCAGTACCTTTTGGAGGCATAAAAGAATCAGGGTATGGACGTGAGGGCAGTTATTATGGTATAGAAGAATATGTAGAGATTAAGTATAGCTTGTTTTCGGGACTGAACTTGCAATAATTACTGTACAACAAAACCCTTTGAAAAACACCGTATCATTTGATTGATACGGTGTTTTCTATGATATGGCCTGTTTACAAATTAAGCTTTTGGTGGATACTCAATACCTGCTTCCTGGATTAGTTCATAACCATACTTCATAATATGCTCAATCACCGGGATTGCTTTTAATCCTTTTGCCGTAATCTTATACTCTACTTTAGGTGGAACGACGGGATAAACAGTCCGTTCAATAAGTTGCTTCTCTTCCAGCTCCCGCAACTGACTCGTCAGCATTTTGTGCGTAATATGGGGAATATCTTTTTTCAATTCTCCATACCTGAGGATGTTTGCCTGAAGTCTCCATAGGATAGGCATTTTCCATGTTCCCCCAATATGTTTTAAGGCAAATTCAATCGGAGTATAGTACAGTTTTTTATCGTGAAAAAATTCTGGCATGATTAAGCTTCTAATTATCAGTATACTTTCCTTTTTGATAGTATTTCACATAAAAGTGCATATCATCTAATCAGGTTATCTATGCTTCAAATTTGCACAAAAAACAAATATGAAAAGAACACTTTACGTACTGGCTTTAGGGATTTTCGGAATTACAACAACCGAATTTGGTGTGATCGGTATATTACCACAAATAGCAGACACTTATCATATTACTATTGATAAAGCGGGATGGTTATTAAGCATTTTTGCACTGATTATAGCAATCTCTGCTCCTTTTATCACATTAGCATTCTCGGATGCTGATAGAAAAAGAACTTTATTACTGGTAATAGCATTATTTTCGATTTCCAACATTCTCTCTGCTATCGCGCCATCATTTCCATTTTTACTCTTTGCCCGTGCCTTGCCCGCAATTTTACATCCTGTTTTCTGGTCTGTTGGTTTGGCCGTTGCAGCAGGCTCTGTACCTGCTGATGAGTCGCCTAAAGCTGTTAGCATTGTATTTGGTGGATTAACGTTAGCCACAGTTTTCGGAATACCTATGGCAACATTTATGGCAGAAATGTTTAGCTGGAGGGCTTCTTTTGTCTTATCTGCTGTAATCAATAGTATTTCATTTTTATCTCTATGGATTTTCCTTCCTTATATCCCCGTCTCCGGGGCAAAAATCAAAATTTCTTATTGGAAGATACTAGGTAACCGTAGTCTGCTATTCAGCCTTTTGTTAGCTTGTCTGATGATTTCAGCAATGTTCTCTACCTATGGTTATCTGGCTGATTACTTAAAAAACATCACCCATATGACTGGTTCGGAAATCGGAGTAATGTTGCTGATATTTGGTATAACTGGTGTTGCAGGGAATTACTTTTCCGGCAAACTTTTAAGTAAAAACAAGGAAAGGACTACACTACTTTTTATAGTATCACTTTTAGGAATTCACAGCTTAACTTATTTTATGGGAGCTAATTATAACCTTATGGTATTCCTCATCATATTTTGGGGATTTATCCATTCCGGTGGTTTTTTGATCAGTAATGTAAATATTACTTCTTCAACTTCAGAAGCACCCGAATTCATCAATAGTATTTTCACTTCCTGTGGAAATCTGGCCGTAACAATCGGATCCACAATTGGTGGATTGGCCATCTTAAAAATTGGTATTCATCAGTTACCATGGACAAGCATTGTCCTGCTTGGCTTATCACTACTGGTATTCACTTTAAAGAGCCTCACAAAAATGTGAAGCTCTAATTAACTGCAAAAGAATATCAGGGTCTGTCCCAAAAGAAAGGAGGTTCAATACCCAGGCTACGCAAGTATACATACCCTTGTCCGCGATGATGAATCTCATTGTCTATAAAATAAAAAACGGAAGACCAGACTGTTCCTTTATACTTACCGAAAATTGTAATTTCTTCTGAGAACCTTTCAGCAGGAATCTGTGCCCAATAAGTATTTATTGTTACTGTAGACTCGTCCCACAATTGCAGCAATTGCTCCTTTTGTGTAATTCCTTTAAATTGTTCATTCAATTCATTAACTGTATTGGTTGCGATTTCCTGTATTCCCGGACCACCAATAGCCAATAACTCCATAACCATTCCAGCAAAACTCCGCATTCCACCTATCGAATAATCAAAAAGTTCTTTTTCCGGGAAAACTTCTATTACTTTTCGGGTTAAGTTACGGTGCCCCTGCCAGTGTGCCAGTAATTCTGCTGTGTTGATTACCTGTTGAGCTGTGATTGTGTTCATAATTTTATCTTTAGCTTGTGATTTGATAGTGTAAAACTATAACCGCGTAGTGACAACAGTATGTCAGCAGCTAAATTATTCAGCTAATCTGGAACTAAAACAGCCTAAATCCCGGTTAAAACACCACCATCTGCACGTAAGCTCGCACCATTTGTAGCAATTGATAAAGGACTGGAAAGATAAACAGCAAGGTTCGCCAGCTCTTGCGGATCAATAAACCGCTGCAAGAGTGAAGTCGGATTAGTACTGCTGCCAATATAGGCTTTAAGTTGTTCCGGATCCTGATTTTGAGCATGGGCAATTTGTTGTATAACTTCTGCTACCCCATCCGAATAAGTTGGCCCGCCCAATATAGTATTCACTGTAACCTGAGTACCCTTAGTTAATTTTGCCAGGCCATTACTTATCGCTACCAATGCCGTTTTAGTCATCCCATAATGAATCATGTTGTCAGGAATATTGATGCCCGATTCACTGCTGATAAAAATCACCCTGCCCCAATTCTTATTCAGCATTTTAGGCAGCAAAATACGCGAAAGCCGCACTCCGCTCATCACATTGACTTCAAAAATCCTCATCCAGTCAGCATCTGTTATAGCATCAAAAGATTTGAGTTCAAAAATGCCCACATTGTTGATCAGAATATCAATTGAAGGCAATGAATTTATTAAGGCTTCGACTTCCTCACTTTTAGAGAAATCGGCCGCAATTCCTGAGATCTGACTATCAGGATATAATTGTTTCAGGCTTTCTATAGCAAGATCTATTTTTTGTTGGGTACGCCCATTAAGAATAACGCTTGCGCCTTCTTTTACTAACTGTTTGGCTATCGCAAAGCCGATACCTTGTGTAGAACCGCTGATAAATGCTGTTTTTGAATCTAAATGTAAATCCATAATATTATTTTATTTTTGTAATGATTGATACATAATTGAACAAAAAAAATCAACTGATGAGATCCAGCTGCATTTCAATCTGTTTTTGGAGAACTTTATTGTCGGGATACATTCTTCTGGTCACGTTCAATCCATTCCAGAATGTAATCAGATATCTGCCCAGAATGACCGGATCGGTTTGATTTTTTATGCGGCCATCCTGCTGTCCCTTTTCAATGGCTAAAGCAAACATTTTTTCCACGTCTTTCAAGATTGTTATGGCCTGGTTTTCAAGCCCGATATCAATAAAAGTCATTTCTGTTACTGTATTTGAAATAAGACAGCCTTGCAGATGCGTATGCTGATCAGCTGTAGCCATACTTCTAAAGAAATCCTTAATCAAATCAATTGGCGAATCACTACTGCTGAGCTCAGCCTTGAACTGTATAAATGCTTCCCGTCGTTGTTGTATTGCTTTTTGAAATAACTCTTTTTTACCCCCTTTAAAAGTATTATAGAAACTACCACTTCCCATGCCAGTAGCCGTTAATAAATCAGCCAGAGAAGTAGCGGTATATCCTTTTTCCCAAAAAACTTTCTGGGCTTTTAAAATCACCTCTTCGTTGTCAAAAGTAACTGGTCTTCCTTTCATTGCCTTATTTTGTAGTAATCGATACAAAAATAGTTATTTTTTTGAATTAAGAGAATTATTTTTAATAAATGAACTTATTGAATTCAGTCTTTCAGACTACTCGTTTATCATTAATTCTTCATTAGTCAATGCAAAATAAAGATTCTGAAGCTGGTGAACATATTGCAGTTTATAATCCAACATGGCTATTTCGCCATCCATAGGCTGCAAACTTTCATTGAGTACGAATTGATGACCATTCTTTTTCTCTAATACATAAGTAGTTTCGTTTCCTTCTTCATATTCAAATTCAAAACGTTCAAAACCAAATTTAACTATCCACTCCTCTGTTAAAAGAATCGGATCCATCAATCCTGCGGAATCAATATCAGATCCATACGGGATTTGCTCCGGATGGCCATGATCCATTGTATAATTCCCGATTCTTAGTTCGCTCGCTTCCATAATTTATTCTTTGCGCGCAAAATTAGCAATAAAAGCCATACTTATTCGTCCGGATAAGTATATAGGTGTCATCTCAAACAGATATTACGAACCTTTTAATCAGTATTTTATTTTCTGGAATGCTTTTGGTGGTAAATAAGAGGAACTATCCCGGGTCGTATTGTCATCGGTGTTGGAAGGGTACTTAACCCTTTCTTTAATATTTGTGGAATACCCACAAAACATAAGCCTTTCGTGCTTACTAAAAAACCAGCTATATGAACAATGATTTTATACATTATCCTGTCGGCCCAGTTGCTTTAAAAATGACTGTTGCTATAGGTATTGGCATGCTGATAGGCATGGAGCGGAAATGGTCGCATAAAGAGGCCGGAATCAGAACATTTTCAATTGTCGCACTATTGGGAATGCTCTCCACTCTTGCAGGACACGATTTTATCATTGTGGCCATGGTAGGCGTATTCTTATTGGCGATCGGTATGAATGCGCGCAGCCTGATGGCCAATGAATCTGTCGAGATCACAACCTCAGCGGCGCTGATTGCTAATTATATATTGGGCGTTCTGGTAGGTATGGGACATATATTTACCCCCGTTGCCGGCGCTATTGTGATTACAATGCTGCTGGCCTGGAAAACAGAGCTGAACAAATTTGCAGGAGGGCTCCTTCCCTCAGAGATAAGGAGTGCTATTTTACTGGGTTTGATTGGTTTTGTAATCTTCCCGGTATTGCCCAACAGGTATGTTGATCCCTGGCACTTATTCAATCCGAGTGATGCCTGGATAAGTGTAATTGCAATTGCAGGAATTGGATTTGTGAATTACGTATTTCTGCGTGTATTCAGTACGCGCGGCCTATATCTGGGGGCGATATTTGGCGGCCTGGTCAATAGTACAGCAACTGTGGCCGAAGTGAGTTCCAGAGTTCAAAGTGCAGGCACACCTTCAAAAATAACAACACTATCCAGCCTGATCAATATTTCAATGTTTGTAAGAAACATGTTATTGGCAGCTATATTTGTTCCACTTTCGCTCACCGCAACACTTATACCACTACTTGCCATGTCTTGTGTAGCAGCATTATGGATATGGCGTGATTATAGTTTAGAGAAAGCAGATGTAACTACACCGCAGGCTACCATTAAACTGGCGTCTCCTATTTCTTTAACAAAAGTACTGTGGTTTGGTGTATTATTCATCATCATCCAGGCAGCAGGTATTTTACTGACCCGCTATTTTGGAAGTCTTGGTATTCTGGGTACCGGTTTCTTTGGCGGGCTGATCAGCAGTGCAAGTACTACTGTAGCCGCTGCTACCATGGCTGCACATGGACAGATTAGTCCGGCAGTTGCAGGTAGCGCAGCCATTATCTCTTCTATGGCCAGCGCACTAATTGATCTGCCGATTGTTTGGAAAACAATACACGATAAAAAAATCGTCAGGACTTTTACCTATAAATTATTGAGTATTATTTTAGTAGGTATTACCATGATTGTACTGGATCGTGTTTTTCAACTTTCTGAGATATTCGTCAGCTATTTACAATAAACATGGGGCTCTTAACCAGGTTTATTGAGTTCAACATTTTGTTCTAAAAACACAAAGTACTTTTGGTCTTCTGCCTCAAATATTTCCTTGCCTTCCAGCATATAAGCGCGGAGCAGGAATTCTTTGGCGTCATTAAAATGCGCCCCTTCTAAAAACAACTCTCCTAAACGCAACATTACAAATGGATTTTCATGAGCATTGGTTTCGATATTTCCTTTTGCATTTAAAAAATGCACTAATGATTGTTCGAAATCATTCAGCATAAAATAGCAATCTCCAATGGAAGTTTCCAGCCAGAACGCTTCCCTATAAGTGTTTTGGGGTTCAGGAATCAAGGCTAAAGCCTCATTCCAGACTTGAATACATTCCCTATATTTTTCTTCTTCAAATAACTCGTTTCCCTGTTCGCTTAAATCTTCAATACGCTCACTGACCTCCGCTGACAGTTCCGCGGTTTCAGGTCTTAATATGGTAACCGACCGGGACAAAACCTTCTCCTCAAAGAGTGCCATAATCTCCTGATTGTCATTCAGTTTCTTTTGTGCCACCTCGAGATAAAAACCAGGCTGGTCACTAAAATCTCTTTTTTTAGCACCATACTTTACCGCCTGGTAAAAAGATTCTTTTGCTGCATCCGCATCTTTAAGAAATAACAACGTTTCTCCGTGTAAGATATAAGGCAGCGTATGATAGATTCTGTAACCGGAATTTTCAAGATCTGCTATCCATTCTTTAGTCAGCCGCAATGCCTCATTATGCTGGCCTGCTGTATTCAAAATAGGAATTAAAGCAGATAAGATCAGATGAGATACAGAAGTATTGTACCCAGGTTCCGGCACTTTCTCCCAGGCAAGCTTTATTTTTTCCAATGCCTCTTCGACCTTACCTTCCTCCAGTAATTCACAAGCCAGATCGCTTAATTCAAACACTTCGTTTTCTAATTTCTCTGGCAGGGAAACTGCCATACGTATCTCGTCTTTCATATTTAAGCACTAAAATTTCTATTAAAATAGGCAATGTTTTTTCTTTTCACTAATGCCCATTAAAAACTCTCTCTTCTTTCTCCAACGGCTACCAACGATTTTTGTTTACTTTTACACGAAAAATTAAGTAATATGCCTTTTAAATCCCTCGGTTTATCGCCTGCTTTATTAATAGCACTGATAGATCAGAAATTCACAGTACCCACCCCTATTCAACAAACAGCTATACCAGCTATACTAAATAAAAAAGATGTCTTAGCCATTGCCAAAACAGGCTCTGGTAAAACTGCAAGTTATGTTTTACCGCTTTTAATGAACCTGCAACAAACATCAGGTGTAAAAAACCGCTATGCAAATGTATTGGTTCTGGTGCCTACACGTGAACTTGCTGAACAGGTTAAAGAGGTTTTCCAGACCTTCAGCAAAGCAATTCCTGAGCCTGTTAAAACACTGGCAGTGTATGGTGGTGTTTCTATTAACCCACAAATGATGGCTATGCAGGGTGTAAATATATTGGTTGCAACACCAGGCAGATTATTGGAATTAGTAGACTCAAAGGCAGTACACTTATCCAGTATTGAAGCGTTGGTACTGGACGAGGCAGATAAAATGCTTAACCTGGGATTTAAAGAGGAAGTCAACAAAATCATTGCGCTTTTACCTGAAAAGCGTCAAAACATACTACTATCAGCCACATTGAATGCCGATCTTCAACATATTCATCAAATCTTACTGCATGATCCTGTGGTTATCAAGATAGCTGAAGAAGAGGAATCGCTCGACCTGATCAACCAGGTAGCTTATATTGTTTCAGATGAAAAGAAAGGGCCGTTTTTACGTTACCTGATCAACCATCATGAAATGAAACAAGTACTGGTCTTTGCTTCTTCTGTTAAACAGGCTGATGCTATTGTCAACAAGCTTCGTAAAAATAATATTGATGCAAAAGCTATTCACAGTAAGAAAAGCCAGGGCGCAAGAACTGATGCTTTAACACATTTCAAATCAGGAAAGCTTAAGGTATTAGTAGCCACAGATTTAATGGCCAGAGGAATTGATATTAATTTCCTTCCTTTTGTGATCAATTATGAATTACCACGTTCACCAAAGGATTATGTTCACCGTATCGGAAGAACTGGCCGTGCAGATAAACCAGGAGATGCAATTTCATTGGTTAGCCAGAATGAATTACATCATTTTGAAATCATTCAAAAGAAAATGGGTAAAAAGGTAGACTTAATTGACAGCGAAAATATCTCTTTAGCTTAAAAAGAGTTAAAAAACAAAATCCCGCCAAATAATATATTTGGCGGGATTTTGTTTTTTAAAGGTTCATCACTTAAACTATTGCATTTTTACGAAATCCAGAAGGATTTTGACTTGTACTATTTTTAAAAAACCTGCTAAAATGAGCAGCATCTTCAAAACCAAGTTCATAGGCAATCTCTTTTGCAGATTTATCAGTATAAAATAATAACCTCTTGGCCTCATTAACAATACGGTCATGGATAATGGACATTGGAGAGTTATAATTGTATAGTGTAAAAATGTTGGATAATGTTTTAGGCGATTTATTCATCAAACCGGCATAGAACTGTACCTTATGTTCTTTACGGAAATTCCCTTCCACATAAAAATTAAACTGACGGATCAGATCAAACTTATCATCAATAAAAATAACATCACCAAAATACTGATCTCTGGCCAGCCTGGTCAATATGATAATAAAGCGTTTGAGTAAAGTCAGCAGCATATCTGTTTTAATATAATCTCCTGAATCAAATTCTTCAATAAATATCTCTATCAATGTGGAAATTTTTTGACGATGTTCCTGAGCTATTTCTATAAAAAGTTTTTTAGAATAACCCAGAAAGATCAGTCCGATACAGCTAATCTCTACATGGTTATCTGCCATGCAATAAAACTCCCTGTTATATTGCCAGATGGTTACTGTTTCAGGATTATGGAAATGAAAAGGCTGATTTGCATATATTGGAATAATGCTCCAGGAAGGAAAATCATAAGCCACTCCATCCACAGTTATTTTCTGTGGTTCACCAGTATTAAGCGCCAGCGTCAGGAAAATTTTGCTCCGATGTTCTTCAATCAGCTCATTAAGTTTCAATTCTCCGGTCAGAAAATGCATTTCACCTCTCCCGCTTCTATCTATATGTTGTAAACGCATCTGTATATTGAATAATCGTAATTTTTACACCTGCAAAATTAGCTGAACTGAAGGTAGGAAAGAATAGCATTTTTTCCTAAATCCTTGACACTTATTCAAATTGCTATTTATAGAAAATGGCCAATATCTTACATGTGGTAGCTTCTCCAGAAAACAAAATGCAATTAGAACTACGAGCGAAATGCAATTGGCGTAATCGAGGTTTGCTTTTTGAAGAAGTTTGAAAAGTGAGCCAGATCATCGAATCCTAAGCTATAACTGATGTCCGAAATACTCCAGTCCGTTTGCTTCAGCAATATTTTTGCTTCTTGAATGACCCGCAGTGTAATAATACTGGTCGTCGTTTGGCCAGAGCTTTCCTTCAATACTTTATTCAGGTGATTGACATGTACCGCAAGCCGGTCTGCATAATCCTTAGCCGTACGCAGCATCAATCTTTGCGCTGAAGTTTCAATTGGAAACTGTCTTTCCAATAGTTCCACAAACAATGAGGTGATTCTTTCCGCAGCATTTTGCACGACATGAAATGGAGATATAGGTTGTAATTTTTGTCCATAATGGATCACTTCCATCACGAAATTACGGATCAGATCATATTTATAAATATAGCTGGAGTCCATTTCCCTGTGCATTTTCCTGAAAATAATTTCAAGTTCGGCACTTTCTTCCGATGTCAGCTGAAAGATGGGCAATTGACCTGGCTGAAAGATAGGCAAATCATCCAAAGCTACCCCAACCTTATTTTTGGCCAGGAATTCTGCTGTAAAAATGCAGAAAAGCCCGGTCTGATCATCATCATGCGCTACCCAGTTATAAGGGATTTTTGGCGTTGCAAAAAGCAGGGCGCTTTCAGGGATTTCAATCACTTTATCAGCATATTCCGCCCTGTTTTTACCTCTGATCAAACTAATCTTATAATAAGCCCTTCTACTATAAGGCATAATCCGGGTACCGGTTTTCCGATCAAACAGTGTCTCAATGTCAAAAACATTGAAATGGCCAATCTCCCTGTTGATATCTACAGGAAGAGTGGCCGTAACTTTTTGATAAAATTCTTCTAAGGATGTTTCCTGAGGCATATATTTTTGCAATAATCAAATATAATATTCCTTATTGAAATTAATGTATCAGGTATTAAAGGCTCATTCCTCCTGAAACTTCAATACGCTGTGCAGTAATCCATTTAGCATCTGGTGTACATAAGAAAGCAACAACACCGCCAA
Organism: Pedobacter cryoconitis; assembly: GCF_014200595.1. Taxonomy (NCBI): domain Bacteria; kingdom Pseudomonadati; phylum Bacteroidota; class Sphingobacteriia; order Sphingobacteriales; family Sphingobacteriaceae; genus Pedobacter; species Pedobacter cryoconitis. The sequence continues at coordinate 2,749,086 of NZ_JACHCG010000001.1, forward strand.
TATCTTCAGGCAAACCAACCCGGCCAAGCGCAGTAATACCACTGATGTGTTTATTAATCTGCTCATTGTCACGCACAACTCCACCTCCAAAATCAGTTTCGATAGCTCCTGGTGCTATGGAATTCGCATTGATCCCTCTGGCGCCCAGCTCTGCTGCAAGATACCTCGTGAAAACCTCTATTGCCCCTTTCATAGCTGCATAAGCAGAATACCCAAACATGCTCATCCGGGAAAGACCTGTAGAAACATTGACAATACCACCCTGATCATTCAGCAGCTCTAATGCCTTTTGTGTCAGAAAGTAAACCCCTTTAAAATGTACATTCATCAGTTGATCAAACACTTCCTCACTCATATCCTTAATTAAGGTATTGTGCCCCACCCCAGCATTATTGATTAAAAAATCAAATTTATCTGCATGGAATGTATCCTTAAGCGTTCCTCTTAATTGTTCAAAAAACGAATCAAAGCTCTTCAAATCACCAGTATCCAAACGCAGAGCTACCGCATTTTGTCCAGCCTCTTTAATTTGTGTAACCACTTTCTGTGCTTCTTCTTCTTTACTCAAATAAGTGATAATGACATCAATACCTTTCTCCGCAAGTTTAAGTGCCATATTTTTACCTAGTCCGCGACTACCGCCAGTAACTAACGCTATTTTACTCTTGTTCTCCATAATCATATCTTTATTTTGATACGACAAAGATCTGTTACTGAGTAACCTCTTGTTTGGAGATTTCAATCGGATATTTGCGAATTTCAAATAACCTAGATATATCTGTTAATCAGATTTTCCAGATATTCCTGTTTTCCGCTACGGACTTCGGGTTCTCCGTTTTGTACCGCATAGTTCCTCAAATCTTCTAAACTTAATTTACCCTGCTCAAATTCCGCGCCTTTACCACTATCAAAAGAAGCATAGCGATCAGCCCTTATCTTTTGATAATCTGATTTTTGAAGAATCGCATCAGCAGTAACTAAAGCCCTTGCAAAAATATCCATACCACCCACATGGGCATAAAACAAATCAGCAGGATCAGTTGAGTTTCTGCGAATCTTGGCGTCAAAATTTACACCTCCCCCTTTTAAACCGCCGCTTTCCAAAATAATCAGCATCGCTTCAGTCAGTTCATTGATATCTGTCGGAAACTGATCCGTATCCCATCCATTTTGATAATCGCCACGATTGGCATCTATTGACCCCAGCAAACCGCTATCCGCTGCAACCTGTAACTCATGCTGAAAAGTATGCCCGGCTAAAGTGGCGTGGTTCACTTCAATATTCATTTTAAAATCTGCAAGCAAATCGTACTCCTGTAAAAAGCTCTTTACCGTAGCAGCGTCATAATCATATTGATGTTTAGAAGGTTCACACGGTTTAGGTTCAATAAAAAATGTCCCTAAAAACCCTTGATTTCTTGCATAATCTTTCGCAGTATGAAGAAATTTAGCCAGATGCTCCTGCTCCCGTTTCATATTGGTATTTAATAAGCTCATGTAACCTTCTCTGCCGCCCCAGAAAACATAGTTCTCTCCGCCAAGCGCTATGGTTGCATCTAAAGCAGCTTTTACCTGTGCAGCGCCATGTGCCAGCACATGAAAATCCGGATTGGTAGATGCACCATTCATATAACGTTTATGGCTGAATAAATTGGCTGTTCCCCAGAGTAATTTGACTCCACTGCTGGCCTGTTTTTCTTTAGCATAATCAACCAAAGTTTGTAACCGGCGTTCATTTTCAGCAATATCATCTCCATAATCGACAATATCCACATCGTGGAAACAGTAATAAGGCAGTTGCATTTTGGTGATAAATTCAAAAGCAGCATCCATTTTATCTTTTGCCCGCTCTACTGCATCTTTCTTTTCATCCCACGGAAAAACATGTGTAGCTCCGCCAAAAGGATCACTCCCATTCCCATTAAATGAATGCCAGTAAGCGCAAGCAAACTTAAAATGTTCTTTCATGGTTTTACCGGCTACTATCCTATTTGGATCGTACCATCTAAAGGCCAGCGGATTATCACTTTCTAAACCTTCAAATTGAACTTGTGTTATTCCTTTAAAAAACTCTTTTTTTCCAATTACTATTCTTGTCATAATTTCTGTTTTATTCAGCTTGATAAAGCTTTATTTAGAAGATTTTTCCATTCAGTATACAGCGGCTCATAGGCTGCTGTATTTTTCGGCTCCAAATACCTGACCGGTTCATGATGAATGAACGCTTCTTCGGCATCTTCAAAAATCCCCGCACCAATACCTGAACCAATTGCAGCGCCCACACTGCCATCATTTTCATACAGCGCTACAGGCACACCGGTCACATCTACAAAGGTCTGTGCAAAAACCTCACTTAGAAACAGATTGGCCATCCCCGCCCTGATCACCTTTGGCTGCATACCGCTTTCCCGCATAATATCCAGCCCATAACGAAATGCAAAGGCTATTCCCTCTTGTACCGCTCTGAATATTTCGGGCTTTCCATGCAGGTTAAGGTCAATTCCAAGCAATTGTGCACCCGTATATTTATTTTTCAGTATACGTTCTGCACCATTGCCAAAAGGCAGGACTTTTAAACCTTTGCTACCTATAGGTGCAGTCGCAGCAAGTTCATTCAGCGCCTCATAAGACAAATTTGGTGCGAAATTATGTTTTGCCCACCGGTACATACTTCCGGTTCCATTGATGCACAACAATACACCTGTATGTTTTTGAGTTGTACTGTAAGTCACATGAGCAAACGTATTGACTCTGGATTCCGGATCATAAATTAACGCATCGCTAACACCATAAATCACGCCGGATGTGCCGGCAGTTGCCGCAACCTCCCCCGGTCTGAGTACGTTTAAAGACAGTGCATTATTAGGCTGGTCACCTGATTTATAAGCAACCGGAATTCCTTCCTGCAACCCCAATTGTTCCGCAATGTCTGCCTTTAATTGTCCATGCACAGAGAATAATGGTTTGATAACAGGAATTAAATCCTGATCAAAACCATAATATCCCATGATATCTTTTGATAACTTATCCGAACTAAAATCCCAGAATATACCTTCAGACAATGCAGAAATACTCGTTGTGATACTTCCGGTCAGTTTCATCGCAATAAAATCACCCGGAAGCATTGCTTTAGCTATCTTTTTATAAATTTCAGGCTCGTTATTCTTAACCCAGGCCAGTTTTGAAGCTGTAAAATTACCCGGGGAATTGAGCAGCTGATGTAAACATCTATCCTGCCCGATTTCTGCAAAAGCTTCTTCTCCCAATTCAACCGCTCTGCTGTCACACCAGATTATACTATCCCGCAGCACGTTCTGTTCTTGATCCACAATGACCAGTCCATGCATTTGATAAGCAATACCAATAGCCTTGATCTGCTCCGGATCAAAACTTCCAATGGCATTTAACCTGAGCACAGCGTGAATTGCATTTTGCCACCAATCTTCAGGAGACTGTTCAGCCCAGCCCGGATGGAGAGATTTAATTTCCACCTCTTGATCAGGATACTGCGCTGTGGCAATCCTTTTCCTGGTTTGTATATCCACCACCGAAACCTTGATGGAAGATGTACCGATATCGATTCCTAGTAAATACATATAAACTAAGCCCAGGCTTTATCGCCTTTTTTATAAGGAACTGATCCTTCATAATGGCCTGGTACAGCGATGTAACGCATTGCCTTAGTACAACCGGGTTCTGAAGAAAAATACCCCAAAAGTGTCAATTGCTTCATCATGGTAAAATAATGGGCAGGTAAGTCACCTCTTTTAGCCTGATATGCTTTAGCTTCCTGATCCAGTATAACCAGTAAGGCCGGTTTTTGCTCCTTGCTGGCCTTCATAAATTCACAGCCATGCATCTTTTCACAGGCTGCATTGAGTTTAGCAATCCCCTCCTTAAATACTTTCTGATCTTTTTCTTCATAACAATCATTCACCATCACCGTCATAAAAGCCCCCACTTTAGCCGCCTTGGCTCCGGGAGTTTTTGTAGCAGGTAATATCGTATCAGCTACTTCGTCCAAAAAATCCTGATCCTGCCTGCTAAAGATTGAATTATTTAGCAATTTTCCCTTTTCAGGGCTACAGCCAGTCAGTAAAGCATTACCTCCAATCATCACACCACCAGTAAGCAGTGCAATCATCTTTAAAAGTTCTCTTCTTTCCATCCGCTTAAATGTTATTTTTCTTTAATTCACTCACGGCATAATCTACCGCTCTTGCCGTTAAAGCCATATAAGTTAACGAAGGGTTCTGGCAAGCTGAAGAAGTCATACAAGCGCCATCAGTCACAAATACATTCATGCAGTCCCAAACCTGGTTCCATTTATTCAAAACGGAGGTCTTTGGATCTCTACCCATTCTTGCTGTTCCCATTTCATGGATACCATGCCCTAAAGCATGCCCGTTGTCCCAGGTATTGATATTTTTTATTCCTGCGGCATCAAACATTGCCCTCATTTCTTCCTTCATGTCTTTGCGCATTTTGAACTCATTCTCCTTCAACTCCGCATCCATAGCCAGCACAGGCAAACCCCACTTATCTTTTTTATTTTTATCCAGAGAGACTTTATTCTCGTGATAAGGAAGGATTTCACCAAACCCGGTTGCCCCGATTGTCCATTTCCCCGGTTCTGCTAAAGCATCCTTAAAATCGCCGCCAATATTCAGTTCGGCAATCTCCCTGCCCCATCCTTCCCTGCTTGCACCTCCCTGGTAGCCGAAGCCACGCAGGTAATCTCTTTTATCACCCCCTAAATTCACAAATCTCGGGATATAGAATCCATTGGCTCTTCTGCCAAATACATACTGATCTTCAAAACCCTCAACAGATCCTGAAGCGCCTACATTATAATGATGATCCATTACGTTATGCCCTAATTCACCACTGCTGCTTCCTAAACCACCCGGCCAGACATCGGTTGCAGAGTTAAATAATACCCAGGCTGTATTTAATGTAGAAGCGCATAAGAAAACGATCTTGCTTTTGAACTCATAAGTCTGATTAGTCTCTGTATCGAGTATCTCTACTCCTGTTGCCTTTTTTGAATTCTTGTCATATAGCACCTGTTTCACTAATGAATAAGGTCTTACCGTAAGATTTCCGGTTTTCATTGCCGCTGGTAAAGTAGATGATTGTGTACTGAAATAACCACCAAACGGACATCCTTCCCAACAGCGGTTTCTAAACTCACATTTTGTTCTTCCGGGAATGGCAGCGGTCAGGTTAGCCACCCTCCCAATAATTAGATGTCTCTTTTCATGGTACTCCTTTTTTATTCTTTGTGCCATATCCTTCTCGACACAATTTAATTCCATAGGCGGTAAAAAGTGTCCATCAGGTAAATGCGCAATATTTTCTATAGAGCCACTGATCCCTGCAAATTTCTCTACATGGTCATACCATGGGGCAAGATCTGCATAACCAATCGGCCAGGGTGTGGCAATACCGTCCTTCTCATTTCCTTCAAAGTCCAGCTGACTCCAGCGATAAGATTGTCTGCCCCATAAAATAGAGCGTCCGCCCATCCGGTAACTGCGCCACCAGGTAAATGGTTTGGTTTCCGTATAAGGACAATCCTGTTCATTTGCCCAACCATCCATTACCGCCTCATTGGCTGCCCATCCGCGATGAATAACAGGATATTTCTTTTTCTGTTCGGCTGTTGTAGCACCACGGTGTTCAAACTCCCAGGGATTTTTCTGTGCCGTCTTATAATCTTTGATATGATCATAAGGCCCTCCGCGTTCTAACATCAGGACTTTTAAACCTTTTTCACAAAGTTCCTTTGCCGCCCAGCCACCGCTGATACCGGAACCGACTACAATCGCATCATATGTACTATCTTCCATAATCAGCTTTTATTGATATTTCATTCATAAAAATATATTTGGTTTTATTCAGGTTAAAATTGTCTCCGCGTCAAAGAATTCGTTAGTTTTAAATCTACAGAATAACACAAGCCCTGTTCAACCGTTATTTATTGAAAAAAATCTGCTATCTGATCACTTATTGGATTTAGCATCGTTATTTCATGTTCAGATAGCAGTTGAATCACATACATTTTCAGTTTTATGAAGACACTTATTCAGAAAATCCATGTGGAAGAATACAACTCTTTCGCTTGCCGGACTTACAAAACACCTGATTTTGAAACGGCCTGGCATAAGCACCTGGAATGTGAATTAATTCTGATTACCGAAGGAAACGGGACTGCATTGATAGGTGATTATATTGGAGAATATAAGCAAGGAGATATCTTTTTGCTCAATACAAACGTACCACACTGGTTTAGAAAATCACAGAATATCATCATTGGAAGCGCAATTGTAATTCATTTCATGAGAGATTTCTGGGGTGAAGGCTTTCTGGCCTTGCCGGAGATGAAAAATATAGCCGGGCTATTAGACAGTGAAAATACAGGGATTCAGCTCCAGGAAAACTTATCAGATGATGTCGCTGTATTGATCAGACAACTGGAATTTGCCGCAGGGATTGAGCGTATCCAGCTCCTGATTAATTGTATGCAGAAGATTAGTACTTCAACGCAGCAAAAGATTATTACGACTGCTTTTGATACGATGACCAGCGGTGAAGAAAATTCAGTCATTGAAACGATCATAGACTATTCCTTTAAGCATTTTCTGGATCCGATTTCTTTAAAAGAAGTAGCAGGGATTACCAGTATGTCCATTCCTGCATTCTGTCGTTTTTTTAAGAAGAATATTAAAAAAAGTTATTTTGATTTCATAAAAGAGATCAGGATCGGGCATGCCTGTAAATTATTAAGAGAAACAAACCGGCCTGTTTTAGAAATATGTTATGATAGTGGTTATAACAGCTGGGCACATTTTAGCAAGCAGTTTAAGGCGGTTACCAGGATCCCTCCATCAAAATATAGAAAGCAACATATCAAATAAAACAATCTCTTGCCATTTTTTTTCAGGCTAACCTATTGATTTTCAAATTTTAAACAGTAATTTAAATTCCACCAAAATCTAATTAAAATGAAAATCGTAAAAACTGTACTCTGTATCCTGTTCGGTCTGATGTTTATCAATGCCGGATTAAACAAATTCTTTAATTACATGCCCATGCCAAAAATGAGCGCGGAGCAAATGAAGCTCATGGAAGCTTTTGTTAGAATTTCCTGGCTGATGCCCTTAACAGGAATTGTTGAAATTATAGGTGGCCTGCTGTTTATGCTACCGAAGTACAGAGCGCTGGGCGCTATTGTTATTTTGCCAGTTATGGTAGGTATTATAGTTCATAATGCTATTTTCGAACCAAGTGGTCTGGTTATCGCCTTGCCATTTTTCCTGATCAATCTTTGGATAATCGGAGCTAATTGGTACAAATACAAACCAATGATCAATGAATAAGGATTTATTCGTTTAAAACCTTTGCAATGACCTGAGCTAAATCGGTCTTATTTTTTGCGTAAGGCTCCAGATTATAGAGCCTTACCTTTTTAAATTCAATAGGATGACTTTCGCTTTGTAAAGAAATGTAGCCGCCGGTCAACGCTTTGCCATCTACTTTGATTTTCGGATCGTAGTTGGATACATTCCCCCCACCGATCTGAGGTTTTGTATATTCAAGCACTACTTCTTTATCAATAATATGTTTAATTACGGAATCTCCTAAAACTAAGAATTCAGCAGTAACCCATTGATCACCAGCATAAGTTTTTGATCTGGAATCTAAACAATGTGGGGTAAAGAGTTTTCCTTCATACACGATCTGCGTACCGGGCGTGCAGACATTGCTGGTATGGCGATCGTGTGTGCCATCACCACCCAGAAGCTGTCCTTCTACAGAAATTGGAAAATCCTGATCCTTCAGCATAGTTTCAGGTGCCTGCCCATGCAGCATAGCTCCGCTATTTCGATAAGCCCAGCCTTCTCCTCCTTTAGCCTGTTCACCAACAAAACGATAGGTTATTTTTAACAGATAATAAGAGAAAGGTTTTTTATAAAATATATGGCCATATTGCTGATCGAAATCTTTATAACCGTCATAACTTACTTTCATCAGCCCGTCTTCTACACGAAAGGTATTTGCATAATTCTCGTTATAGTTATGCTTGGAAATTTTAATATTCCAGTCTTTCAGATCTTTTCCATTAAAAAGATCAATCCAGCCTTTTTGAGCGGAGGATTGGTTTACAAATAAAAAAGTAAGCGCAATAAAAAGCGAAAAGCTGATTTTTGATTTCATACGGCAAGACAAATGGTTAGCTTTTAAAAGTAGGTATTTAAATCAAAGCAGACAATAAAATGAACATTATAACTATTTTGCTACCGATTTAGCAAATTATGTATCATATCACAACAACAAATTTAGAACAGCAGGAGTCCGCTTCCCGGATTGGCGGAGCAGCCAATATTGAAATCGCAGATTACCCTGTTTGTCCGGTTACCCAAAAGCCAATGTTGCTTTTAATGTCTTTAAAGAAAGATCTTTTTGATGCCGGTTATGCGGTTAATAATTTACTGGAAGACAGCAACTACGCTATCAGTATATTCTTATCAGTAAAAATACATCCGGAATTCGGGGTTGGCAGTAATATGCCAGGCATGTATACTGTTAATGACCCGAAACAGGCAGAGAAAATGAAGAATGGTACAGTAAAAGTTATTTTACATTATGATACAGGACGGGCTGTGGAGATGGCAGATTTGCCAATTCCGATTCCTGAGCAGAAAATAGTGCTGACCAGATTCTCGGAGCAAGAAGGCAAAGAAGATTTTCCCGCAGGGCAGGAATGGTTTGAAGGCTCAAAATTAACCACCTCAAAATTTGGGGCACAATTTCCCGCCTGGTTACAAGACCCTATAAATATAGATCCTGAACTCATGGCAAATTTTGCTTCCATATTCGGAGGTTTTTTTGGTCCGGAGTTTATTTTGCAGCTTGAAGACAAATTGATTTCTGAGCTCAGCCCTGTCCATAGTGGTCTTTTAGGCACTGACGGAATTGGCTATTTATATTTACCGGTAAGCGTAAGAAATTTCGTCAAAAAATACCAGCGGCCAGTTGAAATCGGAAACTTCTTTATCCAGGATACCTGATCTTACATTTTTTATAAATACAAATGCCTGATCACCTTCAGGTCTAATTCACTTTTCCTGGGCAAAACAATGGACCAGGCATAACCATCAGCCAGCCATGATAAAGACTGATACTGAGGAAAATTAACAAAATGACAAATCACAATATCATCCTGACGCTGTACATTATCAATTTCAAACAACTCAAAAGGGGTCATTAAACCCGTTTTCAGCACTTTAGACAATGCTTCTTTCATCGTCCATAAAAGTGTAAGACTTTTGCCCGGATCGCTATGGATCAGCTGGAGTTTATTCTGCTCTCCCAAAGCGACGATGTCCCTGATGGTTTCACTTTGCTCCTGCTCCACCAATTCGACGTCTACCCCCATAGGATGACTCTCCGGGTAAACTATAGCAATTCCCATTTCTTCTCTGTGTCCGATACTGAGTTGTATATTTCCTGTACCCGGTAAATACACTATAGGCTGCTGAAATATTCCGGCAGCGATCTCTACCTCTGTCATCACGAAGTTTTCCAGAAAGGCGAACAATGCTCTTTTAGCAGCAAACCTTCCCAGCAAATAACTATGCTGCACTCTTGCAAATTTCAGGGTCTCAAAGAAATTCAGTTCATTAGGGTGCAAAAATGAATAACGAATGTTCTTTAACTCACTCAGGGTCTGGTTCACAATAGCAATGGCGGCAGGAAATACGCCGTCAGCCCGCTGCAAAACAAGTTTTTCAACAACAATACTACGCATCAGAAATTATTTAAAAGCAAAAGGATCAGGTTGATTTTTCCGCATTCTGAATTCTACAAAAGCCTCTCTGCGGTTCAGCAGAAAATAGATATTATTCCGGAATAAAAAGCTGAGTTCTTTACCTGGAGTTTGTCCAAAGGAATGTCCCGGCCAGATCAGCGTATTCGCTGGCAGATATTGCTTTATAAATTGTACTGAATAAAACAAGGAATTTACATTCAGATCATCGCTGATCCCTACCCCTTCTATAAAAACAGTATCTCCTGTAAAACAATGTTCACCAATCAGATAACATGTACTTCCTTTAGTATGACCGGGGGTCAGTAGTGCCGTAACTGTAAAGTCATCAATTACAAACTCCTGTAAATGCTGTACCGCAACCAGCTGTGGACAGGTAAAACTATATTGCCGGATTTCAATCGCCGACATATAAACAGGCACTTCATGTTTTTCTGCAAAAGCAGCCGCCAGGTTCGTATGGTCATGATGCGCATGCGTTAAAAGAATACCTTTCAATATAATTTGATTATCCTGCAAAAAATCATTGATCAACTCGTAATCCCATGCAGGGTCTACCAGAATACCAGCGTTATCTTCATAAATAAGATAACACTGATTTTTTATATTTTCATTCGATACCCGAAAAAGTTTGACTTCCATGTTATTCTGTTTTTACCCGATAATAGCCTGTAACTTTTTCAATTGCTTCATTTCTCCCTTATAGGGGCTCATAATTTGAAATATTTCAGATTCAGTATCCGATTGTAAATTGTATTTAACAAAAGCAGCACTGGTTCCCGAAGGCCCCATGTCAATATATAAACAAGGACCCATATTTTCAAAAAAACTAACTGTTTCCGGAAAATTAGTGTACCGGCTCACCACCTGCCAGAAATAATCATCCGTCAGTACATCCATCTCTTTTGCTGTAAAACCAGACACAAAACCAGGTTTAGGATTGCCCAAAGCAGTCGCAGAGGCTGTATACTGACTAAAACTAACACTTGCCTGTTGTAATAAAGGAGAATGAAACGGACAGGTTACCTGCAAACGGAAAAAGTTGATTTCCCGGCGGGAAAGTTCCTGTTCAAACAGTTCTAAATCCTGCATTCTGCCCGATAAAGTGAAATGTCCATTAAAATTATTTGATGCAAGAAATAGCCCATGCTGTAAATAAAGGTCTTTCAATTTTTCTTCCTCCGTTAATACAGCCAGCATTCCCCCATCGATATCACTGCGGCATATTGACTTTGCCTGTTCTATAGCAGCCTCTATAGCCGCAGTGGCATCCCAGATTCCATTAGCCACGCCCGCAGCAAATTCCCCTAAACTATTACCAGATACAAAATCTGGCTTGATCCCCATATCTGTGATCACTTCGTACAAAGCAATTTCAACAGCAACAATTGCCGGATGCGTAATCAGCAGTTCCTCAAAAGGCTCTTCTTTTTTCGTGTAAAGTTCTTCAATCAAAGAGCTGTTCAGTTGTTTCCGGACAATTTTATCCATCTCTTCCAGGCTGCTTCTGAACTTCGGGTATTGTTCAAACAATTCCCTGCCCATGCCCCGGTAATGACTTCCCTGCCCGGAAAACAACAATACAATAGGTTTCAAACCGCTTTTAATCATTTAATTGTTTACCATTAAAGCAGCATCCTCTAATAATTTCGCCGCACCAACCATAATACTAATACCTATTTCATCTACATGGCGCTTTTTCCAGCTCTCCTGCTGCGTACCCTTTACCCATTGGTTAAAAGCACCCAGGGCAGAACCTGTATGGATTTGGAAATTGGTCTTATTTTCTATATTCCCTTCAAATGCTAGTTTGTTCGTATATCCAAAATACCAGCGGAATACCAAAGCCATTTTATTCTTTGAATTCTGTTCCGCTTTGATAATTTCAGCTTCTGCTCCTGCTGCTTTACAGTAAACCCTTACTTCGTCCCATATTTCGGCTATTGTTTTACCAAAATAGGTCTTCTCTAACTGGATCAATGTCTTTTCAGGGATCTCATCCAACCCGTTATACTGATTATATAAGGCATAAAGTTTGTTAGCTCTGGCGGCAAACAGTACTCCCTTGCGCAATACCTGTACTTTCGCCCCGATTTCAAACATGTCACCGGCTGGCGCATAATCCGTATCCTGAACATTGATATCTTGTAAAAGGTCTTTTACAGCATCACTGGTTCCTGCTTCCACAGTACATTGGTTAATAGACCCTGTGAGGATGAAATCTGCGCCCATTACATAAGCACAAGTTGCAGCTTGTGGTGTACCGATACCACCCGCAAGCCCTACACGAATAGTTTGACCATAAGCATATTCTTTTGAGATATCTGCTCTTAAACGTTGAATTGAAGGCAGCAAAACCATTGCAATTCCACGATCAGTATGACCGCCCGAATCTGCTTCCACACAAATATCATAACTCATAGGGACTAACTTAGAAAGCGATGCCTGCTCTTCACTAATCAACCCATCTTCTACCAAACGTTTCACCATCTTTTCTGGCGCCGGCCGCATAAAAACCTCTGCAACCTCCGGTCTTGATACTTTCGCAATTATTTTATGCTTGCAAAGCACTGCACCATCAGCTCCTTTTTCTAAACCTTTCAATCTATAGTAAACCAGGGCCGGCATCATCTGCATATAGGCAGAAGCCTCGATGTTGGTTACCCCATAACGAAGGAAAAGTTCAGCAGCCTTCATTTCAAATGCAGGATCATTCAGATTATGCAGAAAATTGACACCATAGGCTTCGCCATTGGTTAATTCTTGCTGGATCTGTATAATATTCTGTTCCATTTCTGCTAATGACATTCCACCAGTCCCCAGAAAACCAAGCATCCCTGCTTTTGCCAGTTTCACGACAAGCTGACGGGAGGCAATTCCTCTGTACATAGCTCCGGCAACATAAGCGTATTTCACGCCATAATCTTTACGGAACGCCTGGCTTCCCAAACGCGTAGATAAGCAGGTTTTGCCAGCTGTTTTTCCATTTACTTTGATAGGTATACCATTGGTATGTGGTTTTTCTTCAGCAATCACTTTTTCTTCCACAACTACCCTTTCTTCCACTATCGGTGTACAGTTTTCCTTAATTTCATTGACCATTTTAGTCAGGATAACACTGCCCGTTTCTTCATAATCATCAACACCTTTTCCCATTAACGTCCGGATTGTATCTGTCCATTGCACAGAACTTTCAATCTGTTTAGCCAGTAAATCAGTTACCTGATTATCCTGATAAGCTTTTGCCGTTACATTAGCAATTACAGGAGTCTGTAACGCGGAGAAACTAAAATTCTTTAAAAACTCTTCAAACTCGATTGCCGCAGGCTTCATATACCTGGAATGGAAAGGGGCACTTACAAAAAGCGGAAAGATCTTGATCTTCCTGGCTTCAAATTCCTGTACAATTCTGTTGATCGCATCCTGCGGGCCAGCGATCACAATTTGTGTAGGTGTATTGATATTTGCAATATCAATATCAGTATACCCACCCTCGTCTAACATTTGCTGTACAGCCTCTACTTTATGACCCAATACCGCAGCCATTCCACCACCAGATGCAGCAGCCATCAATGCCCCTCTTTTTTGAACTAACCTCAGTCCCGTTTCAAAACTAAACGCTTCTGCCGCCAGTAAAGCATTGTACTCGCCCAGGCTATGGCCAATAAAATAATCAGGCTTAGTTCTCGGCTGACTTGCATAATAAGTAAACGCATTCACCACATAAAGTGCCGGCTGTGTAAATGCCGTTTTCCCAAGCTGACGCTCAGGATCTTTGATACATAACTCTTCCAGATCATACCCTAATATATCAGAAGCCAGTATAGTTTCCTGTTTAAATGTATCAAAAAAAGCCTTTCCCATTCCTTTGTATTGCGATCCCTGTCCGGGAAACATAACTACTTTCATATCTGCTATAAAGTTTGTTTTATATTCTGTTCAATGTTCATTTCTGTTAACCATTCTGTACAATAAGGTGCATTCACGATGGTAAAGTGATTGGCCTGCGAATAGATGATTTGTACGTCGCTGAAATAATTATCCCAACCCGCTGCTGCCCCTGCATCCCCCCAGTCCTCTCCTTCGAGTTTTGAATTATCAGCCTGTATGAAATTGACCGTCTGGTTTAATTTCTCCTCCATGCTGTAAACAGCTGAAACAGCTGCGCGGAATACCTCCCACATTTTTCCTATTGTTTTTGCAGGAAGCGTATGGACGATTTCACAAATAAACGTCATGTAGTTTTCCGCAGGTAACTGGTTTACTAAACTGGTTACCGCTTTTTCATCCAGCCAGGGCTGACTGAATTTAATCAGCGACCGGAAGTAAGTACCCAGCTTATCAGCCTCTTGTACGGTATAGAAAGAAGAAAGCGGATCTACAAAACAATCCAGTAAAATAACTTTCTCAATCTCTACCCCCGTGCCTTCAGCCTGTCTGATCATTTCATAGATCACAATACCGCCATAACTATGGGCTAATAAAGTGACTCCACCAATTACACCAGTCTGTTTGATCTGCTCCAGGTTATATGCAGCCATGGCTTCAATGCTTGTATTTGGTGTTTCATTTCCGGCAATCCCTTTCATCTGCAAACCATATACAGCACCTTCTCCGGGTAAATTACCAGCCAGGCCAAAATAACCTTCTGTTGAACCCAGTGCCCCTGGAATAATAAAGGCTACTTCTTCTGCCGTTCCCTCTCTTAAAGTTAAAACAGCCGCATCCTGCGCCTCTTCATAGGCATTGATTAATACCTTGATTTCCGCAATGGTCGGGCTTTTCATGATATGGATTAACTGGATATCTTTTCCGAATGCCGTATTGATTTTATGTGTCAGCTGGATCATTGTCAGCGAATTTCCTCCCGCATCAAAGAAATTATCATGAATACCTACCTCTTCTGTTTTCAGCAATTTTGACCAGATCGCAGCCAGTTCAATTTCCATCGCATCAGATGGTGCTATAAAATCCCGGTGGGTAACAGCACTGAGTTCTGCATCAGGTAAAGCTTTCCGGTCTACTTTTCCATTAGAAGACAAAGGGATTTTGTCTATTTCCACAAATAAAGAAGGCACCATATATTCCGGTAAATGAGCCCGCAGATGTTGTTGTAATTCTTCCTTATTCAAAGGATCATGAACCACTACATAAGCGACTAACCGCTTATTCCGGCAGTCATCTTCCACAGTCAGCACTATACCTTGTTTAACCAGAGGGGAAAGTTGCAGAACGGTTTCTATTTCCCCAAGCTCTACTCTGAACCCATTGATCTTTACTTGTCCGTCTTGTCTGCCAAGGAACATTATAAAGCCATCAGGATGCTGGCAGCCCATATCCCCAGTACGGTAAAGCTGTTTTCCCATTTCCGGATGCAGCATAAAACCAGCCGCAGTTTTCTCCGGATCATTGTGATAACCTTTAGCTACCCCAATTCCCCCGATATAAATATCCCCGGGAACATTTACCGGACAAGGGGAAAGATTAGCATCCAGTACATACATTTCCTGATTTCCAAGGGGATAACCGTAAGGAATGCTTTTCCAGGAAGGATCAACTTCGCCTATAGGGAAATAAATAGACCAGATAGATCCTTCTGTCGCTCCACCCAGGCTAATCACTTCACTATCAGGATTCAGCGCCCTGATTCTGCCTGGAAGATCCAGCGGAATCCAATCGCCGCTCATCCAGTACATCCTCAAACTGGAAAGCTGCATTTCCGCGTTATCCTCCTGTCTTTCAATCAGCAGGTTAACAATCTGAGGTACAGAATTCCAAACGGTTACTTTTTCTTCCTGTACATAACGAAGCCAGATATCCGGATTTAATCCCTCCTGCTCTAAAGGCAGAATCAATGTTGCCCCGCAAGCCAGTGTACCAAAGATATCATAGACAGAAAGGTCAAAATTCAGATCAGAGATACCGAATACCTTATCATCTGCCGTGATATTAAAACGTGCGTTCATATCATACAGCGTATTTACGGCGCCTCTGTGATCGATCATCACCCCTTTTGGTTTTCCAGTAGATCCCGAAGTAAAAATGATATAAGCCAGCTCAGTATCCAGTACTTTCACCGTTTCATGTTCCGCAGCCTCCCCGGCAAAAGTATCCTCTTCCAATACGATAACTTTTACGCCTTCAGGACAATGGACTTTGTCCAGATAATCACGCTGTACCAGTACAATACTGGATTCAGTTTGGGAAATCAGCTCATTCATCCTTGCTTGTGGCAAACTGCCTTTCACAGGAATATAATGACCTCCTGCTTTCAGAATACCCATTACACCCCAAACTTGTTCCAGGCTTTTATGAGAAACTATCGCTACCGGTGCATTTGCAGGCAACCCTGATTTCACTAATAAACCAGCCAGGCGGTTCGCCTTGTTATTCAGTTCCCTGTAAGTGATCCGCCCGCCATCATGCACTACTGCAATATGATCTGGTGTTTGCAGCACCTGCTGCTCAAAAAGATCCGAAAGTGTTTTATTTTGCGGATAAGCCACAGCGGTCGCATTGCGTTCATTTAACAGGTAATGAATTTCTTTTGCAGAAAGCATTTCATAAGTCTTAAGCTGTTTTGAGGCATCTTCCAGCACGCCTTTAAGCAGCTCGTTGAAATACTCCATGTGCCGCTTGATTGACGCGGAAGCAAATACATCCTGATCATATTTCAGACTAAGGATAATATCCTTTTTTAAGTCCTGTATTTCTAAGGAATAAACATGTGCCGTTTCCTGGTAAACTTCATCATAGATTTCAACTCCCGATCCGCCTTTCAGCATCTCATCAAAGATATTCTGATAAATGAACGACACCTTAAACGGCGTTTCCCTGGTACCAGAACGATCAAGATTCAGATCTGCCAATAACTTAGGCAATGGATAAGCAGCGTGCGATATCCCATTGATCATTTCCTGCTGAATGTTTTTCACCAGTTCAGCGAAGGTCAGTTCCGGAGATATACGATTACGCAAAATCATCATGTTTACATAATAACCGATGCTGTTTTCGTACTCCTTCCGCGGACGGCCGGCTGTAGGCATTAAGACCAGCAGATCTTCCTCACCAGTCAATTTATGAAGCAGCATGGCATAAATACCAGAGAAGATCACAGATAAATTAACTTTCAGTGCCCGGCTTAACTCTTTCAATTGTTCAACCTGCTGCTGTTCAAGCTGCATCCGTTCAATGCCGATTGTTGTTGTTTTTAGTTTGCCCGGAACATATAAATCATAAGGCAGGTTTAAGATTGGCAATACACCAGACAGATTTTCTCTCCAGTAAGCCAGGCTTTTCTCTCCCATTTTACTCTGCATATAGGTCTGTTCCCATTCTACATAATTGAAATAGGCAAAATCAGGTTCTTTTAAGGCAATCTTCTGCCCGTTTAAAAGCTGCTGATATTTTTCAAAGAGTGAAGCAATAAATACAGAACTCGACATTCCATCAAATATGATATGATGAAAAACCAGCAGGACATAGTTTTTAGCTGCTTTTTGATCTCTTCTGATATATAACCTGACCGGACGGTCTGTTTCCAGGTTAAACGGTGTCCTGATCAGCCCCCAGCAAACTTCTTTGATCTGCTGATCTTCAATCAGATCCTGATCATCTAAATCAACTTCAGCCAGATTGTTGAACTGATTATAAACCTCACCCGTCAATTCATCTGTCAGAAAGCTTGATTTTAAGATCGGATACTCATCCAATGTAAACTGGAAAGCTTTTTTTACCAGTGTATGCTCAATTTTACCCGGTATGATAAAGGATACAGGCACATTATAATTCACATTTTCCGGTTCCAGTTGCTGGATAAACCACAAACCTTTCTGACCTTCTGAAAGCGGATAGCGCTTTTGAACAACCTCTGGTAAAGCTTCTTCCCGCATTTCCTCTTGTGGAGTGAAGACCAGTTCCGGCTGATGTTTAACCAATAATTTATCCTGATATTCTTCCACCAGAAACTCAGCAAGCCCGTCTATAGTTGGATAATTATAGAAAACAGCTGGAGTAAGGTCAGTATCATAGAAATCATTCAGTTCATTGGAATATTTGATCAGCAAAATAGAATCAAAACCATAATCACTTAATTTCTCATCCAGTTCCAGATCACTTTCCGGAAGCTTTAACAATTGCGCTGTGATAGTCAGTAATTTCGCTGCTACTTTTGGATGTAAACCCGCAGGATGTTCTACAGGAGCAGCAGCACTGACCTGTTTCTGTTTCACCACTAGTTTGTTCAGGAACTGTGGCCTTATTTTATCCACTTTTCCATAAACCACTACCCCCTGATTATACGCACTGCCTAACAACTGCTCAAAAATATCAATCCCTGAAGCAGAAGGCAGCGGTAATAATCCATATTGTTTATTCAGATATTCCAGGCTTGCCTGATCAATAGACATCCCGCCTTCTTTCCAGAATGGCCAGTTAATACTAATCGTTTTACCTTGTCTTTTCCCTTTGATACGTTCACTTTCTCTGTAGAAAGCATAATTGTCTAAATAGACATTCGCAGCCGCATAATCTGCCTGCCCTGCGTTTCCTGAGATACCAGCCAGTCCGGAAAAAAAGATCATGAAATCGAGTGCTTCATTTTTAGAAGCCTCATCCAGATTTCTAACCCCGGTAATCTTAGCTTCCAGCACCTCGTGTACTTCTTGCTGCGTTTTATTAATAATCAGGCTGTCCCGGGTAACACCTGCACTATGGATAATCCCATCTATCCGCTGATATTTTTCCTTAACCAGCGCAAGTAAACGGATTACTTCTTCTGAGTTAGTTACATCACAATTGAAGTAATCACCATGTGCTAATCCGGAGATGAAAGCCTTCTTTTCTGCATCTAATTCACCCCGGCCCGCTAAAACTACCTTAGTCTGCGGGATTTTACTGATGTGATTTGCAAAGATACGGCCTACTCCACCTGCGCCCCCCAAAATCAGGTAAACACCCCCTTCTTTGATCTTCAATCCATCACTAGCTGACAGCTCGGTTTCCTGAAGTTTTTTTACTTTTCTGATGCCAGTCTCATAGCGGATTTCCGCATCTGTAGTATTCAGCTCTGCTTGCAGAACCGTTATCAGTTCTGGCATATCCTTAACAGATAAGCGGTCGGTAACGATTAGCTTTCCGCTGATCCCCGGATTTTCCAGGTGAGCTGTTTTTAATAAGCCGGAGATGAAACCATATTCCAGATAATCTTCCTGGCTGCAAACAATCATCAAATGAGAATGGTGTTTTGCCGTTACTTTATTTTGAACCACAGCCATCACATTGAGCAGATATTCTTCAGCGGTTTCCCCTGTAATCACTTCTGTTTCAACACCTAACTCTCCTGTCAGGTTTTCTGCAAGCTGAGCCGGGCCACCAGCCAGAAGGATCAGCGGGACCACCTCATGTTCTTGCTCCACAAAACTCTCTTGTGCCGCAGACTCTTCCCAATTCATATTAAAAATGCAGGCATCTATGACAGATTCAGTCGTTTCCGTTTTCCCCGGCCCATCAACCGGAAGGGTTACAAAATCACAGAAGCTTAATAAAACATCTCCCATTTCATTGACAATATCTACATCATAAATAGTCACAGGGCCATTTCCATGGTTAGTTTTACTTTTTCTTGCATAACTCCAGACTGTGTTTGGTACCTCAGCATAAAACGAGATCTCTTTCACACTGAAAGGAAGCTGTACGCTCGATTTTTTGCCAGCGAAACTAAGCCCCATGCAGGTTTGCAATGCACTATCCAATAAACCAGGAGAAACAGCGAATCCATTTTCCTGAGGCAGAGAGATCTTCGACAAAGCTTCTGATCCGGAATAATACATCGTTTCAATTCCCTGGAAACTGGCACCGTAATCTAACCCCATTTGCTTAAATATGTCGTAGCAAGCTGCGCGTTCGACGGAATCACCTAACCTGCTGCGGATAGCTTTCAGATCCAGACGGTCTTTCGCTGACAGTGGCGCTATTGAAATACGTCCCTGGCTATGCAAACGTTCTTGTCCGGCTACGGAGTAAATTTCATAACTAAGCTCTTCCCCGTAACTTTGTAAACGGATATGTACTTTTTCTTCCTGACCGGTTACACTAACCGGACTCAGCCAGGCCACATTTTTCAGGCCGGTTACTGTTTGCGATAAAGCTTCTGTACCAGCCGTCCTGGCCATTTCCAGATAAGCTACACCTGGTAATATTTTCCTGGATTGTATTTGATGATCTACCAAAAACTTTTCTTTTCCAGTGAAAACACTTGTAAACTGAAGCGCTTTAACCGTTGAAGTATTCTGGTGTAACAGTGGATGTAAATAGCTATGATGTTGCTGACTCACTAAATTTTTCGCTTCAGGTACCCAATACCTTTGACGGGCAAAAGCATAAGCTGGTAAGCTGATTCTTTTTGGCTTGCCCTGAGTATACAATAAGTCCCAGCTAATTGCAATTCCTTTAGTCCATAACAGCGCAATAGACTTGATTTCTCCATGCGAAACCGCATAATCAATATAAGCCTGCCCTGCTCCGCCTTCCAGTAAAAAGTCTGCTTTATTCTTTTTAATATTGCCCGTCATTAACTGCTCTGTATTACCATTTAAGAAGTCAGTAAGCTGTTTATTCAGTTCTGCACGATCTGAAGCAATGATAGCCAGACGTTCTTCCATCGGCTGTCTGCCTTTTTGCAAGGTATAGGCAATTTCATGCAGCAGGCTGTCTGGATTACGTTCCAGCCAGGAAACAAGATTCTTAACCTGATGCTGAAGTCTTTCTGCATTTTTAGCAGAAATTACAATGATAGCGGGGCCTGTAGCAGCCACAGCAGGCCTGTTATCCTGATATTCTTCAATGATCATATGGACATTAGTCCCACTAAAACCAAAGCTGTTAATTGCGGCACGCCTTGGACTGTTATTTTCAGTTGCCCAGTCCATTAGTTTTGACTCCACCTTGAAAGGACTGTTCAGCATGTCAATTAAAGGATTACATTCCTCATAATTCAATGAAGGAGGCAACTGTTTATGTTTTAAGGATAACATGATTTTCATTACCCCTGCTACGCCCGCAGCAACCAGTGTATGGCCGATATTGGTTTTAACGCTTCCAATGGTGCAATACTGTTTACGCGCTGTATATTGTCTAAAAGCATGTGTTAAAGCATCTAGTTCAATAGGATCGCCTAAACTTGTTCCTGTGCCATGTGCTTCTACATAAGAAATTGTTTCCGGATTGATCTTAAACTTCTGGTAAACCTCTTTTTCCAATTCCTGCTGCGCTAAAACACTTGGCGCAGTAATCCCATTCGAGGCACCATCCTGATTTGTTAAACTCGCTTTGATTACACCATAAATACGGTCACCATCCCTTTCTGCATCTGCAAGACGCTTCATGATCACGACCCCTACACCTTCGCCCGGAACAAAACCGTCTGCACGTTTATCGAAAGTATAACACTGTCCGCCAGCAGACATCATCCCTGCCCGGTCAGCCAGCGAATAAAAACCAGGAGTGGTCATTATATTGACCCCACCAGCAATAATCAGGTCAGTTTCACCTTTTTGCAAACTGCTGCATCCCATGTCCATCGCTAACAGAGAACTTGAACAGGCTGTGTCTACAGAAACCGCAGGCCCTTTTAAATCCAGTAAATAAGAAATTCTGGCCGCTAATACTGCACTGGAATTGCCCCACATTACTGAAGCTTCTTCACATTCGCGGATACTGTAATCACTCGGTGCAACTCCCGCATAAACCCCGCACTTGCTGCCTTTTAAACTTTTCGGATTAATCGCTGCATCCTCTATCGCTTTCCAGCAATGCTCTAAGAACAAACGCTGTTGAGGGTCCATCAACTCAGCTTCATTTCCAGAGATCTTAAAGAATACCGGATCGAACTTGTCGATATCCAGCATAAAACTTCCCGTCCATTTAAAACTTTCCTTATTGACATACCCCTGCCATCTGCTGTCCGGTAAATCGCCCACCAGGCTTTTCCCGTTCTTTAACACTTCCCAAAAAGTATCCATATCATTTGCAGCACCAAACTGGCCGCTCATACCGATCACAGCGATATCATTCCCGGCTGCATAAACAGGTTCAGCAGGAACCGTAGATGCTGTAAAACGCGTTTTCACAGATGCGCTTAACGAATTAACGACTACTGGGTCTGCAATTTCTACAGTCAATTCTGTTTGCAATATTTCCCCAAAGTTCTGTTGCAGAAAATCTGCCAGCTGTTGTATATTGTTATAACTGAAGATATCAGTAGGCTTCAATGCCACATTTAATGTTTCATTGATGTTTTTAACCAGTTCCATACTCAGGATAGAATCAAATCCATAATCCATAAACTGGCTCTCTATATCGAATTCACCGGGTGGAAGTTTAATCAGCGCCGCAGCGATGTTAACCACTTTATTAACCAGGGTTTTATTATCCATTGCTTTTTTCATTACTGGTTCATTATGCTTGATTATTGTATTTTGCAGAACAGGTGCTTGTTTGTTCTGCCGAGGAATTATGCTGGTCACTTTTAAACCGTGCTGAATCATTCCATCGCTGAGTGCACATACAATCTGCTGAGAAAGATCAGTCAGGCCCGGATAGCTTTTTACCTGCGAATAGCCTGTTTCTGTTAACACAGTCTTCCAGCCTGCTGCTGATAAACCAGGGCTGCCTTTTAACCTGATTCCTGCATCCTCATAAAGCCACCAGCCGTCCAGTAAACCAAAAGTAAGTGTGGTAAAAAGTTCGGTCCGTGCAATTTCATTCAGGATAAACAGGCCATTTTTCTTCAGTAAAGTCTTGATATTGTTTAGCGTTACGGTCATGTTTTTAGTCGCATGTACCACATTGGCCCCAATCACAATATCATAACTTCCAAGAGCAACCTGCTGCTGAGCAGGAGCCTGCTCGATGTTAAGGATCGCCGTCTCCAGATATGGAGCAATGCCTTTGAAATGCTGTTCCGCATAGCTCAGGAAGCTGCGTGACAAATCAGTGTACAGATAAAAAAGATGTTCTTTATAAGGCTCCAGTGCTTTGAAAACCACCTGGCTCGTGCCACCCGTTCCGGCGCCAACTTCCAGTATCCTGATCTTTTCACCAGTCTGTAAGTAAGGAATGCTCTGAGCAACACTATTTTTGACAATACTGGCTAATAAATTATTGAAATAATCAGATTGCGCATTTCCTTTGTAAATACCACTCACATACTCCATACTTCCCCCGGGGAACATGACGGTGGTTGCTTGCTGTTTTCCACGTAAAATCTCCTGGAAAGCCGCTAAACAGATTTGCAGTAGCGCCCCATGCGGGCGATATTCCTGTTCCTGCGTTACCAGTGCATTCATTTGCTGTTCAAAACTGAAATTGATAAGTTCCGATTGAATAGCAGGATCAATAGTAATTTGTGAATCTTTTACAGTAAGGTAGTTTTGCTCCTGGAGCAATCCGATCAGCACAAAGAATAGCTGCTCATATTTATCATGGATAGTTAATGCTGTTCTCAGGCTACTTAAAGTCTGTCCTGCTTGTTGCTGCTGTATTAAACCCATTTCCAGCAAAACTTTTAACAGCCCTTTACAACAAAGGGTTTTAAAAGTTAAATCCAGCTGATCTGCTTTAGGATAAACTAACTCATCAGGTTTTGCCAATTGCAATATGGATAATGCTTTTACAGCCGAAATTTCCAGATCCTGACGCATAGCCGGTATGGATGCCGCTGCCGCAGCAGATAGTTTAATCGCAACAACCTGCTGCTGTTCACTGCCGATCACCATTTCCAATAACTGCATACCTTCTTCAGCACTGATGCTCTCTACACCAGCCTGTTTCATTTTATCTTTATAACCATCCGCTGCCACTACACCAACTTCACCCCAGAATCCCCAGTTGATAATTTTCACAGGGATACGCCCGCTATTTACGCTTAACGCATAACTGTCTTTATAAGCACAACCTGCGGCATAGTTACTCTGACCCGGCGCATGAACCAATGCCTGTACAGAAGAGTAAAAACAGATGAAATCCATTGGCTCCTGTCCAAAAACATCCACCAGGTTAGAACTGGCCACAGATTTAGGAATAAAAGCTTTATTAAAATCCTCTTCAGTCATATTCTTCAGCAGCCTGTCCTGAAGGACAATTGCCGAATGAAAAAGACCATGTATTTCCTGGTGATTTTCTCTGATCAGCTGATAGGCTTTTTCAACATCTGAGAGCTTAGCAGCATCACATTGATAGTATTCAGGCTTCACGCCTAATCTTGAAATTTCTTCCTGAGCCGCCTGAATAGCCGCATCTACGGGTCTTCTTCCCAGCCAGATAACCTGAGCCTGATAATGCTTTACCAAATACGCAGTGGTTACTTTGCCTAACCCACCAGCACCACCTAATAAGATATAAACACCAGATTTTCTGAATTTTGAAGACTTCACCTCTGGTAAAACTAAAGGACAAAGCTGTTGTCTGTAATAATGGTGCGCTCTTAAACAGGTCACTGCATTTTCTTTATTTAAGCTGGTAGCAAACAGCGTTGACCAATCCGGTTCCACTGGCATTTGAGGATCATCGGACAGTTCCAGATCAATTCTGCTGATTGACCATTGCGGCTGTTCTTTAACCAGTGCGCCAATCAATCCGTTAATCCCGCTACCAGCTGCTGTGACTACGTCACCAGAAAATACCTGCTGCGTTTGACACGTAAATACGGTTAGTTTTAAATCTTTGGCTGCTGCATTCAATAACTGTTTTACGCTTGTAAATACAGCCATTTCGTGATCCGGTCCTTCTGTTAATCCCGGAAGTCCCTGCAAAAGATAAACACCTGCAAGCTCCTCAGGAATAGTTTCCAGTTTTTCAACGATCGAAACTTCTGCTCCCTGATCCGTTAACCATTGGCCAAGCCGCTGTGCAAATACCGGGTTAGAATTTCCAGTAACCAGTACTTGTTTTCCTGAAATTGGCGCGGAAACAGCGGGTAATGTTATTATCCGGTCCCATACAGGTTTGTAAGCCATAGATGACCTGCCTTTTAAGCCATCTTCTGACTGCTGCTCAGGGACTAAGATCAGGTCTTTGAAACGCAGTAAAACATCTCCCATCGCATTCAGCACATCAAGCTGACAACAAATAGTATCCTTCGCTTGTCTTTCAAAAACTGCGTGACACCAGATTACAGCAGGCAATGTTCCAAAAATCGTTATTTCGGCAGCTCCGGAAAGCTGATATAATGAACGTTCACCCTGACTCAATAACCAGCCAGTGCACGTTTGTATAGCACTATCCAGTAATCCCGGAGATAAAATGAAACCATCCGTTACCGGCAGCTCTATTTTTGACAGTGCCTGTGTCTCATCATAATATAAATTTGATATTCCCTGAAAATCAATCCCATGGTTTTTACCCGCATCGGCAAACAATTGATAAAGTTCATCTTTTTTGATCTCGTGCTGGTAATGCTTTAATAAAGCCTGAATATCTTTTTGATCCGGCACTTGCTGAAGCGTTGCGTTCAATAAACCCAACCCGCTAAGTTGTTCTTTTTGCGCTTGATGCTGGGTGTAAATTTCATAACCAATATCATTTCCGGCAGCAAACAGATTGATCTGTACTTTAGCCGGAGATCCATTTACCCGGATAGGATCCATCCAGGTCACGTCCTTGATTTGTGTAATACGTTGACGCAAACTGCGCTCACCCGCTTCTCTTGCCAGTTCAAGCAATGCTGTAGCTGGCAACTCTTTATTGTTGGGGATGTGGCACTTGGTTAAAAAATCTTCTTTACCTGTGTAAGTGCTGGTAAACTTTTGTGCGCTCAGATCAGACTCATTGCTGTGCAGCAGCGGATGTAAACTGGCTGTTCCGTTTTGGATAATTTCTTTGTTGACTACAGGAATCCAGTACCGGTCTTTCACAAAAGGATAGGCCGGCAAACTGATCCGGGAAGGTAAGCCCTGCTGATAAAGCAGGTTCCAATCTGTAGCCTTTCCTTTGACCCATGCCCGGGCAATAGCCAGCGCGTCATTTCCTTCAGCAATAGTTTCCCCTTTACGGATATTGCCGGCAATTGAATTTGCTGTTTCCCCTTGATGATAACTGGTTAACTGTACCAGCAAATCTTCAATACTACCTGCAATAAACGCCAGACGTTCGTCCATAGCCTCTCTGCCGGTTTGCAGTGTATAGGCCAGATTGTACAAATTGGTTTGCGGATACGCTTCCAAAAAGTATTTTAAATTACTGACCTGAATTGGAATACGGCTGGCCTGTTTAGCGGAAAGGATAATGATCGCAGGCATTTCATAAGCGTAGGATTGAGCTGGTAATCCCTGATACTCCTGGATAATGAGATGCGCATTGCTACCTCCCGCACCAAAACCGCTGATGCCTGCAATACGAGGCTTACCTGCTATGGAAGGCCATTCTTCTAAAGTCTGCTGTACTTTAAACGGGCTGTTTGCAAAATCAATGTCCGGATTCAAAGCCGCTGAATGCAGCGATGGAACCAGTTGTTGATGCTGAAGCTGCAAAATCACTTTTGTTAAACCCGAAATACCAGCCGCAGATTCACAGTGTCCGATATTGGACTTTACTGAGCCAATACTGCAAAATTGTTTATCTGTGGTTTCAAATGCCCTGGTTAAACCAGCAATCTCTATGGGATCGCCCAGACTTGTACCTGTTCCATGTGCTTCGATATAACTAAAATCACTAGTTTTTACCCCAGCTTTTTTCATCGCCGCCCGAATAACCGCGGCCTGTGCTTTAGGATTAGGGACCGTATACCCATTCGTTTTACCGCCGTGATTTAAGGCCGTGCCTTTAACCAGACCATAAATATGGTCACCATCTTTGATTGCTTCGCTCAGGCGCTTTAATAAGACCGTTCCTACACCTTCTCCGGGTACATAACCATCCCCGCCTTCTCCGAAGCTTTCACAACGGCCCGCACCAGACACAAAACGTCCCTGGCTTAACATCAGGTATTTGTTTGGATGTACGCTGACATTGACCCCTCCGGCAATGGCCATATCCGTATCTCCCGTCAATATATCTTTACAGGCCAGATGTATGGCTGTTAATGACGACGAACACATCGTATCTACCGCCATGCTTGGCCCGTTAAAGTTGAAAAAGTAAGAAACCCTGTTTGCGATACCGCTGGCAATGCCGGCAGGGGTCACAAAATTCCCTTTCATTCTTTCTTCTGCACCAAACAATTGGTATTCCTCATACATCACGCCCGCATAAACACCTATTCTTCTGGCTATTCCTGTTTGCTGATCTTCGGCCCTCAAACTTTCACGGGTATAACCTGCATCTTCCATCGTTTCCCAAACTGTTTGTATAAACAGCCTTTCCTGAGGATCCATTAATTCTGCTTCTCTTGGAGAAATATTGAAAAATAAAGGATCGAACTTATCAATATCATTCATGAACCCGCCCCACTTGCTATAACTCTTGCCGGGCTGTCCTTTTTCCTGGTGATATATTTCTTCTGCATTCCACCTGTCTTCAGGGACTTCGGTAATACAGTCTTTCCCTGCTTTAAGATTCTCCCAGAATTCTGAGAGATTATTTGCACCGGGATAACGTCCGCTGATCCCAATGATGGCAATAGCTTCAGTTAAATTATTTTGTTGTTGCGGAACCGCCGCAAAACGCTGACGTCTGTTTTGATTAATGAAAGGCGTTCCGGTCAGGACGGTTTCCTGTTGAACAGCTGAATCCACAGGAACTGAAGCAGCAGCCAAACCTGTAAGCGCTAATAGCTGTGAACGGTGAGCTTCCACGAAATAACCACAAAGTTCTTTCAGGCTCAGGTACTCGAAAAACAAAGTACGCGGCAGCTTACCAAATACTTCTTCTAAACGATTGGATAGTCTGATTACCAGCACAGAATCAATTCCGTAATTTTCAAAAGGAACCTCTGGCAATAGTTTTTCTTCTGGCATTCTTAACTCCTTAGCCAGTAATTTGCGGAGGTAAGTTACAGTAGCATCATTCAAAACCTGGTCGGTTACTGCAACTGTTACAGCTACAACATCCGATGTTTTTATCGATTCATTCAGTAAAGATTCAGCGTTTTCGATAAGCTGATCAACCAGGCTGGATTGCTTAGCAGTCTGGCCATACAGTACCATTCCCTGTACAGTTTTACTGTTCAATAAATCTTCAAACGCTTCCAACCCTGCTGCTGTTGGCATTGGGACTAAACCGAAATGCAGTTCCATATAGGTTTCACTTTCTGCATCCAGCTGCATCCCGCCGTCTTTCCATAAAGGCCAGTTAATGCTTAGTGTTTTACCCCGGCGTCTTCCCTGAAGGCGCTCATTTTCTCTATAATAAGCGTAGTTATCAACCCAGGCATTTGCAGCTGCATAATCTGATTGCCCTGCATTGCCATTGACTCCGGCTACAGAAGAACAGCTGACCATGAAATCCAGCGCTATGTTTTTCGTTGCAAGATCGAGGTTTCTCGTCCCCTTTATTTTAGCAGCAAAAACCTGTTTAACCTCTGCTGTTGTTTTATGAAGGATTAAACTATCACGGATCACACCTGCGCTATGGATAATCCCGTCCAATTTCTTATGTTCAGCAAGAATGTTTTTAATCAGCTCATTCACAGCCACTCCATCACTTACATCACAGTTATAATAGGTCGCATTTCCAAGCAGGCCGACCGCTCTTTGCTGAGCCGGGTTTAATGACTCACTTCTACCTGTTAAAATTAGCTTTGTACCCTTTGTTTTACTAATATACTGCGCAAAGATCAGCCCTAATCCACCAACACCGCCAGTAATCAGGTATACACCACCCTTTTTGATTTTAACAGCAGCTTTTTTTGATGTTTTTGTCAATAGACTTTCCATCGTTCTCACTTCACGCAGCCCCGCCTGATAGCGTATTTCCTGATCAATCGTCTGCTGTTCAGCAGCGATTACACCAGTCAGCTCTTCTATATTCTGGAATATACCTTCTTCTACACTGATCAGCTTACCTGTGATTTTCGGATTTTCCTGCGTTAATGTTTTTAATAAGCCTGTAATAAATCCATATTGGCTATAGTTATCCATACTGCATACCACCATCACATGTGCCGGATTTTTGTGTGGCATCAATACTTTGGCGATGGTCAGTATTTCGTTAAAGAAGTCTTCTTCATTGATATGATTACTGGCTTTAATAACTAAAGAGAGATTCTCCTGAAGTCCGGCAGCCATAGCTTCAGTGCCTCCTGCCAGGATAATTAAGGGCGTTACCGCTGTTGAAGAAACGAAAGGCTGTGGTTCAGCTTTCCAGTTATCCGAGAATAAATGCAATCCATTTACCTTTTGCAGCACAGGCTTAGCTTTACTTTCTGAGGTAACCTGCTGAAGTTGTGCATCGGCATTAACCGCTGTTTCTGATTTGGCAAAGCCATTCAGTGGCAATAGTACCAGCTCCTTAAAACTGATCAGCACTTGCCCTTCAGCATCCAGCAAGTGAACATCATAACTGCTCACCCGGCTGCCCGCTCTGTTCTTTTTAGCATAACACCATAACTCATCTGGTAGAGCCTGATAGATATTAAGTTCGGTAACACTGAACGGTAATAAGAGCTCTTTACTGCTTTTGCCCAGTTGCATGCCAATACAGGTTTGCAAAGCACTATCCAGTACACCTGGATTAAGTACATAGGTGTAATCCACTGGTAAGGAAATCCGGGATAATACAACATCCTCACTATAGTACAATGCTTTTATACCGCGGAAACTGCTACCGTATTCAAGTCCTGCTCCGCTAAATAAGTTATAACAAGCCCCGCCACTTATTTCTTGTGTTAAAGTTGATCTTATTTTATCCAGATCTTGCTTTTCAGGGCTGTCCAGCTCTTTTGTCGTTAATACTCCTTTGCAATGCAAAAGTTCTTCAGTACCATTATTGGTATAAATCTCATACTCAATCTCCTGATCAGCAGCAAACAGGCTCGTAAACACAGTTTGAGGAGCTGTTTCTACCTTTATCGGGCTAAACCACGTGACCTCTTTTAATTGGGTAATCTTTTCCTGAACGGACTGCTCACCCGCAGCTCTCGCTAATTCCAGATAAGCTACGCCAGGCAATATTTTCACCTGCTGCACCTGATGATGCATCAGAAAAGATTCCTTCCCGGTATAAATACTGGTAAACTGCTGTTCCTGCAAGCTTGAAGAGTTACTATGCAGTAAAGGATGTAGTTTAGATGAGCCCCTAACCGACAATTCGCCTTCCCCTTGCGGAAACCAGTAACGCTCATTTGCAAACGGATAAGCAGGTAAACCAATGAGTGATGGCTTAAGCCCAGTATACAATAAATTCCAGTCGATATTAACTCCCTTAGCCCATAATTGAGCAAGAGCATGGCTTTCTTTTTCGCGGATTGCACTTTCCAGATAGGCTTTACCAGACTTTCCTTCCAATGAAATTCCAGGATGGTCTTTACGGGTATTCCCGATATACAGCTCCTGTACCTTTTGATTTTGATAGTCGGCAAGCAGCAAGAGTAAATCTTCCCTGTCTGAAGCTATAAAAGCTAACCGCTCTTCCATAGCCTCCCTTCCGGTCTGCAAAGTATAAGCAAGATCGTCAAGGTTCAGCTCAGGATGTGCCTCAACATAACTTTTCAAATTGGTTACGACCTCTTTAAGCCGATCCGTATCTCTTGCCGACAACACCATAACCGGAGGAATAACCGCTGTGTATGAGTTAGTTTCAGCAGGGATGTATTCCGCTATGATCAAATGTGCATTACTGCCCCCTGCTCCAAACCCGCTAATGCCCGCAATACGAGGTTTATTATTCAATGCTGGCCATTCTCCCAGTTCCTGCTGAACTTTAAATGGGGTATTTTCAAAATCTATATTGGGGTTCAGCTTAGCAGAATGGAGCGAAGGAACCAATTGGCGATGTTTTAATTGCAACAATACTTTGGTCAACCCGGATATTCCAGCAGCCGATTCACAGTGACCGATATTCGATTTCACAGAACCGATACTGCAAAATTGTTTGTTTTTAGCGTCAAAAGCTTTAGCCAGCCCTGCAATTTCTATAGGATCGCCCAAACTTGTTCCTGTACCGTGTGCCTCGATATAACTGAAATCTTCTGCTTTTACCCCCGCTTTTTTCATAGCAGCTTTAATCACTGCTGCCTGCGCTTTTGGATTAGGGACGGTATAGCCATTAGTTTTACCACCGTGGTTTAATGAACTGCCTTTAATCAGGCCGTAAATACGGTCACCATCGGCCAATGCCTGGCTCAATGATTTAAGCAATACTGCGCCTACACCTTCACCCGGTACATAACCTTCTCCACCTTCTCCGAAGCTTTCACATCGCCCCTGGCTGGAAACAAACATGCCCTGACTTAGCATCAGATACTTGTTGGGATGTACGCTTAGATTGACCCCACCCGCAAGAGCCATGGTACAACTACCGTTCTGAATACTCTCACAAGCCAGATGTATAGCCGTTAAAGAGGAAGAACACATCGTGTCAATAGCCATACTTGGCCCATGAAAATTGAAGAAATAAGATACACGGTTCGCAATACTGCTGATACTTCCTCCGGGATTGACAAAGTTACCTTTGGCACTTTCTTCTGCACCAAACAGCGGATATTCTTCATACATCACGCCTACATATACGCCCACTTGCGCACCCAAAGCATTTTTACCTTTTTCCCCTTGTAACTTAGTTTTGGTATACCCGGCATCTTCCAGTGTCTCCCACGCAGTCTGAAGAAATAGACGTGCTTGTGGATCCATTAATTCTGCTTCACGAACAGAAATATTGAAAAACAAGGGATCAAAATGATCCATATGCTCCAGAAACCCGCCCCATTTACTATAACTTTTACCAGCCTTCCCTTTTTCCTGGTCATAAAAATCTGTCAGATCCCAGCGGTCTGCCGGAATTTCTGTGATGCTATCTTTCCCTGCCTTTAAGTTTTCCCAGAAATCTGCAATGGTTTTAGCTCCTGGATATCTTCCACCCAGACCGATAATTGCAACCGGTTCGTTCGCAACCGAAGTTGCTGCTGGATTTATTATTTCTTTTGATTTGACAACCGGAGTATGATTCAGGATTACTTTTTCAGTAGTGTCACTCAGTTGATCAATAACTTCAGAATAATCAGCTGACAAAACAGATAATGAAGTCTTTACACCTGTAAGCTGTATCAGTTTCTCAGGATAACCCTCCACAAAATATTCCGTTAATTCCGCTAAGGTCTGACATTCAAAAAACAAGGTTCTGGGTATCCTTTCGAAAACAGCTTCCAGTACATTTGTCAATTTGGTGATCATAATGGAATCAATTCCGTACTGTTCAAAAGGAGTTTCTGCATCCAGTTTTTCTTCCTTCATCCGAAGCTCTTTAGTCAAAAGACCACGCAGATAAGTCAATGATGCAGCATACAGCACATCATCAGTTACAGTTGCCTGCTTAGCTTTCTCAGTCTTCATGCCTGAAGTTGTTTCGGGTTGAGCTAACAGCGCAGTTAATTTATCCGGATTACCATATAAAACAATTCCCTGTACAGTTGAACTGCTTAACAAGCGCTCCAAAGCTGCAAGCCCGTCAGCAGCTGGCATCGGCAACAGGCCAAAATGATTAGCCATATATTTTTCCTGAGCAGCATCAATCTGCATTCCGCCTTCTTTCCATAATGGCCAGTTGATGCTCAGGGTTTTTCCTGTTCTTTTACCTTGCAGACGCTCCTGCTCACGGTATTGTGCATAATGATCAAGCCATGCATTCGCAGCAGCATAATCTGACTGCCCCTTATTTCCAAAAACCCCGGCCAGTGAAGAACAATAAACCATAAAGTCAAGCTGCTCATGCTGCGTTGCCTCGTCTAAGTTTTTAGCGCCGTTAACCTTTGCATAGAAAACTTCCTGAACTTCGGTTGCTGTTTTATTCATCAGCAAACTATCCCGGGTTAATCCGGCACTATGAATGATTCCATCTAACCCGCCATATTCAGTCTTGATCTTTTCTATTAAAGCCTTTACCTCTGCTAAATGGGTTACATCACAACGTTCATAGACAGTATGCGGCAATTCTTTTAATGTTTCTTTTTGTGCAGTATTCAAAACGCTTCTGCCTGCAAGGATTATTTTTGTTCCGGCTACCTTATTAAGATAATCAGCAAAAATCAACCCTAACCCACCAGCACCACCAGTGATCAGGTATACTCCGTTTTCTTTAATTCTGCTTTCCTGCTGTAAAACAGAAACCGGATTTAAAACATTAACCTCTCTTTCTCCTTTTTGGTAACGTACTTCTGCTGCTGAATTTCCTTGTTCTGCCAGCAGGATTTCCGTTAAGTTATCCAGTTCATTGATAACAAGGCTTTCTACCCCGATCATCTTTCCAATAAATAGTGGATTTTCTTGTACAACTGTCTTTAACAGTCCCGAAATAAAGCTGTAATCCAGTTCATCTGCTATTGTATAAACAAAATTCACCGTCAACTTAGAAAGTTTTCTTTGCTGTAATTCTTCCATTAACTGGATAAAAACAGCATCGGGAGTACTTTCAATGATTATCCTCACTTCACACGCCAATCTTTCTTCCAGTTTTTCTGCGAGTACAGCAGCTCCGCCAGCCAGAAAAACCAGGGGATTAGTATCCGATTCTTTCGACGCCTGTTTATCGCTATGAATAGCCTCAGCTTGCCAATTGTGGCTATATAAGTGCAGGCCTGTTACTGTGTTTTTAGGCACTAATGGTAAAACCACCAGCTCAGTAAAACTAATCAGCACCTCTCCTGCTTCGTTTAACAGTTCAATATCATAACTGCTTGCCAGTTTACCAGACCTGTTTTTTCTGACATAACACCATATTTCTTCAGGTAACGCCTGATAAATATTAAGTTCCCTTACACTATAAGGCAACATCAGCTGCTGGCTCCCGTCTATAAGACTGATCCCCATGCAGGTTTGCAATGCGCTGTCCATCAGACCAGGTGACCACAGGAAACCTTCCTGCGCCGGCAAAGCAATTTTGGATAAGGCTGCTTCTGCGCTATAATAGATCTGCTGGATTCCCTGAAAGGTTTTTCCATAGTCTAGCCCTACCGAACGAAATATCTCATAAAAACCTGCGCCGTCCAGCACATCAGCTTTAGCTTCGCTTTGCGTAAAACTATTCCGCAATTCGCTGATATTCTTTGTTTCCGGCGCCTGCTGTAAAAATGTACTCAGGATTCCCTGTCCATGTAAAGTCTTTGCTCCGTCTTTTGTATAAATCTCATAAGTAAACGCATTCGCTGTGTGCTGAATGCTGATCTGAAGTTCCACAGGTGCTGCATTGACCTTTACGGGATGCAACCAGTTGACCTCTTTGAATTGAGTTATAGCTGCTTGTGCTACATAAGCTCCTGCCGCTCTGGCCATTTCAAGATAAGCGACACCAGGCAAAACCTGTTCCCCCATTACCTGATGATCTGTTAAAAAGAATTCTTTTCCGGTATATATACTGCTGAATTGATGTTGTTGTTTCATAGTAGGTGTCAATTAGAATGTAGATTCTGCTTTGTAAGCATGTAAAAGAGGATGTAATTGTTTTTCATCCGCAACGTGTAAAAGGGGATGAAGCTGATTGCTATGCTTTACAGCTGCTTTTTCCTTCTGCTGAAACCAGTAACGTTCCTTCGCAAAAGGGTAAGCAGGCAAGCTGATCTTTGCTGGCTTTTTGTTAGGATACAACAAATTCCAGTCAATGCCCACGCCTTTAATCCATAACTGGATTAAAGAACGGTTTTCCCTTTCCAGGATCGCACTTTCCAGATAGGCTTTGCCAGCTTTTCCTTCCAGCAAAAATCCAGGATCATCCTTACGGACATTTCCAGTCAGTAAATCCTGTGTATTTTTCTCCAGATAATTAGTCAGCTGACCCACTAACTCAGCCTTATCCACGGCTAAAAATGCCAATCTTTCTTCCATGGCTTCCCTTCCGGTTTGTAAGGTGTAAGCGATATCATAAAGGCTCAGTTCAGCACGTTTTTCTACCAGATTTTTCAGGTTAATCACCTGATCTTTAAGTCTGCTGCTGTCTTTTGCCGATAGTAAGATGATGGCTGGCCCGGCAGTACTGTAATGTTCAGGTTCAGGACTAATGTATTCTTCAATGATGATGTGTGCATTGCTGCCCCCTGCTCCAAAACTGCTGATCCCTGCTATACGGGCTTTTTGATTCAAAGAAGGCCATTCTTCCAGCTTCTGCTGTACTTTAAATGGGCTATTTTCGAAATCAATATTCGGGTTCAAAGTAGCAGAGTGCAAGGAAGGTACCAGCTGGCGATGTTGCATTTGCAACAATACTTTAGTCAGTCCCGATATTCCTGCGGCCGATTCACAATGTCCGATATTGGATTTAACCGAGCCAATACTGCAAAATTGCTTTCCAGCACACTCAAACGCATTTTTCAAGCCGGTCAGCTCTATCGGATCGCCCAGACTTGTACCCGTACCATGAGCTTCGATATAACTGAAATCTTCAGCTTTCACGGCCGCTCTTTTCATCGCCGTTTTCACGACCGCGGTTTGTGCTTTTGGATTCGGAACCGTATAGCCATTAGTTTTACCTCCGTGGTTAACCGCAGTACCTTTGATCACACCATAAATACGGTCACCGTCGGCTATTGCGCGGCTGAGTGGCTTCAGCAATACTGCGCCCACGCCTTCCCCGGGCACATATCCTTCGCCACCCTCTCCAAAACTTTCACAGCGTCCTTTGCTGGATGCAAAACCTCCTTCACTTAAAATCAGGTACTTGTTCTGGTGCAAGCTTAAATTCACGCCACCTGCTACTGCCATTTCTATTTCTCCGGACTGTAAGTCTTTACAGGCTAAGTGTATGGCTGTTAAAGAAGAAGAGCACATGGTATCTACCGCCATGCTTGGCCCGTGGAAATTGAAAAAGTAAGAGATCCTGTTCGCGATACTGCTCGGATTTCCTAATAAAGCGGTAGGATTACCTCCCGCTGTTTCTTCCGGCCCGAATAACTGGTATTCTTCATACATCACGCCGACATAAACACCCACCTGACCAGCAAGGCCGGATGTTTCCTCCGTTTTTCCTTGTAACCCTGACCTGGTATAACCTGCATCTTCCATGGTTTCCCATACTGTTTGTAAAAACAATCTTTCCTGAGGGTCCATGATTTCTGCCTCTCTTGGAGAGATATTAAAGAATAACGGATCAAAAAGATCAACATCCTCCATAAAACCTCCCCATTTACTGTAGGTCTTCCCGTTTTTACCTTTCGCCGGATCGTAAAAATCACTGATTTTCCATCTGCCGTCCGGGATTTCTGTAATGCTATCTTTTCCTGCTTTTAAGTTTTCCCAAAACTCATTCAGATTTCTGGCTCCCGGATATCTGCCGCTGACACCTATAATGGCCACATCAGCTGTTAATTGAGGCGCTATCCGCGCTTGACTTTCCATCCTGGTTTTCTGTTCAGGAACAGGAATGATTGATCTCGCAGGAGCTAAAACAGTATTCACGGACTGAGTAATAATAGCAGCTTTAGTAGTACCGGCTGCATGAGCAGTACCCGTTAAGGTATAGAGTACATCGCGGTGCGTAATTAAGAAATGAGAAACCAGTTCATCCAGGGTCTGGCATTCAAAAAACACCGTCCGCGACACTTTACCAAGACTTTCTTCTAAAATATTGGTTAACCTGATGACCATTGTAGAATCAATTCCAAACTGTTCAAAAGGAACATCCGGTTGTAACCTCGCCACAGGTATTTTTAACGCGGCAGCCAGCAATTCACCCAAATAAGCTGTAGCAGCCAGCTGTAAATCATCATCTGCTGCCAGAACAGGAGCTGCTATAACAGGAACAGCTTCCTCAGGTACAGCTGAAGCTGCCTGAATCCCTAATTTTTCCGGATGACCATAAATCACAGTGCCTTGTTTTACCGTACTGTTTAACAATCGTGCTAAAGCTTCAAGACCATCAGCAGTTGGCATTGGCAATAAACCAAAACGATGCGCCATATATTTCTCCTGCTCCGCACTGATCTGCATTCCACCTGTTTTCCATAACGGCCAGTTGATACTTAAGGTTTTACCTGTTCTTTTACCCTGAATACGCTCCCGTTCACGGTAACCAGCATAATGATCAAGCCATGCATTTGCAGCCGCATAATCTGATTGTCCTGTATTTCCAAAAACTCCGGCCAGCGAAGAACAGTAAACCATAAAGTCCAGTTGCTCTTGTCTGG
Organism: Pedobacter cryoconitis; assembly: GCF_014200595.1. Classification (NCBI taxonomy): domain Bacteria; kingdom Pseudomonadati; phylum Bacteroidota; class Sphingobacteriia; order Sphingobacteriales; family Sphingobacteriaceae; genus Pedobacter; species Pedobacter cryoconitis. Next base: position 2,786,177 of record NZ_JACHCG010000001.1, read on the forward strand.
TTGCTTCATCTATGTTTTTAGCGCCGTTTACCTTAGCTGAAAACACATCCTGAACTTCAGCTGCTGTTTTATGCAGCAGCAAACTATCTCTGGTCACTCCGGCACTATGAATGATACCATTTAAATATCCATATTGAGCTTTGATTTTCTCTATCAAAGCTTTGACCTCTTCGATACGGGTCACATCACAAGGTTCGTAAACCGTATGCGGCATCTCCTTTAAGCGTTCTTGTTGTGTTTTATTCAGTGCGCTTCTGCCTGCAAGGATCACTTTTGTTCCGGCTGTTTTATTCAGATAAGCGGCAAAAATCACCCCCAGACCACCAGCACCGCCAGTAATCAGGTATACCCCATTTTCTTTAATCCCGGTTCTCAAACCAGTATTTTTTGAAGAAACAGCGTCTTGAAGTGAATTATCAATGGCAGCTAATACCTGTAGCCCGTTCACTTCCCTCTTTCCATTTTGATAACGTACCTCTGCTGCCGGGTCTCCTTGTTCTGCTGACAAGATCTCTGTCAACAAATTCAATTCATTGACTGACAGGCTTTCTACACCAATCGTCTTACCCATCAGCAGCGAACTTTCCTGTACCGCTGTTTTTAACATCCCGGAAATGAAACCATAATCCAGTTCATCAGCTATGGCGTAGACAAACTGAATCATGGTCTTGGCCAGTTTCCGCTGCTGGAATTCTTCCAGTAGTTGAAGAAAAACACCTTCAGGCGTATTTTCACTGATCAATTTGACCTCACATTCCAGTCTTTCTTCTAGTTTTTCTGCCAGCAATGCTGACCCTCCAGCCAGAAGAACCAATGGAATTGCATGCTGCTCTTTTTGTACTATAGCAGTTGTTTGCCAATTGTGACTATATAAATGCAGTCCATCTGACACCTCTGCTAACTGAGTATTGCTAATGGTCTGATTAACCTTGTTAGCATCCAATGGCAGAACCACCAACTCCGTAAAGCTGATCAGCACCTCTCCTGCGCTGTTTAGCAACTCTATTTCATAACTGCTGGCAGATTTACCTGAGCTGTTTTTGCTGACGTAGCACCAGATCTCTTCTGGCAACGGCTGATAAATATTGATTTCTCTTACACTAAAAGGGAGCATCAATTGCTGGTTTTGTGTTAAAAGACTGATTGCCATACAGGTTTGCAATGCACTATCCATCATCCCGGCTGATAAGCTGAAACCAGTTTCTGCGGTTAAGGAGATTTTGGACAATGCAGCTTCTTCACTGTAATAAATCTGCTGAACTCCCTGGAAAGTTTTCCCGTAATCAAGCCCTATCGAACAAAATATTGCATAATAATCAGCTCCGTCTTTATATCCATTTTTAGAACTGCTTTGCGTCAGGCTATTGCGCAATTCGTTGATATCCTTTTTCCCTGGTGCAGACAGTGATAAAGTACTTAAAACTCCCTGCCCATGTAATTGCTTTTCTTGTCCGCTGGAATAGACTTCATAAATTACAGTATCGCCTTTCGCTTCAAGACTCAAATGAACCTGAACTGGTGACGCGTTAACCTTAACAGGCTGTAACCAGTTAACCTCTTTGATTTGAGTAATGGTAGCTTCCGTTGCATATGCTCCCGCAGCTCTGGCCATTTCAAGATAGGCAACGCCGGGTAAAATCTGATCTCCAAGAACCTTGTGGTCTCTTAAAAACAACTCCCTTCCAGTATATATACTGCTAAACTGCTGCTTGTAAAGCGTAGAGTTATTAGCATGCAATAGTGGATGTAAAACAGCGTTTGAACTCCCTGTAGCCTTCATTGATTTTAACCAGAAACGTTCCCGGGAAAATGGGTAATGAGGTAAAGTAATCTTATCAGGTTTGCTATCCAGATAAAAATGAGCCCACTCTATATGGAACCCTTTCACCCAGTATGCTGCTAAAGTATCCCATAACTTGCCAGCTATAGCACCCTGAATAACAGCCATCTCATTGACTTCATTAGCTACTGCTTTCTTATGTTTTCTGATATTTTCATTATAATACTGACCGGCTTTTCCCCTGGTAAAATCCGTAAGGCGTTTCACCAGTTCGTTCAAATTTTCAGCTGGAACAGCAAGACGTTCTTCCATTACTGAGCGGCCGGTTTGAAGTGTATAAGCAATATTGTATAAGTTTATAGCTGGTTCGTTTTGAATATGCTGTATCAGTTGTTCAGCCTGTAACAGCAATTGCTCTTTGTTTTTTGCAGACAATAAAACCAGGACTTCTCCTGAGTTTTGAACTTGCTGTTTTTGCACGGGAATATATTCTTCAATGACCAGATGGGCATTGGTACCACTAAAACCAAAACTACTCACCGCTGCCCTTCTCCGTGTATTTTCAGGAGTATTCCAAACAGTCAGCTGATCCTGTATCCTGAACGGGCTGCCTTCAAAATTGATCAGTGGATTGTTCTGTTTATAGTTGATGCTTGGCGGTAATTGCTGATGTTTTAGTGCCAGTACAACTTTAAGTACACTGGCAATTCCCGCAGCTTCCAGTGCATGGCCAATATTAGTCTTCACACTGCCTAAAGCACAGAAATTATTTTTAGCAGTATAAGACCTGAAGGATGCGCTTAAAGCTTCAAACTCTATCGGATCACCCAGGCTGGTACCTGTTCCATGTGCTTCCACATAACTGATCGTCTCAGGATTGATGTTAAACCTGTCATAGACTTCTTTTTCCAGTTCTTGCTGCGACAATACACTGGGTGCAGTTATTCCGTTGGTTGTGCCGTCCTGATTGGTTAAACTCCCTTTGATTACGCCATAGATCCGGTCATTGTCGCGCTCCGCATCGGCCAGTCTTTTCAAAACGATGACACCAACCCCTTCACCCATTACAAATCCATTCGCTCTGCTGTCAAAAGTATAACAGCGGCCATCCACAGATAACATCCCTGCTCTAACAGCCATGGTATAAGCCTGTTCAGAGTTAATAATGTTCACACCACCAGCCAGCACCAAATCAGTATCCCCTCTTTGCAGACTGTTAAAACCCAGATCTATAGCAACCAGTGAGCTGGAACAGGCAGTATTGATCGCAATAGCAGGCCCCTTTAAATTTAAAAAATAAGATATCCGTGAAGCCAGTATTGCACTCGAATTACCCCACAAAGCAGAAGGCAAAGTCCCTTCAGTTGCAGCTGCATAATCACTTTGTCCGGCCCCGGCATAAACACCGCATTTTACCTCAGAAAGCTGATCAGCGTTAATCCCCGCATCTTCAATAGCTTTCCAGCTATGTTCTAAGAATAATCTTTGCATCGGGTCCATCATCTCCGCTTCAGAACCCGAAAGCTTAAAGAACAAAGGATCAAAACAGGCAGCATCCGCTAAACAGCTTGCCCAGCGTGTTTGCCCTGAACTGTTTTCGTTTTCACTCCATTTTTCAGTATTGACCGGCGTGATTAAACTCCTGCCTTCTTTGAGTACTTTCCAATAGGCATCCAGATCATTAGCAGTACCAAACTGCCCGCTAATTCCAATGATGGCAATTTCTGCCGATGATTCAGATTCAGGTGTAAGAACCTGACGCTCAATTGCAGTTTTCTTTTCAGCGATGACTACAGGCACTTCCGCCTGTTTAACAGGAGGTTGTAATACCGAAGCAAAGTTCTTTTGCAGGTAAGCTGTCAGCAATGTAATATTTGGGTAACTGTATAAATCAGTAGCCTTTATAGCCAGGTTTAGCTCCTCATTAATATTATTGATCAGCTCAATACCAATAATCGAGTCGAAACCGTAATCTTTAAATTGCGTAGTGACCTCAAATTCTTCTTCAGGCAATGCAATCGTTGCGGCAGCAATAGTGACCAGTTTTGCCATTAACCAGCCGCTATCTTCAACTGTAGCTGGTAATGCGGCTAAGGACGACGCAGGGACAGCTGGTGACACTTCCGGAACTATGACCTGAGCTGACACCTCAATAATGCCATTGCTCTTTGCCAGAATCGCATGTCCGCCATGATCCAGCGGATAAATCATCATTTGCCCGTACCCTGCCTCTGCCAGAAAAACCAGGATATCAGGATGTCCGGCCGTGACCTCTAAAACGAGTAATCCATTTTCTTTTAAGCTGGGTTTAAGCTTTGCCAGCAATTCTTCACTCACATCGCTCCTGGTCAAAATACTGACCACAATATCGTAACTGCTTGTTTGCTGCTGCTCAGCAAAAGTCCACAGACTAACCTGATCGGCATAAGCACTTAATAAGTTACCTATTTCAGCATTTACACTACCCGTTTCCAGAATATGGAATTTCCCGCCAGCCTGAAGATTTCCCACACTTGAAGCAACATTCACTTTGATCAGTGTAGCCAGCAAATCATGGTGACTAAATTCTTTGACTTCTATAGCCGGTATCCCTGTATTCAGCAGGGATACTTCTGCCGTTTTCACAAACTTTTTACTCTTGCTAATAAATTCCATACTATATAAGTTTTACGGCAAATACCTGAGATTCATTGTTAGCCAATACCTTTTCCAGTATGGCCATTCCTTTTTTCGGCGAGATACTTCCTATCCCCAGCCGCTGCATGCGTTGTTTATATGCGGGTGAAGAGACTACGCCTACTTCGCCCCAGTATCCCCAGTTGATAATATGCACTGGAATATGATGTCTGTGTCTGATACTATGTGCGTAGCTATCTTTATAAGTGCAGCCAGCTGCATAATTGGATTGTCCGGGTGCGCTCCATTGCGATTGCACGGAAGAATAAAAACAGATAAAGTCAAGCGGATCTTCTTTAAACACATCAACCAGGTAATGACTTGCCATCGATTTGATCTCAAAAGATTTGATAAAATCCTCTTCACTCATATTTCTCAATAGCATATCATTCAATACAATACCTGAGTGAAATACCCCGTTTACAGTCAGTCCTGAGTTTTTAACTTCCAGATAGGCTTTTCTCACACTTTTCTTATGATTTGCATCACATTGAATGTAAACTGGTCGTTTTCCCAATTTCTCAATCTCATGCTGCGCATTTATGATCGCCGCGTCCAGAGGCCTTCTGCCCAACCAGATTACCTGAGCCTGGTAATGCTCAACCAGATATGCGGTGGTTGATTTACCAATACCACCTGCACCGCCTAACATCACATAAGTACCATTTTGTTTCAGCTTGCTTGCTTTATCGGCAGGAAGTTCCAACTGGAACAGGTTGCGCTGATAAGCATGGCCATTGCGATAACTAACCAGTACATCTGTATTATTAAATGAGGTTTGTAATAACTTTTCAGCACTTGTCTTCAAGACCCCTGACTGATCCATTTCTACATCCATCACTCTGAATTTCCAATGCGCTTGTTCTTTTGCAAAGGAGCCAATCAGACCGGAAATCCCACTTCCTGATTCCTCAACCTGATCACCCGCAAAAACTTGCTGTGTATTGGCTGTTAATACCGTAACATGCAGTTCCGTATCGTTATAAACGGTATCCAATAGTTTTTTGATCGTTCTGAATACGGCGAATTCTCTCTGTGCATACCCTTTATTTAAAGTCTGTCCGTTTTCTTCAGCAAGACCTTGCAGTAAATAAACAGCGGTTAAACCTTCTGGTATGCTGGTCAGCATTTTGACTACTATAACTTCAGAACCGCTTTTGCTCAATTCTTGTTGTATTTGCTGTGTAACGTCAGCTGGTGCATCACCTGTAATGATCAGGCATTTTTCCTGACCGGTAACCAGCACAGGTTGCAGGTTTTTAACACGGCCCCAGACCGGTGTATATAAATGATCTGACTTTTCCTCTTGTGGGAATTGTTTTTCATTGCTAACCTCTTGCTGCACTTCTTTAAATACCTGCTTTTCTATTTCTTCTACAAATTCCGAAGCTGTCTTTTTTCCTTCAGGCACCCAATAACGATTGCGGGCAAATGGATAAACCGGTAAGCTGATCTTCGCAGGTTTCTGATCCGGATAACAAGCTGACCAATCCACCTGCGTTCCTTTTAGCCATGTTTTAGCGATCAGTATTAATGCAGGGTTATTCTGATCAGCCCCAGTTATCGGTTCCAGGGCACTATTTTCTTGCAGGCAACTTTGCCCCTCAGCCAGCAGACCAATTAATTCACTGACATGACGTGCTATAAATACCGCTTTTTCAACCATTACTTCACGTCCGTTCTGTAAAGTATAAGCGATATCATGCAAGTTTCCATTTGGATTTAATTCCAGGTAGTTTTTAAGATTTTTAAGCTGTTGTTGCAGCTGTAATTTGTTTTTTGCTGATAATGGAATGATAGCAGGTTCTTCACTGGCATAAACAACTTTAGCTAATGGCTGATATTCTTCCATAATAATATGTGCATTTGCACCGCCAAATCCGAAACTGCTGATGCCAGCAATTCTTGGTTTATTATTTTCTGATATCCATGCGGTTGTTTCTTTTTGCAAACGGAAAGGGGTATTTTCCATTTGCAGATAGGCGTTAGGGTTTTGTAAATGTGGATTTCCCGGCAACATCTGATATTTCATCGCCATTAATACTTTCATCACACCAGCCATACCTGCCGCAGATTCCAAATGGCCTACATTAGTTTTTACGCTTCCAATGCTGCAATATGCTTTTTGTGTCTGCACCAATCCCCTATCCTCATACAGCGTATTAAAAGCCAGTTTTAACCCTTCAATTTCTATCGGGTCACCTAGTGCTGTTCCAGTACCGTGTGCTTCTATATAACTAATGTCGCGTGGATCTATGTTCGCATTCCGATAAGCTTTAACCAGCAGATCGCGCTGTGCATTCGGATTTGGCGAGGTTAAAGTATTAGCCCTTCCACCGTGATTTTCGGCAGTCCCTCTGATAATTCCATAAATATGATCGCCATCAGCTTCTGCTTTACTCAAAGCTTTCAGGATCACAATTCCAACACCTTCTCCACGCACATAACCATTGGCACGCTGATCAAAACTTTTACAGCGTCCATCTTCACTTAACATTCCTGCACTGCTGAAAGAAAGGGTCAGTTCAGGCGAAAGCATTGCATTTACGCCCCCTGCAATAGCCAGATCACAATGGCCATTCCTGATATGTTCTACACCGCGGTGAATGGCAATCAATGAACTTGAACAGGCCGTATCTACAGGTTCACTTGGCCCGTGAATATCCAGTAAATAGGAAATCCTGTTGACCAGCACCGAATGTGCTGCGCCTGTAGAGAATTGTGCCTGACTCATTAAATCAGTTCCATTATTCAATAAAGTAGAATAATCTACGGCTGATACGCCAATAAAAGCACCAGTATTCGTTCCTCTGAGTTTGGAGTTTGCAATGCCTGCATCTTCCAAAGCATTAAATACTGCTTCGAGCGTGATTCGCTGCTGCGGGTCCATTAAGGCGGCCTCTTTAGGCGAAATATTAAAGAATAAGGGATCAAATTTATCTATATCGGTAATGAAACCTCCCCATTTAGCTTTCGTTTTACGTGCTCCTTTTTGAGGATCTCCATAATATTCCTGCCAGCTCCAACGGTCTGAAGGAACTTCGGTAATCAGGTCTTTATTGTTTTTGATCTGTTCCCATAAGGTAGCTACATCCGGAGATTCCGGAAAACGTCCGCTGATGCCTATAATCGCAATCGCTTCTTCAGGTGCTTTTAAAGCTGGTTGCGCACTTACAGGTCTGTCAGTTTTGAAATGATTTAACCTGCTTTTACGCCCGGTTTGCTGAGTTGAATTCAATTCCTGAGCAGTACCTGATTGTTCTGCTACTGAACCTTTAACAGCTGATGAGCTAACCTGTTGCGCACCAACACCACTTTTTGCTGCGACCTGCTCAGGATATGTTTTGAGCAGAAAGGCAGTAAGTACACCAATAGCAGGATAGTTATAAAATACTGTTGGCATTAATTCCAGCGTATAAAAGCTGTTTAATGTATTGGTAAACCGGGTCAGTAAAAGAGAATCAAAGCCATACTCACCGAATTCCGTTTCCTGGTTAACCAGAGCAAGATCCAGTTTGAGCAATTGCCCTACCATCAAACTAATTTCTCCGGCAACTTTTTCTTCCAAACCTGTTACAGCCGGTTTCAAACCAGCTTCTTTTGCAGTAACAGCTACGACCGGCAATTCATTTCCGGTTGTTCTGGCAATGCCTTCAGCCTTACCAAAATAAACAGCATACTGTCCGGCTTTACACTTTAACAATTCATCAAAAGTCCTTAATCCGGTTAGGGTATCCATCGGCAGCATGCCAAATTGTTTTTCCAGATATTTTTCACCTTCCGCACTCACCTGCATCCCACCCGATTTCCACAATGGCCAGTTGACACTGAAGGTCTTACCAGATCTCAGCCCTTTAGCCACCGCCTCATTCCTGTATTGCGCATAATGATCCAGATAAGTATTGGCCGCAGCATAATCAGCCTGCCCGGCATTGCCACTCACAGCAGCAACGGATGAAAAGAACAGCATAAAATCAAGCGGTTCATTTTTAGTTAATTCATCCAGATACTGTGCTCCCTTTACTTTTGGATTTAGCACCTGCTGAATCTGTTCCTGCGTTTTGTTTTGAATAAAACTATCTCTTAAAGTTCCTGCGCTATGTAAAACACCATGTAATGCCTGATAAGTCCCTTTGATCTTTTGTATCAGGGCTGCTAATTCTTTTTCAACCGTAATGTCACAAGCGTAATAAACCGTTCCGGGTATTCCGGCCAGTAATTTCTCTATTTCCTGATCAGGAGCTTTCCTGCCTGTCAATAATATTTTCACTCCGCTGGTTTTACTTAAATGTTTGGCAAAAACACGTCCTAGTCCACCAGCACCGCCAGTAATCAGGTAAACTCCATTTTCACGAATCTGCATTTCATCAATTTTATGATGCTGTGCTGGTCGGAAATGTTTGCTTTCCAGCAAACCTTGAACAGAACGGATTTCCGGAGCAGCTGGCTTCTCATTTTTTAGCAGCTCAGTTAAACCGTCCAAATCAGCCAGTGCTAAACTGTCTACCCCTATCGTTTGCCCTGTAATACGGGGATTTTCCTGTACCGCAGATTGCAGTAAACTGGTTATAAATCCTGCCTGTGCATAGTTTTCGTTTTGATAAACTACAGTTAAATGCAATAATGCATTCCGCTTTAACTCTGCTTTAAGTTGTTCAAGTATCGTTGTAAAATAAACTACAGGCTGGATTATCGCAATAGCTTTGGTTGCAATCCCTAAACGTTCTTCCATAGCTTCTGCTAAGGTTTCAGATCCTCCTGCAAGCCAGATTAACTGCTGCTCAACTGCATGTGCTTTGTTCATAGGAACGGTTGAAACTACTTTTTCCCATACCGGTTGATAGATATGCAGATCAGCGGCCGGCTCTGTAGATTTTGCTGGTTTAAACCCACCCCCTAATGGAAGGGCAACAAAATTCCGGAAGCTAAGTAAGACTTCCCCTTTCTCATTCAGCAAATCAATATCATAAGCGCTCAGTTTATCCCCGGCTTTAGTTTGTTCACTGATCCGTGCATAAGCCCATATAGAAATACCTTCTAGCTCCTTGTAGAAACTCACTTCCCCCATAAAGTAAGGCAATGCAAGCGTATAAGGCTCGCTGCTTACCTGCTGGAATCCATAAATTGTATGCAACATACTATCAAGAATTCCAGGCGTATAGCTGAATCCATCCAGGCTGTTCAACTCAATTTTAGCTAAACACCCCACTTGATCAGCATACATTTTTTGAACGCCTCTGTAAGAAGAACCAAGGTCCAAACCAGCTGCAAGAAACTCTTCGTACATTTCTTTTCCGTTCAGTACCGTATCGGCAGATGATTGCAAAGCAGCAATATCCAGCTTTTCAGGTTGGGTTAACTCCTGCGTAAAGAGATGTCCACTGCCATGAATAGCATCTTCATTGTTATAGACCTCATAACACAAATGATCGTCTTCGGTATAAACCGCAGTATGTACGCTGGTTGATGCTCCGTTTATACTAATTGGATTTAACCAGCTAATATTCCGCAGTTGCGTAACAGCTTGCCCGGTACTTAATGTCCCGGCTACTCTTGCCAGTTCCAGGTAAGCTACCCCGGGTAATATTTTCACGTCCCGCACCTTATGGTCATTCAGAAAAACTTCCTGTCCTGTAAAAATGCTGGTGTATTTCTGCTCCTTTAAATCAGATTCATTGCGGTGTAATAAGGGGTGCAGCTGACTATTTGTAATCCCGGTTGATTTACCCGAATCAGGTATCCAATACCTTTGTTTTGCAAAAGGATAAGCCGGCAAATTGATTTTTGCAGGATGCTGACCAGTATATAATAAGTTCCAGTTAATAGTAATCCCTGTGATCCAAAGACTTGCTAAAGGGGCTATTTCTTTTTTTGCTATCGCATAATCGATATAAGCCTGCCCTGCCTGGCCTTTTAGCAGGAAATCTGTTTTACCTTGTTTACTATTGCCAGCAAATAAAGATTTTGTATCTCCTTTCAGATAATCAGCTAGTCTACTAAGGAGTTGATCTTTGTCTGTTACCACAATGGCCAATCGTTCTTCCAATGCGTCTCTGCCTATTTGCAGAGTGTAAGCGACATCATACAAGTTTAAAGAAGGATTTGCCTCCAGATGCGCTGCTAAACCAATAACCTGTTCTTTCAAACTTTGCTTGGTTTTTGCGGAGAGTAAAACAATAGCCTGATCAACTCCCTGGTAAGGAATTGCAACCGCAGGCTTGTATTCTTCAATAATGATATGCGCATTTGCACCGCCAAATCCGAAACTGCTTACCCCTGCTACCTTTGGGCGGTTATTTGTAGTCAGCCATGCAGTTGTTTCTTCTTGCAGTTTAAAAATACTGCCCGCTAACTTTAAGTATTCATTTGGAGTCTGTAAATGCGGATTACCGGGTAACCTGTTGTGTTTCAAACAAAGTAATACCTTGATTGTACCGGCAATACCAGCAGCAGACTCCAGGTGCCCGATGTTTGTTTTTACACTTCCAATACTGCAATGCGGCTGTTCCGGCATTTGCAGGTTTCTATCTTTATATAATTCTTTAAAGGCCAGCTTTAATCCTTCTATTTCTATCGGATCACCTAGCGGTGTTCCTGTTCCATGCGCTTCAATATAGCTGACATCACGCGGGTCAATCCCTGCTGTACGGTACGCGCGCAGTAATAAATCTCTTTGTGCAACCGGATTAGGTGAAGTTAATGTATTGGCTTTTCCCCCATGGTTTTCTGCGGTTCCTTTAATAACACCATAAATAGGATCACCATCAGCTTCCGCTTTACTTAAGGATTTAAGAATAATAACACCTACTCCTTCTCCTCTTACATAGCCATTAGCCCGCTGATCGAATGTTTTACAACGTCCATCTTTACTCAGCATACCCGACTGGCTGAAAGACAGCGTGAGTTCTGGCGAAAACATCGCATTCACGCCACCAGCAATTGCCATATCGCAAATACCACTTCTGATATTTTCAACGGCTCTGTGAATAGCGATCAATGAACTTGAACAGGCTGTGTCTATCGGCTCGCTCGGGCCATTGATATCCAGTAAATAAGAAATCCGGTTCACTAACATAGAATGCACCGATCCGGTTGTATAATGCATCTGGCCGGACAGATCTGTTTCATTGCTTAAACGGATCGCATAATCTGAAGCTGATACGCCGATAAAAATCCCTGTATTACTGCCTTTGATTGTGTCGGCAGCAACACCCCCATCTTCCAGGGCCTGGTACACTGCTTCCATCAGTATCCTTTGCTGCGGATCCATCAGCTCTGCTTCAAGCGGAGAAATATTAAAAAACAAAGGATCGAATTTATCAATATCGGTGATAAAGCCGCCCCATTTTGCCCTGGTCTTATTTTTCTCCGTTAGCGGATCACCGTAATATTTTTTCCAGTCCCAGCGGTCTGCCGGAACTTCTGTAATTAAATCTTTATTCGCACTGATATTCTGCCAGAAAGTTTCCAGATCCGGAGACCCGGGAAAACGTCCGCTCATCCCGATAATGGCAATAGGTTCCGTTGCTGATTGTTGGGTATAGCTGTGCGCAGGCTTTATCGGCGCAGGATTTGAAAAAGTAGTTTGTGAAATCAAAGGTCTGTTTATAGCCTGAATCAGTGGTTTAACTTTGCTATCAGTTTGAACCAGTGGTTTAACCGTGATATCAGCCTGAGCCATTAATCCTCCATGTTTTAAACTTAAGGCCGCTTCATGCTCTTCCGTTAAAAAGGCAGCCAGTTTTTGAATGGATGAATAGTTGTATAATACGGTTGGCATCAGATCAAGGTTATAATACCCGTTCAGATGATTGATAAAGCGTGTCAACAGGATCGAGTCAAAGCCATATTCGCCAAATTTTCTATCCCGTTCTATCGCTACAGCATCCATGCCGATCAGCTCTGCTACCACATTGACCAGGTCAGCTTCTGCACTTTCCTTCAGGAGACTATTTAATACTAAGGGTTCCTGATGAATAACAGCTGGTTGTGGCGCTGTCAGGTTAGCCTCTTTTCCGCTATTTTCCTGTGGAATAACTGCAAAACCGTCTGGAGGTAAGGCTACAAAATCTCTGAAGCTAACTAGTATTTCTCCAGTTTCGTTCAGTAAATCAAGGTCATAGCTAATTACCTGGTCACTTTCTTTATAAGTTTTACTTTTCCTTGCATATCCCCACAATGCTGTAGGATCTGCGATTTGCTGATGAAAGTGTACTTCTCTAACAAAATAAGGCAGTGCGAGTGTATAAGCTTGTCCACCGGCTGTAACCAGACCATAAATCGTATGCAGCAAACTGTCCAGAATACCCGGAGTATATAAACAACCTTCCAATTCTCCCAGATTTATCGCAGACAAAGCAAGGTCTGTTCCTGCAAATATTTGAGTTACGCCTGTGAAACTTGTTCCCAGGTTTAATCCCTGTGCTTTAAAGTCCTGATAAATTTCAGTTCCCTGTATGATCCTTGAACAGCTTGCTTTCAAAGCCTCCACATCAAAAGTTCCGGCAGCTGCTGATTCTCCGGTTATAAACTGACCGCCCCCATAAACAAGCTCCTGATTTTTCTGGTTATAAATCTTATAGCTTAAATCTGGTTCAAGACTAATGCAAACCGCAGCAATACCATTTTCCAATTTCAATGGACTAAGCCAGCTCACATTTTTTAAACGAACTACAGGCTGCCGCGTACTCAATGTACCCGCTATTCTGGCCAGTTCCAGGTAAGCAACGCCCGGTAATATTTTCTCCTGACGGACAATGTGGTCTGCAAGAAAAGACTCCTGACCTGTATATACTGCGCTGTATTGTTGTTGTACCCAATCTGATTCATTGGTATGCAGCAAAGGATGAAGCTGATGTACATTGCTGTTTTGTATGCTTTTCGCAGCCGATACTGGTATCCAGCAACGTTGTTTGGTAAACGGATAAACAGGTAAACTAATTCTGCGTGGCAGGATTCCCGGATACAATAACTTCCAGTCTATTTCAATTCCTTTTACCCATAATTGCGCCAGGCTTCTGCTCTCTTTATTTAGGATTGCAGTGTCTATGTATGCTTTCCCAGCTGTTCCTTCCAGCAAAAAGTCCGCATGGTTCTGGTTTGTATTTCCTTGTAAAAATCCACTGGTCTGACCACGCAGATAATTTTCCAGCTGAACTAATAAATCCTGCTGATTTTCTGCCACTAATGCCAGGCGCTCTTCCATCGCATCTCTGCCACTTTGCAAGCTGTAGGCGAGTTCGTGCAGATCAGTTTCCACTTTTAAGAATTCCTTCAACTGAACCACTTTAGCTTTCAACCGATCTGCATTTCTCGCAGATAATAAAATGATAGCAGTCTGCCCGCTCTGATAACGTTCCCGTTTTACAGGAATATATTCTTCTATAATTAAATGTGCGTTTGCACCTCCAAAACCAAAGCTACTGATGCCGGCAATTCTTGTCTTGTTTGCCGGAACAGTCCAGCCGGTTGTCTGCTGTTGTAAACGGAAAGGGGTTCCATCCAGTTTTAAATATTCATTCTGATGAACCAGATGAGGATTACCCGGCAGCGTTTGATGCTTCATGGATAAGATCACTTTCATAACCCCTGCAATTCCGGCAGCAGCTTCTAAGTGTCCGATATTTGTTTTTACGCTACCAATACTGCAATAAGCAGTAACAGGCTGTGGCAGGTCCCTTTCTTTATATAACGCGTTAAAAGCAAGTTTTAAACCTTCTATTTCAATTGGATCTCCTAATGGAGTTCCAGTTCCATGTGCTTCTATATAGGTAACTTCTCTCGGATCAATCCCGGCAGAACGATACGCTTTAGCCAGCAGTTCTTTTTGTGCATTAGGATTTGGAGAAGTCAATGTATTCGCCTTACCCCCATGATTTTCAGCGCTGCCACGGATAATCCCGTAAATATGATCTCCATCAGCTTCTGCCTGTTCCAATGATTTCAGGATCACAATCCCCACACCTTCACCACGTACATAACCATTCGCACTTTCATCAAATGTTTTACAGCGTCCGTCATCGCTTAACATCCCTGCCTCGCTAAAAGATAAGGTAAGTTCTGGTGATAAGATCGCATTTACCCCTCCGGCGATCGCAATTTTACTGTCTCCGCTACGGATATGCGCAACCGCGCGATGAATCGCAATTAACGAACTCGAACAGGCTGTATCTACAGGTTCACTGGCGCCACGAAGGTCAAGCAGATAGGAAATCCGGTTAACCAGTACAGAATGTACTGACCCCGTTGCATAATGTCCTTGTCCGGTTAAGTCTGACTGATTATTCAGCAACATAGAATAATCGGAAGTAGAAACCCCGATAAAAATACTGGTATCACTTCCCCTGATCTTATCAGGCGCAATAGTTGCATCTTCCAAAGCCTGGTATACCGCTTCTAAAGTGATCCGTTGCTGCGGGTCCATCAGTGCCGCTTCCCGTGGAGAAATATTAAAGAATAAGGGGTCAAATTTGTCTATATCTTCAATAAAACCACCCCATTTTGCTTTGGTCTTGTTCTTCTCTTTCTGCGGATCACCATAATAGGTTTTCCAATCCCATCGATCTGCTTTTATTTCAGTAATCAAGTCTTTATTTTGGGAAATGTTCTCCCAGAAAGTATCCAGATCCGCAGAACCAGGAAAACGTCCGCTGATCCCTACAATGGCAACAGCTGCTTGTTTTGGGGCGATAGTGCCTGCTTCTCTGCTAAAGTCTTGTCTTTTATGCGCTACCACGGTAACCTGTTCAACCCCTATTGATTTTACAGGAGCAGAAACAACATGTTTTTTAGCTACTGATGTTTGATAATCTGTGAGCAAAAACGAAACTAAGTCATTAATTGCCGGATAGTTATAAAACACAGTAGGTAATAATTCCAGTTCATAAAAAGCATTTAGCTCACGTGCAAACTTTGTTAAAGAAATAGAATCAAATCCATAATCCCCAAATGCTTTATCCCTTTTAATCACCGCAGGATTCAATTTCAATAAGGTTGCTACTACGTCAAGGATTTTGCGCGAAACATTTTCAGTCAATGCAGCGTTAATGCCCGGTGTAAATTCCTGGTTGTCCAGAATCGTTTCTTGCTGAATGCCCAGGCTATCCAGCGTCGCGGTTTCCTGCACTTCGGGAACCTGTTTCCCTTCATAAGTAACGAGAACTTCCCCTGTGCCGCTTTTCAATAAAGTATCGAAAGCTTTCATTCCTTCAACAGAAGGCAGCGCGAATGAACCCCATTGTTTTTCCAGATATTTTAAATCTTCTTTACTCACCTGCATTCCACCTTCTTCCCACAAAGTCCAGCAAATGCTCAATGTTTTACCATTCGCTTTGCGGTTTGGTCTTGCTGTATTCCGGTAAGCAGCATAGTTATTCAGGTAGGCATTTGCGGCAGCATAATCGGCTTGTCCTGCATTCCCCTTAATTGCGGTAATCGAAGAGAAAAACAGCATAAAATCCAGTGGTTCGTCTTTTGTGGCTTCATCCAGATTTTTTGTGCCTTGTATTTTAGCGGAGAACACCTCATTTACCTGCAAAGGTGTTTTATTCAGAATATAACTATCTCTGATTACTCCTGCACTATGGATTACGCCATTTAATACACCATACTTTCTATGGATAACTGCGATTAGTTTTTGCGTTTCCTGTAGGCTGCTCAGCTCACTGGCATAATAAACTGCACCCGGTATTTTAGAGAGTTCAGCTTCTACAGTCTCTGGTAAAGCACTTCTGCCTGTTAAAACCAGCGTAATCTCATTTTTACTGCAAATATGTGCAGCGATCATTAAACCTAACCCACCTGCACCACCAGTTAATAAATAAACACCTCCTTTTTTGAAGGCTACTTCATTCATAAATGCTGTATCAAATGTTACCGGAGAAAGTTTCCTGATTGCTCTTACGCCATCCTTATAACTTACTTCTGAAGCTGCATGCCCCTGCTCAGCTTCAATCATTGCCATAAGTTCATCCAGATTTTTAACGGACAAACTATCTACTGACAATACTTTTCCGGTAATAGCCGGATGTTCCAATGGTACAGTTTTGAGCAAACCTGCTATAAATCCATATTCCAGATAGTCGTCATGCTGACAGATTACAGTAATATGTGCAGGCTGTTTTTGCTGTATTTTTGACTTAATATTATCAAGTACGGTCTGGAAATAAAGTGCAGGCTGTTCTTGTGTAACATTCAGTACTTCTAAACCTAATTGCTCTTGTAATTTATCGCATAAACCAGCTGCACCACCTGCAATCAGGATAAGCTGATTGGCAGTTTCTAACTGTCCGGCTTCAGCTAAATCTGCTTTTTCCCATAACTGCTGATAATAACCAACGCTTTTTTCCTCTTGTAAAGGCGCCTTTTCTCTAGGTTTATTTTCTGCAGGCAGGAAGATAAAATCCTTAAAGAACAGCAGGACTTCACCGTACTCATTCAGCAGATAAAAATCGGCAGTAACCGCGGTTTGCTCCTGAGCTTTGTCTTTCTTTTTAACGGCATAACCCCATAACTCTTTTGCACCTTCAATTTCCTGGTAGAAATTCACTTCGCCCGCATAAAAAGGCAAGACCAGCGAATAAGATTGTCCGGCAGATTCCATCAATCCATAAACGGCATGTAATAAACTATCCAGGATACATGGTGGATACATACAGCCTTCGGCATTTGCCAGTTTTATTCTGGATAATGCGCTTTCTTCTCCAAAATACAAGGTTTCCACCTGCTGAAAAGTATCTTTCAGGTTTAACCCTGCCAGATCGAATGCGCGGTACAGTTCCTGCCCGGATATTTCATTGGTAAAAGCCCTTTTAAGCTGCAAAATGTTCATTGCCGCAGGCGCATTGACTACAGTAGCAGACAAATTACCGCTATTGTGTATGGTTATATTTTCTTGCTGTCCACTATAAATCTCATACCCGATTTCTCCCTGATCCCGGTATACATTAATATGCATTGTTGCACTATCATTTACCCAGAAAGGACTGAGCCAGCTCACTTGTTTAAGCTGTTTGATGGACTGGTGGATACTGAATTCTCCGGCTGCCCTGGCTAATTCCAGATAAGCCACTCCAGGTAGTATTTTTTTGTTTTGTACCTGATGATGTGCCAGGAATGATTCCCTGCCATCGAATGTACTGGTAAACTGCTGCTGATCCAGATCTGAAGTATTGCTGTGCACCAGTGGATGTAAGTCTTTACCAATAGATTTACTGCCGGGCAGATTAACCTTTCCATCTGCTGCCGGCAACCAGTATCTTTCTCTTGCAAACGGATAGGTTGGCAAACTGATTCTGCGGGGTTGTTTTCCGGTATGCAATATTTCCCAATCTACTCCTTGTCCGCCGATCCAAAAATCTGCAATAGTTCCCCATGCTGAAGTCTGTATGGCTTGCAGTAATATGGTTTGTTCAATTATACCTTTACGACCGTTGGCTTTACTATTTCCAACACGATATCCTGTAATTCCCGTAGCTGAATAGTCAGCAGCTTTTCCTTCCAGGAAACTGGCCAGCAAAGTAATAAGAGAAGGTATATCCTTAGCAATAAAGGCAATACGCTCTTCCATCGCCTCTCTTCCGGTTTGCAGGGTATAGGCAATATCAAGAATTGATAAACTATGTTCCTGTTCCAGGCTATATTTTAAGTTAACAACCTGCTCTTGTAAACGTTCTTCATTTTTAGCAGACAATACAATGATTGCAGGATACTGCTCATTGTTAAAAGTTTGCCCTGTTACCGGCTGCTCCTGTGCTGGTCTGAATTCTTCGACAATCAGGTGTGCATTACTGCCTCCTGCCCCAAAAGAACTCAACATCGCCCTGCGCGGGATTTCTTCCAGCTTACCTTCTTTATTAGTGATTAAAGGTCTTTTCCATGGCACCAGGTTTTGTGGTACATAAAAAGGAGTATCCTCAAAACTGATATTCGGATTTAACACTACAGAATGAATGGAAGGGACAACTACCCCATGTTTAAACTGCAATAATATTTTTGTTAATCCGGCAATGCCAGCTGTCGCTTCCAGATGACCAATATTTGATTTCACAGAACCGATTGCACAGAATTGTTTTTCCTCCGTATAGGCATCAAAGGCTTTGCAAAGACCTGTCATCTCAATAGGATCACCTAACGAAGTTCCTGTACCATGCGCTTCCACATATGAAATAGTACGCGGATTAATTTGTGCTTTTTGTAAAGCTGAGCTGATTAGTTCCCCTTGCAAATTAGGACTAGGGACGGTATAGCCGTTGGTACGGCCACTGTGGTTAACTGCTGTACCTTTAATTACTCCATAAATCTGATCTCCATCAGCTATCGCATCTTCCAGAGATTTCAGTAACACTGCACCAATCCCTTCGCCCGGAACATAACCATCACCGATACCAAAACTACGGCAGCGGCCATCTGTAGCCAGGAAATTATGCTGACTTAAAAACAAGTATTTACTGAGTGAAAGTGAAAGGTTTACCCCTCCTGCGATACAGCTGTCTGCGTCACCATTTCTGATACTTTCACAGGCATAATGTAATGCAGTTAAAGAAGCGGAACAAGCGGTATCAATGGCAATACTTGGCCCTGTCCAGTTAAAGAAATACGATACTCTGTTTGGAATACTATATAAAAGGCCACTTGGTGCAACCGGATTTCCCTTCGCAGTTTCTTCAACACCCAGGTTAATATAGGGCTGCCAAAGTGCACCCACAAATACACCCACTTTTTTCGATTGTGCGGCTACCTTTTCACGGGTAATCCCTGCATCTTCGAGCGTTGCCCAAACCACTTCCAGAAATAACCTTTCCTGAGGGTCTATTTGTTCTGCTTCTCGCGGAGATATATTAAAGAATAGTGGATCAAATTTATCTACATCATTGATAAACCCTCCCCAGCGGGCATATAATAACCCGTTATCTTTATCTGCATCAAAATGAGGCTTATAATCAAACCTGTCTTCAGGGATTTCAACAATACAGTCCTCACCCTGCTGCAATACTTTCCAGAATTCAGCCAGGTTATCTGCCTTCGGATATTTTCCGCCTATCCCTACAATAGCAATATCTTTTGATACGAGGGCTGCTGCTGAAGGGGTAACAGTGGTTTCAGGATTTTGGCCAACAGCCAGTGGTTCAGCGCTGAAACCATTTTCTGTCTCTTCCATCTCTTCCGAAGCTATCAGCTCTTGTAATATCGCCGCATGTTTCTTCTGAAAATATTCAGCCAGTTCACTGATATTCCGATACTCGAAGAAAAGAGTTTTTGATAAGTTCCCGAAGGATTTTGCCAGCAGCCTGTTCAGATCGATAATCATTCTGGAATTGATACCCAATTCTTCAAAAGATGTATCGGCATCCATTTCTTCAATTTCCAGACCAACCGCGTCGTGTAATAGTGTTTTCAGTAAATGTGCTACACTTTCAATCGCCGGGCCTGTAGTACTGGTCAATCTGGCTATTTGTGAAAGTTGTTGTGCAGCAGCCGGAACATGTTGTGCATTTGTAATTTCCTTGATTGCAAAACCGTTGAGGCGTGCAATAACATTTCCATCCCGATCGGCAACGGCAGCATCAAATTTCTTAATGCCGCTTCTGCCTGCATTCTCCTCATGCGCAACTGTATGTACAAAACATTCGGCAGGAAGCTGACCAGTAAATAAAATTTCATCTATAGCTACCGGTATATATTTGGTGGCATCCATGCCATCCGGTTTATTGTTAATAATAGCGGTCTGGAATACTCCAGTCAGCATACTTGGATGCAATATATAGTCAGGCAAAGTTTCTGCGACATGTAATGGTAAGATCAGATGCCCCAGCGCTTCTTCTTTATTCGTCCATAACTCTTTCATCGGCATAAAAGAAGGGCCTACATGTAAACCTTCTGCGATGATTTGTTCATATACCGTCTCCCTGGTTATTGTTTTGGTTAGCTTTTCGCGAAGTACCTGCAAATTAACCGTGCCTAATTCACCGGGTTCAATGACAGTTTCCACATCCACATCCCCCATCGCATGAACAATTTTACGGCCTGTTATTTCCTGACTAAAGATCTCATAACTGTACAACACTCCTTTTTGTACCAATTGAATATTGGCATTGATTGGTGCACCAGCAGATGATAACACTTCTGGCCAGTAATTATTTGATAAGCTGTATACTTTTTTACCTGATAAGGCCACCGCTTGTCTGCCCATTTCAATATAACAAGCACCGGGAACATTATATTTACTGTCCACCACATGGTCTTGCATATAAAACTCTTCATTGCTGAAACGTTTCCTGAATAACAAGTCTGATTGAGATGAGCGGTCTGCATCTATTAAAGAGGCTTTACCGCTATATCCAGCAGGCAGTTCATCTTTAAGTATCCGCTCAGCAGCTGCTGTTAACGCTTCTGGCATCTCATGATTGATATGGGCAGTCAGCTCCGGAATAGTATTGTATTCAATTAATAAGATAGGATTGATTGCTGTTCCAAGGTATTCCGTCAACAACGCTGATAGTTTAACGAGCGCTGAAGAAGTAAGCCCCAACTTATTGAAACTATCTGTATCACTGATCAACTTTACATCTGGCAAAATAGACGTAATCATATTGCGCAATACAGCAGGAAAATCTCCGGCAGCAGGAATTTCGTGCTGTTTGTTAGTCAATATCCGCTCAACATTCAGGTGCATTTCTATCTTATCTGCTATCCCCTCAATCAACACGGCCTGGCAAGGTGTTTTCTGATTACTGGTGCTTAATAATTTTATAAACCCTTTTAGCGCATCCTCATTCAGCATCGGCTTCATTCCAAAGACCTGCCATAAATGTTCTCTTTCTTCGGCAGAAATGGTAATCCCTCCGTTTTCCCAAAGCGGCCAGTTAATGGCAAGGCTTATCCCTTCACGTCCTTTTGCGATTTCCCGCTGGTTCCTGCTGTACATCAAATGATCCAGAAAATTATTAGCGGCAGCGTAATCACATTGTCCCTGGTTAGGCATCAATGAAGCAATAGAGGAAAATGTGATAAAGAAATCCAGTGCCTCGTTCTGAAGACATTCATCTAAATTAATGGCGCCATAAATTTTAGGGGTGATTACCCTTTCAAAGGAATCTGGTTTTTTATTAATGATGAAGGAATCTTCAATCAGTCCGGCAGCATGGATAACCCCATTAATCTTTTTATACTTTTTCTTAACCTTAGCGATGACTGCGGCAATCGCTTTTTTATCGGCAACATTTGCAGTATAATAAATGGCATCCCCTCCCAGTTGCTGTAAATGCAGCAATTTTTCTTCAATGGCCTCATTTTTCACACTGCGGCCAATTAATATGATTTTTGCTTTATAGTGTTCAGCCAGGTAAGCTGAGAATACCATTCCCAATCCTCCGCTACCACCAGTAATGATATAACAACCATTTTCTTTAAGCAGAACCTGCTCAGGAAGACCATAGAAATCTTTTCCCGGTACTACCGTTCTTTCTTCCCTGCGCCCATTGCGGTAAATCACTTCCAGTAATGGCGCCATTACATAATGGGTGATTTCCTGTAAAATGATTTCCTGATAGTTTACAGTTTCATCTGCTGTAATCCCGATACTTAAAATAGAAATACGGGGATTTTCATAAGCTAATGTTCTTGCAAATCCGCCAGCCATCTGGTGAACCGCAGCTGCTGCTGTACCGGCCTGGTTATAGACAAATAATAACTTGATACGACCAGAATAAGCAGCGGTGATCAGCGCTTGTGATAGATATAATAAAGCATAAATATCCTGTAAATGTGCATTTACCTTTTGATCACGGCTCATGCTCCACCGGTAAATCCAGTTATCGGTAACGATCCCGTCGGCAGCTAAATCTTTGGTCAGCCTTTTAAATGATGCAGCATCTGCAACATCAAGCTGATAAGTATGTTTATCTTTTTTCTGATAAGTATAACCCGGTAATACGATTACCGCAGTTGTATAAGGTAATTTCTTTTGAATACTTTCCTGCAAAAGTGTATCGGTATCAAATATAATAACTGCATTTGGCCGCTCATTCAATACACCCAATGGTCTTTCTAACCAGTCTGCGGTATAATGCAGGCTTTCTATGACCGCTGCTACAGGTTCTTTTAGCGTAACCGGCCCCGATTTATAAGCCCGTTTAACAAACTCGCTGAACGAAAGGATGATGTTTCCATTTTCATCACACAAAAACATATCAAATGAGAACTTTTCTCCATCCTGATAGGCAATGGATTTTTTAACATAGACATAACGTGCATCCGCAAGCTGACCATAACTCCGTATCACTTTAAGATAAAAGGGTAATAACTGGTAGCTATGTGCTACATTCCCCCAAATACACAGACCAACTACGGTTTGGAAAACACCATCCAATAAAGAAGGTTCCCATACTTTTGAAGAGACTGATTGTTCTTTCACTGTGGGCTGTAAGCTGCATATCGCTTCGTCGGCAGCAAAAAAACCTGCTGTTATCGTTTGAAAGGTTTGTTGATAGCCTAATCCTTCTTTAGCTAAAGCTTCATAAATTTCAGCTGCTGTTTTTTGAATAGAACAGCGTTCTTTTATCCTCTGTAAATCAATAGCCGCAGGTGTATTACCCCTGTTTTTTAATCCTATATTTCCATTGGCATGCACTCCGCCGGCAGTCGTTATTTCAAAAGAAAAACCTGTATTTACCGGGGCAAGTTTAATGTGTAAAGGGACATTTTCCGTATACACTTTCACAGACTGCATCCAGCATACTTCAGTTAATTCAGCTACGGGACGTCCACAAGCCTGTTCTGCTACAGCTCTCGCTATTTCCAGATAAGCAACCCCAGGCATCATACATTCCCCCTGTACAATGTGATCACGGATAAAATAATCTGCTGGTTTTAACAGCGCCTCATATATCCATTGCTGCTCCTGATCAGTATTGGAAAACTCTACTAAAGGAACAGCTACTTCTGCAACCGGAGTAGAAACCGAAGCCCCATCCATCCAGCATCTGCGTCTTTCAAAAGGATATCCCGGCAAAGCAACTCTTACGCCATCTGCTGCAATCAACTGTTCATCAGGCTGCTGGCCCGGAGCGATATTCCCGCTGGCTACATATTCATCCAGCTGTGCGATAAAATCTGTTAAATCAGCAGTGATAAAAACAGCTTTACTGGCCATTATATCTCTGCCGTTTTGCAGTGTAAACGCGATATCCTGTAAATTCAGTTCATGACCATCGGCTTTTAAGAAATCAGCCATAGCCTGTGCATATAATTTTAATTGCTTTTGTGTTTTCGCGCCCAGAGGAATACGATAAGGGCCTGAGACCTTAGTCACAGGTCTTTGCTGAGTTCCGTTATAGGCTTGCAAAATTACATGCGCATTTACCCCTCCCATTCCGAAAGAACTAACCCCGGCAGTAAGCGGCCCGCTCTGCATACCTTTTGCAGCTGGTTTCCATTCTTTTAACTGACCAGAAATCAGGAACGGACTGTTCTTTAAATCAATATATGGATTTAATTTTTTGTGATGTAATAGTCCCGGAAGCTGACCATGACGCATACAAAGCAATACTTTGATAAGACCTGCAATCCCCGCAGCACTCTCCAGATGCCCTATATTTGTTTTCAATGCCCCTAAATTGCATTGTACATTTTTGTCTGTACCGTATTTACTGAATACCTTTTTTAAGGCACTGATCTCAATCGGATCTCCTAAAGGAGTGGCTGTGCCATGTGCTTCGATATAACTTACCTGTCCGGCATCAATACCAGCATCTTCAAGCGCGGCATTAATCACTTCGGCCTGTGCACGTACACTTGGTGAGGTTAATGAATTGGAACGGCCATTGTGATTGACGCCGGTTCCTTTGATCACGCCTATAATAGGATCATTATCTGCTATTGCTTTTGCCAGAGGTTTAATAAAAATACAACCTACTCCTTCTCCGCGTACATAACCATCAGAACTTTCATCAAATGTTTTACATTTCCCTTCTGATGATAACATGCCCGATTTGCCATGCGATAAATACATCGTAGGCGTAATCAATGCATTCACACCACCCACTAATGCAGATTCACAATTTCCTGCCCGCATATCACGGATCGCATTGTGCAAAGCAACCAGTGAGCTGGAACAAGCGGTGTCTACCACCTCACTTTTACCTCTGATATCCAGCAGAAAAGAAACCCGGTTAGCCAGAATAGAGTGTACTGTACCCGTAGAGATAAATGAGCTTATTTCCTGATGCGTGGATTGCAGCATCTCGGCATAGTCATTTTTAGAAACACCTACGTACACGCCGACTTTTTTACCCGACAAACTTTCTGTACTATATCCCGCATCTTCTACTGCATGCCATGCCGCCTCCAGAAAGATCCGGTGCTGAGGATCAATATATTTGGCTTCTTTTGGCGATATATTAAAGAATAAAGGATCAAATTTATCCATGTCTTCAATAAATCCACCCCATTTACTGTTGGTCTTATTGTTATCCTGTGCAGGATCTCCATAATAGTCACGCCAGTTCCAGCGGGTTTCGGGAATTTCCGTAACACTGAAAGTTCCATTGACCAGGTTATTCCAAAAATCACGGTAATTACCTGCTCCGGGAAATCTGCATGACATTCCTATCACAGCGATATCATTATTATTTTGTTGGTTATCCAACGGGATTGTATTCTTTGATGTGTCTTCCATCTCAATTTTTTTAACAAAGCAGGTACAGCTGGCCATCCACACGTAGTGAAACAACCATTAAGTTTGGGCAAAAGAATGCCACGTACAGTATTTTTATACTGTATTTACAAAGCAAATAAGGTGAATGACTTTAAGTCAGCACGCTGTTTGTCTGGAGTAAGCTGGAAGATTTAAATTGATGGATAATCCACATGGATTGCAGATTAGTATTAAACATCACCGAAAGGTGTTTAATACCATTGAGGTTAGACATGTTTTTCATAGGGAATTGTGTTTTGTTTTGTTGTAGGTATTTTGGTTGGTAGATAGATGTTGCGAAGGTTTAGTTCTTTGTTTTTGCTCTTATATTTTGTTTTTGGTTAACTATGCTAAATTATTTCATTGTTATAAATACTGCCCTGTACCCGTGTTATCAAAGTGTTAAATATTGTTCAAACATCAATATTCAGATCTGCTTATTTATCAAAACACTAAGTGTACTTATAACATAATGACAATAAGCGCTTTAAAACGATGTTTTGAAGGGTTTTAGCGTTGTATTTATGCTAATGTAACTTTTAATTTTCAATAAACAAAGGGGACAAATATTATTTGATACTTTATTTTTTTTCAATAATAGTATCAAATAAATTCACCGCAGCACTGTAAGGAGTAAAATATTTTTTTCTGACATTACAGATAAATTCTATAGAATTTATCTACTATTAAAATGTTAACCAGCGAGTTAAGTCAATAATCAGTGTACATTACAGTTATTCTGTTAATTAATAACATTATCAAAACTCTCTGTCCCTTCAAAGAATAGTTTCGTCACATTTTTTCCAAAAATATATTAAAGCATAGTATTCTTGCCAGATGCGAAATATAAAAAAGTTCTTTATAATTTTAATGCTCACGATGAGTTCAATGTATGTAAACGGTCAACAAAACATACCCGTTTCTATAGGCCATACAGACACCCTGCATTCAATGATATTAAATGAAAAAAGATCTTTATGGATTTATACACCACAGATTGATTCCAGTGTTTTTTCCAAACCCAGTTATCCGGTTCTGTATGTTTTAGATGGTGAAAACAATTTTTTGTCCTTAATGACCATAATCAACCAGCTGGGAGTAATCAATGGGAACAAAGTTCTTCCGGAAATGATCATTGTTGGCATTATCAATACGCCTGGAAACCGGGTAAGAGATCTTACCCCTTCAAAAAATGTAAGCTTCAGAAATTCAGGAGGTGGAGAGAATTTCACTTTATTCCTTGAAAAGGAACTGATACCTTATATTAATAAAAATTATCCGGCTGCTCCCTACCGGACGCTGATTGGACATTCATTAGGTGGCCTGATGGTTATGAATACCCTAATCAACCATACCTCATTATTTAGTGCTTATGTTGCAATTGATCCAAGTATGTCTTATGATCAAGGTAAACTGCTAACCAATTCAAGGACTTTACTACAGGAAAAAGCGTTGACCAGGACGTCACTTTTTCTGGGGATGGCAAATACGATGAATCCAGGAATGGATACCTCAGCAGTCAGACAAGATACCACACAGGTTACACAACATATCAGCGCTATTCTCAACCTTTCAGACCAGTTAAAACATCGCTCAATGCATGATTTGAAGTGGAATTTCAAGTATTACCCCGACGAGGATCATGCTTCAATTCCTTTAATTGCTTCATACGATGCGCTAAAGTTTATTTTCAAACACTATAAATTCCCACAAACCCAACCTGTAAACCTGTATTTTGATAAAAGATATACGGTGACTGAGCTGAAAAAATTAATCAACTCACATTATCAGGCATTATCAGATGAAATGGGTTATACTGTCCGCCCTCCGGAAGAGGTTATCAACAGATTCGGATATATATTTCTTCAGCAAAAAGATAATAGCAGGGCTAAAATGTTCTTTCAGCTTAATATAGATTATTATCCTGAGAGCTTTAATACTTATGATAGTATGGGTGATTATTATTTGTCTGAAGAAGATAAATCTGCTGCCATTCATTACTTCGAAAAAGCATTGACACTAAAAAACAAACCAGATATTAGACTAAAACTGGAAAAATTAAAGCATACCAAGGCCGAATAAATCAAGCTTAAGAACTATCTGAAGCAGTCTTATCAATTTATAATATTTATCAATTGTTTAATACAGTTATCAAATCTGGCAGACTGCATATTATTTAAAGCCTCGTTCAACATGGCTTTACCAAACAATAACTGCCCACGATATTCAGCAAGGTTTAATTGTCCATTCATTAACTGTTTTCTAACTGCTGCCATAGTAGCTTCCTGCATATCGGGATCATGACTTCCTCCATCCTCCTTCGAGGAATTTGCCAATCTGAACATCAGCATCGCATAAACTATACGGCAGATTTGACGCATGATAAAGAACCTTGCCTTATGGTATTCATTTAAATTATCACCAAAATAGGTTTCCAGCATCAAATGTTCTTCCTGATCTGCTGCTGCAAAGAAATTTGCTATAATAGCCAGGTCAACATACCTGTCATTCCCAAAAGCCGCATCCCAGTCAATAATCCATATTTTCTCTCCATCAAAGATCATATTATTAGGGTTAAGATCATTATGACTCGAAACCCTATCGCTATCATACCATGGGTAATGTGTTTTAATCACCTCATAATAAGCAAAGCAATTGTCAAAAGCAGCACCAGTTAACATTTGTGATGTTTTAAACTCAGTAATCAGGCCTTCAACGGTATCCAGCAAACTATTTTCTTTTGAAAAAAGCGGGAGCTCATGGATACCTCTGATCGTTTTTGTAAGCTCAATTAATAAGATGTCCGGAGATTTGAAAGCAGTTTGCAGTGGAAACTGCTGAATATAGCCTGTAATGGTTATACCTGTAGCTTTATTGAGATAATAAACTGGTGGGGCAATGCCAGCACTGGCAGCAGCTTCCATACAAGAATGGTCATGGATAACCTCAGCCGGGTCAGCCAGTTTCAAAATATAGGACTGGTCATTCACTACAATTTTATACACGCAGGCAGCAGATAATCCGCCAGTCAATAAAATTATTTCTTGTAATACTATCGTATTAAAGGTCTGTACCAATGCGTCTTCAACTGCCGCTGATCTTGACCCGGGTATAAGAGAATGCAGGGTTTGCATTTGACTAGGTAATATTGCCACCAAGGCTGGTTAGCAATTCAGTTAAAGGTTTGATATCTTTTGGTTTTAAAGCCGGAATAATCTCATTAGCCAATGTACTGGCCGTCTTTTCAGCGTCTTCAAACAATTGCTTTCCAGCTGAAGTAAGGACAACGTAACTCACCCTGGCATCGCGTTCATTTGCTTCACGGGCTACCAGCCCTATTTTCTCCATAGGTAACAACATTCGTGTTATACCCGAAGCAGTGAGCCCAATCTGTTCTGCCAGATCTATTCTTCTCATCTTTGCATCTGTGGATTGTTGCAAGAGGTAAAGGATCATAAAGTCATTGAATCCTATGCCGTGAATATTTAAGCGATCGAACCTGCGGGAGATCACAGCTTGTACTTTGGACAGGTTCATCAGTGTTTTAAGTGCGTGATTTATTACAAACATATACTTGACTAGTCAATGATTATGCAATAATAATATTATTTTATATGCTTATCAAATAAATCTTTCAGGGACAGGTTAGTTTTTTCTGTATCTCCCCCATCCGGATGGAAAATAAATAACGAATCCTGATCCCGGCTATCAATAAATAAAAGACTGGTACCAGACTGGCCAATAACTATACTTTTGGCCAGGTAATTGGTTTCCTGACCCAGTTCATTTAAAGAAAGGGCAAATCCTTTGAGCTGCCTGGCATTGACATAATCTTTTCCATCAATATTAACTACCTCACGGAGCGCATCATAACTAAAGAGTTCAAAACTATCCTGATCCTTCCATACCTCCAGTTTCGCTTCGAATTGCTCACTCAGCAAATAATCAAGGTATATTTTCGGAATCTCTGCCTGATCTCTTTTCAATAGCGTATTAAATGATTTCCAAGTTTTACGCAAAGGCTCTTTTTTCACCTGCTGGTCAGGATTGATCATATCTGATGCTATACTTTCATTGGTGGATGGATTATAAGAGAAGGTGACTTTACAAACAGGGCAATCAATAAATATCAATTTCATCTTCTTAGCCGTAGCGCTAATTACAAAATCCCGGTCATGACTGCTCAGTTCTTCTACAGTAAACTCCTGGCCACAAACCCAGTCGTAAGGACAACTTATCTTTATCATTTTTAAATATAATAAATCAAGCTATAATGACTTAAATAATTTAACCTCAGTACTCAGTTGCCTGCCATTTATAGTGATCAACCTGTAGCCAAATGACGAAGTATCAATTTCAATCTTCTCTGATAGCTTTTCGATCTGATAAGAACATGCTGGTGAGGAGTACTGCCTGATATTTCCCGCTATTAATTCATCAGTCATATGATAATGGCCGCAGAAAACAACAATATCCTTTTGGACTCCGGACAGGATGCGCTTAATTTCATCCCGGCCTTTTAAGGCAGCCCCCACTTTATCTAATGGAGTTTCGATTTCTAAAACAGGGTGATGTATAAAAAGTAATATTTCTTTATCCGTATCCAGTTCCTGAAGAAGCCAGTTCAATTGATTCTGACTGACTGCATTGGAAGAAGAGTCTAAATAAATAAATTTGAACTGACCTTCTTCATCAGCATAATATAGCTCATCATCCGGTTCATTGCGATGCTCATTCTTATAATACTGGCTTACCTGCTGGTAGCTATCATGATTGCCAAGTACCATTAAAAATTTGAAATTGAATTCATCAATAGTCTTAAAGAACCATTGATTAGCTTTCTGAGCACCAATATCACCACCGAATATGATTTCAGTAACCCCATTTGAGGCTATATCTTTTAGAATAAATTTCAGCTTATCTTTATGTTCTTCGGTGTTTTGCGTATAGCGCATCATACCAGTTTCCTGATCCAGGATAATTTTCTGACCTAAATGGGCATCGGTCAGGTAAGCAATAGTTTGATCAGCCATATAAAAATCGGGAAGGGTTAAATTTTGATGCCTAACAGGTCGTATAAGTTGGACTGCCCTTTAGAAGTAATTAAAAGGGTTCTGGAATCCTGTATTTTTCTCATCCAGTCTTCAGCAATCATTTTATTTAAGATACGCATAGCCAGAGAACCCGCCAGATGCGGCCTTCGCTCACTCCAATCCAGACAAGGCCTGGCAAAAGGGCGTTTCTGTTTTAATAAACTGGTTGTATCTATACCAAATTCTTGAAAAAACGTCTCTCCTTTAGCAGTCATCTCATAATGCTTATCTTTCTCCACCAAGTAATCCATGGCTATTAACCGCTCATTAAGCATTACCCCTGCTTTGCCAGCAATGTGATCATAACAGGTTCTGCAATATTCAAAAGGAACATCTTTAGTTACCTTAACAATCACCTGTTTTTGATGCGGGGCCAGGTTTGACAAGGCTTCAATCGCATAAGCAACTTCTGCTCTGGCATAGCTAAAATACCGGTGACGCCCCTGGTTACTAACCTTTAACAAATCAGCTGACACCATTTTTCCCAGGTGCATACTTGCACTTTGAGGAGATACACCAGCAACAATAGATAATTCGGTCGCTGTATAAGCTTTACCATCCATCAAAGCCCATAACATTTTAATACGTGCAGGTTCGCCAATCAGTCCAGCAATACTGGTTAAATTTTCAAGTTCCATTTTCAAATATACCCTATTGCTAAAACACATACTTCATTCTGGAATGAAATGTTACCTTTGGAATTTATAAATTTCCATAATGAATAAGCTCATAGCCCTATTATTAATTTGTTTCTTCTTTAGTTCTTGTGTTAAAACAAATGGTGAACCTTACTCCGATTACAGATTTGAAGTTTCTTGTGACAATTGTGTAATCTCCATTAAAAATGGCTTTGATATCCAGACCTACAATGTTTACGGCTACCGTTCCATTCCCATCGATCATAAACTGCCTGTTATAGATGTATCTTTATATACGATTAATAATAGAGATTATACGACAGTCAGATTTCTTGGCAGCGGTTATAACAGGATCGTATTTGACGATGATCTTTATAATGATGATCCTACAACCTATATCACCCTCAATTTATAATATATTATTTAAGCAGCTGCCAGCGGTTAAGTTCATCTTTAATGGTTGCCAGCATTGCTTTGGCAATCATCCCTCTCAATAAGATCCTGGTTCCGATCCACAAAAAGAATTTGTGTACTGGCTTATATTTCACCAAATTAAGGATCAGTGCTTGTACACGTTTTTTTAGTACTCCGCTATATTGGCTTATCGCTTCCCAGTTTTGCACAGGCCAGTTACTGCCAGAACTAAAAGCAAATTGCGGAAAGGTATAATCAACCTCTCCTACTATCGGAATAATCTGCCAGTTTCCATCAACTTCAGACCGGTATTTAGCTGTATCAATACCTTGATAACCTACTTTAAAAATTGGGTTTTCATCTTTAGCACTATCAGGAACCGTAAAATAATCACGTAAAAATATCTTGCAGTTATGTCGGCCCAGGAAATAATCATGTACCCTGAATTCCTTATTCAAAAAGCCACTAAATCCTCCTAATGCACCACACGCAATAGCACGCTCTCCCTGAAGATCGGCTTTAGTCCCATCCGTTTTCCTCAGCTCCCTGGTTGGATCAATCAGAAACTGACCCGCACAACTTTCATTCATTGCATCTACAACCTGTGTTGCTTTTGACCGCATCTGGCTGACCATCGCCGATAAAGTGAGACCAATCACATGCATTAATTTATCAAACAGTTTAATATCAACTGGCTTTGTACTGGGAAACGGCGCAATCATCACTACCGTAGAATTGAATGTATTATAATCATTATATAATGCTGGTGCCTGCTGCCCGCAAACCGCACTTAAAACCTCCCTTACCTTATCAAAAGGTTCGTTATTAATCATACCCCCGTCAACGTTGAGAGATTGATAGGGGTCAGCATTGATCTGAATTGCCTGAAGCATTTTCTCATCAAACAAAGGATTATTGTTGACAACGTCTTTGGAACGGGTAACTTTTCTCGCTTTAAATCCAACTGGAAAAGCACCGGTAGCCAGTGCAGCATCTACTGCAACCTGCGCATTAGTTCCGGTTCTGAAGTTAAGTGGCATCCAGCCGGGAGAATGATTGTCCGGTTGCTCCGCTGAACTCAATTCAAAGCAAGCATAATCCTGATGAACTTTCATATAATACGGCCGCCTGGAACCCCGCGCATTAAAGTTCACATTGTAGGTAAACCCTCCAAGGTTACTCAATGTGGTAAATAGTTTTAGTTTCCGGGGAAAGAAAGAAGGTAAAGGCTTCCATTTGATTGACTCAGGATCTTTAGGTTTCAATACCCGGTCAGCGATTTCATCAATAAATAAGCAGTTCAATGCTGAAACTATTGTTCCATCAATATCATCGTTTTTCAGCATCCGCTCAAACATATCTTTATCGGTGAGGTCTACCCACGAATGATATAAAATATGATCTTTATGTTCTGCTAAAATATCAGGGCCCGGGTGATCAATATGATACATTTCCCGCTGCAAAGCCGCAGCAGTAAGCATAGCAGTCATTCCTCCTGCCGAAGCGCCACCGATTACAGGTATTTCTATTTCATGTTTAGGCATACCGGGCTGTCCTCTTACTTTTTCATAAGCTTCCAGTGCCTCCAGCAAATAATCCATCACACCCGCTGTATACGCACCGGCAGATACTGCACCAGCCATACAAATTCCAAGGTGAAATTTCCCAGGTTCAGCCGCAGGAGATTTCTCCTGTTCATTTGTTGGATCAGGAATAGCGTTTCTCATAAAAATTACTTCAAGATAAAAAAATTACCAGCCTATCCCATAATCTTCACCATGGTTACTGGATCCTCCCCAAAGACTACCATGTTTCCAGTCAAAATAAACTGCATTCACCGGGCCGCTGGTTCTGCTGCCAAAACTTAAAGTATAGCCCATTTTTTTCAGTTCATCCCTTACAACCTGCGTCGTATTATCATTTAATAAGATCTGTCCGGGTTTAGGCTGACGGTCGGTTGTTTTCGTCCCGCCCAGCGAAAGCCAGAGCTGATTGGTATTAAAGTTTGCAGCTTCGGTAGCCTGCTGTACATTCATTCCAAACTCTGTCATATTTAAAAAGAATTGTAATAGATTCTGATCTTGTGTATCTCCTCCTTGAACAGCAGAAGCTAAAAATGGTTTTCCATCTTTTAAAGCCATAGAAGGTGATAAAGTTACCCTCGGTCTTTTTCCCGGCGCCACTACATTAAAAGGATTTAACGTAGAGTCCAGCACAAAACTTTGCATCCGCTGACTCATCCCCATTCCTGTTTTCCCGGCAATACAAGCTGGTAACCATCCGCCGCTAGGGGTCATGGAAACTACCCAGCCTTCTTTATCAGCGGCTTCTACAGAAGTAGTTCCCAGCCACAATCTATCCTGATAAGCTGCATCAGGCATATTATTCGTCATATCATGTGCGGGCGCAAAATTCCTCTTCGTCAGATCCAGTTCATAACCTCTATCTTTCAATAACTTGATGTATGGATTTTTTCTTCCTTCAAAAGGATATGGATTACCAGGCCCTATATCCGCGTCATTTTTATCATATTGTATCAGTTTCGCTCTTTCTTTTGCATATTCCTTACTCAATAAGCCTTTCATAGGCCCTTTAGGCCCATGATTAGGGTCACCATAATAAAAGTCACGGTCTGCAAATGCAAGATTCATCGCCTGGTAAAGGGTATGAATGTACTTTGTACTGTTACACCCCATGCCTTTCAGGTCAAAATTCTCCAGAATATTCAGCGCTTGCAAAAGCATCGGGCCTTGTGTCCATTGTTGTAATTTATAAACATCAACTCCTTTGTAGTTCACCATCAGCGGCTCTTCTTCCACAGGCTTCCAGTTAGCCAGATCTTCCATGGTAATCAGCCCGCCTTGCTCCCTGCTGCTGCGTACAAATTCCTGAGCGATATCCCCTTTATAAACACGGTCATAAGCAGCCATAATCGCTTGCTTTCTATTCTTTCCTTGTTTCAGCGCAGTTTTCTCTGCCGCTACCATTTTCTGAAGGGTAGCGAGCAGATCCTTTTGAACAAAGATTTCGCCTGCTTCAGGTGCTTCTCTCTTTTCACCAGGGTGTGTCAGAAAAACTTCCTTACTGTATGGCCACTCCTTAATCTTATCTTTTCCGCGTTCAATGCTATTGGCTGCTTGCGCCTCTATCGGATAACCCGCTGCCATTTCCATAGCCGGAGAAAGTACTTGTTCCAGGCTTAATTTCCCGTAATTGGCCAGCATATACAAAAGTCCGCCGGGCGTACCAGGCGTAGTTGCAGCTAAAGGGCCATATTCCGGGGGGAAATTATATCCTTTATTTTTAAAGAAATCAACAGTCGCCCCGCCTGGTGCGACCCCCATTGCATTAATTGCAATTACTTTTTTAGTTTTTGGATTATAAATCAATGCCTGCGTTTCACCTCCCCAG
Organism: Pedobacter cryoconitis; assembly: GCF_014200595.1. NCBI lineage: Bacteria > Pseudomonadati > Bacteroidota > Sphingobacteriia > Sphingobacteriales > Sphingobacteriaceae > Pedobacter > Pedobacter cryoconitis. Next base: position 2,820,881 of record NZ_JACHCG010000001.1, read on the forward strand.
CTTAAAGTATCCCACATGGTACAAGTCGCAGCCAGCATCGCACAAGCCGCATCAACTGCATTTCCACCTTTTTGAAAGGTCATCGCCCCAGCCGTTGCAGCTAATGGTTTACCTGTAATGGCCATCCAGTTCTGACCATGCAGTACCGGTTTCTGGGTTTGTTGCGCAGCCACAGGAAAGATCGAAACTGCGGAGATAAATAATGCGGATAAAAGTTGTTTCATAGAACCCAAAATAGGAAAAATTTACTGGCTTATAAATTGAAAAACATCAGTAAAAGTAGAAAAACCGGATTCCCGGCTAAAATAATTATCTTCGCGCTCTTTATTTTAACCGAAGGATATGAAATTGGAAGAACAATTGCTGAAAAGAAGCGAGAATCAATGTGAATTATGCGGATCGGGGGAAACTCTTAATTTATATGAGGTGCCACCACAATCAAGCAGCAATGAAGATAACTGTATCCTGATTTGTGAGAAATGCCTGGCGCAAATTGACAGGAAAGAAGAACTTGACAGCAAACACTGGAGTTGTTTAAAGACAAGTATGTGGAGTGAAGTACCAGGTGTACAAGTAGTTTCATGGCGTATGCTGAACCGTCTGAGCAATGAAAGCTGGGCAATGGACAACCTGGACATGATGTATCTTGATGAAGAAAGACTGGCCTGGGCAAAAGCTGCCGGCGGGTTAGATAACGATACGGATACAGTAGAAGTACACAAAGACAGTCTGGGCGCTTTATTGCAAACTGGCGATACGGTTGTATTAACAAAATCTTTAGATGTCAAAGGTTCTCAGCTAAATGCGAAAATGGGCACAGTAGTTAAAAACATCCGGTTAGTAGATAACAATACTGACCAGATAGAAGGTAAAATTGAAGGTCAGGTCATTGTGATCCTTACTAAATATGTAAGAAAACAAGGCTAATATATAAAGCGAATAAGAAGCCTCACCTAAAACTATTGGGGCTTCTTACCTGCAAGACGGCTCAGGAATGATCTACTTTCAAAAGTTCCACTTCATAAATTAAAGCTGCACCAGGTGGGACCTCCTGTGTACCAGTATCTCCAAAAGCCAGTTTAGCAGGAATATACAGCATCCATTTAGAGCCTTCAGGCATCATCAGTACTGCCTCCCCTAACCCGTCAAAAGCTTTATCTAAATGATGTACCCAGGGCTTTTTCCCGTCATAAGTACTCCATACTTTTTTGCCGTTAACTAACGTAGCAGTAAAATTCAGGCTTACCCTATCTTCCATAGCAGGTTTTTCGCCTTTCCCTTGTTTAATAATTTTATACTGCAAACCTGAAGGCGTAACTTTTACACCGGGTTTGGTTTTATTTTTCGCTAAAAAGTCTTCGCTTTCTTTATAGAATCCTGTTTTTTTCGCTTCGACAGGAAAAGCATCATGATAGGCCTGGTTAGGCTTCAGATAAATTTTCTTTTGCTGATAATCCAGGATCACATCAAAACGCCTGATTACTTCCATTCCTAAAATACCTAAATAACCGTCTTTCGGTTCTGCCTGATCATTTATTGTCAGCCTGATGCCCATTTTACCAAAGTTAAACCCATTGAATGACATGGAATTAATAGTTGCCAGCTGATCTTGCGTAGTGGCATTTAATCCCCTGCCCACTTGCATACTGGTTTCTCCCAATTTACTATTGAAATTATGGTATTTACTAAAAGGGGTACTGACAATCAGCGTAAAAGCATTGCCTGTATCAAACATGACCCTGCCTGTGAAAGTCTCCCCATTGGCTAAAGTAACTGAAATCGGAAAACGGGGAATCAGTATGTTTTTATTAAATTCAAAAGGGATTCCTGTATAACCTGTAGTATCAACTGATTTTATCTGATCATAAAACGATATCTTTTTATGATCAAAATCAAGCTTTGTTACATATTTATTTAATATTTCATAACCGATAATACCATCCAGTTTTACACCTATTGCTTCAGAGAGTGATTTGAAGTTTATCAATACCATATTGACATCATTGATTTCTATATTTCCCAGTTTTAAGTTTTGATGCAAAGCCATTTTATAATTCTGAGTTCCTCCGGATCCGCCAACTGAAACCGTCTCCCGGTTTTCTTTACTAATGCCAGCACGTTCCGCAGTTAATGAATCTATAGATATATTGGTAGCACCTGAATCAAAAATAAAGTTTAATGAATCACTCTGATTGGTTTGTACTTTGACCAGCAGATGCGATCCGCGGGTTTCGTAAGGAATCTGGGCAATTTGTGCTTTCAGTTCTGTGCTGCCCATTAGTATAACCCCGGCTATCCATAAATACTTCGCTAATTTCATGCGTACCTGTTTAAATGAATACGAAGGTATGGAAGGTCAGGCAGCCTTCTGTCCTTTACTGTCTCTTTAGAATTAACCAGGGTGGACAAATAGGGTATGCAAAGCAATAAAGCATGAACAAATAAGCAGATATCAGCTATTAACAGTAAATTTGTTCCATATTAATGAACTCATGATTCAATCTGTTAAAAGGACATTTGATATCCTGGAATATATTGCTAAAAATGGTAATCTCGTCCGGCTGAATGATATTGCACAGGCATTAGACCTCAATAAAACTACGGTGCACAATTTCCTGGATTCACTCAGGCAATTAGGCTATCTGGAACAGGATGACCTGAGTCCGCGTTATCAGATTACTCCAAAATTGCAATGCCTGTATGCACCGGATATTTCATCTGTTTTGTTGAAAAAGGAATTACGCCCTATATTGGAAAGCATCACGGCAGGGACTAAAGAATCTTCTTACCTGGCTGTTCAGATGGGCGCATTTTATCGCCATGAGCTGAACTGTGAACCTAACAGGGCTGTGAAAATTTCATTAAAAATGGGTAAACCTTTTGAAATGACGACCACAGCAATTGGAAAAGTATTTCTCACTTATTCTGCTTATTTGCAAACCAACCAGATCAAGTATCATGGTCAGGAATATTTTTCGGGAATGCTGAACGAAATTAAGGAAATCGAGTCCTGTGGTTATGCTTTAGATGTCCAGCAATATGATCCGGACTTAAATTGTGTTGCGGTCCCTTTATTTTATCAGCGGAAAATTATTGCTGTACTTTGTGTTTCCGGCCCTTCTTACCGGTTTGGCAAACCTCAATTTGCTGAAGCGATACAGGTCATTAACGATGCTTTGAAGGCACTTCCCAAATACAGTACGCAACTGCTTCCTTAAAACAAGGTATTTTATATATACCCCTGTCACTTTTAAAAGAGACAGGGGTTTATTCAATTGAGCTTAAACTCTATAGTTCACTTGCTATATTTAAAAGCGCAACCGATTCCTGATCCAGGTTCAATTGTGTCGCTCTGATTAAATCGTCTAATTGTCCAATATTTGTTGCACTTGCAATTGGAGCTGTGATTGCCGGATTTGCCAGCAACCATGCGATAGCCACTGACGCCGGATTTGTATTATATTTCGAAGAAACTTCGTCCAATGCATTTAAGATCCGGAAACCTCTGCCGGTCATATATTTCTCTACAAAACCGCTTCTTTTACTGTTCTGTAAATCTTCTACCTTTCTGTATTTACCGGTCAGGAATCCACTGGCCAATGAAAAGTAGTTAATTACACTGATCTCGCTGGCAGTAGTAACCGGCTTAATATTTTTCTCAAAATCTGCCCGGTCAAAGAGGTTATATTCCGGTTGAAAAGTCTGATACTGAGGTAAACCCTTTGCTTTACTGATTTCCAGGGAAGCAGTTAACCGTTCTGGTGTAAAATTTGAAGCTCCAATGATCCGGATCTTACCCGCTTTAATGAGGGTATCATAAGCTTCCAGTGTTTCTTCAACCGGTGTATTAAGGTCATCATAGTGAGATTGATACAGATCAATATAGTCCGTTTGCAAACGGTTCAGGGAACCTTCCACAGCCGAAATAATATAAGCTTTACTTAATCCTTTTTTAGCAGGGCTTAGTTCTGCACCAACTTTGGTAGCCAATACAATCTGGCTTCTTTTATTCGATTTTTTTAACCATCTCCCAATTGCTTTTTCCGATTCGCCACCTTCTAAACCATCAACCCATGCGGAATAAACATCTGCGGTATCAATTGCGTTGAAACCATTGGCCGTAAAATGATCCAGCAATTTGAACGTCATCTGATCATCGGTAGTCCAGCCAAATACATTAGTTCCAAATACTAAAGGTGCAATACTTATATCGGAGGTACCTAGTTTTCTTTTTTGTATCATGATTGTTTATTTTAAATTCAACACCTAAAAGTACATCATTGATAAATAATCAAAGAAACAATAAATATAAAACAACTGTTTGTTCCATATTATTGAACTTATATTAATATTCAGGCTCAGCCTTTGATTTTTTCCTGATGTCTTTAGGATTAATGCCCCCCTGATTCTTCAGAAATTTATTAAAATGACTCAGGTCTGTAAACCCAAATTCATTGCTGATTTCTTTAATCATAGAATTTCCGAATTTCAACCGGTTCTCAATCAGCTTAAATTTATAATCGCTGATATATTTTTTAACGGAAATACCCATTTGCCTTTTAAACAAAGTGCTTAAATGATTTGGAGATAGATTAAATTGCTTAGACAAAGTACTTAAGCTTAGGCTTTCCGGGTGGTGAATATGGATATGAATATGGTTCATGATCCCAATAAACAGGTTTCCATCAGGCAGGTGACCGGGAATTGTTTGATGGAAGGCATTTCGCTTAATCAAAGCAAAAACACTTCTGATCAGATAAAAGATAACTTCATTTGATGTGTTTCTCTCCTGCCATTCTCTAACGATCATCCGCATGATATGATCAATTTTATCAAGTTCACCGGCCGATTTTACCAGGCAGGAATCATAAGCGTTACTGACAACAAGTAAATGATCAATCAGCTTATTCCATTCATTTTTAGCAGATTCACTGGCTGCACCGTCAAGATAAACATTGCTGAATTTCAAAACACTGAACTGCGTTTCTTCCTGAATAATTAAAGTGTGATAATCAGCTGGCGCTAATAAAAACATACATTTTCCCCGGTATGGGCTCATCGCCCCATTCAATTCATGGTAGCCACTTCCACGGTGGATAAACATCAATTCAAAATGATTATGGTTATGTACCGGGTATGGCCATATGCTGGTCGTAAAATGCCTGATAAAAAGAGGCTCGTGCTGAATAAATCGCTCCAATTAATAAGTTTTTACAAATATACCGTTTAAATGTACAATTTGTAAGCCTTCCACAACGGTAGGTTTGTAACAGAATTAAAAGAGTTCATGACAACAGAAAAATCAAACTTACACCCCGCAATTATCCCTTTAATGGCAGTCTCAGCTGGGGTTATTGTGGCAAATATTTATTATAATCAACCCATATTAAACGAAATCGGGCAAGCATTACATGTGAGCGAAAGTCAGATCGGAAAGGTTTCGATGCTTTCGCAACTGGGTTATGGCCTGGGCATGTTTTTTTTATTGCCGCTGGGCGATAAACTGAACCGGAAAAACCTGATCCTTCTGCTTTGCGGCCTGCTCATTCTGACACTGACCCTTTTCGCTTTTTCCTCCACATTAACGGGAATCTGTGTGCTTAGTTTTTTTGTGGGCCTTTTCTCTACGCCAGCACAAATCATCTTACCTATGGCTGCGACTTTGGGCAAACATAACCGGGGTAAAAATGTCGGACAGGTTTTTAGTGGGATACTGGTTGGTATTTTGGGAGCCAGGGTATTGAGCGGATTAATTACAGAATGGCTGGGATGGCGTTATGTATATGGCATTTCTGCGTTCATGGTCTTAACAATGACTATTTTACTAAAATTATATCTTCCAGAAGTCACTCCGAAATTTAAAGGAAGTTACCTGAGCCTGTTGAAATCTACCCTTGCCCTGGTTAAGGAATACCGTGTTTTAAGACAGGCAGCCTTATTAGGTGCTTTCACCTTTGGTGTATTTTGCTCATTCTGGACAACATTGACTTTCCATTTAAGCAGTGCGCCGCTGAATTACCACACCGGAACAATTGGTTTGTTTGGCCTGATTGCAATCGGCGGAGCTTTAGTTGCCCCCTACTTTGGTAAACTGGCCGATAAGGGTAATGTTTACAATTCTTTGCTGCTTACTGTTTCTATGATTATTGGCAGTATTTTACTCATCAAGGTCTTCCCCTATTCAATACCTGTTTTAATCATCAGCGTTTTCTTTCTGGATATTGGCGTTCAGGCGACACAAATTACCAACTTCACCCGTATTTACAGTTTGCATGAGGATGCGCATAGCCGGTTAAATACAATTTATATGACCACTTATTTCATTGGTGCAGCAGTAGGTACTTATTTTGGTTTGCTGAGCTGGAAATTAGGACAATGGGGACTTTCTACTTCTCAAATGTTGTTATGGAGCGGTATTGCTTTATTAATTGTCATCATTTCTAAACGCTATAAGTAATGAGCCTGATTGCCATATTTAGTGATGTGCATGGAAATTTACCAGCACTTCAAACTGTTTTGGAAGATATTGAGAAAAGAAAAGCAGATCAGGTCTATTGCCTGGGAGATCTGGTGGATTTTGCCCCCTGGACAAATGAAGTTATCGAAACCATCAGGGATCTGCAAATTCCCTGCTTGTTGGGTAACCATGATGAACGGATCGCTTTTAATCATGCTGTTGTCCCGCTAACAAAGCATAGCCAGGAAGAAACTTTGGCAAGAACAGCTGCTATCAATTTTACAAAAAACACCATTAAAGAGGATTGTAAAGCCTATTTGGCGGGACTCCCAACGCAGTTAAAAATTACTTTCAGGTTGAAAGAAAAGCCATTTAGTATTTTATTGGTGCATGGCAGTACCAGGAGTAATGAGGAATATATTTATGAGGATCATGACCTGAAAGATATTCGGAAAATGCTGGATCAGGAACAAGCAGATATATTGGTGATGGGACATACACATGAATCCTATATCAGAACGGTTTCTTCTGAAGCTGATGATCAAATGGTGATCAACTGTGGTTCTGCCGGCAGATCGAAAGAAGGAAAACCGCTGGCTTGTTATCTTTTGATAACTATCAATGAAGAGGGTGTTCAGGCAGAACTTGTTAAATTAGCTTATCCTGTAGAGAAAGTAGTGAAGGCGATTCAGGAAAGTGATATTCCTGATTTCTATGCCTGTTTTTTGGAACCCGTTTAAATGCAAGTACTCAATATATTGAACAATATATTTACTTTAGTGAGGTTAAAACGAATATGCACTAAATGGATAGTAACAGTTTGATAAGTATTATAAGCCTGATTGCAGTATTTGTTTCCGTGCTTTTATCTTTTTTTCTTCTCACGGTACCTAGTGAAAGAAAATTGGGAAACGTGTTGCTGGCCGGTTTTATTTTACTGAATGCAATTGATCTGAGTGCATGGTTTATTTATGGGTTCACCATACAACATCCTGATCTGGAGATATTCAGACGATCTGCTTCCTGGTTGATCAATCCTGTTTTTTATCTATATGCTTTATCTATTTGCTTTTCTGATTTCAGGTTAAAAGCCAAACATCTGCTGCATGCTCTTCCTTTTATAGTTTATAACCTGGTTATGCTGCCTAAGGTTTACCTGGCTGATTTTACTGCAAAAATAATTTTCATTGAACATTATGGAGATTGGCCAGCTTCAAAAATCATGTTACTGGCAGGGCATTTACAATTTGCAGGCTATTTTATTGGTGTTTTCCTGGTGTTAAGAAAATATAGAAAGATTTATCTGGAAAATTATGCAGATAGCAGGACGATCACTTATAAATGGTTATTTCAGCTTACGGTGGTGATCACGATTGTACATGCGATTGTGATGCTGAAGGATATTTTAAAGTTTATCGTCAGTACGGATGTTTTTAATGGTGCACAAATTATTGTTGGAATCAATGCGGTGTTCATCTTATGCTGGTTTGTATTGAAGGCGTTATATTATCCGGATCTTTTTAGAGGGATAAATTCCAAAATTCAGCCTGCTGATGATTTAGTTCTGGAAGATCATTCAGTCAGAGAACCGGATAATGGAGTTTTAAGTTTACAAGATCAGGAAAATATTCAGCGGATCAGAGATTATATGGTTCAGAACGAGCCTTATCTTGAACCTGCGCTGACGATACAAGATCTCGCTGATCAGATAAATATGCCTGTAAAGGATTTGTCTATCCTGATTAATAATCATCTGGATCAGCATTTCTTTGATTTTGTAAATGCGTACAGGATTGAAAAGGCAATGAAAATCCTGAGAGACCCGGCCAGAGCAAAACTGACCATTCTTGAAATTTTATATGAGATAGGGTTTAATTCCAAATCATCTTTTAATACTTCGTTTAAAAAACATACGGATCTGACGCCTACTGAATACCGCAAAAAGTATATACATTAGTGTAGGTTTATGGGCTGACCTCAATCAACTTTAAAATGATATAACCCGTTATAAAACCTCACATTTTTGTTAAGTTATTGTTGGAGAACTGCAACACAACCTAGCCATAACTCCTATAAAACTGTCATTTCCCGGAATAGCTATCCGATATTGAAATTAACTGTAATTGGGTTATACCTGTTAAATTTATACCGCTTAATACGGCAATACTTTGCTCCTGAAAACCAGCAGTACCTGCTTAACCCCTGGTAAAAAAATGATCAGAATTATGATTACACTAATCACCAGGATCATTAAAGAATAGTAATCCATAGCAGATCTTAGAAATACCTGATTTGCAATAGATTTATTCAGTAATACAGCAGCGGTTCCCTGCGTATTTCCCACACTATTTCCACTATAACTTACTCCTGACTGCAAGTCGTTCATTTTTTCTGTATATAATGGATTTAATGCCGTTACATATTGACGGAAATCATTAAAATGTATGCTTTTATAATATAGCTGGAAATAATTACCGATTGCAATACCGGCAGATAAACCAAGAAATCTGCTGACTATACCTATAAATGGTGTAGCTCCAACCATAGAAAGCGGTGCTGCTGAAACCAGGAATACAACAAGAGGAACCATTAGCCAGCCTGTCCCAAATCCTTGTATGAAAAGAGGCAGATACAATTGTTTTTCTTCTGCATTTGCTGAAAAAAGAAAATACATTAAAAGATGAAAAATCAGCAAAGAAAGAAAGCCTGTAATCCATAATATTTTAGCCTCACTTTTGAGTAGTACAAACCGGACTGCAATAGCCATTCCCAGCACTATTCCAGCAATATTTACCCCCCAGAATGGAATAAGATGTATAGGATCTAATCCTAAAATCTGCTGTGCAAAAGTATAAGTAAAGCCTGTTGTCCCTTTACAGATATAATATAAAGCAAGCAGTAATAATCCATTTCGGAAATTCGCGGACCGAAGCAATCTAAGCTGGATCAAAGGGCGCTTCAAATGCAATTGCCGGTAGCTAAACAGGCCGGCAGAAATAATAACCGCCAATGATAACAGCCTTATCTTCTGAGCAGAAAACCAGTTCAGCTGCTGACCATATACCAGGATATAGCCTATAGAACAGAGTATAAATGCAAAAAAAACATAACTCACCCAGTCTAATTGATAAAGTGGGAACTTCTTTCTGATCCTGATATTTTTCACAATCAATAGCATCAATACCACTCCTGGAATTTGCATAAATATCAACAGATAGAATAAATGATTGAATTCGTAGCGATAGAGTATCCAACTGCAAAAAATGGCACAGACAGGAATAGAGGCTTGTATTACACCATAAAAAACGCCATATCCCAATGCTCTTGCCCGTTGTTGCGGCAACTTATAAAAGATAAGATTCAAACAAAAGTTACATAACATGCTACAGGATAAACCCTGAAGAAAACGACAGATCATCAGTATATCCGGGTCACGCGTTATTCCACAAATATAATAGAGCGCTATATTGATCAATGTGGCTGTAATAAAATAAGGCTTTGGTTTTAAATACTTAAAAAACCGGTCATCGACAGGAAAAAAGCTAACCAATGCGGCATACATGATGACAATAGAAAACTGAACATCGGCAGGTTCTATTCCATAATAACCACCAGCCTCCGGAATATTGCTGAAGTAAAGCGCAAAAACGAGCAGACCAGGCATCAAAACCAAAAAGATAGTTAACCTGATCAGCCAGTCCGGGGCCCACTCTTTAAAAAAACTATCCATAATTAATGGTTAATAGAAACATTAGCATTCATTCCGGCTTTTAACAGCGCGATTTTTTCGGAGGTATCAGTCAGCCGGATGCGAACAGGAATACGTTGAATGGTTTTCACAAAATTCCCTGTGGCATTGTCGGGTGGCAATAATGAAAAACGGGAACCTGTAGCGGGAGACTGCGATTCGATAACTCCATGAAAAGTAGCCCCCGGATAAGCATCCACCGTAATCAAAGCAGGCTGGTTCAGTTTGAATTTCCCGGTCTGGGTTTCTTTAAAATTAGCAATTACCCATTTACCAGCATCCTGATTTACAATAAACGTAAGCACCTGCCCTGCCTGAACCAATTGCCCATCCTGAATGTTCTTTTTCCCTACTCTGCCTTGATAGGGAGCTAAAATCACCGTGTAATTGACATTCAATCTTTTCAGCCCCAGCACTGCATCTCTTTTTTTGATCTCTGTTTGTATTGATGCTTTCCGGGATTGTGCTTCTTTCACTTTTGAAAGTGAGGCCTGGTAATTGCCCAGAGCAGTCTGATATTCAGATTCAGCTATTTCGAAGGATGCTTTCACATTATCGAATTGCTGCTGTGTAGCTGATTGACCAGCTAATAAGTGCTGATAACGGGTATATTCCTGTTCCTGCCTGGTCAGTTTAGCTTTCGCCGCACTGATTTGTGATTGTGTTACCTTTGCTGTATTTTCAAGGACTGCTGTGCTGCTTTGCAATACATTAATTTCAGCTTCTGCATTTGCCAGCGAGGCTTCTGCTTCTTGTTGTTGAATTTGATATTCATTGTTATCAATGATAACCAATGTATCCCCTTTGTTAACTTGCTGGTTCTCTTCAAAATTGACTTTTTTGATATAACCATTTACCCGTGTACTCACTGGATTTACATATTCTTCAATTTGTGCATCATTTGTTTCTTCGTAATGGTATCCATCCCAGAGATACTTTCCTCCCCATAACATCAGTCCCAAAAGCAGGATAACTGCCGAACATTTTGTAATAAAAGCGATCAACTGATCGGTACGATTGGCTTTATTTTCCATTTTATAATCTTCCTGCTGTTTTAAGTAATTGATAGTATTGAAGGATAGCGATAACCTTCGCATCCTCCAGATCGAATCTGGATTGTAATAATTGTGTGTCTGCATCAAGCAGATCGGTTAATAAGGCCAGTTGATTAAAATAACCTGCACTAACAATCCGGTAATTTTCTGTAGCCAGTTTAATGTTTTCTTCTGCGATCTCTACCCTTTTTAAGCCTTCATTGTATCTGATATATACATTCATAGTCAGCTGACCTGTTTTATCTTCCTGATCGGCAAGCAAAATCTTTTGTTTACCTGATTCAAGTTGTGCAATCGCCGACTTGTGCTTATTCTGATATAATGCTGACAGTGGCATTGTTATTCTGACTCCGGCAGAGCCCAGGCCATATACCCTTTTGATTGTCGGATAAAAAACATTGTCAGGATAAGCGTAGCTGTAATTTGCCAGCAGCTCAACTTTAGGCATAAAAGCAGCCTGAACCTGCTTCTGCTTGAAAAAAGCAATATGTGTTCTTTGTGTAGCAATCTTGATTTCATAACCTTCAGTTTGTGCTTCACTGATCAAAGACGCTAAACTTTCTTCCTTTTGCAATTGAGGCATTACAATAGGATCTGTTAAAGTGAGTGCTTGCACCTGTGGTATTCCCAATAACAATTTCAATTCATTTTCAGCAAGCAGAATGGTATTGTTAACCTCGATCAGCTTCATATTCTGCCTGGAAATCTGCAATTCTGCTCTTAACAAATCACTCCGCAAAACGACCCCGTTTTTAAACAGCACTTTCATTTGCTGCTGCCTCTTTTCTTCTTCTTTTAAATTGGCTAAAAGCAAGTTTCGGAATTGTTCATTTCGCTGTACACTATAATAGGTAGTTGCTACTTTTACCTTCACCTCCGCTAATTGTTGCTTTTGCTGTGTAACAGACAAGTATTTGGCCTGTTCCTTTTCTTTCACGTAGTTATTGAGTTGCTTTCCCTGGTATAAGATCACAGATGCACTGGCATCCAGATTAACATTATCCGGGGTAAGATGGATCTTCTTTGGCTTAGAAAGCCCATCTTCAAAGGCTGTCATAGCTGTCAAACGATTATAACCTGTACCGGCTTGTAAAGCAGGCAACCTTTTGGTTTTGGCATCGTTAAACTCTTCGGCCTGTTGCCTGGTTGTTATTTGTTGTGCTGCAACTTCCTTATTATATGCTGAAGCTCTGTCCCAGGCCTGGTTCAGCGTAAGCTTTACAGGCTCATGTTCAGGGGTCTGACCAAATACACAAGGGCCCGGTAACAAAAGTAAGATACAGAAGACCGAATAACCAACCTTAATTTCCTGTTGTTTCATTTAACAAAATTCACCAATCACCACACAAATCATTTTATATAATCGGCCATACATTTGTTAATTTTGGCCACATGGATTTACCAGCGAAAATCAGCAAAGAATAAAAGACAGCTCATTGCTTCCGCGGATAGTCCAATCTTTGCCGTCTATATGCCATTGTAAAGACTAGTATCCATTGATAGTTTTGTAGTCAAATAATATAGATATGATAGATTATAAATCGCGTTTAAAAGAGATGTTTTCAGCAGTGCTTGAAAACTCTGTTTACAATGAAAAACTTATTCATCAGTATTTCAGTCAAAATTATGTGCAGCATGTAGATGGTAAGACACTGCATTTTGATGGTTTCAATCAACATATGAAAACACTGAAAAAAGATATGCCTGAAATTAAAATTGATATCAAAACATTAGTACAGGAAGGCAATACAGTTTTCTCTAATCATGTGGTCAGTAAAAAAACTGCCAGCGATATGAAAATACAGGTTATCGGGGAATTCCGTTTTGAAGGGGATCAAATATGTTATTGTGATGAACTGACCTATTTAATTAGCGGAGATCCGAAAGACAGAGATCTGGGCTCCAGAATTTAATATTAAGGAGCAGAAATATCTTGTATTTGTGCTCCTTAAAAAACTAATTCTCTTTGATCATATAATTCATCCTGATATCCGGATGAATAAAATTATTTTGTTCTGCTATAGTCTGGAGCCCATGGGCTTCAAAAAAAGATATTAATGGACTATCAATTTGTTCTGTCAGCCACAATGATTCATAGCCCTTGCTTATAGCTAAGCATTTATTGAGTAAAGATTGTTTAGCCTCACCGGATAAATATTCCTTTAGAATACAAAAATCAGCGATACAGACTGCTTTTTTATCTTCCAGTAATGCTGGCCTTTTGCCCTGAGTAGTCACAAATGCATATCCGGCAGCCTGTCCCTCTACATAAACAACCAGCCACTGGTTACCAAAGCTATTCATTTCATCAATAATTTGTTTATCATTATAATGACGGAAAATATAATCTTCCATCACCTCTTCATTTACTAAATGCGCATATTTTTCTAAAGCGATAGTCCTGGTCAGGTATAATAATTCAGCAATCGCATCCTCAGTTGCTACTTTGAACTTTGTGATAACTTTTTGATCCATGATTTTAATTTTACAGGGCCAAAGGTAACCACGATCATCAATTCATATCGATACACATTCCTGCTAAATGACCGATACAGTGAGCATCCCTCCTAATTGATCAGGCTAACCCTTTCCTGCAAGTTTGAGTCCTTCGATCCGCTTTGCTGAATATTGATCAGCGAATACTATTCTGAAAAACCGTTTAAAATCACCGGAGAAGGAAAAAGTTTCGCCTGGTGTGAATTTCACCCCTACCTGATCACAATGCAGGTAAAAATCTTTGCTATTAATTTCATCTGATAGTTTAACCCATAAATTATAACCACCCGCAGGCATAACCATCTGTGTACCTTTTGGAAAATAAGTGGTCAGCAGATTAATTGTATGGTAAGCATTTTTTGATAATTGAGTTCTGAAGGTCCTGATATGTCTGTCATAACTATGCGTATTCAGCAATTGATTCACTGTTTCCTGGTAAACAGGAGAAACAGTGCCCCCGGTTGAGAATTTCACCTGCTCTGCCTGCTGGAAAAACCGGCCTGCCGATAACCAGCCCAGCCTGATTCCCGCAGCCAGTGTTTTAGCGTACGAAGAATAGGTCATTACCAGCCCGCTTTCATCAAATGATTTCAGGTTAGATGGCCGCTGACCAGTGAAATTTAAATCTCCATATACATCATTTTCAATTACAGCGATCCCCCAATGTTGTGCCACATTCAGCAGTTGTTTTTTCTGATCGTCAGAGAGCAGGATCCCTGTAGGATTCTGAAAGTTCGGGGTTACTATTATCGCTTTTATTTTTGTTGTTAAACATGCTTTCTCTAAATATCCTATATCAAATCCGGTCTGAAAATCCATAGGGACCTCCACTACTTTTAGCTGTAAAGTCTTAATTACCTGAAGAATGGAAAACACGCAAGGGCTTTCAACAGCAACCACATCACCGGCAGAACAAGTAGAAACCAAAGCAATATATAATGCTTGTAATGCGCCATCGGTAATGATCAGCTCATCGGCGTTCATCTTTGTATTGTAGTGTGCCGAATGTTTACAAATATTATGTTTTAATTCTTCCGATCCTGTTGAAGGATAGTACCTTAAGAGACCAGCGCCCTGTGCTCTGATCACTTGCTGCATAGTCCTTAAAATCATTTTTTGAGGAACTAATAAATCTCCCGGAGCAGCCACGTTGAATTCAGTTAAAGAATTCCGGCCGGCACGCAAGGAAGTAGTTTGTGATAGTTTATGTTTAAACACAGCATCCCTGACTACGGGCAACCGTTTTCCAGTCGATATACTGACCTGATTTTCAAGCACATTAGAAATGTAATATCCGGATTTATGGATACTTTCAACCAGACCTTTACTCATTAAATAATCAAACCCCTGTTGTACAGCGCCTGTACTCATTCCATATTTTCTCATTATTGCTCTTACAGAAGGTAGTTTATGCCCTGGTTTATAGATGCCTTCTTTGATCTGAGTTTCAATAATTACTGTAAATTCTTCATACCGGTATTGTTTCATAGCCAAACTGTATCGGTATATTTCAATCAAATAATACCTGTATCACAAAGGTAATAAATAACAATTAGCAGAAATATGAAGTATTTTATTAAAAATATAAACAATACGGCACGGCATTTGGTTAAGCTGTAATTATACACTTACTATCTTCTTGCCTAATGCAAAAAACTATCTTTCTGTTCTCTTTCTTATTTATTACTTACAGCGCAAATGCACAAAATGCGGCTGATGCCATTTCTGCCAATAATCAAGTCCGTGATACTTCGAATAAACGGGATTTAATAGACTATGCCAAAATATTATTTAAAATAAAACCAGGAGTAAAAACCGGAGAAAATCCAAGAAAAGTTTTCTTTTCACTCTTGCCTATCGGAGGTAATGTACCAGGGGGAGGAACTGCATTGATTACCTCAACCAGTGCAGGTTTTTACCTGGGTGAGCGTAAAACCACAAATATCTCCAATGTTACTTTTACACCCTACTGGAATTTAAAAAGCCGGTTTGGATTACCGCTGCGTTCCAATATCTGGCTGGCGGACAACACATGGAATATTCAGGGAGATACGCGTTTTCTTGTCTATCCGCAATATACCTGGGGTTTAGGGAGTGGGCATGAAGATCAGAAACTACTGGTTGATTACAAGTATATCAGATTTTATCAAAGTGCATTAAAGCGAATCAAACCTTATTTTTATGCAGGTTTTGGTTATACGCTGGATTATTTTGTAAATGTCAGGGCAGCTGATCCAGGTCTACAGAAATTTACTGGTTATAATTCAGGAACTGAAGAGGGAAGTAATTCTTTTTCATCAGGAGTATCTTTTAACTTATTATATGATACGCGGAATAACTCTATCAATCCATTGCCAGGAAGTTATCTGAATTTGGTTTTAAGAACCAACCCTAAGTTTTTAGGAAGTCAAACGAGCTGGAAATCACTTTATATAGATGCGAGAAAATATATCTCACTGAATACCAAACCTCACCAACAGAATACACTGGCTTTATGGTCTTATTTCTGGACAGGTTTAAATAATGGGATCCCCTATCTGAATTTACCAAGTATTGGATGGGATCCTTACAATAAGTCTGGTAGAGGAATGGATCAAAACAGATATAGAGGAAAATCGTTATTTTATGTAGAGAGTGAGTACAGACGGGACATTACCGATAATGGTCTGTTTGGCTTCGTTGTTTTTGCCAATGCAACTTCAGTAGCTGAGCCGGAAACCAATTCTTTCAAGGCAATTCACCCCGCAGTCGGAGCAGGTATGCGGATCAAATTCAACAAGGGTTCCAATACAAATATAGCGATTGATTATGGCGTAAGTAAAGGATTCTCCGGCTTCTCTATCGGTCTTGGAGAAGCTTTCTAAGGCTGTTGATTTGGCATTACCATTATTGTATAACTATCATTACCTACTATCGTCTGAAAAATATAATCAGTTGAAATATAGTAGGTACTGATTTGTTTTGCTTCTATTTCCTGTATATCTTTTCTCTCCACCCCTGTCTGCCTGATTTCTTCCAGGATCAATTGATAAGCTTCTTCACCGCTAAGTTGATAGTAGAGTTGATTCGTAACCTCGTTATCTGCCTGAATCCTGAACCAGGATAATGCCTTGCCGTGTTCAGAGGCATGGTTTCCGAAAGAGAAGGTTTTATATAACTGATGTCCTTGTTTCCCTGACAACTCAGGTCTTACTTCCCATCTATGCTGCACCAGACTATCAGTAACAGAAGAAACCGGCTGACCTATAAGTGATTCAAGCTGGTTCAATTTAAAATGCTGAGCACTGCTGAATAAGCCTGAAAGACAAAGCAAGAATGTTAACGCATATTTCATGAAAGCAAAGGTAATAAAATGTAAAAAGTAGAGCCTTTATTAATTCTGCTTTGAACACCTATTGTACCTTTGTGGTTTTTGACGATCTCCATAGAGATATATAATCCCATTCCCAATCCACTGGCCATCGTATTTTTAACATCAACACGATAAAATCTTTCAAAGATCTTTTCCAGCTGACTGGTGGAAAGTCCGATTCCGTAATCTGTCACAGAGATCCTGACCTGATTACCTTCTTTAGTAAATGATAGTATAATATCTTTATGCAGTGGCGAATATTTTACTGCGTTATTAACCAGATTCATCAGTACCTGTTCTAATCTCTCTGTATTTCCTTTAATGCGTACATCTGCGCCAGGATTAAAAATGATATTATAATCAGGGAACATATATCCTGCATTCTCTGCACAGGTGGTAATCAATTCCTTAACGCTCAGTGGTGCTTGACTAAAATCCAGTTTCCCGGCCTGGATCTTACTTACATCCAGCAGGTCATTAACCAGCGCTTGTAATTTCCCTATTGAACTTTCAGCTTTGACGATAAATGTTTTTACCTGACCAGGAACAACTTCTTTCTTATAGTTAGAGATCAACTGTAAATAAGCTTTTAAACTGGTTAAAGGTGTCTTTAATTCATGACTGGCAATTCCAATAAATTCATCTTTCTTTTCGATGGATTTACGCTGATCGTCGATATCCGTTGCAGTACCGATCCAAAACAGGAGTTCATTATTTTCATTTCTTAAAGGAATACTCCGGTTAAGATGCCATCTATAAATACCATCATTCCGTTTGTAGCGATTTTCAATTTCAAAAACCTCTCCGGTTTTCATACAGTAGTTAAATTTTTCGGTGGTTACAGACAAGTCATCGGGATGGATAATATGATCCCATGATTTTTGAAATGTGGCATCAAAAGACAAGCCTGTATAATCGTACCAGCGTTCATTAAAGAAGTTAAACTGTCCGGAAGGTAAATTAGTCCAGGTAATCTGAGGAATATGATTAGCCAGCAGTATCAGGTGCTCCTGGCTCACTGGATTTTCCGTTGACCGGATAGCTTTTATAGTGCCATTCGCTTCTTCCAGCTGAAGCTGCAATTCTTTTATTTCAGCCCGCAGCTGTTCTTGTATATTTTGAGCGCTCATTCTTTATCTTTAATTAATTCATAGCCCTCTTAATACCCAGGATATTGCTGTCATCGTATCGGCTGGATACGTGATTAATTATTTTATAATTATTAATATATAATTAAGATTATAAAATCAGCAATTAAAATATTCCGGGATATCAACTATACGTTAACAAAAAAACGACCAAAAAGATATTTGGTTTTTATGGAAATGCTCAGTTAGCCCTTATTACATTTATAAAAGAGCGCACAACACTAACAAGTGTACTTTACCAGGAAAATACTTCTTTAAAATATTCCTGAAACTATTAAAAAAAAGATAAACATGGATGATCCGCTCAATCAGAATCCCTTGTTATTCGTGTATATATTAATAGTTTTACTTGAAATTATACATTTCCTGAATTACGGATTCAAATCAGCAATCTATTGGAGAAGTAAATCTTTATTAAAATATCAATTGAACATGAATACTGAGTTTAATTATAGCTATCCGGTTGTATTAACTATTGCCGGATCTGATAGTGGCGGCGGCGCGGGCATCCAGGCCGATCTAAAAACAATCTCGGCTTTAGGCTGCTATGGAACCTCTGCAATTACAGCCATTACCGCACAAAACACGATGGGGATTACCAATCTGTTTGAGCTGCCTGTTAGTGTTGTGACCGACCAGATTAAAGCTGTAACCGAAGATATCAAACCTCATGCAATCAAAATAGGTATGATCCCAAATTCAGCATTATTACAGGCCATATTTGATATTTTAAGTTTGTATCCTGAAATCCCCGTGATTCTGGACCCGGTGATGATCGCCACGAGTGGCCGCCGTTTAGTGGAACAAAATACTATTGAATTATTGAAAACAGTATTGATCCCTATAACTGCTTTAGTCACGCCAAATCTGGATGAGGCGGCCATTTTAGCAGACATGGAAATTTCTACAGTAGCACAGATGAAAATTGCAGCGCATCAAATCCTCAATTTTGGTGGCCAGGCGGTATTGATTAAAGGCGGACATTTAAAAGGCAGCAAACTTTATGATGTTTATCTTGATAAAACCGGGAAGGAAATCGTCTATGAAAATGATACTATTTCCAGTCAAAATACACATGGTACAGGCTGTACGTTATCTGCTGCTATTGCTTGTTTTATAGCACGAAACATGGAATTGCCCGAGGCTATAAAAAATGCAGAATCTTATGTGCATCGTGCTATTTATGAGGGGCTTGATGTGAAAACAGGAAAAGGTAAAGGGCCATTAAATCATTTTTATGCTCCTATTCCGCTGATTAAGCTGCCTGTGGATATGAAAAATTAATATATTTGAACCATGGCAGATTTAAAAACAGAATTCTCAGTAGAATTTGAAGGTGAAACAATTCCAGTAATCATTACTGAAGTTGAAAATGAAGATGATTCAATTTTCATGGTAGAGATACCAGATCAGGAAAAATTTGAAATCTTTCTTTCTGAAGATGATATGTGGGTAACCAATGATGAGGTTACTGTAGATGAAGACCTTATTTTTCTTATCGGAGATAAATTTGAAAGCTTGCAGCCTTAACTGTCCTTATCTTTTTTTCCAACCAGCTTAAATTTGATCTTACCGTCCTCTCCGTCCGTGGCGAGGATGTGTATGACAATCCCTTTCATCCTACGCTCTTTAAGCTCTTGTTTATCCGTAATATCTTCATCTTTCTTCGGATTTCGGAGCGGCACATCAAGCAATATATTTGTCCCTTTTCCGGTAGTTGCATAAACACCCGCCAGGTTCATGTTCAATAAGCTTGAATTGATCATCATCGGTTTGATAGTAACAAGCCTTCCTTTGATATCAAAATTACCATTAAGGTTATCAAATGTAATATTGTCCAGATTGCGGAACGGAAAAGCAAACTTCCCAATACTTTTCACTGCATTATAATTGAGTAAAGCTCCTTTTTTAAGGTCAAAATTAACGTTTCCATTCATGGAGCCCGGGATAAGTTTACCCTGTCCGTCTATACTCCCTGTAACATTGGTTTTGGTAAAGAAACTACCTTTCAGATTTTTATAAGTCGGGCTTTCCAGACCAAAATTATCAAATGAATAAAAGAAGTCACTGATATTGACGTTGGAAACTACCGTATTTAATGCGAAGTTATTCAAACGGCCATTTTGCTGTAATTTCCCGTTAAGCTTAATCGAGCCTCCGCCATGTTTTAAACTTACATTTTTCAAATTCAATCCATTTTCAGAGAGGAAAATATCTGCCGTTGCGTTACTTCCTGTAAATTTGTTATAATGAACTTTATCAACTCGTAAATTGATTTCAGCATTGCCCTTTTCGAGCATCGTATTCATCTGAGTAGCGAAATTATTGCTTTTATTCTTTGATTTAACGGGTGTACTATTTTTCCTGGTTCCCAAAAAGGCAAGAAAATCACCTAAATAGAGGTTTTGACTATGCATCCTCCAGTTCAGCAGAATTTTCTCCGGGGAATTATAGTAAAGATTCAGGAAATTTTTCACACTCCCATCCATAAAGACCACGCTTTTACCACTTTGAAGCCTGATGTCATGAATCAAAAGATCCGGGCCTTTGAAGTCCAGGAAAATAGATGTGTTTTTAAAATTAACCCCTCTGGGTACATAACTTACATCTGCATTTTTTACGTTGATTGTTCCGGTTAACATCGGTTTATTCAACTTAAAGTCTACAATATCTGCACTATAGTTCAATTTTACATCGGCCGTGCCTTTGGTAAAGTTTAAAACGTCGGTGCCTAAAACAGTAGATAATTTAGCAACATTAAACTGAGATTTAAAAATACCGGTTGCTACTGGTTTATCCAGATTATGAATAAAAACAGTATCAATTGTAAAAGGAAGTTCTTTATAACTACCAGAGAAATGATAAAGTTTAATCGCAGAGTTCTCATCTGTATAACCTTTTCCATTGATAAAATTATTGGTATAAACACCCGCAAAATTACAATTATCGACTATTCCTCCAAAACCTGTCAGCGTATTATCCTTTATCGCTGCTTTTACAAAAATTGAAGGATCTCCCCCTGCACCCATATTTCCTTCTATAATAGCTTTGGCAAAAATGGGTTTATCCAGATTAAACATATTCAGCCTTGAACTGATATTTGGAGCCAGCAAAGCAGATGCACTTTTCCAGAGTATATTCGGTGCTTCTACACTGATAGAGAATTCAACCGGATCTTTTGATATCTTAAATTTCGCACCCAGGATGAAAGGGTCTGTCCCTATATTCAGCACATTAGGTTTGACTTCTATAATGCCAGCTTTCTCATTATAAGCGATATCCATTTTTCCTTCCAGCAACTTATCTTTTACGAAACTCCCTCTTTTTGTATTGAAGGCAAGGCTGCGTACTAATGTTTTTAGATTCACGTCAGCTTTCCACCCTGAAGCAGGATAGTCTATTTTCCCGCTAAAGTCTTGTACCGCAAATAAAAACAGTTTATTTCCTTTTCTGTTATCCAGAATAAAACGCACAGCATTCAGATCAAAACGCCTGATCTGGGCAGGTGAAGAACTGTCATCTTTTACTTCGGGTTCTTTCTTAGGCTTTTTCTTAAAAACAGAGGTATTACTATAGCCGTTACTATCAGTATATAAGTAAATTGAAGCATCATTGATAGTAACTTTCTTAATTTCGATAGTACCTTTTAACAAGGCCATGGTATTAACTGAAATATCAAGATCACCTGCGGTAAGCAGCGAATGGTGATGAACATTCCATAAGCTGTCTTTAATTTCTACTTTTTTCAAAGATACCGAGACATTGGGAAAACCTTTAAGAAAGGTAGGTTCAATAGTAGCAATAGTCAGGTTACCATTGAGGCTCTTATTTAATTCTTTGGTTATAGAGGCTTGTAATTCCTTTTTATTAGCGCCTACATAGATTGCGAGGCCGATAAAGATCACAATGATCAGTACAATAAGAGCAGAAAAAATTTGAACAGAGCGTTTTAACCAAAAGGGCATAGAAGAGTGTTTGCGTAATAAACGTTTAAAATAAGGAAATTGTTTAAAGGTAGTTTTGTTCTGTGAAATTGATTATTTTTATATCAACAAATCCACACGACGATGAACACCATAAATTCAGGCTATAAAAAAACTTTAAGGTTCGTTTTTACAGTAAGCTGTTTAACCTTTGTTTGTTCTATTTTATCAAAAAATTCAAATGCGCAGTCACCTGTAGTAACTAAGATAACCTTTCAAAAGGATAAGTACAACCGGATCTTTATTCCTGTAAAGATTGATAGAGATAGTATGTCTCTTTTATTCGGGACTTATGCTAAACCGTTAAGACTAACCCCCTATTTCCAAAGTACGCGGTCACTTTCTCCAAGCGGGGACATTCTGACGCTGGTTGCGCCTAATGGCCGGCCCCATGACCGCCTGCTTTTTTATTCTCCAAAAATCACAGTCGGAAAACTTAAATTCAGAAGTGAACAAGCTATTGTAAATTATGCTTTTCCTGATACAATTATTGCCGGAGCGACCGGAACTGAAATGGTTTACCGCTATAACTGGATGATTAATAATGATCAGAATCAAATTTCTATTTCTAAACAGCCATTTACGCCATCAGCAGCTTTTACAACTATCAATTATAAGAATGATTCTTATCCAAAAGTTGCGGTGGAAATTGCTGGTATCAAAACTAATTTCGCATTGGATTTCGGATCAGGCGCAGGTTTTCAAATCAACTCCAGATCTGATTTAGGACGCAAATTAATTGCTGATTATAACCTTAAACCAGTTAAGAGAATCTTGTCTGACATCCATGCTAAACAAGTAAGGGATACAATTTATGAGGTAAATGTACCTGGATTACTTTTTAACGGGATTCAATTACCACAGCAAAAGATCCAGTTAAGTTCTGCTTTTCCGCAAAATATAGTGGGCACAGGATTTTTGGGAGACTATAATGTAATTCTTAACAATTCAAGAAAACGAAAAATCGGAAACACGGTAATTTTAGAGAAGAGACTTTCAAAATAATACGCTAATTTCATTTTTACATAAATAAGACAGAGTAAATCTGACTAAGTGATTCTTTTACATACATTTGTACTGTAACAATAATTATTACAGATGAATAATGCAAAGTTTGCCACTGCCTTACATATCCTCACCTTACTTGATTTAGCTAAGGGCCAGAGGTTATCTTCAGAATGGATTGCCGGCAGTATTAATCTGAATCCGGCACTTGTCAGGAAGGAAATCAGTAACCTGCGGAAACTAGGGTTTATTTCCAGTAAGGAAGGGAATGGTGGCGGGTGTACGCTTGCCCGTCCTTCAGCAGAGATTTTTTTGTCAGAGATTTATAAGGCTGTACGTATGCCTCCACTGCTTGGTAGTTCGAATACACCAAATCCTTCCTGTATGGTAGGCCGCCAGATTAATCAGCACCTGGAGGGGTTGTATACCGAGGCAGAGCTTTCGCTCACCAGCAAATTAGAAAAAAGAACACTGAAAGAGTTTGGTGAAAAATTTCAACCAGCATTGTAAAATATAAAATTAAAATCACATGAATATAGTCTTAATCGGAGCCTCTGGATTTGTAGGTTCAGCCATCTTAAAAGAAGCATTAAACAGAGGTCACGAAGTAACCGCTGTAGTGAGAAACCCTGAAAAAATCACAGTACATCATGATCATTTAAAAATAGAAAAAGCTGATGTACTGGATGCCGCTCAGGTAACCAAAGTAGTAAATGGTAAGGACGCAGTGATCAGCGCTTACAATTCCGGATGGACTAATCCGGAGATTTACGCAGATTTTTTAAAGGGTTCACAAGCTATACAGGCTGGTATTAAAGCATCGGATGTGAAAAGATATATCGTAATTGGTGGTGCCGGAAGTTTAGAGGTTGCCCCTGGCGTACAAGCTGTTGATACACCTGATTTCCCTGCTGCTTATAAACCTGGTGCAACTGCTGCCAGGGATTATCTGAATATTATTAAGGAAGAAAAAGATTTAGACTGGACGTTTTTCAGCCCGGCTTTTGAAATGGGCCCGCAAACTTCAGGAGTTCGTAAAGGTTCTTATAGAACAAGTTTAGATACACCGGTATTTGATGAAAATGGCAGAAGTATTTTATCAGTAGAAGATTTAGCGGTTGCTATTATTGACGAACTGGAGAATGCAAAACATGTAAAACAACGTTTTACTGCTGCATATTAATTTGCCTGGTAAAAAGGGCTGTCATTTTTTAGCATGGCGGCCCTTTTTGATTAATCATTTAATCAACGATTTTTATCCCCAGACTATCTAAAAAAGAAATAGCAGCTGGTAATTGAAAGATAGCACCCTTGATCTTATTACCTGAAGGATCTATCTGATAGTTCTGCGCCGCTGTAAAATTAGCCATCCTGAGATCAGTACTGGAAAAAGTAGACCCTAAAAAATCAGTACCGTTAAAATCTGCACTGCTCAGGTTACAGTTCGAAAAATCAACCTCCCTTGCTGTACAGTTGGTAAGCTTTATTTTTTTAAGATTCTTTCCAAAAAAGCTGGAATAACTCAAAATAGAGCTTTTAGCATTGATGGAGAAAGGATTCAGCGTATCGTACCAAAGTATACCGATAGCTTTACAATTCACGACAATTAGATTACTTATAAAAGTATCTTTAAATTTAATCAGTGAAATATCACAGTCTTCAAAGGTGCAGTTATTGAAAGTACAGTCTTCAAACAGACATCCTTTGATAGTTGACTTATAAAAGGTACATCCTTCGAAATAACGGCTAACCAGATGTTTATCTTCGTAGTTTATGTTTTCGAAACGCTTTTGGTGATGTGTGATCTGTTCATCGGCAGTACTCAAAACCGTACACCTGCTTGAAAAGTTATACCATGAGGGTTAATATCCAGGTCGTTAAGGGTATTGTTAAATCCTTTAAAACCAGCTGAGATATAAGGTGCAATACGATTTGTTACTTTATAGCGGACGCCAAAACCACCGTACAGGTATAATCCTCTTTCATTAATACGTTTGATAGTTAGCGGATCTGCTTCGCTGGAACGGTCATATCTGAGAAAAGTAATACCTGCCGAAGCCTCTGCGAAAGGTTCAAACTTAGATTTATTCGTAATATCATAACTTACATTGGCATAAACCGGGATAAGTTTCATGTTATGAAGAAGCAAGGCATTATCAAAATGCAGTTTTGTAGTAGCATAGCCAATTCCAATACCTGGTTTAAAACGACTTTCCAGATTCCTGGTTACTTTGAATGATGGCCCGTTAAAGTAATTGCTGTGCGTAGAACGCAGAAATTCATAGGCTGGAGAGAAAGTATATCGCGGCTCATCGTTTGCCGTTTTTGTCTCTTGTTGAGCATTCGCAGTGATTGAAAAACCGCACGCTAAAAGCAGTGCTAAGTTTAAAGTTAAAATCCTTTTCATATTCTAAGCAAATCTAATATATTTTGAAATGCAGAGAAATATAATATCCGATTAAATTGTCTCTCATAGAACGGATTTGTTTTCTCATGATTCTGTATTATTAATTTTCAACCTGACTTTTATTGCTGAATCCAGGTAACCAGCTAAAATCCAGCTCCCCTTACTGCATGGCAAAGCTAGAGTTTCCCCATATCAATAATCTTATCATATCGTAAGATATTGATTAAAATACAGGATAAAACGTCTGAATACCGTTTTGATAATTTAATTGAAAAAGAAATGTTAAAATATTTGATGTTAAGATCAAATATCTGTTGATTTGCATAATTTTTAATGAGTCTAAATAGATTGCAGATAGCACAGTTAAAAGGATTAGTTTTTCTTCAAAAAAATAATAAATGATAACTTTTACGTCTGAAGCCGTATGTTTTGCTTATAAATCCTAATGACAAGATTTCGCAAAATAATAGGTCAAATACATCTCTGGCTAGGTTTAATCACTGGGTTAGTTGTACTGATAGTCAGTATTACCGGCTGCTTGTTTGTTTTCCAAAAAGAGATATCTGATCTTATACACCAGGAAACATTTTTTGTTAAACCACCTTCATCAACTGTTACACTTCCTTATAGTACACTTTTAAAGAAGGCTGAGCAGGCATTGGGGAAGGATCATCCGGTCAATTTTTCTACAACTTATAAGGATAAGGAACATGCGTGGGAGTTCATGACTTATAAGGCAGGTGATCCAAAAGCATTAACTTACTTTGGATCAATTGATTATTATGAGTCTGTTTTCATTAATCCGTATACAGGGGCGGTTACAGGCTTACATGATTATAAATACGATTTCTTTAATATCGTAAAGTTCATTCACTGGAGTTTGTTATTAAATGATACTTACGGCCAGAACATTGTTGGTTATAGTACGCTGATATTCGTATTCATGCTGGTTACTGGTATGATTATGTGGTGGCCAAAAAAATGGAGTAAAACCAATATCAATAAAAGTTTTAAGGTCAAATGGAAGGCTGGATTCAAACGGGTAGTTTATGATCTTCATAATGTTTCCGGGTTTTACGTGATGTTAATTACGCTGGTATTGGCCTTAACGGGTATGGTATTCGCATTTAAATGGTTTCAGACTACTGTTTATGTGGTAGCTTCCGGATCTACGACGCCTCCTGAGGTTAAGCAGGTGAAATCAAAGCCAGCTCCTGCTGTGTTATATCCGGTAGATATTGCATTTAACAAGGCTAAAGTGTTGTTACCTGCTTCAGACAGAATAAACGTCTCCCCTGCTGCTGGCGACGAAGGTGTAATTTACATTTATGGTATAAAGGGTAAGGAAACTTATTATCATGCTGATGCTTTACAATTTGATCAGTATTCAGGGAAATTGCTGTACAGAAGAAATTACGAGGAGCAAAATGCGGGTGAAAAATTAGTTGGGATGAATTATGATATTCATGTGGGAGCTATTTTAGGTTTACCCGGGAAAATCATCGCTTTTATTGCCAGTTTAGTTGCCGCAAGCTTACCTGTAACCGGGTTTATGATCTGGTTGAACAGGAAAAAGAAAAAAAAGAAAAAATAGATTTGGTTTTGAATTATTGTTTTCTATCTTTGCAGCCCCGCAAGGGAGAAACGGACCGGTAGTTCAGCTGGTTAGAATGCCGCCCTGTCACGGCGGAGGTCGCGGGTTCGAGTCCCGTCCGGTCCGCAAGATGTAAATCTTGAAAACATTAAAAAGCCTTTCATCGAATGATGAAAGGCTTTTTTGATTTGGGTTCGAGCCCCATATTCTACCATTACAATATTATCCCCAGGTAATTCTTAAAACCACGTAATTGTTTTTGAATCGCGGGATATGTATTATTGCCTTTAAAGGGATAAAAATATTTGATTTGGGGACTTGAGTGGTCAATAAATTTTACTGTACGATAAATGTTGTATATTTGAATATCAGTTCAGTATTATGGCCAAGAATAAAAAACATCGGCTCATATTTGAGTTATCCAAATCGGAGCGTGAATTACGTTTGAAGAGTGCATTGAATGAGGTTATTCAATTGACTGTCGATATGCAGAAACCTTTCGTATATAGGAATAACTTATGCATCCAGCCTAACTTCTTTATCCATCAGTATCCCAATGGAAAGAAATATCTTATTTCACAGGACCAGGAAAATTCTAAAGAGAATATCTTAAGAGAGTTAGCCTAATCCTATGGATAACTTGAGGCTTTTTATAGTTGCGGGACCAAATGGAGCTGGCAAAAGCCTTTTTTCCAGTAAACTTACGGAATCAGACTATACGGTCTTTGACGGGGATAAACACTTGACCGAGTTTGCTAAGAAATATCCAGAAACAGGGAGTGACGTATTGTCGAATGCAGTTAACGATCAGATTTTCAAGGTAGAGAAGTTAAAAGCCATTGCCGAACGTAAAAGTTATGCATTTGAGACAAACTTTAGTGCTTCGGATCCAATGGAGACAGCAAACGAATTTCGTAATGCAGGATATGAAATACATCTTATTTTCATGGGACTCAATTCAATTGAGGAATCGATCCAGCGCGTCGAGCAGAGGGTCAGATTGGGTGGTCATAAAGTTGCCGAACCATCCATACGCTATAATTATGAACATGGCTTTAAAAATCTCTATAAACACTTTCATGAATTCGATTCTGTCACCCTATATGATAATGCTATTGCCGATATTGCCGAGCCGGTGATTCCAAGGGAAATATTGTATATTCTGGAAGGCAATCTACATCTTGAAATGAAGAGCTATCCTGAATGGGTGGCACCATTGCTTGATAGATTATAGTTGTTATTATGTATAATTCATGGGTCAAAATCGAAAAAGCTCAAAAACATTTATTATTTCTGGATATTCGAATGCCCCAGCTTTCAGGAATTGATTTTTTAAAAACAATAAAAAAGCCACCACAAACTATTTTCACTACAGCTTACAGAGAATTTGCACTGGAAAGCTATGATTTTGAAATTGTCGATTATCTTCTCAAACCTATTACTTTCGATCGGTTTTTTAAGGCCGTAGAACGCTATCTCAGACAGTATCACATACCTGTTAATGTCGTTTCAACTGCTCCTGAAATACCTTTCATTATCTTAAAATCAGGAATCAAAAATTATAAAATCAATGTTGCAGATATAATATACATTGAAAGTATCAGAGATTATATTAAGATATTAACCACTGAAAGTGAATTGACCATTAAATATAAAATTAGTCATATAGCAATTGAACTCCGGAGCCAGCGTTTTCTTCGTGTTCACCGTTCATTTATTGTCAATACAGAAAAAATAACCTCCTTTTCTCCATCAATAGTTGAGCTGGGTAAAAAAGAAATTCCTATTGGCCCCATGTACAAGCAAAGTGTAGATGCAGCCTTAAGATAGGCCTGAATTTGGTCCGTTTATCAAATCCATTCCTCAGCTTCTGAAAAATTTAAAGGCTCATAATTAATATACTGAACAAATCTTGGTTTTTGTGAGGTATTAGGGCTGCTGCCATGCGGTAAAGCCTGATGCCAGATGATAAAATCTCCTGCATTGGCTGCAATAGGGAAACTGCCCAGTGCATGAAGGTCTTGCTGCCTTGGATTAGCACCTGCCGGAAGTTCACTGAGCCAGTTCTCTACCTTGTTCTGGAACCCCGGAACAACTGTTAAAGCACCTTGATTTGATGCCGTGTCGGCCAGGTAAAGTATCCCCTGTAAACCAAAGGGAATAGGTAAACTTAAACTTACGTCCCAATGCAAATCAGGCCCTGGAAACGTCCATTCATCTGTTTCTGGCGGATTAAAACCTACACGGTCAGCTGTACACCATAAATCTGTACGGCCCCAGAGCTGTTCATACGCCTGGCGGACAATAACCGACTCTCTGTTCTTTTGAATTAAAGGATGCTGAAATAATTGCACCATAATCCCCTGCCGGGAAGCATGATGCTGATACCAAGTTCCGGATTCCTCTCTATTAACTTTTATAGACTGGCAAATGATTTCAATCGTTTCATCACATGCTTTTTTAGAAACAGCATTTTTTAAAATAAGGTATCCGTTTTGATCCCAGAATTTAAGCTGTTCATCGCTCAGCACATCAGGAATATCTTTATTTAACAAATTCCTGCCACCAAATTCATTATTATAACGGGCAATATTTTCAGGCACAGGCATACCTGCTGTTTTAATAATCCAGTCTTCAAATTCTTCAAAACCAGGTACAGTTTCAAATAAATAAACAGTAGTCTGCTCCAGCCCTAGTCCTAATGCAGACATCAGGATCTTATCAAATCTCCATTCTTCTTTAGGCACGTCAACAATTATTTTCCCCTCCCTTTTAAGTAAAGACTTTTCCCAGAACCTTTTCAGGTGCATGATCTGTAATTTTCCTGTTTCCTGTGATGGAGTTAGTGAAGTAGAAAGCATAGTTACTGATTTAAAATATTCTGAGCTAAAGGCTGATATTGATTGTATTGCTTTTCAAACTCATCCGCCAGCTGATTCGCCGTTACTGTATTCTGAAATCTTAATGCACCAATCATCTCAAGGAGCTGCTGCTGGCAATAATCCGGTATACGACTAAGGTAACTGGCCGAATTTATCAGTTCCCGTAACCAGGTATTTACTTCACAGTCTATAACCAGGTGTATCCGGTCTGTTTTCCCTCCATTGGTAACATGATGCCGCAGGTTAGCATTCATATACCAGCATTCTCCCGGCAGCATGGTTATCCGCTGATTTTGGACATAAAATGCAACATCCGGATTCGTAATCAGGGGAATATGCAGTCTTGCTTCTCCCTGTTCAAAAGAAAGGTCATGATCACAATGCGGCTTGATTACCGCCCCGGCAGCCAGATTTAATAATCTTACAGATTTGACTGTACACTGAAAAGTGATCAGTAGTTTTCGGACGGACGGGAACAGATCCAAATTCGGATGATCTGCAAAAACGTCATTTGCTGTTAAACCTGGAATAATAGTATCCTGGCCCCCAACTGATCTTAATGGCAATACCGTCCAGCTACCTTCATAGTTATTACTATTAAAATGATTATCCCAATGCAGCGAAGCAGATTTCAGCTCCTGATACATTAAAGCATATTCCGGGAATACCGATACTTTAGCACAAACAATCATAGTATGTTAACAATTAACCAACAAAATAAAGCTGCCAGTTGTATAGCAACAATTTAACATTGAAATACCACAATTTAAAATATATTTCAATATTGTTTACCCATCATTTAAAGAAACCCGTTCCTGAAAAGCGCGGCTGTTTTTTTATTCAATTGCTTAACTTTGCAGCATTATCTGATGCTACATAATGATTCCAACCTATAAGATTGAAGACTTCCCATCTAGTAAAGCAATTGAGAATTTATTTAAGCTTGAACGATTTGAAGACCTGTCCTGGCCAAAAAACCTGGAATGGCCCCATAAGCACAATTTTTACCAGCTTATCTGGTTAACTGAAGGCGCATTTACGCATACGATAGATTATCATGATATTGCTGTTAAAACTGATACTTTATTGATTACTTCTCCAGGTCAGATTCACCTTTTAAATTCACCAGAAAAGGTAAAAGGCTATAGTATCTCATTTACAGAACAATTTCTGCTTGCACATCATACACAAGAATCTGTTTTTGAACTCACATTTCTGGATGAAAGTTTAACTACACCGTATTTATGCCTGGATGAAAATGCGAGAAAAGAACTCAAAGCGATTATTGATCCGATCATGGAAGAACTGAACAGGGATGAAAAAGCGCCAATCATTATCAATGTTCTTCTTTTTGCTTTACTCAACCGCATCCAAAGACTAATGAATAAAGCACAACCAATAATTGCAGATCCATTTCAGGTATTCATGCATAAAAAATTCAAAAAGCTGATAGAACAATATTATAAAAAAGAGCCCGATTTAGCTTTCTATGCAGACAAGCTGAGTATTTCAGCTAATTATCTCAATAAAATCGTTAAAAATGTAACTGGTAAAACTGCTGGATTAATGGTTCGTGACCGTGGATTGATTGAAGCGAAACGGATGCTGGTTTACTGCAATTTTTCCATAGGAGAGATTAGCGATCAGCTGGGCTTTAAAGACTTCTCTTATTTTTCCCGCCAATTTAAAAAAAGGGAAGGATTTACCCCTGCTGGATACCGCAAGCTGATGCACGAAAAGTATATGAGCCATTAAAGCAGGCAAAGCTATCTGGCACGTAAAGTACCAATATTGAACCCCAATTTCCTAACTGGCTCTTTGAGTTCATCCGAAATTTGCTGCTATTATATCATTAATAAAAGCATGGACAAAAATTTAAAAATTGCCAGGGATTACTTCAAAACGTACCTGGACTTGAACGCACCCATTCCTGAATTGCGTATTCAGGCAGACAAAATGTATGCGACTTTACCAGTAGCTGCCGACATAAAATATGAAACTGTACCTGTGGGGGATTTAAAGGGTGAATGGACAACCTCTCCGGAAGCCAGAGATACACATGTGCTCTATTATATACATGGCGGTGCTTTTTTAATTGGCAGCCCGGCAACACATCGCGGGGAAATCAGTGAGCTTGGAAGAGCAGGAAAAATGAAAACTTTTGCCCTGGATTATCGCCTTGCACCTGAACATCCGTTCCCACAACCTCTGGAAGATATCCTGGAAGGATATATCTGGTTATTGGCCCAGGGATTTGATGCAAAAAACATTATTATTTCTGGTGATTCTGCGGGTGGAAACGCAACGATTAACTTATTTATTTCCTTACGTGATCAGCGCATACCTATGCCGGCTGGCGGGGTAATTATATCTCCATGGATTGATTTAGGTCAAAGTGGTGAGACTTATAAGACAAAAGAAGGAATTGACCCTATTGTAAACCTGAAAGCCATTAAAGCACAGACAGCCGCTTATCTGGGCGGCGCAGCTCCTGATCTTCCGGTTGCCTCTCCTATTTATGCCAACCTGCATGGTCTTCCTCCAACTTATGTTATTGTGGGAGAAGCAGAAGAAATGCTGAGTGAAGCCTTGACTTTTACCCACAATGCAGCTATGGCAGGAGTGCATGTCAAATTTGAAGTATGGCCTCAAATGATCCATAATTTCCCCTTATGGCATTCGTTGCTTCCTGAAGGAAAAGACGCTATAAAAAAAGCAGGGGACTTTATGATTTCTTTAACTGGAAGCATTTAATCAAAAGCGCACTGTTATCAAAAGATAATAGTGCGCTTTAACAAGATTACAGCAGATTAAGCCCGGGCTTCTTTGCTATAGATAACTATGGCAAAATCAAACCACTGCTTTTAGCTTTAACCCGGTACATCTGAAGCATCAGGGAAATTAGTATCAATGATAATCCAATATAGAATCCGGTTGAAAGTACTTTGTTCTCCTTGTACACGATTATTGCGAGCGCTATAGTATATAATGGCTCCAGATTATAAGTCAAGCTTACTGTAAATGAAGAGATCTTTTTTAATGCACTTGTAATCAAAAAATACATCAGAACTGTACAAAATACGGAAAGAACTAATAACCAGCCAAAATCATTAAGCGTTGGAATCAGGTATTCTGCGGGTGAAAACGATAAGAAAACTGGTAAGATAACAGTCAATCCCAAACAGCCCCCTATCATTTGGTTTAATATGATTGTGTTACTTTCATACTCCTGTACAAGTCGCTCATTGAATATGGTATAAAGAGCGGAAAAAATAGCTGATATTATTCCCAATACTATTCCTAATCTGAAACTTGCATCCATGCCAAAGATCAAAGCAATACCGCATAAGGTCAGACTGCTTAAACCTATCTCTTGAATAGACAATCTTTTTTTATTGATCAGCGGGGCCAGAATAGCATTAAAAAAGCTGGTTAATGCAAAACATACGACTCCAACTGAGATATTTGAATATTTGATACTTCCGTAAAAGAAAATCCAGTGAATACCTAAAATAAAACCTATTGATCCGATTCTAAACTGCTCTTTAAGAGAAAGATTTTGTTTTTTACCAGTGATGGATAGATAGATCCACATCACCAGCCCTGATATTAATAGTCTGTACCAGCTGATCAGACCTTCGTTTAAATTTATTAAGCGACCAAAGAGGCCTGTAAAGCCTGCCAATAAAACTGCAATATGCAGTTGTATATAAGATTTTTTCATTTGAATGAATTACGCAATTTGTGATGTTCAAATTGCAATAGATGAATAAGTTACTTTTCTGCCGAACTGGCATAACATTCCCTTTCGAACAAGATATCATTGTCCGTTTCGAAACTTTTGATTAAGTACTTATTGTGCTGGAGGAGGAAGGCAGCCTTTATTCATCATAATTATAATCCATCAGTGGATGTCCGAAAGTAATAAATAAAAATTAACATATCTTAATATTTAACATAAGCTTATTCAATAATTAGAAAGCATCAAAAAGATATTATTGAGACACGGTGTTAAAGAGCCGTTTTTCGGTTAAAAAGAAGACGGTTAAGTTTTAATCAGAAGCTAATTTTTATTTTCTGATCATCAGGCAAAAAATAATCACAATAAATCACACTCACATCCAACGAGTTATATAATATATTTGAAAATACGTAATTTTTAGGCTGGTTTTTAATTAAAGCGTGTATATTTGCAGCCCCAAGCGCATCTAAACAAACATTTATGTAAGTTATGCAAAAGGAGAACGGACCGGTAGTTCAGCTGGTTAGAATGCCGCCCTGTCACGGCGGAGGTCGCGGGTTCGAGTCCCGTCCGGTCCGCAAGATTTAATCTTGAAAACATTAAAAAGCCTTTAATCATATGATTGAAGGCTTTTTTGATTTATAGTCCTTCCAAATATTCAATTTTTCCCCTACTGACATAAGTAAAATCGGATCAAGTCATCAACTTGGTGGAGCTGGCTCTTTTTTAGTCATAATTTTTTGACACGCTAAACAGCAAGTCTTTGAGATCACGGATGCTCTTATGCCTCTGGAAGTTGCGCTGAAAGCTTTCAATTTGCATGGGAATGACCCGGCCGAAACAAGGCCGGGCTGTTAGTAAATAAATTCAAAATAGCTAAATAATAACTCTATATCGGCCGGGTACTGCCTGAGTACTGTCCGGGTACTCGTTAGGGTAAGAGCAGTGCTAAAGTAACGTGAGAGCATGGCAAGTCCAAGTCAAAACAACTAGTTGAAATGACTTAGAGTACGTATGCTTAAAGGCTGTTTACAACCTGGTGTTACCCCGATCTCTATTCAGGCACAACCAGGTCATAACCGGATGAAGATTAATGAAATTATAATTTTCCATTGGACTAACCCACGGACAACTGCGGACAATTGCAGACAGCTGCGGACAATTGCGGACATTTTTTACGCATCAGGATAATCTTTAACGCGAACAGCTTACATTGGTGGAAAACATTTATTTATTATGGGAAGTTTAACGGGTAAATTTTCAAAGGGAATCCTGGGCGATTTCATTTTTAAAGCAGCAGTTTGGAGTACAGGTTGTTTCAAAAGTCCTGTACCGGGCATAATGAAACAATCAATGGAAACCGAAAGGCATCAGAGAACTTTCGTAAAAGTTGCAAGCCTGGAAAAATCAGGAAGTAATCAGCTTATTAAAGAATCGTAACCATCCGCTTTGAACTAAGAAATATCAAATCCAAAACTTGAAATTTAATCACTGATCCACAAGTTTATGACTTGATCCGTAAAATCAATTCAGGCAGACCAAAAGAAGAGAACTCAAAGGTTATTCATATTTTAATGAATCAACAGGATTCGCCCGGGCAACTTTAAAAGTCTGTAAGCTAACGGTAAGCAGTGCAACAAATATCGACAACCCTATCGTGGTTAGCATTGGCCATAGTGTTATTTCGGCCCGGTAATCAAATTTCTGTATCCATTGATAACTTATAATATAAGCCAGCGGACAGGCGATTAAATTGGAGATCAGTACCAGTTTCATAAAATCCTTATTTAACAGGATCAGTAAATGGCTTAGGTCTGCGCCCAATACTTTACGAATACTGATCTCTTTGCTTCTTTGCTCAGCCATATATAAAGCCAGGCCCAATAATCCCAGGCAGGAAATCAAGATGGCAAATCCTCCAAACAGATTCGATAATACGCTCAATAAATGCTCATTAGCCAGCTTATCTTCCATTTCTTTGTTCACAAAATACAATACCACAGGATATGCCGGGTTCATCTTTAAACTCAGATCTTTGATCATTTGTATAGAAGTACTCAAATTCTGTGCAGGATTCAGCCTCAATAGTTCTATGTAAGTTTCCCTTTTCGGTGTGGCAGCCGTCCCCAGAAAGGTAAGCGTAGGTGATACCTTATAGGCTGGCGACTCATAGCTGTAATCTTTGATCACGCCTATAATCTTGAATGGGCTTCCTGCTTTACGAATGACAGTTCCCACCGGGTTTTTCAATTCCATCACTTTAACAGCACTTTCGTTCAATAACACACTGCTGGTATCAGTACCAAATTCCTCCGCGAAATCTCTGCCCGATAATAATTCAGCACCGATAGTTTTGGTAAAATCGTATCCCGTTACCCTGGTGTTCCATGAATATTTCCAGTTGTCATTATTTCCGGGCCAGGTAATATCCGAAGAATTGTTGCCATAATTTGTTAATCCTATAGAATAATCCGTTGCCGAAAGGACAGCACCCGATCTGATCAGTTCTCTCCTGAAGATCTCCCGTTTTCCAGGTTTGCTGAACTCTCCGGTAGTTTCCAGCTCAACCAGGTTTTCTTTATTAAATCCTAAGGGCTTATTCCTGATATAGCTGATTTGTTTATAAATGATAATCGCACAGATGATCATGCAAACCGAGCATCCAAATTGCACAACAACCAGTATCTTACGAATAGGTAAGGATGTTTTCCCAATTCCAGTAAAGCCTTTCAAAACTTTAACGGGCACAAAGGAGGAAAGGTAGAATGATGGGTAGCTGCCAGCAAGAACTCCTGTAATCAGAATTAGTGCTAACAGCGCTGACCAGAGTGGTATAGATATATAATTGATGGTTATTTCAATACCTAACAGATGGTTGAAATAAGGAAGGGAAAATTCAAGCATGACGAAAGCAAATGTCATGGCGATAAATGAGAGTACCAATGATTCTATCATAAATTGTCCGGCAATAGCTTGCCTTGTAGAGCCTAAAGCCTTTTTTACACCTACTTCCCGCGCCCTTTTTTCAGATCTTGCCGTAGAAAGGTTCATGTAATTAATACATGCGATACCCAAAACACAAAAGGCAAGGAAAAGGAATAGTTTGACCTGATCGATCTTTCCGCCAACTGACTTTCCGTTTTCAAATTGGGTGTACAGATGTGTTTTACTGAAAGGGAACAGAAAGGCTTCGGTACGGTCGTGTTTATCTACAGAATGGGCAATGATCATTTTTCTTAAAGTGGCATCAGCAGACTCGAAATATTTATTGTCTTTTAATTTAATGATAGTATTGGTATATCCATGGAACCAATCCAGATTCTTAAATCCGGGATTATCCATCAGGAAGAAAGTCCATGTCGTTAATGCTTCAAATTGCACAGTTTGATTGCCTGGTAAATCTTCAATAACAGCCGTTACTTTGAGTGCTTCCTGGTTATCCCATTTGATAATCTGTCCTATAGGATCGGCCTTTCCAAAAAGTTTACTGGCCGTTTTTTCCGTGATCAGTATTGAATTTGGATCTGTAAGGGCGGTTTGTGCATTGCCTTTTATAAATTTATAATCAAATATTTGCAGGAATTGAGGGTCAACAGCACAGGTATTTATTTTGAAACTGTTATTCTTGTAATTCACTAATTTGTAAGCATATCTCAAACGGCTTACCGCTTCAACACCTTGAATTTTTTCCTGTGCCTCCGGGGCCAGGGTTGCAGGCAGACCATTATCAAGCGGGCCCAGTGTACGATCAAAACCAGCAGTATTAGCCGCGTGCTTGGGTACGCCATAGATACGCTCTATATTTTTGAACTGTTTATCATATCCCCACTCGTAATTCACATAAAGGAGTAAAAGAAGGCAGCAAGTTAAGCCAATAGCTAATCCTCCGATATTAATCAAGGCAAAGCCTTTGTTTTTCCAAAGGTTGCGAAGGGCTACTTTAAAGTTGAGCTTAAACATAGTGATATGGTATAAATCTGATCAATGAATTCCAGTATGCCATTTCCATACCATAAGTCAAAAGCCTGTTAACATACAGTTTTAGAAGCAATTATATAAAAATGATTATGATATGCTGTTCATTTCTGGACAGCTCTATGTGCAGTAACGGACATAGGATTAATTTTCGCATTCCCCTCCGATCTGCATCAACTGATAAATCATAAGGTCTCTTGTAATCTGTTAAGTATTAATTTTTCTGCTTTATTCTATTGGTCTCTATATTAGCTATAAAACTGGTAAATACCATTATATTGACCAAAAAGAACTTTCATCTTACGTGCTATTCCCGGATTTTCCGTGATGACATAACTCCCTTCTCCAGGATCAAGGCCAAATTTTGGGTAAAAACTCCATCTGTTAAGCTTTTGAATGCCTGGAAATTATTACAGAAAGTTAAACAACTTGTAAACCAGTTTTTGATTACGGTAGTTAACCTGAGCGGTACCAGCCTGATTAAAATAAATAAGTTGATGAGAAGTCAAGTACTGGATATCTTTATTATCCAGCAGAATATAAAATGGGTAATCTCCTTTATGATTAGGAATACGGGAAATAAAAGAGATTCTGCCAAAAACATTAATTACTTTTCCAAATTGTTCAATGCTAAGCTGAACCTGATTGCCAATTTTTAATTTTGATAGTTCAAAGGCATTTACCGAGGCCGTGCCATATAAATCTTTATTACTTGTGATTTCTGGTGCAATATAAAATAAGGTATCATTCTTCTTCACGTAAGTTTTTTCTGTAAAATTATACTGTGAAGTCATATAAAGGCCAGAATGAGGTGACTTTATATCCACGTATTTCTTCTGTGATACGTCATAAATAGTAAATAAAAGTTGATTAGCCTTTATCCCTTTGTTTTCGTAGAATGTCTTTTCACTAATAATTCCGTCTACAGGGCTTACTACTGGCATAATTTGCTGTGTAGTAGTAAACTTAACCTTACAAGAGATACTTTCCTTATAAGGAATAACAAATGATAAAAAGATAAGTAAACAAACAGAAGCAATAGTCACTACCATTCCCCAGCGATAGATCCATCCCGGAGGACGGCTCAATATTATATTTGTTTTATCGTCTATTAGTTTAATCTTTTTTTCCATCTTAATTAACTCCCCAACTCTAATTGATTTTTTATTAATGTAAAATAGGCACCAGATTTATCAATGAGCTCCCGGTGAGACCCTGATTCAATGATAGATCCATTTTCGAGCACGTATATTTTATCAGCATTAATCACTGTACTTAGCCTGTGTGCAACAACGACCACTGTTCTTCCTTTAAAAAATTCATCAAGATTTCTGATGATCTTTTTTTCATTGTTTGCATCCAAAGCGTTTGTAGCTTCGT
This sequence comes from Pedobacter cryoconitis, assembly GCF_014200595.1. Taxonomy (NCBI): domain Bacteria; kingdom Pseudomonadati; phylum Bacteroidota; class Sphingobacteriia; order Sphingobacteriales; family Sphingobacteriaceae; genus Pedobacter; species Pedobacter cryoconitis. The sequence goes on from NZ_JACHCG010000001.1 coordinate 2,860,105, forward strand.
CAAAAAATATATAATCCGGGTTTTTATAAATGGCCCTGGCAATGAGCAAGCGTTGGCGCTGACCCTGACTTACACCTATACCTTCCGGACCAATTCTTGTATTATAACCTAAGGGTAATGAATCAATAAACTCCTGAATGTTGGCAATCTTTGCTGCCTCAAACAATTTTTCATGATCTATACTCTCCACGCCTAAAGCAATATTTCTTGCAATGGTATCAGAAAAAACATATCCATCCTGTAGTACAGAACCACATTTATCCCGCCAAATATGCTCATTTATAGATTTCAGGTTGATATCACCAACAATAATCTGTCCTTCAGTAGGTTCGTAGAATTTCATCAGAAGCTTTAATAAAGTGGTTTTACCGCTACCACTCAACCCAACAATTGCTGTAGTTTTGCCTTCAGGAATATGAATGTCGACTTCTTTCAAAACTTTTGAATAGTGTGTTCCTGCATATGTGAAACTGACTTTTTTTAATTGTAAAGATCCAGAAGACAGTGGATGTAGCAGATGGTCTGTAAGGCTATTGTCAGCTATCTGGGGGTTCTGCATCTCTCCGATTCTATCCAGGCTGATTTTGGCTTCCTGGTACGACTGGATAAAGTCTATTGCCGAGCTTAATGGTGAATTGAGCTCACCCACTATAAATTGGATAGCAATTAGCTGGCCTAAAGACATTTCACCAGCAATTACGGCCTTTGTCGCGATCAGGGTAATAATAATATTTTTAATGCTGTTGATAAATTTTGCGCCCAATCGCTGATATTGTTCCAATGACAAATATCGAAGGTTTATGTCAAATAACCTTGCTTGTATTTCCTGCCACTCCCATCGTTTCTGTCTTTCTGAATTGTGCAGTTTAATATCCTGCATTCCATTAATAATTTCAATTTGTTTGGATTGATTTTTAGACAATTCAATAAATTTTTGAAAGTCGAGTATTCTCCTTTTACGATGAAATAACAATACCCATCCAATATAGGCTACTGTACCAATCATAAAACAAATAAATACGTTAATATTATAGAAGGCAAGTACGGTAACAAAGGCTGCAAACAATAGCACCTGGAATACCAGTCCCAGCGTTTTAGAGGTTAGGAACCTTTCTATTCTTTTATGGTCATCTATCCGCTGCAACAGATCTCCCGAAAGTTTAGTATCAAAATATTTAATGGGCATAGCCATAATCTTTGATAAAAACTCAGAGACCATGGTCACATTAATCTTGGAACCAACATACATCAGTAGCCAGTTTTGGATAAATTCTATGACTAACTGGCCCGTATAAATAGCTATTTGTCCAAAAACAAGTAAGTATATAAAATTAATATCCTTGTCTTTTATCCCGGAATCTATAATACTCTGAGTAAGAAAGGGCAAAATCAGCGTAAATAAAGTACTGAAAAATAGTCCGAATGCAATTTGAATAATCACTTTTTTATGACTGAACAAATGCTGGAAAAGATATTTCAACCCTTCTGTTTTATTGGTTTGCGGAATTGTTGAATCTTCCAGGTTTATAGTCTTAAATGCTGGTAGCATCTCTAAAGCGATGACAATTCCAATTTTTTCATCGCCCTCAACATCGCTTATCCAGTTTTTTTTAAAAGCCGCAACAGTAACTTTCTGTCTGGAAGAACCGGGGTCCGACAGATAAACATACTTAGCTGTTATTTTATAGACTACCAGAAAATGATTTTGCTGCCAATGAGCAATACACGGAAGATTTACACGCGAAGCCAAATCTGAATAGCTAATTTTAACTGGCGTAGAGTTGAAGCCTAGTTTTTCCGCAGCACGACAGATGCCCAATACTGATACGCCTTCACGCCCAACATTACTTAAACTACGTAATAAATTGAGTGAATATTCTCTGCCATAAAATCTGGAAATAATCTGCAAGCAGGCAGGCCCGCAATCAATAGAATCAAATTGTGAATAATGCGGAAAACTTCTCATTCAATACAAACAGATTAAGAGTACGAAACTAGTCAGTAATGTAAAGTGCACGCTTATTGTATAGCAAAGCCAAAAAATATAAACCAGCCTGTGGTGGCCACTCTTCATTTAATTGCTTTAGCAATGAACCCGTATGGAAAATTTCATTGGTATTCAGCTGATTTATAATATCCTCCAGCAATGGATTAAATCTGATGGTTATTTTGGCTCCCCTTGCATATATAGTTATGTCTTCTGCATTGGTTCTGGTATGATAAAGTTGGAAGGGATAAGGTAGCTGAACATAGACATTGTCTAATAACCCGAAATTTTCATCTACTTTAAAATCATCAGAAATCTGCTCCATAGTGATTGGTATGGAGGTCCATCCACAATTACTGAACAAAGCCATTTTAAAATCGCTAAAGACCTCTTTCAAAAGATCTTTAAATGGTAAATCAGCAATCTTGGAATGGTTCTTAAATATTTCTTCAACCGAATTATAATCAATATCAGCTATCCCATGCTGCATTTTAGTAATTTCCTGAAGATTTTCATTATCCATTTGCATGGTAATAGACTTCAGAAGTCTTTCGGCTAATGCGTGGTTACTATGGTTATCAAACCATACGGTAAGGCCAACAGATAAATCGTCAGTTTGTCCAATATGATATTGATCCCAAGGCATAAAAAAAAGATCATCCTGCTCAAAATGATAAGCATTAGCCAGAGGCAATAATTCCGCCAGCGGTTTATTTTTCCCGTCTAAAGATTCAAAAAGTCCAGCTTCCCAGGTATACATGGTTTTATCGCCAGGGCCAAGATGAAAATGAATAACATTGGCGCCAAAATGATCCTGATGGATGCCTAATGGTGTAAATCCATAATTACCTATAAATACGGTAGTATGCATGCCATTGGAAGGAACCCCAAGATGATCTAAAAGTGGATGAATCAATGCTGAAAGACGGTCTGCCATCGGCATACTGAATTTCTCACTAAAATTGAGGATAATACCAAATTTCTGATCTTGAAAGACATCCTCAATCCACTGTGTTCCATCGCTTTCTACGGCAGGTATATGGGGATATACGTTTTCAGTGAGGTAATCTTTATTGACAATTTCACTGTTAAGATATACACGGAAGCCGTAGGCATTAGTTTTATTTATACAAATATGGCGAATCACATCAAAAATCCACTTTCTGAAGTTTATCCTATCTTCTGATTCCAGTACATTAGTTTGTACTTCAGGTGCAGTAAAATTAGCCGTCTTATGAAGAATGTTTTCCCATCCAGCACGATTTAATTGAAATTTTTCTGTAGAATTGACAATTGATAAAGGGGCATTTGACATATTCTATTGTTTTATTGTTTATTAATAAACGATTGCTCTCTTTAGGTATAATAGATTAAGTATATAAAGGCCAGCATCTTCAGGCCAGTCTTTACTTAATACTGTAAGCAGTTCTTCTGTAAGATAACTTCCACCTTCATTTAGTTTTTCTATTATAGTTATAAGCTCAGGATGATATTTTATTTCAATTTTTGTTCCTCTTGCATAAATTCTTAGCTGGCCATTTTCAAGAACTTTATAAGTCATTTTATATGATTCCGGAACAGAGATAATTTTGCCTTTCAAATAATGAAATGTAGAGGCATCTTGTTTTACACCATCTGGAGAGAGTTCATCCTCAATAGAAATAGGCCGTGATTTCCATCCCTGATTACTATACAAAGAAAGAATATAAGCTTCAAAAACTTCTTTAGAAAGATTTTTCAGACTATTGTTCATTTTATTTTCATCCATCTCCAAAGCGGAAAGTATCTGCTCAAATCCTTCCTCTGCGTCAGGCGTTTTATAAGGCCTGACAATCAAAGAATTATCGTTTGTATCATCTTTTTTTAAGAATTGATATTTAAATGATTTGATCAGGTTTTCAAATAGCTTATTTAATGGCATATTGTTATACCAAACACTTACTCCTACAGAAAAATCCTCTGTGTTACCAATATGGAACTTATTCCAGGGCATAAAGTATACATCTCCTTCTTTCAGTTGAAAAGCTTTTGCGTAGGGTAATAAGGGCGCTATATTTTTATTGTTCGATATATCGCCCGCAAGTTCTTTGTAGGCCTCTATATCCCAGTTATACATCGTTTTTTCACCCGGTCCAAGATGCAAATGCATTACATTCTCACCAGGATGATCGGTATGTATGCCCAATGGAGTAAATCCGTAGTTACCGACAAAAACGGTAATATTGATCCCTTTTAACGGCAATCCTGCCTGTTCTAACAACGGATTCAGATACAATGCTATCTTCTCTGCCATTTCATTAGAAAACTTTTCCCCAGAATTAATGATCAGTCCGAATTTCTGATCACTAAAAACACGGTCAGCCCATTCTGCCAGCGTTTCCGTAATTAATGGTGGAAAGTTGAACAAGTTATCGACCATATATTTCCTGGACTGAGATTTCCCGTTCAGATATAACCTAAAGTCATAGGATGTATTCTGCCGAATAAAAATCTCCCTTAGCATAGACCCTGTCATACCATTAAAACTGTCAACAGTTTCCTCATCCATTACATCGGGAATAAGAATTGAATCTTTAAAAAAATCAGACTTTTTTAAAAAGGTTGTCCACCATTCTTTGCTCCACGCAGATTGGGAGCTTTCACTTTTAGTAATTTTCTTAGTTAATTCCATTTGATCAGGATTAATCTTAACTTGAAATGAACAAGCCAGATTGTATTCACAGTCTGGCTTGTCATGTTAAAGAGTAATTTTTAGCTCTCTTTTACATGCTCTTTTACAGTTTCTTTTTCAACAGATTCAGCTGTACCGCCTAAAAGTTTTTCCTGTTCAAGAGGAGAAATAACTTTTGCATCCAAAAACTCTTTTGGATCGAATTGGTTTTCTTTTGAATTTTCCATAACAAATAAATTGGTTTAAGATTGTAACTAAATATAATTTTAACAAAATAGAATCTCGCCATAAGTATGGTGAAAGCGAACGCTATCCATGTGAACTAATGATATTTACAGGTTTACTTATACAGATCAATAATTAATTTTATTACATTTGAAACACTTTCATAGTTACTATTTTTACAAAAAAAACAGGTTTCATTATTTATAATATTAATTTTTAATATTCCTTTTGAAAAACTCAGTCATTAAATCCGATACCATAACCTGGGATACTTTTAGAAAAGGTGACCGTATAGCTTTCGAAACAATAGTCAGATCGCATTCACGTCTTCTATTCAGTTATGGTACAAGATTCACCAGAGACAGAGAACTGATCAAAGAATGTATCCAGGATTTATTTGTCTCCCTCTGGGAAAGAAGAGCACATTTAAATAATACTGATCATATTAAAAATTATCTGTTTAAAGCATTCAGGATTAATCTCATTAAACAAGTGAATTCTGATAGTCAATTTGTATCAGTACATGACCTCCCTTTATTTGAAATTACACTCAACAAAGAGGCACAGATGATCACAGAAGAATATCATCTTGATATTAAGATAAAACTGGAGAGCACATTGAAAAAATTATCCGTCAGACAATATGAGGTGATCTATCTCCGGTACTATGAAGGACTCTCCTTTAAAGACATCTCTGAGATAATGAATATTTCTGCTAAAGGAACATATAAATTATTGGGAAGGGCTATTGCTGTAATGCGAAAGAATTTAACTTTAAAAGATTTTAGATTTATATTTTTATATTATATATAATTGTATATAACTGAAAATAAATCACTTATATATTTCGATAAATTTAATTTAATTTTAATGGGGTAAAAACCGGTCAAAACTGCTAATCACTATAAATGCAGTAATATGATCAAACCAAATCCGGACTTAACTCACTATAACCTGGAAGATTTCGTCACAGATCTCTCCTTCATATCATGGGTGTTGTTACCCAATCCAGAGCTTTCAGCTTATTGGGAAAATGTACGCTTTAGTCATCCTGAACAAATAAAAAACATGGAACAGGCGTCTAAAATTATATCCGGTATCACTTTAAAACCTGCGATTTTTGATCAGCAGGAAGAAGATGTGTTGTGGGCCAGCGTAGCTGCAAAAACTACCATACATCAAATATCACACACAACAAAATTATGGAGAATAATTAGTGCAGCTGCTATGTTACTTCTTGTTGGAGGAGCATTCTTTTTATACCAGGCAAATCGCCAGGTAGAGTATATTACGGCTTTCGGAGAAAAAAGAACCATCATTCTTCCCGATCATTCCCAGGTAGTGCTCAATGCCAACAGTACCCTGCATTATTTGAAGAACTGGGGCAGCAATAAAAAAAGAGAAGTTTGGATATCCGGCGAAGCTTTTTTTGTGGTAAAGCATTTACATCAGTCTGGCGCTATAATACCGGGAGATAATTTTGTGGTTCATGCCGGTCAGCTGGCCATTGAAGTACTTGGAACAACTTTTAATGTGAACGACAGACGTGGGCTGATCAATGTTTCTCTTGTTACAGGTAAAGTTAGCCTGGCAGTTAAAGCAAAGAAATTTGTGATGAAACCAGGAGAAGTATTTGAATATCAATCTGGTCAGGATACCATCATTAGAAAAAAGACAAAAGCAGTCCAGAAAACTGTGTGGAGAAACAACAAGCTTGAATTCTCACAGACACCTGTAACAGAAGTATTTAAACAGATTGAAGACCTCTATGGTTATAAGGTAGTAGTTCGCAACCCAAAAATACTGGAGAAGAAACTCACAGGAACTTTTGTGACCGGAAGTGAATCCGCATTCTTAAAAGGACTTTCTATTGCACTCGATATAACATTCACTAAAAGTTCATCTAAACAGTTAATCGTACAATAATCCCATTTACATCTTTATGAAGTATTTAACCTTTTTTATTGCACTTATCTGTTTTATTCATCTTTCTGATTCTTCCTATGCTTCGCAGATTTCAGTTAATGAACGTCCTGTAAAGGAAATTATTGACAAAATAGCACATCAGTACCATATCAATTTTATGTATCAGGACGGATTACTTACAGGAAAAACTACCACTTTTGAGATAGATCCCGTTGTCGGTCAAAATATAGAACAAGTACTTGGTCAGCTCTTTAAACAATCTGACCTGTCTTTTTATCATGTAGAGAATAGTAACTATATCATCTTTACAAGGTCAAAAAAAGAGGTCTTGCAATTGCCTGTTAGAGATGTGAGCAGTACAGTTAAAGATACGATTCAACCGGCAACGGTTACGGGCTTTGTTTATGATCATGCTAAAAAAACATTGGCCTACAGTTCCGTTCAGCTACTGAAAGCTAAAGATACATCATTGGTAAAAAGCAGCCTGTGTGACAGCACGGGAAAATATACTTTTAAAAATATTGCGCCCGGAAATTATTTGATTAAAGTCTTTCAAATGGGATATAAAACTACCTCAAGCAATATTTTCGCTTTAGCCTCAGCCGGTGTCAGACTGCCTCCTATACTGCTTCCTTTATCATCCAAACAGTTGAACGAAGTGCGTGTGGTTGCAAAAAAACAGTTTATAGAGCGCAAAATTGACCGTACAATTATGAATGTAGACAACAGCATACTGGCAAGCGGCGGCTCGGTCAATGAACTGTTGGAAATTGCACCTGGAGTTTCTATTGATAACGAGGAAATTAGCATGAAAGGAAAACAGGGGGTAATTGTAATGATAGATGATAAACCAGTAAAATTATCTGCGGCTGAGATCAGTACCCTGCTTCAAAGTATGCCGGCAAATTCGATTGATAAAATTGAACTGATTACTAACCCTTCTTCTAAATATGATGCAGAGGGTAAAGGAGGAATTATAAATATCAAAACTAAAAAGGGCAGTAATCCTGGCTTCAACGGTACAGTAACTACCGGATTTACTGTGGGTGTACGACCTAGATTTACTGAAAGTATAACTCTGAATTTTAAAGCAAAGAAGCTGAACATTTTCAGTAACTATAGTTTCCAGCATAATCTGCAAACTTCAACATTTCTGAGTGATAAGATTATAACCGGACCTGAAAACATTAAGTATAACCAGCATGAAATAGCGCACAACCGATCTATTTCCAATAATGTAAGACTGGGTGCCGACTATACAGTTAATGACAATAATACCATCGGAATACTGGGCACATTAAATAACAACACTAACCGGTCAGATTTTACGCAAAACACATTATTTAAAGATTTTAACAGTAGCCAGCCAGATTCCAGTCTGTCTTCCTTAAACAATGGAAGGGCTTCCTATAATACCTACGGCTTGAATATTAACGCAAAACACATTTTCGGTGCCGATGATCATGTAATTTTATTTAACGCAGATTATACCGCTTACCAGTCCTCGAATCCAAATACCTTTATCAATAGTTATTTTAATAAAGAGGAGATATTAAACCGGCCACAGGAAAAGGTATTAAATGCTTCGGATATTGATATAAGGGTCTACACAGCAAAACTTGACTATACTTATCCTATCTCTAAAAATGCTAAGTTTGAAATAGGAGCCAAAACAGCTTATACACACTCCAATAGTAATATCCTGTTCCAAAATGGAGATATACAGGGAAATCTCATTACAGATCTCAATCGAAGCAATACTTTCGATTACAAGGAATACATAAACGCAGCTTATCTTAATTATATAACAAAGTTAGGTCAATTAACCAACCTTCAGATAGGCATCAGAGGAGAACAAACTAATTATAAGGGTAACTCTATAACTTCAGGAGCAAAGTTTGACCGAATCTATTTCCAGCTTTTCCCAAGCCTTTTCCTGTTAAGAGATATCGGAGAAGACCAAATCAGCTTGTCTTATAGCCGCAGGATCGGACGGCCCGGCTACGAGGATTTAAATCCTTTTATTGACTATTCTTCTCCATACTTTTATACACAGGGCAATCCCTTACTTCAACCAGAGACTACACATTCCATTGAATTCAGCTACTTATTTAAAAAAGATCTGAGCATAGGAATTTCCTACAGCAAAACAAAAAATTATTTTAATTATTTCACCTCGCTGGCCGATAGCACTGGGGCTACTAAACAGACTATAGATAATTTTAAAGATTATAATACACTCAACTTATCAATCAGTTACAATAAGAGAGTTTCATCGTGGTGGAATCTCACTGCAAACGGAGATTTTTTTTATGAAAGATACAAAACGCCTATCCTTGATACCTATATTGATCTGAAACAAGGAGCATATAACCTCAATCTGCTCAATTCTATTGAATTAAATCCCCGCTTGTCTTTTGAAATTCTGGGATTGTTCAAATCAAAACGCATAGTCCTCACGCGTCGGATTGACTCTAAATACAGAGTTGATGCAGGCTTAAAGTACGCAGTATTAAAAAATAAAGGATCAGTTAAATTGGGGGTTACAGATATTTTCTACAGTTATATCAATCAAGGAGTAAATGAGACAGCGGGTTTGTACAGCAGTTTTTATAATAAAAATGAAAACCGAAGGTTCAGTTTAAGCTTTAATTACAAATTTGGTAGTAAGCCTACTGCACCTAAAAAAGACCTGAGCAACCAGGCAGAATTGGATAGGTTAAAGTAATTAAAGAAAGTAAGATGAAGATAACTTGTTATATTATCGATGAAGATCTTAATTCAATTGATACGCTGAAAAAGCATATTGACGACGTTGTTTTTCTTGAACTGATTGGGTTCCATACCAAAGCTGAAGAAGGTATTGCCGAGGTGAAAACGATGTTGCCGGATTTTGTCTTTTTAGGTATTGATATGCCCGTTTCTCAAGGAGTCGATTTTTCTGCTCAGATAGCCTCCATTACCAAAATTGTCTACATCAGTATGTTCACAGCATATGCTTTCGAAGCGTTTAAGCATAATGCTATAGATTATCTGTTAAAGCCTGTTTCGAAGCTGAAATTCATTCAATGCATTGGCAAAATCATCTATGCTTTGCCCCAGCCCTCAATGGTTACGCAACAACCTAAATCTTTAAATCCCTCCTATATTTATTTGAAAGAACTGGCAACAAACCGCTTATTTAAAATAGAGCTTGATGATATATTTTATATTGAATCCAATAACAATAATGTGATCTTTAATTTAGACAAAGAAACTTGTATCGTTCAAGTACCTTTAAAAAAAATAATTATCCAACTACCTGCCGATATCTTTCTCAGAATACACAAATCATTTATTGTTAATCATAAAAAGATCATTCATATTGATGGAAATATGGTTGTACTTAAAAATAAGACTGTTCTTTTATTGGGTTCAACCTATAGAGAATCTTTTTATAATTACATCAGAACAACCATTGTAAAAACAGGCAGGGACAAATAATCACAGGACTGGTTCGACGGCATTAATCGTCCTATGGATCATAGAGCAGATTAAATAACTCAATTTTATTTTATGACAAACTATTTATAACAGAGCTTGTTATAGCCGGAAATCCACAACTAAAATTATTAAACTATGAAAACGAAGCAGAAAGAGAAAGAAAAATTTGATGCTGTGAGAGGCTATTCTTACCGTAAACGCGGCTATTATTTTCATGCGGATGAAGATTTCAGAGAAGATTGGGACTGGGGTAAAAACAAGTCTGCGGAATCACCAGCGCACAACGTTCCGAAAAAGGAAATACCAGATATTTTTATTGCCTGACTTACCTGAAACTGATCATCATGGAAAAAAGAAAAAGAATAACCGGCAATGACACCGATAAGGCGATGGCCAAAGCCGGAAGCTCAAAACCAGGCAAATTAAAACCAGAGAAGCCGAAACCAGACAGACTGAAAACTCAGGAACCTCTTGCTGAAAAAGATGAGGTGAAGCAAGCAGAAGATCATATGCGCAAACGGATAAATCCTGCGCAAAAGAAAACTTAGAAACACCGTGGCCTGATCACCCCCTTAGATTGCCTGATTCACACCCCCATCCTTAAACTAAAAGCGCATAGATTTACAGTTGTAATACCAGACAAACAATTAAAAACTAACCAATTAGTAAATCTTAAAAGGATGAAAACAGCTAGCGACAGAATGAATTCATTACTCGTTTTATACGATATGTATACTACATTTCTCCCTAAAGCCCTGGAAGGTCTTACGGATCAGGATGCACAAAACAGGCTCCAGTCTAAAGCAAATCACGTGGCCTGGATTACAGGCAGTCTTGTACAGGAAAGATATGCATTAGCAGGGATTCTGGGTACACAGTTACAGCAAAGTGCACATGAACTTTTTAAAGATCACCAGGGGATTCAGGATGAAGTTACCTACCCTGCTCTGGAAACATTTCAGCAGGACTGGAATAAAATCAGCCCCATTTTAAAAGACCTGCTGCTGAAGGTCAGCGACGAAAAACTGGACAGCATTTTCGAAATGATGCCCGGGTATAAAATGAGCATTTATGAGCTGATTTCCTTTACTACCTACCGGGAAGCCAGCTGCATTGGCCAGATTGCTTTATGGCGAAGGTTGTTAGGCCACCCGGGAATGAAATATGATTAGTTACCAGAAACGTGCATAAATTGCAATTAACAGCAGCATAATAGATACGATTAATACAATTGAAAACGGTTTGAGCTTAAACATTTCTGCATCCAGTTCAAAGGCTTTCGGATTGATACGTGGTCCTAAAATGCTTGTGCCAACCATCACCAGTACTGTGATAATGAAAGACCAGCTCAGACAAATAAAGAATGGGATTTCATATATCCCATCCATATTTGGAAAAGCTGTGTATAAAATCGTCTCCGGGCCAAATACTTTTACTGCGAACTCATTAAAGAAAACAGAGATCAGAAAGCCAAAAATAATGCCTGTAAAAGCAGCAATACTATTGGTACGTTTCCAGAACATCCCCAAAATGAAAGTGGCAAAAACCCCCGGACTGATATAACTGGTATATTTTTGAACGAAGGTATAACCACCTGCCCTTCCGATGCCCAGTAAATCATTCCAGGTAAACAGAACAGCAACTACCATGGAAATGACAATGGCAATGCGTCCTGTCCACACCATCCGCTGTTCACTTGATAGTGTATTGATATGTTTTTTATAAATATCAAGTGTAAATATAGTCGATATACTATTACATTTCCCAGCTAGTGAAGCTACAATAGCAGCAGTTAAAGCCGCCGCAGCCAAACCTTTCAATTCAGGGGGCAAAAGGCCCAATATAGCAGAATATGCACTGTCTTTGCCTCCTGTCAACTGCAAATGGCCGCCTTTATATAACACATAAGCTATAATTCCCGGCAGCATGACAATAACCGGCATTAATATTTTGAGCAGACTTGCAAAAAGAATACCTGTACGGGCAGTCTGTAAGTCGGCGCCAAGCGCACGTTGTGTGATATACTGATTACAGCCCCAATAATTCAGGTTACTGATCCATTGACCTGCTGCGTACATCCCCACAGCAGGAAGAATCAGGTATTTATTAATATCCACCTGCGAAGCACCTGGCTTAGGTTTGGCCAGCATCAGATGAAAATGTTCCGGCGCTTCTCTGAGCAATACTTTAAAACCAGCAATAGCTTCGCTGCCTACACCAAATTTTTCGCCAACAATAGTTAAGGTCATATAGGTGGTAGCCAGCCCGCCAATAATCAATACCCCAACCTGGATCACATCTGTATAGCCAATAACCCGCATACCACCCAATGTAATTATAATTGCAAATACGGCCAGACAGATCATCACAATATGAAAATATTCTCCACCTATCAATCCATTGATAGCTAAAGCTCCCAGATATAAAATAGAGGTTAGATTGATAAAAACGTACAGGAAAATCCAGAATACACTCATGATCAGCGCTACACTGCCATTGTACCTGTTTTTAAGGAACTGAGGCATCGTATAAATCTTATTTTTGATATATACGGGCATAAAGAATACAGCCACAAGGATCAACACCGCAGCACCCAGCCATTCATAAACAGCAACGGCTATACCAGCGAAAAAACCTTCGCCACTCATTCCGATAAATTGTTCCGCAGAAATATTAGAGGCAATAATTGAAGCCCCTATTGCCCACCAGGTCAGTGACCCTTCGGCTAAAAAGAAATTCTTGGAATCATTAACCTTACTTTTCTTTTTGTAAACGTAGTATCCATATAAAGCGACGATGATAAAATAAATTACAAAGACGCCAATACCCCCCATTGAGAGTGTCGAGTTCATAGTTTGATATTTGGTTGTAGAATTGAGGGGATTAGATTCATTACATTAACAGCTAACCGTGCTAGGTAAATGTAATGAATCTAAAAGAAATGATAGGTATAGCTTTGCTTAAAACTTTAATTTAGCAGGCAGATATTTAGCAACCAGATCTTCATAATAAGGTTTTAGTGCTTTCCAGTCTGGTGGAACCGCACTTTTAGAATAAAGATCAAAAGGATTAAACAGATCTACCCATTTAAACATTTCTTTATCATGACTGGTCATCAGATGCGCGTAGGCATTTTCCCGGTGCTGAGGATAAAATGAATGATAACGAAGCATATACAAAGCTTGTTCTGGCAGATAGTCTTTTAATAAATGATAAACATATTCATCATGTCCCCAGGTCATGGTTACGTTATCCAATCCACAGCCGGGCTCATAAATACCATATTTAGTATTGTATAATGGGTTTTTAAAATCAGGGTTATCTGCAAAGAATTCAGAGAAAACTATTTTATCAGAATAAGCGCAGCCTACAGGATAACTGTCCCCTACTACCGCCCATTGTGGTTCTCCGAATAAACAAAGCACTTTTCCCATGTCATGAAAAAGACCTGTCAATACCATCCAATCGGGATGTCCCTGTGCCCGTATCGCCTCACTGGTTTGTAATAAATGTTGCAACTGATCCAGGTCAGTGTCCGGATCTGAGTCATCCACCAGTTGATTTAAAAAATCAAAGGCTTCCCAAACAGACATTTCCATTTGAGCAAACTTCAGATATTCAGCTCTTTTCTGCTGCACAAAATCATAAGTTTGGTTGAGGTGCTGTAAGCGGTAAAATTCTTTTACAGATGCTTTTTCAGGTGTTTCATAATTTCTGAATGCAGCGGTATCCTTTTCCTGAGCAATTGCTTTGGGGTCAGGGTAACGTTCCAGCAAATCGTCTTCCCATTGATCGAGTGAATTTAACGGATTTTCCTGGTTTGGTCTGGTTGCTTCTTTCATTTTACAAATTTTAAGATTCTGAAATCAATTAATCTGGTTATTAAACAATTACCTTAATCAATATCATGATTTATTTCCTTAATCAGACAGACATCCAGTGAATTATTTACGTTAACGATAAAGTAAATAATCGATTATTTTTCTGTATTTTTTGGGTAAACCTGATCTCCTTATGGAAAACATAACCATCAAAGTACTGGCCAGCAGGCTGAATTTATCCGCTACTACTATTTCGAAAGCCCTACAGGACAGTTATGAAATCAGTGAGCCCACAAAAAAGCGGGTAAGAGCATTGGCAGCAGAGCTTAACTACACGCCAAATACCTATGCCAGAAGCTTAAGAACCCGGAAAAGTGAAACTATAGCAGTTGTTTTACCCGAAATTGCTGATCACTTTTTTGCGCTGGTCATCAATGGGATAGAAGCTGTAGCCAGAGAAAAAGGTTATCATGTACTTATCTATTTGACGCACGAAGATTATAACCGGGAAAAAGAAATACTGGAATATATCAAAAAAGGGAGAATAGATGGATTATTGATATCCGTAACCAAAAATACGACTGCTACGGAACACATTGCAGTTATGGAACAGGAGAATATACCTGTTATATTTTTTGACAGGATCATGGAGCAAATGCAGCTGCCAAAGGTAGTAACCAATGATTTTGAAAGCTGTTACCTCGCTGCTCAGCATCTTTTGGATTGTGGCTGTAAAAAGATTAATGTCTGTACAATTTCCGCAAATCTGGAGATCAGCAAGCAAAGAATCCTGGGATATCAAAAAGCAATGTCAGACAGTAATATATCTATTGAAGAGAGCCAAATCTTGTTTTGCGATGATGATGCGCAATGTTATGATCAACTTTATAAGCGCTTACAGGGTAAAAACAGGCCCGATGCCCTGCTGGCAATTGTCGATAAACTTACTTTACCTATTTACCTGGCCTGTGAGCAATTAAACCTAAAAATCCCCGAAGACATAAAGGTGATTAGTTTTTCGAATAATCCAACAGCCGGAATTTTGAATCCATCTTTAACTACTATTTCCCAGCCTGCGTTTTTGATTGGACAAACTGCGGCAACCCTGCTCCTGAATTCTCTTGACCCCAAAAACAATAAAGTTCAGCAGGATATCACAATCATACCCTCTGAACTTATCATTAGAAATTCTACTGCTGTTAAAAAACTATAAATCAGTAATCACTTTATATTTTGGAACCAGGAATTTCATCACTGTCCAGGCAACTACATAAGTTAAAGCACAAATCGTAAACATGATTGTATAGCCTGTTTGTATATGGCCTAAAGATTTATAATAATCAAAAAGCCCTCCGCCCAATTTTGACATAAACACCCCGCCTAAACCACCAGCCATACTGCCAATACCGATTACAGAACCAATACATTTTTTGGGGAACATATCAGAAACAGTCGTAAAAATATTAGCAGACCAGGCCTGATGTGCAGAAGCACCAATACCAATTAAAATGACAGGAATCCAGACGCTAATATGCCCCAGCGGCTGTGCCAGTAAAACCACTAAAGGGAAAAGTGCAATAATAAACATCGCTTTCATCCTTCCATCGTAAGGTGTATATCCTTTTTTCATAAAATACATAGGGAACCATCCGCCACCTATACTTCCAATCATCGTCATGCTATATAAAACAGCTAATGGGACCATGATCGCTGTATTGTCCATTCCATACTGCACTTTAAGATAAGAAGGCAACCAGAACAGGAAAAACCACCATACCCCGTCTGTCATAAACTTACCAAAGGTAAATGCCCAGGTTTGTTTATAACCTAACAACTTAAACCAGGAAACTTTTTCAGTTTCATCTGCTACAACAATCTGTTCATCAGGATCGTACTGAATATATTCCAGTTCGGCCTGAGCTAAACGTTTCTGCTTTTCCGGTTTTTCATAAAAGATGAACCAGAAAAACAGCCATAAGAAACCAATAGCACCAATGATCATAAACGCAGACTCCCAACCCCATTTTTCAGCAATCCAGGGCACAGTTAAGGGAGCCAGAATAGCCCCTACGTTTGCACCGGAATTGAAAATACCAGTAGCCAGTGAGCGTTCCTTTTTAGGGAAATATTCTGCGGTGGCTTTTATCGCAGCAGGAAAATTACCTGATTCTCCAAAGCCCAGTACTGCTCTTGCACAAATAAATCCAAGTACAGATACCGAAATGCCTGTAATTCCCAAAATCGCTAACAGGGAAGATAATCCTTCGCCGAGGAAAATAGCTTTAGCATGCAAAATCGCACCTAAGCACCAGATAATCAAGGCAAGTGCATACCCCCATTTTGTGCCCAGACGGTCAACGATCCGGCCTGCAAAGAGCATGGAAATAGCATATACCAATTGAAAAGCTGAGGTAATATTTGCATAATCACTGTTTGTCCAGTTAAATTCTGCTTCAAGCCTGGTGTGTAAAAGACTTAAAACCTGCCTGTCCAGGTAATTTACCGTTGTTGCAAAAAACAACAAGGCACAGATTGTCCAGCGGTAGTTACCCACTTTTTGTTCGCTCATTATATTTGGTTTATTTTTTTGGTTTAGGTTGTTTGTTATTTATCAGACACCGCCGAAGACTGAGAAGCCTCCATCTACACAGATCATTGCCCCGGTAACAAATTGAGAAGCATCACTGAGCAACCATAAAAGAGCACCCTTCAATTCATCAGGATGTCCAAATCTTTTAAATGGAGTTTGTGTAATAACTAAACTTCCTCTGTCTGTGTAACCGCCATCTGGTTTGGTTAATAATTCACGATTTTGCTCGGTCAGGAAAAATCCTGGTGCAATTGCATTCATTCTGAGCTTATCTCCATACCGGCTGGCCATTTCAACAGCAAACCACTGGTTATAATAATCTACTGCTGCTTTGCCCATATTATAGCCCAGCACTTTTGTAATTGCCCTTTTGGAATTCATGGACGAAATATTCACAATGCTGCCTTTACCTGTTTCAGCTATAGCACTACCAAATATCTGCGAAGGGATAATTGTACCCCATAAATTCAGATCCATTACTTTTCTCATCCCTTCCAGGTTCATCTTAAAAATATCTTCTTCAGGCTTTAAAACACCTTCTGGTTGATTTCCGCCTGCTGCGTTAACCAGGCCGTCAATTTTGCCATAATGATCCAGTACTTGTGTTCTGCATTGAATTAACTGATTTTCATCCATCACATCGGCAACCAAGGCCAAAGCCTTTCCCCCCGCATTATTAATCGCTTCAGCACGTTCCTGAGCTACTTTAGCATTTCTGCCTAAAATACCCACCGAAGCACCTGCTTCTGCTACTGCATCGACAAATGCACCACCTAAGATTCCGGTCCCCCCGGTTATGACAATGACTTTACCTTTTAAAAAGAATAGATTTTCCATTAATATTATAAATTGATTAACCCCTGTTTAACCCGAAATAGTTTTTAGCATTATAATAGCAGATATTTTGGATCATCTCCCCTACCCATTTTTCATCATCAGGCAACAAGCCTGATTCCATCTCTGAACCGAAAAGATTACACATAATCCTTCTGAAATATTCGTGACGGGAGTAAGACAGAAAACTGCGGGAATCTGTCAGCATTCCAATAAATGTACTGACCACGCCCATATTAGATAAAGCGTTGAGCTGTTTCTCTATCCCATCTTTCTGATCCAGAAACCACCAGCCTGATCCAAATTGCATCTTTCCCTTGATCCTGCCATCCGCAAAATTACCCAGCATGGTTGCAATCACCTCATTATCGGCAGGATTGAGATTGTAAACCACAGTCTGGGCCAGCTGATCCGTTAAAGTCAGGTGACCTAAAAAGGCGGCTAAATTTTCCGCATGTTTATAGTCACCAATAGAATCAAAACCAGTATCCGGGCCAAGCTTATGCAGCATTCCTTTATTATTGTTCCGGATCGCACCAACATGAAATTGTTGTACCCAGCCCTTTTCATGATACATTTTACAAAGCTCAGTTAAAATAAAACCGGCAAAAGCATCAGGATCAGAGAATAATGCCTGTTCAGATTTAAGGAATGTTCTGAACTCCTGTTCCTGTTGAGTTGTTAATGTAAAACGGGTCGGCAAAGTACTTAAACCATGATCTGATATAGAACATTGTTGTAAAGTAAAGAAGTCAACTCTATTTTTTAACGCTTCCAAAAGAGAGTCTATATCCGTAATTTCAATACCTGCTTTCTGACCTAACAATTTAAGATAGGCTTTAAACGTATCCGGCTGTCCAATCATAAAAACTTTATCGGGACGGAAGGACGGTTTAACTTTAATCTCGTACCCTTCTTTGATTAATTGCTGATGATGGTTTAAATCATCACAAGGATCATCCGTTGTGCTTAACATTTCTACTTTGAAATTTTTCAATAAACCACGGGCCGAGAATTTATCCTGAGCTAAAAGTTCATTTGCCTGCTGATAAATCCTGTCTGCTGAATTCTCATCTAAATAGCTATTGATCCCGAATGGATTTTTGAGTTCCATATGTGTCCAGTGAAACAAGGGGTTTCTTAAAGTTGCGGGTACAACCTTTGCCCAGGCTTTAAACTTCTCTTCATCACTACCCTGCCCGGTAATCAGCGCTTCATCTACACCCAATGCACGCATAGCTCTCCATTTATAGTGGTCACCTTTTAGCCAGATATCAGTCAGGTTATCAAATTTCTTATCTTCTGCAATTTGCAGCGGCGACAAATGATTATGAAAATCAATTACAGGCAAATGTTTTGCATATTCATGATAAAGCAAAACTGCCTTTTTATTACTCAATAAAAAGTTATCAGTGATGATCGTACTTTCCGTCATATCAGCTAATTTTCGGTTTAATATTTGGTTCTAATATTGGTCTTGCTTATCGTTTTAATAGATACTGGTGCTTAGGATTGATGCAGATATTCGTTAAAGATCCCAAATTCAAGCCCTCTTAATTCTGCCAGGCCTTTTAAACGGCCAATTGCGGAATATCCGGGATTAGTTTTCTTGCGTAAATCATCCAGCATCTGATGACCATGATCCGGACGAACAGGAATACTGATTTGCCGCAATTGCTGCTGCTTAAAAATCTCTTTAACCACACTGTACATATCCACATCACCTTCCAGATGATTGTCTTCAAAGAAATCTCCTTCTTCATTTCTTTTCGTACTTCTCAAATGAATAAAGTTGATCCTTGCTGCAAATTCTCTGATCATTTCCGGAAGGTCATTATCTTCACGCACACCAAAGGAACCCGTGCAGAAACATAAACCATTATTTAAAGATGGTACTGCCGAAAATATTTTGCGCAAATGTTGTGCAGTGCTGACCACACGTGGCAACCCAAAAATTGCATAAGGAGGATCATCAGGATGTACAACCATTTTAATCCCAAACTCATCGGCTACAGGCATAATTTCCGAAAGAAAATATACAAGATGATCGCTCAACTTCTGTTCATCTATCCCCTGATATTGATCTAAAGCGGCTTGAAATTGTTCCAGTGTAAAGCTTTCTTCACTTCCTGGTAATCCAGCGATGATATTACGTTGTAACAGTGTCTTCTGTTCTTTATCCGCCTGATCAAACCATGCTTTTCCTTTAACGAGCTGCTCTTGGGTATAAGCACTTGAAGCGCCGGGCCTTTTTAAAATAAAAACATCAAATGCACAAACTGCGGCTTTTTCAAATTTCAAAGCCCTGGCTCCATTTGGCAATTCAAAAGCCAGATTGGTACGTGTCCAGTCCAGCACCGGCATAAAGTTATAAGTAACCGTACGGATGCCGCAGGCCGCCAGATTTTTTAAGGATTGCTTGTAATTATTAATATAGTATTCAAAGTTTTCAGCTTGTGTTTTAATCGCTTCATGTACAGGTAAGCTCTCCACAACATCCCATTTCAAACCTGCATCTTCGATCAGCTGTTTATGTTTTTCAATCTCCGCTATCTCCCAGGTCACCCCATTTGGAATATGGTGTAAAGCACTGACAATACCACTGCAACCTGCTTGTAAAATATCAGCCAGGATAACCGGATCATTCGGGCCAAACCAGCGCATTGTCTGGGTCATTTTATAAATAACTGATTTTTCTGTTACCTTCATTATTCAAATCTTTTCAATAAAATTATGCTAAAAAACCATCATTATGTGGACGCAATTTATAAAAGGCCAAAGGCATATCATTCATATAATCTATTATAATAGTCTATCAAACGGCTGTTTCTCCGTTTCAAACGTTTGAAATAAATCAGGTTTTACAGCCTGTTAACAGCTATTGCTATGGTAACTCAATATCAGATTTATTTAATAATTAAAATAGAAGAGGCAGATTTTATTTCTTAGTACCCAGGCGATAAACATGCTGGTCATACATATCAAACGTTTGATATAGTTTATTATCTTTATATTTAGGCGATCGTTAACTAACCTAATGAGTACAAAAACGCCCGTAACCCTGAAACTTTTAGCTCAAAAGCTAAAAATATCTATATCTACAGTATCCAAAGCGCTTAACGACTATCCAACCATTAATGCCTATACCAAAGAAAGGGTAAAGCAAATGGCTGCCGAACTGCATTTCACGCCCAATAAATCGGCGCTTAATTTACAGATTCAGAAATCTTATACCATTGGTATCATTTTACCAGATCTGATGGACCATTATTTTACCAGAAGCATTTTCGGGATTGAACAACATGCCCGCCAATATGGTTATAATGTAATTATCGGCCAGTCTTACGATGATTTGAAGAAAGAAGTTGATCTGGCCAATATGCTGCTGAAAAGCCGTATCGATGGTTTAATTATTGCCATTTCTAAAAACACACAGAACTTTGATCATTTAGATATGTTTGAAAATCTTGGCCTGCCAATTATTTATTATGGCAGAAACCCGAGTTTTAATTTAAGTTGTCATAAAGTATTAAGTAATACTTATCAGGGATGTTATAAAGCCACAGATTTCCTGATCAAACGGGGACATCAGAGAGTCGCCTATCTGGGTGGCCCGAAAATGATCAGCTTTACGCATGATAGATTTAAAGGCTATATCAATGCCTTAAATGATAACCACATTCCTTTTGATGCCAGTTTGGTTGCTTATACAGATTTTGATAAGGAGAACACCAACAGCGCAATTAAAGAACTGTTTTATAATAGTGAGAACCCACCTACTGCATTAGTGGCTTTTAAAGAGCAGATCCTATTTGATGCCATGAAATACCTTCGTGCCAACCGGTATGAAAAAATGGAACAAACAGACTTCATTGGTTTCGGTAATATGCCGTTTATCCGCTATCTGGACAATCCTCCCCTGGCTTCTATCGAAGAAAATCCTGAATCAATGGGAGAAAATGCGATTAAACTACTTTTAAAATTAATTGACCAGAAAACAGAAGCTCCGGAATACCAAGAAGTTATGGTAGACTGTGAACTGGTTCTGCATCAATAAAATTCAAACATTTTTTTTCCGGAAAATTCCCGGTTTATTTTCCTGTAAAGAAAATAAACCAGGAATTACCATGGCCTGGAATCCGGCGGTTTCAAGTTCAGATTTCAGCCTTTGGTGTTACCCCGAAATCACCGGGCTAAACGTATAATTTACACTACCCTGAATTCTTCAATAAGCTTCCTTTAGAAGCACATAAACCGCGATTTATTTCAAACGTTTGAAATCAAGAAACAAGCGTATAATCAGCTGATATAACACATTTCTGTAAGGAGTTACTTATTGCCTTTTCTAAATTGCGCCGGCGTTAACGAATTGTTCTTATTTATTAAATTAAATGATTAACATTTTTTGAAACCAAATAACCAAATAATGATAATCACCATCTCATAAAAACAACCCGGTTTACCCAGACGTGCAACTATTAACTAATCAAATATTTACTTTTTAAATTCCCAACGTATGAAAGGAAGATTTACTCTTATTTTCTTGATTACCTGTGTACTCTTTTTCCCCGCAGCATTATTTGCGCAGGATATCAAAGTATCAGGTAAAGTAACAGACCAGGTAGACGGATTGCCGCTTCCAGGTGTTTCAATTACCATAGCAGGCACGACCAGGGCTACCTCAACAGATCCCAATGGTAAGTTCACGATATCGGCCCCTATAGGTGCAAAATTGTTAATCAGACTTGTCGGAATGTCTGATCAGACAGTTACAGTAGTAGACAATGGACTTTTGAATATATCCTTAGCAGAAGATACAAAAGCATTATCAGAAGTTGTTGTGGTCGGTTACGGCGTGCAGAAAAAAAGTGTGGTAACCGGTGCGATATCTGGCTTAAAAGCTTCAGATCTGGAAAACCAGCCTGTTACACGTATTGAACAATCGTTACAAGGAAGAACTTCAGGAATCACTATAGCCAGCAGCTCAGGTCAGCCAGGTTCTGCGGCAACGGTACGTGTGAGAGGTATCAGCTCTTTTAACAGAGATGGAAACGGAGACAATAATCAACCGCTATGGGTAGTCGACGGTGTGGTAGTAGATAATGGCGGAATCGGTTTTATCAACCAGTCTGATATTGAATCTATTGAAGTGTTGAAAGATGCGGCTTCACAAGCTATTTATGGAGCAAGGGCCGCAGCTGGTGTAATTTTAGTCACTACTAAAAAAGGTAAAGCAGGTGGTATCCGTGTAAATTATAACGGATATTATGGTTTCTCAGGGCCATCCAAAAAATTAAAACTACTGGATGCAACTCAGTATGCCATGATTCAGAATGAGACCAAAACAAATGCTGGTAAAGCTGCTATTTATGCAGATCCGCAATCTTTGGGCAAAGGAACAGACTGGCAGGATATTATCTTCAACAATAGTGCAAAAAGACAATCACAGGAATTCAGTTTAAGCGGTGGTAATGATGTATCTACCTTCTATTCATCTGTAGGTTATTTACAGCAAGACGGAATTGTAGCTACTGATATTTCTAAGTACAAAAGAACAAATATTCGTTTGAACTCTACACATAAACTGGCTAAATGGCTGACTCTGGGACAAAACCTGGGTTATTCACATGATAAATCACTCGGGCTTGGCAATACCAATTCTGAATTCGGAGGCCCATTAAGTTCGGCAATTAATCTGGATCCGATTACACAAGCTGTAATCACAGATCCGGCAGTAGCAGCTTTATCGCCATATAATAGACCTGATATTATAAGAGATGCACTGGGCCGTCCTTATGGGATCTCACAAGCTGTAGTACAGGAAATGACTAATCCACTTGCTTATATGCAGGTAAGACAGGGTAATAATAGCTGGGCTGACAATATTGTCGGAAACGTTTATGCTGAATTGAAACCGATTGCAGGCTTAACACTGAGATCTACATTAGGTACTAAACTGGCTTATTATGGCAACGAGAACTTCTCGCCAATGTCTTATTTGAATTCATCTTCAATTACGACTCAAACCTCTTTTAATCGTAAATTAAACCGCACGATCAGCTGGAATTTAGAAAATACAGCTTCTTATACCAAAGCATTTGACAAACATAATTTCAATGTTTTAGTGGGACAAGGTTTATATTCGGATAATAACAGCATTGGTACTGACATCACCTATTTTGGAATACCAGTAACTACTTTTAAAGAAGCATCTTTAAATTTCAAAGTTCCGAATGATAAGAAAGTAGCTTTAGGTTCTGAAGGAAACATCCATAGAGTAGCTTCCGTATTTGCACGTTTGAATTACAATTACGATGAGAAATATATTATCGAAGGTGTAGTCCGCAGAGACGGTTCTTCACGTTTTGGTTCGAATTACAAGTTTGGTGTTTTCCCATCAGTTTCGGCAGGATGGGTAGTTTCCAAAGAAGACTTCTTTCCTAAAAACGAGGTGATCAATAGTTTAAAATTCAGAGGTGGGTATGGTGTGGTAGGTAATGACAACATTGATGACTTCCAATATGTTCAGCTGATCGGTGATGGCCGCGATTATACTTTCGGTACGGATCAGGTTTATAATATTGGTTACAGCCCTCAGGCTGCCTATGCGAGCCCTAATTTGAAATGGGAAGAAACAAGAGCAACCAATATTGGTATGGACTTAACGCTCTTCAAAAATTTCACTTTAACTGTAGAATGGTATAATAAACTAACCAAAGATATTCTTCAGAAACCTCGTATCCCATCTTACCTGGGCTCAGCAAATAATCCTGCTGAAAACATTGCAGATATGAAAAACAGCGGGATAGAGATTGAGTTAGGTTACCGTAAACAAATCGGAGAAGTCAACTTTAGTGTAAATGGTAATTTCTCTTATCTGAAAAACGTAGTGACTAACCTGGGTGATGGTATTGATTTTCTGTCAGGTGGCCAGAGTTTCAAAGCGACCACCTACCCTATTACCCGTACTGCGGTAGGACAAGCTTATAATTCATTCTATGGTTTTAAAACCGCTGGTATTTTCCAGACACAGGCTGAGGTAGATAACTATATCGGTCCAAAAGGAAAGATACAACCTAATGCAAAACCTGGAGATTTCCGCTGGGTAGATACAGATGGAGATGGTGTGATTGGTGAAAATGACCGCCAGTTTATTGGTAATCCTACCCCGAAATATTCATTCGGTATTACCTTAAATGCAGCTTATAAAGGATTTGATATCAGCGTATTCGGACAAGGAGTTGCAGGTAATAAAATCTTCCAGGGCTTACGTCGTCTGGATATCAACAATGCGAATTATCAAACAAGCGTATTAAATCGCTGGACTGGTCCCGGAACAAGCAATTCTTATCCAAGAGTTGTAGACGGAGATCCTAATAAAAACTTTACAAACCCTTCTGATTTCTATTTGGAAAAGGGTGACTATTTCAGAATAAAAGTTCTTCAGATCGGTTATAACCTGCCAAAGGCCAAAATCAGCAAACTAGGTTTACAAAAAGCCCGTGTTTATGTGATGAGCGAAAACCTGGTCACCTTCACTGGTTACACTGGATATGATCCTGAAATTGGTGGTGGGGTATTAAGTATTGACAGAGGTATCTATCCTCAGGCAAGATCATTTATGCTTGGTTTAAATATTGGATTTTAATAAAAAAACAGAAATGAAAAGATATATAACATATACAGCAGGGCTTTCAATTGTACTTTCATTATTCAGCTCTTGCAAAAAATTCGTAGAAACTGACCCGAGGGGGCAATTTACTCAGGAAGGTTATTACAGAAATCAGGCAGAGGTTTTCAATGGCCTGGTTGCTGCTTATGACCCGCTAGGTTTTCAGGGTGGTGATTATGTCAGTAAAATTACGGCAATGAATGCAGGCTCGGATGATAATCTTGCTGGTGGTGGAGGTTCAAGCGATTTTACTCCGTTGCAGGCGATCTCTAATTATACTGTAATACCTGCCAACGGGCCACAGGATGCTTTATGGAAAGGTGGATTTTTAGGTGTATACAGAGTAAATATTTTGCTCTCCAAAATAGATGCAGCGACTATGCCTGATGACATCAGAGCAAGATATAAAGCTGAACTTAAAGCCTTAAGAGCCTATTACTATTTTGACCTGGTACGTTTGTTTAAGAACATTCCATTAATGCTTACACCAATTGCACCAGACCAGGCGTACAATGTATTGCAAGTTGCACCAGAAGAAGTTTATGCACAGATTGAAAAAGATCTGAAAGAAGCTATTGCAGAAGATAAGCTACCTAATACTGTTCCTAAAGCGACTGAAGCAGGAAGAATGACTAAAGGTATTGCACATGCGCTGTTAGGCAAAGTATATCTTTATGAGAAAAAGTTCACAGAGTCTGCCGGAGAATTTGCATTAGTTAATGCGGTTCCTGGACAATTGAATTCAGTTTATGGTTATAAATTGATGGACGATTTTGCTGCACTCTGGAAAACTGCCAATAAATTTAATACAGAGTCGATATTGGAAATTTCCCATACTTCTAAAGGTAATGGGGCCTGGTCTTGTATTGAATGTACGGAAGGAAATTTATTGAGCATTATGCTTGCGCCAAGAGCCTATAGCACCTTATTACCAGGAGCACCGGATTATGTATCCGGATATGGAGCACTTGTTGTCACTAAAAACTTTTTTGATTTTATACATTACGATCCGCGTAATAAAGCATCTGTTGCCAACCTGGATAGTTTGAAAAAGGCAGGGATTGCTAAATACGATAACAGTTATGAAAATACTGGCTTTTTTGTAGAGAAATTTGCGGGCAGAGCATCAGACAAATCTACCGGAGGAGGACCTTCAGAATTAAACTATCCCCAAAATACGTATGAAATCAGATTAGCAGATACTTACCTGATGGAAGCCGAAGCGTTGGTACGCGGCGGCGGAGATCTTTCCAGGGCAAGAGCTTTAATTGCAGCGGTAAGAAACCGTGCTTATAAAGATGGAAAAGATCATGCTGTTGATGCTACACTGGATAATATCATTACAGAAAGACGTGCAGAGCTTGCTTTTGAAGGCCAGAGATGGTTTGATTTAATCAGATGGGGCAAAGCGGCTACCGTTTTAGCATCAAAAGGTTTTGTAGCAGGAAAAAATGAAATTTTACCTATTCCATTGAAAGAACTGGAAAATACTAAACTCGTTCAAAGTAAAGAATGGGGCGGCACTAAATAAACTATATTTCCATTGAAAAGACGCTTATTTTATATTTTAAGCCTGATGGCTGTGCTTATAACACTGCTTATTCAATGTATGGATTTCAAAAAAGCAGCACCGGCAACTGACAAAACAATTGCCGGTGCTGCTACTTGCAGACAGTGCCATCAGCAGGTTTCGGATGCATATCTTCAAAATCCTCATCAGCAAACCTCCCATGCAGTTACCGATACTAAACTCATGGATAATTCACTCCCACATTTATCAGTTTATGCTTTTGATGAGCACTTCAAAGTGAAAGTGGAACAGCGGAACGGTTTTATTTATCAGGTAGCTTATAACGACGGTATAGAAACCATAGCCCGCCGTTTTGATATTTCTTTTGGTTCGGGAGAAAAAGCGGTGACTTATGGAACATGGGAAGGAGATCAGCTTAAACAACTCCCTCTCTCCTATTTTAAACAGGTAAAAAGCTGGGTGAACAGCCCGGGTTTTCCGCAAAACACAGCACATTTTAGCCGGACAATTGATGTCCGCTGTATGGAATGCCACAGCTCTTTTACAGACCGTAAGATAGTTCAGGATGGCCCGTTAAAAGTAAAAGAAGAGTTGGTTAAAGGCTCTGTGGTTTATGGAATTGATTGTGAGCGCTGTCATGGCCCGGCTGGAAAACATGTAGAATTCCATTTGGAACATCCGCAGGCAAAAGTGGCTAAATATATTACACTTTATCAGACGCTGACCAGAAAGCAGAAAACTGATGCCTGTGCAACTTGTCATGGAGGAAATGATATGGAAATACTGAAATCAATATTTGCTTTTAAACCTGGTGACGATTTGCATGATTATTATAGCAATGCAACTGGAAATAATGCCAAAAAAGCGCTGGATGTACATGGGAACCAGAGTGGGATGCTGGCAGAAAGTAAATGTTTTATTCAAAGCAAAACAATGGATTGTTCTTCCTGTCATCGTACACATGAAAACCTGAAAGGAAATCTGACAAGCTATACTCAGCGTTGCATCAGTTGCCACGCGACGATTAAACACAGTGCGTTAACTTTGAAAAATGCAGTAGTCAAAACAAATTGTATAGATTGTCACATGCCTGAGCAAGTTTCTGGTGTTATCTCTTTTCAGCAAGCTGGAAAAACTGATATTTCAGCCTATAAATTAAGGACACATAAAATTGGGATTTATCATTAATTCATCTCTTTTAATAACTCCATGGTCTTCTCCCTGATCAATATAGCGTCTTCATATTTAAGGAAATGTACATCGGAGGTCATCATAAAATCAAGCTGCCCCCTAAAAGAAGAGGCGAAGAAAGTAGATGGATTTCCAAAAGGGAATATGGTCACCGGCGAATACACAGCCTGAACTTCAATCAGTCCATAGTTTTCCTGAATCACAGAGTTACCCATATTCGAAAAAGTAAAGTCATGGGCTCCTGCATCTACTTTAGCATATTTGGCAAGCTTAGGCAGGAAAGCGGAAAGCCCTTCATCAAGCAGGAAAATCCTGTTCACATTAGTTTTGCTTATTTTCAAAGCCAGCTCTTCTTTAAACAGGCGCACCTGATCCCAGAATCCAATATTACACTCACCTTTAAGCCCCAGTTCAATCATTGCAGGAAAAGCAAATAACATATCGTTTTTAATCTCCGGAACGAATTTCCGCATATCTACTGCACAGTAGAGTTTTTTATAAGGTTTGATAGTTTCAATAGTATCATATGCTTTCAGAAATATAACACTTAATACAGCATGTAAAGAAATACCTTGTTTCCTGCACTTGCTTAATATTGCAGCAGATTCCTGCTCGTTTATTCTCCAATGTATTAAATAAGGTTTTACCCTTTTAATTTCCTTTTTCGACGCTACTGCCAGTAACATCAGCCTGGACAATTTCTTAACCAGGAAAACCATTAATAAATTCTTCCTGCTTTTTCTTGCCCGGTCAGGAATAAAATCACATAAGGAACTGAAGGCTTGATAAGTCCCGATATCGGTCTGAGGTTCAGCTAGTAAACGCAGCGTTTCATCCAGAAGAGTCAGGATTGCTCTTCCATCACATATACAATGATGGCAAACCATAATTAAGTTTGAAGCTTCGGGAGATTTCAAATAAACAACACGCATTAACGGACCGCTTTTCGCATCAAATGGGGTCAGACATTCTACAGATGTTTGCTTTTCCCAATCTTCATCAGTATAGCGGTTGGAGATACGGACAGGTATTTGTCCTATATTTTCGTTTGTTATGAAATAAGGGATCCCGGTTTCATCCTCCCGGACATTCACATTCAGCAGCGGATGTCTGGCCTGCACTTTCAGTAGCGCAAGCTGTAAATCCTCAATGTCAACACTACCCTTAATTTTTGCTGCAACAACTGCATTCACCGCCGTTTGTCCGTCACCATACATGGTTCCTTCCACTAGCGTTAGCTTTCTTCTCATAACTTATTTATACCTGGTTGTTATAAAAGTACCTGCTATACACTCAGATTATCAAGAGTAGAAACACGTAATAATCAGGCTAACTAACTAAGTAAAAACACGATAGATAACCGTTTATTTAACTTAAATTACCTGTTATACAATTAATTTACTAGATTGTCTCTGTTTTAACTTTTCAATTAAAACATCGTTTTAACCTAAATTAACCCCTTAACCAAATTAAATGAAATTTCAATTATTACTTCTTGCCGGACTTACGTGCCTGGCTGCCTGCACAGACAAAGCTCCATCTTCAACTGAATTAACAAATCAATCTATTGCAGGCACCTGGAAACTGGTTTCCAGTAAAGTTACCAGAGGTGCAAAAACAGAGGTTACCTACCCTGTAAAAGGACAGGAAATGATTAAATTATTCAATGGGACACATTTTGCTTTTTTCAAACATGATTTGGCAAAAGGAGCAGTACCTGTTCCTGTTTACGATACTGGTGCAGGAACCTTTTCTCTTAAGGGGGATCAATACCAGGAACATTTAGAATATTGTAACTACCGAGAATGGGAAAAAAGAGATTTTAAATTCACACTGACTTTAAAGAATGATACGATCACACAAAAAGGCGTAGAGAAAATTGATAGTTTGAATATCAATCAGGAAATCGTGGAAATTTACACTAAAATAAAGTAAGCCAGGATCTGTCTTTTTCTTTAAAAAGGCTGTCTTTTTACATTTCTCGTCAGTAAAGCTGATTAAACAATTAAAAATCAGTATACATAATTTTCCTATGTATGTAAGAAAATTATATATTTGCTTTATGAGTACAGCAAATGGAATGTTAAAAGGCAGCCTGCAAACTATCATTTTAAAACTTCTTCAGGAAAATGAGAAAATGTATGGTTATGAGATCACCCAGAAAGTGAAGGAAATCACTAGTGGAGAAATTAAACTGACGGAAGGTGCAATGTATCCCAGCTTACATAAAATGGAAGCTGACGGTATGTTAAGTACAAGTACAGAATTAGTGGACAACCGGGTCCGCAAGTATTATGCGCTGACCACCGCTGGCAAAAAAGAAGTAGAAAACAAACTTCAGGAAGCCGAGAGTTTTATTGGGAATCTGCAATTGCTGCTTAACCTCAAATCTAAACTCTCATGAAACTAACCGCACAGCAGCATTTAGAAATACGGCAGCATCTTCTGGGCTTATCGCTCACTGAAGATATGCTTGACGAATTATATGATCACCTCATTACTTCTCTGGAACAAAAACCAGCTTCCGCTAAATTCAATATGGCTGAAGTACGTGACCTGATCGATACAGAATTCAATGAGCTGATCAATACGCCAGAAGAAAAAAAGAAATATCGCCTGATTAATTTAGTGGCTGGTTTTGTACTTTTTGGCATTGCCCTGCTCACCTACTGGCTTACGATGGAACCGACCGCAAGTTTTTATGATTGCGGAGAATTTATTGCAACCGCCAGCAAATTACAAGTTGGACACCAGCCCGGTGCACCACTTTTTCTGATGATTGGTAAAATGTTCAGTCTGCTGGCAATGGGTAATCCTGCGAAAATTGCTTACTGGATTAATTTCAGCGCTGTGCTTGCCAGTGCAGCTACTATTATGTTCCTGTTCTGGACCATCACAGCTCTAGCTTCCAAAATTTACAGAAAAGAGAAAGTTGGCAGCAAAACCTTCAGTATCATTGCTGCTGGTGCTATAGGTGCACTAGCTTATACCTTCTCCGATACCTTTTGGTTTTCAGCAGTAGAATCAGAAGTGTATGCCCTTTCCTCTTTGTTTACCGCAGTTACTTTCTGGGCCATTCTGAGATGGGAGAACGAAACCAATAACCGCTGGCTGATTTTCATTTCCTTTATTGTAGGCCTTTCTATTGGTGTCCATCTTTTAAGTTTATTGACTATACCTGCTGTAACCCTCGTTTATTACTTTAAAAAAGCAGAAAAACCCGGAATTATGGGTACAATTAAAGCCTTTTTAATCGGTTGTTTGATTGTAGGGATTGTTCAATTTGTACTGATCCAGTATTTTGTACTCTTTGCAGCAGAAGCTGACCTTCTTTTTGTGAATACTTTGGGTCTTTTCTTTGGCTCAGGTGCTATATGTTTTATATTACTCTTTGCGGCAATTTTGTATGGCGCAATAAATTACTCGATACGCAAGCAGAAATATAACCTGAATATGGCGCTGCTTTGTTTGGTATTTGTTCTTTTTGGTTTTAGCTCCTATCTGATGATTCTGATCAGAGCAGATGCAAAAACCAATATCAACCTGAGCAATCCGGATATGCCATTTTCTCTCTATGATTACCTTGGACGTACAAATTATGGATCTACCCCCTTAATTTATGGTAATACTTTTGATGCTAAAGTAGTAGAGAATAAAGAAACCGGAAATACCTACCGTAAAGGAGCTTCAAAATACGAAGTATCCGGAAAAACCTATAAAACCACTTATGATAAAAACATCCTCTTTCCAAGAACCTTCAGCCAGAAAGCGGGACATGATAAATATTATCAGCAATGGCTTAACCTCAATGAAGGACAAACACCAACCTTTACCCAGAATTTGAGCTTTTTTACTTCGTGGCAATTGGGTTTTATGTACTGGCGTTACTTTTTATGGAACTTTGCAGGAAGGCAAAACGATGTTCAGGGTGTTGGAAATGTACAAGATGGCAACTGGATCACAGGTATCAAAGCACTGGATAGCCTGCGTTTAGGCAATCAGTCTGATCTTCCTGCAACAATCACAACCAATGCCGGGCATAATGTCTATTATGGATTCCCGTTAATTATGGGGATTGCCGGACTGATCTGGCTTTACCGCAGAAACAAAGCAGATGGAATAGTGATAATTACCCTGTTTTTCTTCACCGGTATAGCAATTATTCTCTACCTTAATCAAGATCCATTGCAGCCAAGAGAAAGAGATTATGCATATGCAGGTTCTTTTTATGCTTTTGCCATTTGTATTGGCTTTGGTGTACTGGCGCTGAAAGAACTTTTATCAAAAATAGCACAGCAGAAGTTAAGCCTGATCATCGCTACAGGGATATGTTTACTGGCTGCACCTGTATTGATGGGTGTACAAGGCTGGGATGATCATGACCGGTCTCATAAAAATACGGCAGCAGACTGGGCGAAGAATTATTTAAACTCCTGTGCTCCTAATGCAATTCTTTTCACGAATGCAGACAACGATACTTTCCCTCTTTGGTACGCACAAGAGGTAGAAGGTTTCAGAACAGACGTACGTGTAATTTGCATGCAGTTTTTGCCCGATGCTTCTTTCATTAATCAATTGAAGAAACAAATGAATAAATCGGCGCCATTACCTATCACAATGGCTGAAGAAAAGTATGTTTCCGGTGTCAGAGATTATTTGCCTTATGTAGATTATGGGTTAACTGACAGTGTGGAGCTGAAGGATCTGTTTGCTGTAATGACTTCTGAAAACAAAGAAGACCAGGTACAGATGACCGATGGTACCTTTATGAATTTTCTGCCCACTAAAAAGTTAAAACTCACGGTAGATCCTGAACAATTGGTTAAAACACATACCATCACTCCTGCTCAGAAAGCACAGGTGAGTAAAACAATGGAATGGAACTTTAATAAATCTTACGCCAGTAAAGGTGATTTAGCTTTATTTGATATCCTCATTCATAACAATTGGGAACGTCCGGTATATTTTGCGACCTCGGTATCACAAGATACTTATATTGGTCTTGATCGATATCTTTACCTGGAAGGATATGCGTACCGTTTACTGCCTTTTAAAACCGCAGCAGAGGATAGCAGAGATAAAAGCGAGAAAACCAATTCGGATGTGATGTACGCAAATGTGATGAACAAAATAGATTACACCGCATTTCATAAAGCTTCTTATCTGGATCAGGAATCCAAAAGGATCGTATTTTCGACCTGGGGTTTTAACAATACACTCGCCAGCAATCTGATTATGGAAGGAAAATCTGCGAAGGCCATGCATTTGATGCAGAAATGTCTGAGAGACTTACCACTCACAAATTATTCGGTGAGAGATACGGTGAACAGGATCAGCACAATTCAGAATTTATATGCACTCAACCGGATCAAAGAGGCGAATCAGCTGACCAGAGAAACAACTGGTTTTCTTGCTCAAGAGTTCAATTATGTCTGTACGCTTGCGCCCGAATTCCAGCAAGTTTACCTGCAAGATACAAGATTGAGCTTATCTGTTTTACATCAGCTTGATCAATTGACGGCTGGTTATAAACAGCAGGAATTAAACCGCGTTGTTAAAGATGCGTTTAATCAAATGATAGATAAATCTGGTATCAGAAGAAGCTGATCAGAGGTTACTATCAAGAACTATAAAACATCTGTAAGTGATCTAAGTTGGAAAGGGGTTGGTAAGGCTATTGGCCTTACCAACCCCTTTCCAACTTAGATCACAATACGTTCAGTAGGCTTAATGAACTGAGTAGCCATAAAAACAGTAAATACTATTAAAATTCTGACATAACCGGTTCAGGTTCTTCGGCCTTAGTTACAGCAACTGGTTTCTTTTTAGCCAGCTGGTTCACCCTGTACATTAAAAATATACTGATCAATGTGACCACTACAACCACATAACCAACGATATCATAATGTTCTATAGGACTGAATTTTGTTTGCTGAACAACGATCATACCTGAAACTGCCGCCGCTACTCCACCTGCAATTTGCTGCATAGAAGAGTTAATACTCATAAAGGCACCTCTGTCTTCCATATCAGGAATTGCACTGGTTAAAGCGGAAGAAGGAACCATACGGCTCATAATCCCGATCATCATCAAAACGTTAAGACCGATCACTATCCAGAATGGGGTTGCCGACAAATTCGTATAGGCTACACAGATCAGCATAGTCCAGATAGAAGCAATACTGAAAATTCTGAATTTGCTCACTGTATCACTTAACTTTCCAATTAAAGGCATGATGATCAATGAACTTACTCCAGAAACCATAAACAATACAGGCAGTTCTTCAGCTGTAACATGCAGGTTATTAACTGCAAAAACGCTTCCGAATGGCATCATCATAAAACCGCCTATTGACAATGCAGCCGTTGCGGCAAAACCAATCCTGTAATTTTTTCTGGCTACGGTATGCCAAAGATGCTTGAATGCAGAACGGTCATGCTGCAAACCAAGATGTTTGTTGATTGGTTTTAAAACCACCACAATTAAAACAGCAATAATTATGGCGACTGCTGCAACCATTACAAAAGGAGATTCCCACCCCCATTTATTGGCAATATACAAGCCTATTGGAATTCCTAATACCTGGCTTGCACCAAAGCCCATCTGTATAAAACCCATTACCCTTCCTCTTTGCTGCAAGCTAAAAAGGTCGGTAATAATGGCCATAGAGATAGAACTGATCACGCCGCCAAATAAACCAGTGATGATACGTGCAGCAACCAATAATTCAAAAGAACTGGCTAAACTGCATAAAAAGGTTCCGACAATGAAACCACTGTAAAAGAATAAAAGCAGTTTTTTACGATCAAAACGATCTGCAAATCCTGCGGTTAATAAACCTGAGATACCTGCGCTGAAAGCATAAGCAGAAACTGCAATCCCGAAAGAGGAAGGCTTCATACTTAAAGACTTAATCAGCATATCGCCCAAAGGGGACATCACCATAAAGTCAAGTATAACGGTAAATTGAGTCATTGCTAAAATAAAGATTACTATCTTTTGATAGCCAGAAAAAGGTGTAGTTCCTTTAGTTTCCATAAAATTAAGTTAATTCACAGCATTTATAGCCGCGATCCCGAACCATTTCGATAACCTGCTCATGTTTTAAGGTATAAGAGACGATCCTTAAAACGAAGTCCTCATCATCGAGATCTACGTTCCATTGTTCAATATTCTTGTTTTTGTCCAATAAAGGCTGTAAAGCCTGTTTATCCTCTTCAGATTTTATATCTGTTCTAAAAAGCAGGATATGATTGAAATTTTCCATTTTTTCTCATTCTTAGTTCTGTTTAAATACTCCTGTATAATCATTGATTTACTTTCTCAATCCTTTCACAACTAAATCAAAAGCTTCCCATAACATCTCATCCGTCATCTTGAATGGCTTCCCTCCCAGACTTTGCCCTTCATTGTTAAACTTGATCAAAGCATAAAGGGGTGCAAAGGCAACTGACCAGTAAACCTCGAAAGGCATTTCCCGGACTTCTCCACGAGAGATAATATTATCATTGAACCTTTTGAATTTCACTAAAGCATCTTCCATTAAAGTGGAGAGAAACTGATCCTGATAAACAGAGGCTCTCAATTGCTCATTAAATTTGCTCAGTGTTGGATTATTGATCAGCTCCCGATACCGGTTTTCCCACTGCTGACGTAATCCGTCTTCAAAAGAAGCTTCCGCATCAAAATTGTGAAGCATTGACTTTGCCAGCATCCTGCCATGCTCCACTGCAAGTTGTGAAAGAAGATCATCCTTGTCCTTGTAATAAATATAAAGTGTGGCTACGGAAATGCCACACGCTTTGGCGAGCTTATTCATACTAAAACTTTCAAAACCGCCCTTTGCTATAGTTTCTACGGCAATTTTTTTAACCAGGTTCTCTTTCTCTATATCTCTTGTGCGCATAATATCAAATGATTAATCAAATATAAGTGAATATTCATTCATTAATGAAATAATAAATAAAATATATCTTTGTACCACATACATCAATTATTTACCCTCTTGAAAAAAGTACTTAAAATCACAGGAATAAGCATTGCGTCTTTGATCCTGCTGGTATTGCTCATCCCCTACATCATACCCAATACAATTTCCAAAGAGATAGAGAACAGGATCAATCAAAATATCAATGGAAAAGTTGAGTTTCAAAACACCAGTTTATCATTTTTCAAACACTTCCCTTCTTTAACACTCAGCCTGAACAACTTCACTTTAAAAGGCGCTGCCCCATTTGAAAAAGAAACGCTGATTCAGGCAAAGCAATTATCTTTTCGTTTGAACCTGAGCACTATCTTTTCAAAACAGGTAAAGATTGATCAGATCTTTTTAGACCAGGCCGATATCAATATCCAGGTTGACAAAAAAGGAAACGCAAATTATAATGTATACAAGAGTGATCATACTCCTGCGGCTGCTCAGGATGGTGCTTCAACTGCGATAAAAATTGAAGGGATTTTTATCAATAAGAGTAACCTGATCTATAATGATCAGTCGATCCCGATGAAGGTTAACGCCAAAGGATTAAATTATACTGGTAATGGAGATCTGAGCAAAGCTATTTTCGACTTAAAGAGTAATGCCAGAATTGATACACTGGATCTATATTATAATAATGCTCCTTATTTGCTGCATAAAAAGGTTGATGCTAAACTGGTAACGAAGATCAATACCAATTCCCTCGATCTGATGTTTAATGAAAATGACTTAAAGATAAACTCTTTACCGATTTTATTTGTGGGTAAGTTCTCCTTCCTTAAAGATGGTTATGACATCAATTTTAAGACAGCCGCCAAAGAAACTGATCTTCATAATATTTTCACGGTATTGCCCCCATCAATTGCAAACCGGATGCAAAAAACAACGATTAAAGGTTATGCTGAAATCAATGCTTCTTTAATAGGGAAATACCTGGCTAAACAAAAGATTATGCCTACCCTATCTTTTAATATCAAAGTACGGGATGGTTATATTGCTAATCCTAAAGCACCGGAGGCTATTCGTAACCTGTATTTAAATTTACAGATGAAACTTCCCAGCTTAAACCCTGATAGTTTATATATTGATATGGACAGCTTATATTTTAATATGGGCAAGGATTATGTAAACTCAGTAGTTAAACTGAATGGTTTAAAAAAATCTAAAGTCTTTATCAATACCCGCGGATCAATTGATTTAACGAAATGGGGAAAGATATTTGAAGTCAGCAACTTAAAAGGAGTTTATACTATAGATCTGCAAGCTGACGGGCAATTTAACAGAAAAATAGTACGAAGTGGTATCAGACAGGTAGATACCGTCAACCTCATTCCAAAATTCAGGTTAAAATCTTCGCTGCATAATGGTTATTTTAAATATCCTTCACTGAATGCTTCCATTGAAAAAATCAATTTCGATATAGACGGGCGTAATACTGATGGAAATTACAAGCATACGCAATTAGATATTAATGCGGTTAATTTACAGGCTTTAAGTAATTATATCAGAGGTTCGGCCAAAATACAACCTGGTCATATGGGCATCGCTATAAATTTAAAATCTATGCTTAATCTTGCCGAAATCAAACAGTTCTATCCTTTAAAGGATTTGGAACTTAACGGAGAACTTAACATGGACCTGCAAAGTAAAGGTGTATACAACAAAGCCAGAAAAACTTTCCCTGTCACACAAGCATCTTTCAAACTCACAAATGGTAGAATTAAGACTGCTCACTTTGATCAGCCTTTAGAAAATATTATTGTAGATGGAACCCTGACTAATAAAGATGGAACCTTAAGAGGTACACAGGTACATATCAAACGATCTCTTTCGTAATGGCAGGCCAGCCTTTTATGCTGAAGGCAGCAGTCAGGAATTTTGAAAATGTATCTTATAATATTACTTCAAAAGGAACTATAGATATTGGTAAAATGTACCAATTCTTTGCAATTAAGGGCTATAATGTGAATGGAAAAGTATTTACTGATCTCTCTTTAAAAGGCTTGCAAAGTGATGCTACTTCAGGAAACTATCAAAAGCTGAATAACAAAGGGCAATTAATTGTAAATAATATCAGCCTGCAATCAGACCTTTTTCCAAAGTCATTTTTAATCAAAAACGGAGTGTTCTCCTTTGCACAGGACAACATGAAATTTGAGAAGTTTAAAGCGAGTTATGGAAAGTCAGATTTTACGATGAATGGTCAGCTGGGCAATGTGATTAACTATGTACTTACCCCTAAAGCAAAGCTAACCGGTAATTTCAATTTTCAGAGCAGACAGATTTTTGCAGATGAATTAATGGTTTACAATACACCAAAACCAATTCCAGGCGCCCCTGCGGGAAGCAGCGGGGTTATTTTGATTCCGGAAAACCTGGATGTAACTTTATCTGCTAACGCGGGTACTGTCTATTACAATGGTCTGCAAATCAAAAATGCAAAAGGTAACCTGGTTTTAAAGGATGGTACATTAGCCTTAAACCAAACCAGCTTCAACCTGATCGGTGCTTCGGTAAATATGGATGCAACTTATAAAAGTATAACTCCTGAATCTGCCTTGTTCGATTATCATATTTCGGCTAAAGAATTTGATATTGCCAAAGCTTATAAAGAAATAAAAATCTTCAGAACACTCGCAACTTCGGCTTCTAAAGTTAAAGGTATAGTAGGACTGGATTATCAATTATCAGGAAAACTGAACCAGGATATGCTTCCGGTATACCCATCTTTAAAAGGTGCTGGTGTATTGTCTTTGAAGAAAGTGAGCTTAAGTGGATTTAAAATGATGAATGCGGTGAGTAAAGCAACCCGCAGAGATAGTTTAAACAATCCTGACTTGCGTGATGTCGAGATTAAATCTACGATCAATAGGAATATCATTACTATAGAAAGATTTAAAATGCGTATTGCAGGTTTCAGGCCCCGTTTTGAAGGACAGGTTAGTTTTGATGGCCGCTTAAATATGAGCGGAAGATTAGGTTTGCCACCTTTTGGTTTGATTGGTATTCCTTTAACCATTACCGGAACACAAGATAAACCGGTCATTATTTTAAAAAGAAACAAAGAAGCTAAGCTGGAGGAAAAAGAGGAAGAATAGCTTAAACATAAAAAGGGTGGGTATTTTAAAAATACCCACCCTTTTTATGTTTAAGCCAGCTTTTCAGCCTATAATTTGAAACCGTAAGCGATACGCAATGCGATCTGTCCTACACTTTTGTTATCATAGTTGTTTGCATAACGTAATGCATCACCTTTACCAGTATTTTCATATTTAATACCTAAGTCTAAACCATTACTCCATGAGTAACCTAAAGTTGGTGCATAAAGGAAAGTTGTTTTTGAATCTTTAGATACGCCAAAAGCAGCACCTACTTCACCCATTGCATAGATACCTGAACCAGTTGGATCAAAGAAATACTTTAAACCAGTTTTTACAGGAATGTAAGCGTAATCAGGAACTTCAATATTATTGACAGCACCAACACTATATACGCGGTCTTTTGCAAAATAATGGTTGTAACCAGTTGCAATTGGAATAGATAATTGCTTAGTTACATCAAATTGCGCACGTACATCGATACCAGCAGCAACACTATAATTGTTATTGGTAGGGATACCGATATTTGCACCAATACCTATTTTTTGAGCACTAACATTAGTTGTAAAGAATATTGCCACAACAGCTGCTGCCGAAGCAAGAAATTTAGTAGAAACTTTCATTTTATTATATTTATTCATGTGTTTTAACGATTGACAATTTTTATCAACCTTTCACCGGATAAATACAAAATGCATGCCACTACGATAATCCGCAGCTTATTTAACCTATCAAACAAGCCTGAAACCTGAATAGACGGGCTTTTTCAAAACGGGAAGATCTTCAGTAAAAATCAGGGATTTCAAATTCTGATTGCACGGATAAAGGATACGTGATACACTTCTGTAACAGCAGCTTACCGCTTGAATGATTGGTCATATAATTTAATAACTTCCTGCGTTAACCGGGCTGTGCTCATAGCAGAGTCAAGCCAGTTTATCATAATACCGTCTTTTTCCATTTTTCTGAAAAAAGTCATCTGCCTCTTCGCAAATTGACGGATTGCGATGTACAATTTCTCTTTTAAGTCTGGTAAAGTGAGCTTATTCTGGAGATATTCAGTGATAAATTTATACTCTAAACCATAAAATAGCAGCGTTTCAGCACTTATACCACGCGCTAAAAGCCCTTCTACTTCTGCTATCAACCCATTATCGAAACGCTCATTCAGTCTTTGATAAATCCTTTCGCGGCGGGAATCAACTTCTCCGTCCAAACCGATTACCAAAGGGTTCAGTAAAGGACGATTTTCTTCCACTAAGGTATGGTGTTGTAAATATGCTGCGATCTCAATGGCCCTGACCAACCGCTTGGCAGAAGAGAGATCTGCATGCGCTGTTAATGCGGCCGGATAACCAGCCAATATTTTTCGTAATGCATCAATATCATGTGCAGGAAGGCTTGTCCGCAATTCTTCATTTACCGGAACTGCTGTGTATTGATGGTTTTGCAGGATACTATGAATATACATTCCTGTGCCACCACATAATACCGGAACTTTATACCGCTGATTAAGGTCTTCAAATATTTGATAGAAATCATCCTTAAAAGAATTCACATTATAACTATCTCCGGCCTCTCTGATATTGATCAAATGATATGGAATAAGCTTTTCACCGATCTTGTATTCGTGCAGATCCTTTCCGGTCCCTATATCCATGTCTTTAAATACCTGCCTGCTATCTGCACTGATAATTTCTCCATCCAATATATTGGCAACACTAACAGCAAGTTTAGTTTTTCCTGAAGCTGTTGGGCCCATTATAATTAAAAGTGGTTTTTTCTCTAGTTGCATGGTATGATATATTTCAGGTTCCCCATATTAAAAACACTGCTGTAGTTTAAAGAATTTAAGTAGGTTATTTTCTCTGCTTCTGTTAGCTGAGCAGTGGCAGCCCTGAGCTCTTCTGGCAAGCGATGAGGAAAATAACGGATGTTGTTAACCTGATCGAGCCATATTTCTGCCGGAGGGATTTGCCCGGCCAGTTCAAAGCCCAGTTTCGTATAACCTTTGCCATAAGACCAGTCCAGGTCTGCATAGGTCATCACATCATTGGGAAGAATAGTTTTGATTAAATGTTTAATGAGTTTGCTTAACCCACCCTGTACTGTAAATCCGTCGGCAGTAGCAAACCTGATCAGTTCAACAGAAGTATAATCCTCTTGTCTTCTGGTCATTTTTCGTTTGCCACTAAAAGTAGCAACGGCAATAAACTGACCAGCAAAAACTAAGGCATACCGATGTCTTGCTTTAGCTGATCCCTGGAGATGATTCTCTTTCAGAAAGGCATCTGCCTCTGGTTGAGTGATACTTACCACACTGGTTTTTCTACCATGAACCCGTTGGTTCTTTCCCATTAATGCGCTGATACGGCTTAAAACCTGGGCAGGCTTCTTGTACCATATATCTTCCCAAAGCTGGATCAACTGTTTAGCAGAAGCAGTATATTCCTGCTGTAAAACTAAAGTTTCTGCTGAACCGGGATGAACTGCTATACTTAACAAGTTTAGGTACAATGCATCATTATCCCGGAACTTCAATAAAAGAAAAGAGTCAGAAGTATAAAGTTCTGACTCAATGCCAATATTCAGTAACGCTTGTTTAAGCTCTTGTTGCCAGCTTATTTTTTGTTTACTCACTCGTTTTTTTTATTTATAATCCATCTTACACCCATTCATGCTCTTTGAATATTTTGTAGCCGGCGGAAACTTTATCTTCTATTAAATTCAAAGTTACCTCATCCAGTTCTTTAATATACATTGTACGCTCATGCTGAGGAATGGAATCAGGCAACAGTTCAAAAGCCACATGGTCATCTTTAATCTCTATACTAAGAAAAAATACACCTGGTTTATCCTCTCCTTCTTTCCCCGCAGGTGCAGCAGCCCAAAGATCGTATTTCTGATCACTATTTGCCCCATCATTGAAGCCTAAAGTGGTATAAGGTTGTAAAGTCGCCCTGATTGTTTGAAAAATTTCTATAAGATCCGTTTTCATAGCTTTGATATTTTGAATTCATAGGTATAACAAGCATTAAAACCTATTGTTTACCATTCTCTATATTTAGCCACCATTTTGTCTGCGGATAGTCTCCGCCCAGCAAAAACGTTTCTCCCAATAAAGGCGTTGTAATTTGCTGAGCCGACTCTTCAGCACTTTTAGTGACCCGTAAAACAGAATCGTTCCAATCGTGTAAAGCCAGCGTGAATTTCGCCCAGTGTACAGGTAAAAGCACTTTTGCTTTCAAATCTTTAGCCGCCATCACTGTTTGTTCAGGAAACATATGGATTAACGGCCATAACTCATTATACTGTCCGCATTCCAGAATTGCAAGATCAAAAGGGCCGTGTTCTTCACCAATAACCTTAAAATGAGCATCGTAACCAGAATCACCTCCTAAAAATAATTTATGTTCAGAGGTTTCCAGGATAAATGAAGACCATAAAGTCCGGTTACGTTTAAACAATCTCCCGGTAAAATGCCTTGCTGGTTTCGCTGTGAATTTCAAACCGCATAAAACGGTTTGTTCCTCCCATGCCAGCTCTGTAATTTTTTCTGCCGGAATTCCCCAGCGGATTAAATGAGAACCTGCACCTGCGGAAGTCAGGAAGTGTTTTACCCTGTCCTTCAGCTTTAATATACTTTGATAATCCATATGATCGTAATGATCATGTGTAATCAGCAGCACATCAATTGCAGGAAAATCTTCTGCTTTGATAAAATCCGTACCTGCGTATTGTTTTTTACCGATAAAAGAAAATGGAGAAGGTGTTTTACTGAATACCGGATCCACCAGTATTTTTAAAGTGTCCAGTTGTAATAAATAAGAAGAATGTCCAAACCAGGTTACTTTCGTGCCTTTTACAGAATCCAGTTCTGGTAAAACGTGTGGCAGAGCGATTTTCGGCCTGCTGTTTGGGTTTCCTTTCAGCATGGCTTTAATTATAGCCGAATAACCACCTTCGGGCACCATAGGTGTTAAAGATTGATTTTGCAGTTCATCGCCTGCCGCATTTGGTAGCTGCCGGATACGTTCCAGCCTTGCGCCTTCTGGTAAACGACCAAAAACAGGTAATTTTAAAATCGCATAAACCAATAAGGATAACGCGCATAGAATAAATAAAGTGATATACATAGGGCTGAATAGCTAAATCATTCAACGAATATAACAATTGGATGAAGTATCAAGCCCGGGAAATTTATTAATATTGCACGGGCCTGTTAATTAGCAGCTCCTTTTCATTTTAAAATAGCTACCAAACTTTAAAAAGCGTAAATAATGAGCTCCAATACTGTTTTTCTAAACGATGCTTTTATAGTGGAAGCTCAAGCTTCCCTATTAGTTACCGATCTTTCTATACAAAGAGGTTATGGAATATTTGACTTCTTTAAAACAATAAATGGTAAGCCAGTTTTCTTAGACGATCATATCGCACGCTTTTATAATTCTGCACAAAAAATGCACCTGCATATCAGTCAGACCCCTGAAGAATTAAAAGATATCATTACTGAACTGATGCAGAAAAACAATTTACCGGATTCAGGGATTAAGATGACTTTAACCGGCGGCTATTCTGCTGATGCCTATACCCTGCCAGCTGCACAAAATCTGATCATTACCCAGACAGCCTTAACTGTCCCAAAGGGACTTCAGGCCGAAGGCACCACTTTGGTTACTTATCCTTATCAAAGGCAGTTGTCAGAAATGAAAACGCTGGATTATTCTATGGCAATCTGGCTACAACCATTTATTAAAGAAAATAATGCAGGCGATGTATTGTATCAGTTCGATGGTTTTATTAAAGAAACACCAAGGGCCAACTTTTTTATGGTAACTACTGAGGGCGAAGTAATTACTGCTAAAGACAATGTTCTGAGCGGGGTAATCCGTAAAAATATATTGAATCTTAAGGATACAGGCTTTCAATTGACTGAACGTGAGTTTAGCCTGGAAGAACTCTATAACGCAAGCGAAGCCTTTATAACCAGCACCACGAAAAACATTCTTCCTGTGCTAAAGGTAGATGGAAAAGCAATTGGCAACGGGAAAGCGGGAAAGATTACGACTCAATTATCTGCTTTGCTGCTTGAAAAAATAAGATAGCGATCGCTATACAACCGCAGGATCTTCCTTTTTTGGTACTAATTTTTCAGCAAGACCAGCCCCCGCAGCAAGTAATTCATTGGTAATTGATCTCGTGTATTCCGAGATTTCTGCTTTAAAGTCTGCAACCGAAGCCCCGGACCGGATTTCTTCCAGTCTTTTCTCCCATGAACCAGTTAATTCAGCCTGTGCAATTTTCTGATCTTTCACCACATCATAAACTGCCAGTCCTTTAAAAGTCGGGACAAGATTTCTTTTTTCCCTCATAATATACTCCCTGGTGATCAGGGTTTCAATAATTGAGGCTCTGGTTGCCGGAGTTCCCAGTCCGCTGTCTTTCATTGCATAACGCAACTCTTCATCTTCGATCTCCTTACCTGAGGTTTCCAGTGCTTTTAACAAAGATGCCTCATTGTATAAAGGTTTAGGCTTGGT
This sequence comes from Pedobacter cryoconitis, assembly GCF_014200595.1. Taxonomy (NCBI): domain Bacteria; kingdom Pseudomonadati; phylum Bacteroidota; class Sphingobacteriia; order Sphingobacteriales; family Sphingobacteriaceae; genus Pedobacter; species Pedobacter cryoconitis. Next base: position 2,904,653 of record NZ_JACHCG010000001.1, read on the forward strand.
CTGCTTCTCTAATAATGCCTTTTCTACAATAGGCAAAAGTTCACCCTTTTTAACCTTTGGAAGAGAAGGGTTATCCTCGTCTTTCTTATCTTCTTCTTTATCATTTAATACCGATCGCCATCCTGCCGAGCGGATAACTGTTCCATTGGCAATAAACAGGGAACCGGATTCAATAGTTATTTTAGTTACCTCTTTCACACATTCCTGGTGGAAAGCTTCCAGCATACGGCCCACTACCATATCATAAACAGCTTGTTTATCGGAACTTAAGTGGGCAGGGGTTTCACCGGTTGGTAAAATAGCGTGGTGATCCGTAACTTTTTTCGCATTCACACTCCTTTTATTCAAAGGTATAGTCATCAGAAATTCAGCTTGTTTTCCAAAATCCGGATGTGTCGTCAGCTGTGTAATCAACTGAGGAACACCAGCAAAAACATCGTCTCCAATGTATCTGCTACCTGTACGCGGGTAGGAAACCAGTTTACTTTCATATAAATTCTGTAGCAAATTCAGTGTCTGATCTGCTGTATAGCCTTTACGCTTATTGGCTTCCTGCTGTAAACTACTTAAATCATGCAATAAAGGAGGTGGCTCTTTACGTGGTTTGGCTTCTACATCCAGAATCTTTCCTCCGGTGGGAAATCCGGAACCAACATCTTCAATCTTATCAAATAATACCTGCGCTTCTTCTTTTACATTGAAGTTGACTGTAGAGACAGCTTTAAAAAGCTGTCCGTCTTTATCCAGCTGTATACCCAGCTGATAATATAATTGTGGTACAAAATTTTTGGTTTCAATAAATCTGGAGCAGATCATCGCTAAAGTAGGTGTTTGTACCCTGCCCAGAGAAAGTACTGATCTTGCACCAGCTGATATACTCAAAGCCTGAGTCGCATTCATTCCAACCAGCCAGTCAGATTCTGATCTGCAATGTGCCGAATTGAACAAAGTATCATAATCAGTACCGGGCTTCAGGTTCCGGAATCCTTCTTTAATAGCTTCATCAGTCTGCGAAGAGATCCAAAGTCTTTTAAAAGGCTTTTTACATTTCAGGAAATAGTAGATATAGCGGAAAATGAGTTCACCTTCCCTCCCGGCATCCGTTGCTACAATAATCTCTGTAGCCTCATCAAAAAGTTTTTTGATAATATCAAGCTGCTTCCTGACCCCGGGATCTTCAACCAGGCCGTCCTTGGTTTTAATTTTCCGGATTGCCAGTTTAAACTTAGCAGGAAGCATGGGCAGATGTTGCCTTCTCCAGCCAATGAAGCCATATTCCTGCGGAGGTGCCAATTGCAGCAGATGTCCGAACGCCCAGGTAAAAGTATAGCCTTTCCCCTCAATGTATCCGTCTTTTCTACCCGTTGCGCCAAATACTTTAGCTAATTCACGTGCAACGGATGGTTTCTCTGCAATTACAATCTTCATCTATTCTCCTTTTTTAGAATCTCTAAATTTCATCAAAATACTTCACATTAAAAAACCATTAACTCGTTTGACGGCTGTATTCAACTGCACAAAGTCTTCAGGGAATATGATGTCAACAAACAGGTTACGGGCTTTTTAACTCTCATTATCAGAGAGATCCGGCATGCTTTGTGTTACCTGCGCAGAAGCTGAAAGGATGTTAAAAAAAATTGAAAGCCTTAAATTGGAGATAACAAATCCAGACCTGCCTTAAAGGTATTACAATGCGCTTCTACAATATCTTTAATCGAGGGTGAATACCCTCCTCCCATACTCACCTGCACCGGCAGCCCGTGTTCTTTGCAAAACTGAAAAACCATGCTGTCCCGCGCCATGCATCCTTGCTTACTCATACCCAGTTTTCCTAACTTATCTGTAGCTAAAACGTCCACACCTGATAAATAAAAAACAAACTCAGGTTGATGCCGCTGGTAAAGTTCTGGCAGCACATGTGCAAGCAAAGAAAGATAAACATCATCCCCGGTCCCCACATCCAACCCAATATCCCAATCAGAAACCTCTTTGCGGAAAGGAAAGTTCTTTTCCCCATGCATAGAAAAAGTAAATACACCCGGTACATTTTCCAGAATCTGAGCTGTACCATTCCCCTGATGCACATCTAAATCTATAATCAAAATCCGTTTATAAATTCCTTTACTCAACAGATAATTCGCAGCAATTGCCTGATCATTCAATAAACAAAACCCTTCGCCCCAATCAGAACCCGCATGATGTGTTCCACCAGCCACATTAAAAGCAAGACCAGACTCTTTGGCGAACAAAGCTCCGTCAATAGTTCCCTGCGCAATTCTCAGCTCGCGTTCCAATAACTGCGCATTGAGCGGGAAACCGATCCTGCGCTGTTCTCTTGGCGGTAAAGTAAAATCTCTCAATTGTGCCCAATATCCAGGATCATGTGATAACAATACAATCTCTTCACTCAGCTGTTCAGGTGCAAAAAGCTGATCTGTAGTAATCACGCCCTCATGTAATAACTGTTCCGGTATCAATTCATACTTTAACATCGGGAAACGATGCCCCTCCGGTAAAGGATGTGCATATATAGGATGATAAGCTATTTTTGTCATTTAATTCAGAATCTCCCCCACATGCTTTTCAATATTATTACAAATCTCATCTACAGGCAAATCATTCGCATCCTGCCCGAATGGATTTTCTATTTCCTCAGCAATCAGCTCCAAACTCGCCAGTACATATAATATAAATGGTACGATCGGAATCACGAAATAACCCAGGCTAAAAACCCAGCCGAATGGCAAGGTGATCACATAGATAAACAAGAACTTTTTGATAAAAGCACTATAAGAAAAAGGAATGGGCGTCTTTTTGATCCGCTCACATCCTCCGCAAATATCCGTAAAACGGTTCAGATCGCCACTCAATATAATCAGTTGTTCCCCGGAAATCTTACCCGCTGCTTCTAAATCGAAAATCCGCGCAGAAAGACTTGCTGCAACCTGATTAGGAATATGCTTCCCCCCATCAACCTCCACCAAAAAACTGTTTTTACCGAAATATTGCTTTTCCCGCAAATGTTCTTTCAATGCAAAAGCATACTTAGGAATCGCATAGCTGAAATATTCATACTCCTTTTCACCTAACTTTAAAGATTTGATCTTGATAGCCAGGTTACGGCTGATATTTGTCAGTTCCCCTAATAATCTTCTGCCCTCCCACCAACGGTCATAAGAAGTATTTGTCCGGAAAACCAATAACATGGAAATCACAAACCCCAGCAGACTATGCATCATACCGATATTCTTGACTGTCGCCGTTTGTGCTAACTTTAAAAAATGAAGCTCCGTATAGGCAATGATACCAGAAAATACAGCAACACTAAGCATGAGCGGCCATAATTTCCGAAACGTATCCGCCTTATGGATATGAAAAATAAAGGTGAACCAATCTTTAGGATTGTAATTTATCATACGGCAATCTCTTTACTTATTTTCAATAACAATTCACCTGTCAGGAACACATCCTCAAAAGAATTATATAAAGGTACAGGACTCAAACGAATCACGTTCGGCTCTCTCCAGTCACCCAATACATTATGCGCGACCAGTTTCTCAAAAACTCCTTTGGCATTTCCAGAAGCAATAATAGAAACCTGCGTACCCCTGTCATTTTCATTTTCCGGTGTTATCACCTGGTACTGCTGATGCCCGATAGCCAGATTCACCTGGTCTATGATATAAATCAAATATGCTGTTAAAAGCTTACTCTTATCCCTGATAGGCCCCATAAAACCAGCAGCTTCAAAAATTTGCAGCGAAGCATAGTATAAAGCCATTGGCATCACCTGCGAACAGCTGATCTGCCAGCCGTCTGCTCCCGGTTCAGGTACAAAACCCTTTTCCATCTTAAAACGGGTAGATTCTTTATATCCCCACCATCCTGCAAAACGGTTCAATGCATCATCTTCAAAATGTTTCTCATGAACAAATATGCCGCCTATTCCTCCAGGTCCGCTATTCTGATATTTATAGGAACACCAGCAAGCGAAATCTATATCCCAATCATGCAATTGCACGGGAACATTCCCAGCGGCATGTGCCAGATCAAATCCTACAACTGCGCCAGCAGCATGACCAGCTTCAGTAATAGCCTTCATATCAAACCACTGACCTGTAAAGTAGTTAATTCCACCAAACAAAACCAAGGCCAGCTCATCTGCATTTTCAGCAATGCGTGCAATAATATCTGCTGTTCTTAAGGTATATTCACCAGCTCTTGGAGCGACCTCAATAATGGCTTCTGCGGGATCATAACCATGAAAACGAACCTGACTTTCTAATGCATACTGATCAGAAGGAAAAGCGCCGGCTTCCATAATGATCTTAAATCTTTTCTGCTGCGGGCGATAAAAACTCACCAGTAATAAATGAAGATTAACCGTCAGCGTATTCATGGGGCAAACTTCCGCAGGAAGCGCACCTACAATCGGTGCCATTAATTTCTTAAGCTCTTTATGATAAAACATCCATGGGCTATCTCCCTCAAACCAGCCTTCTACTGCCAGGTTCTGCCAGTTGTCTAATTCTTTTCCAAGCACCTCACGTGCAGATTTGGGCTGAAGTCCGAGTGAATTGCCACACAGATATATAAAAGGTTTACCATTTTGCTGTGGAAATAAAAATTCATCACGGAATTTTCGCAAGGGATCTTGTTGATCCATCGTCCTGGCAAATGATAATGTATTTTGAAAGTTCATATTTTCGTAATTATTCGGCTCAACGTAATGCTTTTTGCAATTTTAAGCATTATGGTTTGAAAACTGATCAATAATTTCCATCACAGTCAGCCCATCTGCTGCAATACAAGGATTAGCCGATTCATTTAAGAAATAGCGAACAGTTGCCTCAATCATCGGTTGTTGTACATGCTGAAGTGCATCGAAATTAAAAATAGTTGTTTCTCCGTTTACTGTTAGCTCTATTTTACCTGGTCCAAAAACAGCAAAAGAGATAGTACCTTTTGATCCGGTAATCGTGCAAAGGTCTTTTTGAGTGGCTAAAGGCATATCAAAGCACCACGTTCCATTAAAAAACACGTTATTTTTGAATTTCAATACTCCTGTCACCAGGTCATCTGCCTGGTATAAACCGCCTTGATTACCTGAAATTCCAATTGCTTTTTCAATTGGCCCGAAAAAATATAACATCAGGTCTAATTGATGAGGTGCGATGTCATGAAACAAGCCGCCGCCAGCAATCGCAGGATCTATACGCCACTGAATTTTCGGATCTGCCAGTTCCTGCGTTGTCAGGGATGGTTGTAAATAATCAAGCTTGATAAACTTGACAGCTCCAATCGCCTGTTCGTCCAGCAGTGCTTTAATTTTTTTAAAGACTGGTTGTTCTCTGCGGTAATGTGCAATAGTTAGCTTCCTGTTATATAATGAAGCAGCTTCAACCATTTTTTTACCCGCCGCTGCATGGACAGCCATTGGCTTCTCCACATAGACATGTTTTCCCGCCTTTAGGGCTGCAATTGTTAATTCTTCGTGTGATAATGGTGGTGTCGCAATATATATGGCATTGATTTCAGGGTCATCAATTAATTCCTGTGTATTGTTATACCATTTTGGGATTTGGTGTCTCTTCGCATAATCTTCCGCTTTCTCAGCATTTCTGCTCATCACAGCTACTAAACCAGAATTAGCAACTTTATTAAAAGCAGGGCCGCTTTTTACTTCTGTCACGTCTCCGCATCCAATCATTCCCCATTTTATTGTATTCTGCATTTTATTTAGTTTAAGCTGGTAAATATGATAATAATCCTGAAACCCAAAAAGCGTATAGCGATTGTAAATAATATACAGTCTCTATACGCTCTATTGAAAAGGTAAAAAACTTAAACAGCCTGTTCCTTAACTTCCATTGCAAAAGCGACAGGGTTAACCAAAGTCCCGATTACTTCGGGAGTTGGTACATCTGTACTTTCACTATATCCATGTGTCAATAAACGGACCCTGTTGATGCAAACCCTTGCGAATTCAGGAACAAACAAATCAAATTTCGTGAATTTATCAGCCAGTTCAGGGTTTTCTTCCTGGAATTCTAAAATAGTATTCGCTACGTTTTTCCAGAATTCTTCTTCATTCAAACCGGCATAAGAATGGAAAACATTACTTAAATACCTGAATACAGCATCAAAAATCCCTGATAAAATGAATAACGGCGCCAATTCATCATCAATTTCTCTCAGCACATTAACCAGATCCTCCGGCAATTTAGCTTTTGATTCTTCTGTCAATACGATCTCTTCTACAAAGTCTTTAATGATGATCCGCTGAGGGATATAATCTTTCATCACCAAAATCGTATTTTCTCCATGCGGACTAAAGAAAAAAGCATGCTTATAAAATATTCTTAAGATTGGTTTAAGGTAAGCCTTTAAATAAGCCTGAAGCCATTCTTGCGGGGTAATTCCTGATTTTTCAATCATTGCCCCAACAAGGCTTTTCCCCTGATCATCGACATACAGCAAACTTGCCATCGTCATAATTTTCTCTCCTTCATGAAGGTAATTCTCTGCGCTTTCTCTCCAGATTACGCCTAAAAACTCCTGATACTGATAAGGAGACTGAGGGATTGCACTATACTGAGGATGAGTATAGGCAGCTGTTGCCACTTCTCCTAATAAAACTACCTTAGTTTCTTTCAGATAGTCATCGCCGTCCAGCATATCTTTTGCCCATTGGGTAACTCTTGGGGCAATCGCTAGTTTTTTAGGAGATAAACCCCTGAATATCGAAGTATTTAAGATAGAAATCGCAGTTTTAACGTAGTGTTTACGTGGATTACTTATATTGAAGAAAGTACGGATACTTTGCTGGCATTTATAAAGATCATTACCTAAAGCCAATGGCACAACATATTGACTGGCAATATCATGGGCAAGCTGTAAAACGATCTTGTTATTCCATTGCCATTCATGAACAGGAATAAACAGATAATCCGACGGATTTAAGTGCTTTGCGCTCAATATTTCATTAAACTGGTTAAGCTGCTCAAAACCTAATTCATCTTCATAAAAAGAGGCCATATCGATGGATGCCAGAGATTTAAAGTCAGCACGTTTTTTATGAACAGCTAACCAGGCTAATTGTGTAGACTGCCCTGCTTCCGGTGCATATTTACCCTGATCACTGTGGTTAAATCCAATCCTGCCTTTATTAATGGTTGCCCATGGATGTCCGTCCATCTGACTTTCAATAGTCTGATAATCTGCATCAGCAAGCTGATCTGCGGTTAACCGTCCCTTTTCATGAATAAACGCATCAGCATATAAGGTGTTCAGCGTTTCTTCCACGAAATGTGCAAGCGTAAACGATTTCACACCAAAAGTCTGTTGTGTTTCAGTGAAAAATGCAGGCGCATTATTTAAAGGTACGGCTGCTTCATCTACAAATTTACGCAGCGATTCTTTCTGAATGTGCCAGTAATCCAGGGCACGAAGACTTGCAGCAAAGGTATAATAGATATTTTCGTGATCCGTATTTAATCGGAAATGTGTCAAACCAGCAGCATCTGTTCCTGTAATTTCAGGTACTGCAAGTTTTTCGTGCATTAGTTCTACAATGGCTTTGGCGATATAATTTAAATTCACCTTATCCCAAACTGCTTTTTTAAGCGGTTTAATATTGTCAAAATGATTGTAATTCATGGTCTGTATTTTAACTGGTGACAGCGGGGTTTAAACTGCCAGGTTTTCTGTTACAAGAATATCTTTAAGTGGGTTTTCTGATTCATCGGCTGTTGCCACACCAAATGTCTGGAAGGCAATTTTCTTTTCAACTTTATAGGCTTCTCTGCCTAACACGGTATTGATAATAGAAGAATTCCGGTAAGCACCCATCCCTAAATCCGGGGTCACGAAACCATGGGTATGCAATTCTGCATTCTGAACAAAAATTTCATTACCATTCATATCGATCGCGTAATTACGGCCTACACCGTACAAATTGTCTTCATTACGGGATATACGATGGTGAATGCCTTGCAAAAAGGTGGGTTCTTTATATTTATAACCTGTAGCCAATACGACAAAATCAGTTTGCTCCACAAATTCCTTTTCTACCTCTGTATGGTAAAAATGTAAGTTTGAACTGCCATCTTCAGCGGTAGAGATGTTATTCAACTGGCAATTTGGGCTTAATTTAACATTTGGTTCCTCACCATCCACGCTTAATTCATACAGTTTATCAAAAATCTGATTGATTAAGCTATAATTTATGCCCTTAAACAATGAATTTTGTTTGCTCAGAACTTGTTTGCGTTTTCCATCAGGCAGATTATAGAAATGATCTACGTATTCCGGTGAAGTGAGTTCCAAAGTAAGTTTGGAATATTCCATCGGGAAAAAGCGATCCGGACGGGTAAACCATTTAAGTTTTAATCCATTTTCTGTTTCCGGCAAAAGATCATAGAAAATCTCTGCGGCACTCTGTCCTGAACCAATAATACTTACGCTTTGCTGCTTCAGCAATTCACTCTTTTTATCCAGGTAAGCTGAAGTATGAATTACGTTAGCTTGTTTGCCCGGCTCCGCAAAGTCTGGCATTTTAGGGATTGTTCCTGTACCCAAAACTAGTTTACGCGTATAATAAACTTGTTTTTCTAAACTACGCTGATCTTCTACGATCAATTTATAAAGCTGCGCTGCTTCATCATAATCAGTGCTCAGCACTTTCTGGTTGAACTGACAGGAAGGCAATTGTGCAATTACCCATTTGCAATAGGCGTTGTATTCTTTACGCAGGATATAAAAATCTTCCCGGATATAGAATTTATATAAACGATCGGTTTGTTTGATAAAATTCAGAAAGCTGTAAGGGCTTGTTGGATCTGCTAAAGTTACCAGGTCGGCCATAAACGGAACCTGAAGGGTAGCATCGTTCAGCATCATTCCAGGATGCCAGTTAAAAACCGCAGCCTGATCGAAAAATATAACAGACAAATCTTCTAAAGGTGCTGCAAGTGCGGCCATTCCCAGGTTAAAGGGTCCGATACCAATACCTATGATATCGTAAATCTTTTGTGTTTTCATTATTCTCAGAATTTATACTCCGGCCACCTGGCCTGTTAACGCTACATCTTTACTTTCCGGGAATTTTTCCCAATACCACTCCCGATAGCAAAAAGTTAAGTTTGCATCTTTAGCTGGCATTTTTATAACACGCTGGAATTTGAAACCTAACCTGGTTACGAAAATGTGCATCGCTCTGGACTCTACAGCCGCTTCACCAATACATTTCCCCACAACCGGATTCATAAATACCAGGTCCATAATCATCTGTCCAATACAGAAACTGTATTTTTTATTCTTATCGGTCGGCGCAATTAACAAATGTGCTCCGTAATCTGTGGCCAAAGCTTCATAATACGCACCTACGGTATCACGCATCGGCCAGTAAGGTTCGATAGTGAAAGTGGGTTCGCCATTAATTTCTCCGATAATACTATGAGAATGATCACTTGGGATCAAGGTTCGGTAAAAGGTTTCCAGATCTTTGATTGGCCCGTCCATTTTCCAGATTGGTTTAGCATGTTCCTGGTTAAACCAGTCATGTGCCATCTCCAGATCCCTGTCTACATCAAATGAACGCAGCGAGATGGTGATGTCTTCCTTAGGAAAATATCTGCTGTAAATGACCTCGTCAATTTTTGGTTTGATCAGGTTATCGCAGAAAAAATACTTGTTTAAAGGATTAGGATATGCTCTGTAAATTGCCGGATTATCAATTGGGGCACTCGCTTCGTCTATATTAATCAGATTGGTCAGCAGGTTACCTTTCACTTCCCAGCTTCTGCTGTTAATCACATAATCAACAAAACCAGTAGTATCTGATTCTTCAAATTGCTTAAATTCAAGGTAAATCAGATCAATCAATGTTCTCTCGTCTGCCAGGCCATTGCAACCCAGCGCATTCACAATACCCAGCAGATTATTAATCAGCAGGTAATAGGTTAATTTTGGAAAGATTAAAGCTTCCGGTACAATAGATCCGCTTTCCTGAGCTAAATCCGGCAAATAGCTTAAGAGTTCTTCTGCTTTTCCTGCTCTGAAAAAGAAGCCCTGGTTATCTCTGAAATAAAGTTTAGCCGGAAAATTCTGGCTATCCAGCTCCACCATTACATTTTGCTGATGAAATTCAAAGGCCATTCCGTATTTGTTCAGAATCCCGACAATCGGGCCTGCACAGATATGCAGATATTGCTTGAACCAATTGATAGCTACCTGATCAACGGGCTTATTTTTAAGTTTTGCAGCGTGCTGAATGACATTTACTATTCTTGGTTTTTCACCCAATAGGCTATCCTGGCATAATGCAGCCAATAAAGTCACATTTTTATCCCCGGCTTCGCCTTTAAATGCATTGTGACGGATACTGGTGTTAAAGCCATCGATAAATTTGCCTTGATACTTTACAGAGAAAAAAGCAGGGTCAGTTACAAATTCAATTTCCGGGAACTCTTTTTTCAAGTTTTTACCCAGCTCTGTTTTTAATAAACGGCTTACATCATATCCGCGGTGCAGTTCCCGGGTTAAGTTCACACGCTCAGAGTTGGTAATTTTCACATGCAGTGAGAATTTATACATCCAGTCACTTTCGCGGTTGTACACCGTGCGTACTGAAGAAGTGGGCGTATATATAGCACCCCAGTTGCCCAGACTATACAATAGTCCCTCTTTTTCCATTGCTTTTACTTCTGGCTGGCTTAGCAGATATTCTGCCTCCCAGGGATGTATTGGCAATACTTTCCAGTCTGGATGCTGCTCTATTAATGATTTTACCTGGTGATCTGCCGGAATTGCATTTAATAATTCTGTCTTAAAAGTATCAGTAATATCAAATCCTTCTGCATTTTTCTCTATCACCTGATCTGGGGCTATCAAAAAATAAGCTAACTGGAATTCTCCAGCAGTTTCAGGAGAGTATTTTAATAACTCCTGCTCGTTTTTAAAACCCATTCTGCCTTTGGTCAGCGGGTGTGAGTTATGTCCCAGTGCTAAGGATTGCTCTGTTTCAATAAAGTTCATTTTCACTCTATTGACCAGTTTCCCCGTACGGTTAAAGTACTCCTGATACTTCGTTAAGTTCTCTATGCTGTTCGACAAGCGCGATTTTACCAGCTCAGCATTGATTTCCGGAAATTCTGCGCCTGCAAATAAAATAATCAGTTCCATAAAGCGTAAAGCATCTATAGACTTAATTTCATCAGTTGCCAGTTCACGTGAGATCACAGGAAAGTAAAACACGTGTCTTCCGCTTTCTGCATAGTGCTTTAAAGGGGCAAATACTTCAAATCCAAACTCAGAAAAATCGAATCGTAAGTGTAATTGATGGCCTGTTATTTCCAGATAGTCAGCCAGAGGCTGGTCATATCTGGGAATTCCCTGGTAACGGCTCCAATTACTAAACTCCCTGCAATAGCTGTTTAAGAGAGAATTGAAATTAATTTCTCCAGAATTCTGTTGTAGTTTTATTAAATTGTAGGTATTCGTTTCCATGTTGTTTGATGATGTTGAAGATGTTTTTAACGTGGTCAATTGTAGTGAGCGGGTTAAGCAATGTAAATTTGAGGTAGAATTGTTTGTTGATTTTAGTACCTGCAACAAGTGCTTCTCCACGGTTGAACATACTTTTTTTGATAAACTGGTTCATTGCGCAAAGGTCTGCTTGTCCGTCTCTTGGGTTGTAACGGAAAACAAGTGCGCTGATATCAGATTCGTTCATCAGTTCAAATGCTGGATCTGCTTGCAACATAGCAGCAATTTGAGCAGCGGTATGAATAATCGTCTCAAAATACCCCCCCAATTTTTCTTTACCCATCATTCTCAGCGTAAACCAAAGTTTTAAAGCGTCAAAACGGCGGGTAGTCTGAATAGATTTATTGACCTGATTAGGTAAACCGTCATGATCGTGATCTTTAGGGTTCAGGTAGTCAGCATGGTGTGTAATCAAACCAAAAAACTTCTTGTCTTTGATCAAAAAGGCGCCGCTGCTTACAGGCTGAAAGAATGATTTGTGATAATCTACGGTTACTGAATGGGCCAGTTCGATTCCATTGATCAGCTTGCGGGATTTATTAGCTAACAGTAAACCACAGCCATAGGCAGCGTCTACATGGAACCATAAGTCATATTTAGTACTTAAACGGCCTATCTCTTGTAAGGGATCAATATTCCCGAAATCGGTCGTTCCCGCGGTACCTACAATCGCAATCGGAATATTTCCTAATGCAATTTCCTGTTGAATTGCGTCTTCCAGCAGCACAGAGTTCATTCTAAAGCTACGGTCGGTTTTAATTTTTACAACTGCTTTTTCGCCCAGTCCCAATAAGGAAGCGTTTTTCTGGATGCTAAAGTGGGCCATCTCTGAAACAAAGATCCTGAAACGTGAAGCTTCAGCTGGCAAACCGTCTTGTTTAATATTGTGGTTCAGAAGTTTAAAGGCATAATGGTCTCTGGCCAGCAGCAGGCCCATCAAGTTACTTTGAGTACCTCCACTGGTAAAAATCCCATCTGACAGTTCGCCGAAGCCGATTTCTTTACAAGTCCATTCAATCAGCTTTTGCTCCATCAAGGTTCCGCCAGCGCTTTGATCCCAGGTATCTAATGATGAATTGATAGAAGAGATCATCACTTCTGCTGCAATTGCAGGAATAACCAGCGGGCAATTTAAATGGGCAATATATTCCGGATGATGAAAGGCTACAGCGTGGTTCGTGTATAAGTTCTCCACTTCATCCAAAAGACTATCATAGTCTGGTAAGGGTTTATCAAAATCCACTTTTGCAAATAATGGCCGTAGTTCTGCCGGGGTCACTCCACTGAATGGCTTTTTATTGGTATCCAGGAAACGCTTTACTGCAAGGCTTACCTTACCTATGGCATCCAGATATTCTTCTTGATTGTCGTGATGGAAAATATCTTTTTGAGGATTATTTTCGAATAATGTAGTTAACTGTTCTTCTTGTAGGTTGATTGATAGCATATCGGTCTTAATTATTCACGGTTTTATATAATTTGGGGTTATTAATAAGCGTGTTTATTGTCCTGCACAAACATGAAGTCCAGTGCACATTTAAATCAGCAGAAGGGAAACCAATAAGGGCGAAAACAAGGTTTAGGATCCTCTTCTTCATTACAGTTTAAATTTCTTCGCTAAGTAAGATGTTATTTAGAACAATTACAAATTATATTTAGACTAATTACCAATAATGACGCAAATAACTGATTCACAACGATATTTTAATATTATTTCTTAAATAATTGAGTTAATATTTTTTTAACATACGAGTTCCACACAGTGGATTCGCTGCTAAACCAATAAAAAGAAAGAAATATTTTTAACTTTTATTTGCGAGGGCTCTTCGCTTGTCTTTTCGCTTGCCTCTCCAGAAAAGGAAACCGGTTAAGGGTAAGCTGGCGCAGATGAAACTGGACATAAAGGCAATAATCTTACCTGTTGTACCAAGTATTTGCCCGGTGTGCAGATCATAAGACATTTCATTTAATTTTAGTCCGTTGCTTTTGTTACGGTGAGCCAGTTCTTTGACTAAAGCACCAGTGTTGGCATTAAAGTAATACCGGTCACTTTTGTAATAGAACAGTGCTTTTTCATAAACAGTGATGTCCAGTACTGCTGAACCTTTTACGAGAGGAGCAATCAGGAACATATCTGAATGCGGAGATTTTTTTAAGCTTTCCAAAAAGGCAACATCCAATAATTTATTGGAGTCCAATAACTTAGTTATCTTAACCATCGGTATTTTTTCCTCAAAAGCGTAAGTACTCCCTAAATTAACAGTGTTCTTCACTCCTGTTTTCAACCAGTCGTAACTAATCGACAAACCTGTAAAGGCCAGAACAAAAGCGATTACGCAAGTATAAACTCCTAAAACGCTATGCAGATCATAGTTTACACGTCGCCATTTTCCATTGAATTTAATGGTCAATGACCGTTTAACTTGTGTTTTTCGTTTAGGCCACCAGATGATCACTCCGCTAATCAGCATGAATAAAAATATAAATACGGATACACCAACTACCATTTTCCCGATTGGCCCGGGCAATAGCAGGTAGATATGGATAAACTGGACAATAGTAAAAAAGTCTTTGCGCAGGTTTTGATCATGGAGTACCTGGCCAGAGTACGGATTAATATGGACAGTGTAGAATTGCCCTTTTCCGGTTAAAAAGATTACCGCTGCCCTGTCTTTACTTACATAAACGATCCTGTCTACCTGGAGTTCGGGGTGAACTCCTTTTGCGATTGCACTGAGTTTGGAGGGTAAAAGGACTGGCTTATTTTGTACTTCGATTTTACGCCAGGGTTCTGTAGCATCTCTTATTTCATCCTGGAAGGCATATAGACAGCCTGTTATACTCACAATAAATACCACTAAACCAGAGGTTAAACCCAACCATCTGTGTGCGAGACGCGCTATCTTTTTCAAGTTCATTCTTAATATTTGATCAAAAATATAAAAATAAAGCATTATTTGGAATTAATCCAAATAAATCATTGCTTTGCGGTGTAAAAATCAAAAAACCAAACACATGAGAAAAAATCTATACTTAATTTTAATATTAATGATTGCTTTTACGGCAGGCGCTAGTGCGCAGACGGTAAGCGGAATCATTAGTAACAATACCGAACCGCTTAGCGGAGCAAATGTCAAAATTGAGGGCAAAAAGCTGGAAACCAGTACTGACAAGGAAGGACATTTTGAATTAAAACTTGAGCCAGGTACTTACAATCTGATTGTGAGTTATATCGGTTACAACCAAACTGTTAGAAAAGTAACTTTGGTTAAGGACCAGCAGTTAAAATTGGAGCTGGCACTTGATCCGAGCAATACCATGGATGAAGTTGTCGTGGTTTCTTCACGTAAACCGAGTAAGGTTAGTGAAATTCCAGGAACAGTCTGGATCATTGACAATCAGCGTTTACAGGAGCAAATCAAAGGCGGCGTAAGCTTAAAAGAGGCTTTAGCCAGATTAATCCCTGGTTTGGATGCCGGTCCTGAAGGACGTACCAACTTCGGTCAGAACTTAAGAGGCAGAAATGTACTGGTTATGATTGACGGGGTGTCTTTAAACAGTACCAGATCGGTGAGCAGACAGTTTGATTCGGTTGATCCTTTCAATATTGAACGCATTGAAGTACTTTCTGGAGCGAGCTCAATTTATGGTGGCGGCGCAACTGGTGGAATTATCAATATTATCACTAAAAAGGGCCAGGCTGGCCCTCCTGCTTTCACTACTGAGACTGGTATCCGCAGTGGTTTAAAGCAAAATGCAGATCATGATGTACGTTTTGCACAGTCTATTTCGGGTGGTAGTGAGAACTTTAAAGGAAGAATCGGTATTGCTTATCAAAAAAACAATGCTGCTTTTGATGCAAGTAACAAACAGATTTTCACAGATATCACGCAAACAGATTTACAGTACAACCAATCTTTTGATATTTTCGCAAATACGGAGTTTAAGTTAACTGCTAAACAAACTTTGAAAGTAAACGCCCAGTATTACAATTCTGGTTATGTAGGCAATAAAGATCTTTTCCTGGGTGCCAATTATGCAGGTTTATTATCTAAACCAGAACTTCTGGAAATGAGAAATGGTTTTTCATCTTCTGTAAAACCACAAACATCACGTGCATCGATCAATGCTGATTACCATGCTGCTGATATTTTAGGCGGTCAGGATTTATATATCCAGGGATCAAGCAGAAATGAAAAATTCAGCTTTCACCCTTTCCCTGGTCAGGTGATTAACCCGGCAATACCAGGTGGCCGTCTTATTTATTCAGGTTCTACAGTCCAAACTACCAGGTATAGTGCATTGAAATTAGTACTGGCCAAACAATGGTCAGCTTTTAATTTAACTTATGGTGTTGATGGTGATAATGAAAACTTTATTGGTAATCAAACTGTATTTGACAGAGTGCTTGCTGCTTCGAGCGGCGGAATGATCAACAATGGAATTGCAACAGTACGCCGTTATCCTGGTGTTGATATCAATAGTCTTTCTGGTTTTATGCAGGCGCAATGGAATCTGACAAGCAAACTGAGTTTATCAGGTGGTGTAAGACAACAAAGAATGTTTGTGAAAGTTGCCGATTTCGTTGGAATTAATGCACAAGTACCTATTATTTTTGGTTTAGGCAAAACAGCTGCTACTATTCCAGGTGGTAAGAGTAACTACGACGTGAACTTGTTAAATGGTGGTTTAGTTTACAAAATTTCTGCACCTGAGCAGGTTTGGGTTAACTTTGCACAAGGTTTTAACCTGGCTGATCCGGCTAAATATTATGGCCAGGGTACTTATGCACTGAATGGTGCAAACTGGGATTTAGTGAAAGGGAGCAGTGTAACTACTTCTCCACTTACAGGATTAAAAACCAACCAGTTAGAAACAGGATGGCGTCATCGCGGTAAAGTACTGAATGCACAGGTTGCTGCTTTTTATTCGTGGTCTGATAAAGATATGAAAACAAATACAGCCAACTTCGCTGTTGAAGTAATTGATCGTAAGCAACGTAATATGGGTGCTGAAGCTTCTATTTCAGCTACCTTACCAAGTGGCTTTGAAATTGGAGGAAATGGTTTATACATCAAATCTCAGTTCAAAGCGGATGACTCCTGGAAATCACAGGATATCAGCAATGCAAGTCCGTCAAAAGCAACTGCATTTATTGGATGGAGCAATAAGTCAATAGGATTTAAAGCGCAGGGTTTCCGCTCTTTCGATTTGAAAGACAATGTGAACAACGAATTGAAAGGATATACAACAGTAGATTTGTTAGGCCATGTTAAGTTACCTCTTGGAACGTTATCATTTGGTGTACAAAACTTATTAAATAAAGAGTATCAAACTATCTGGAGTAAACGTGCTCAGGTTCTTTACAGCACACTGGGAGTACCTCAAACTTATTATTATTTAGGCAGAGGCCGTACTTACAACGTAAGTTATACAATAAACTATTAGTCGTTATAGCAATAGTATCAACTGCTAAAAGCGGGCCTCCAAATGGAGGCCCGCTTTTTTTATTAGCCTGTATTATATGATTACAGAAGAAATATCGTTGATGATGACAGAACCCTAAATAACGAAAATGAAATTCTATCAGCATTCTATCCTTCTGCGAGAAAGAAAAAGAGGTTTTCACCTGATTACTTCTGATATCCTTCAGGCCTTTCCCGAAATCAGTGAACTGAAAACAGGCATTTGCCAGGTTTTTATTCAGCATACTTCTGCTTCGCTGACAATTAATGAGAATGCCGACCCGACAGTGCGCCATGATTTCGAAATATTTTTCAATAAAGCAGTTCCGGAGAATGATCCGGATTATCTGCATGATGAGGAAGGATCGGATGATATGCCCGCTCATCTGAAAACAGCTTTACTGGATACTTCTTTGATGATTCCAATTCGTAATGGCCGTTTAGCACTGGGTACATGGCAAGGAATTTACCTATGTGAACACCGCAATTATGGGGGTTCAAGAGCCATCATGTTAACTGCCTGGGGAGAATGATGAAGGCAAAATGCCAACGAATCATACAATCTATTATGCATTTGAATATATTTGAAGACCGAAATATAAAATCGGCTTACAAACAGGTATCAACCTCTCCAATCAAATTATTCATATGAAAAAAATAATTGCGGTAAAATCAAAAAAAGAACTTAAAACATTTATTGATTTTCCTCATGAGCTTTACAAAAATGATCCGTATTATGTTCCGGAATTGTTTATTGCTCAAAAAGATTTATTAACTACCCACCCTTTTCATAAGCATTCTTCGCTACAGACTTTTTTACTGTATGATGGAGATCAGGTAACTGGTCGTATTGCCGCAATCCAAAATAATAACCACAACATTGCGAACAATTCCAATGATGGTTTCTTCGGTTTTTTCGATTGCATCAATGATGCAGAAAGTGCATCTTTACTATTTCAGGAAGCTGAAAAATGGTTAAAGGCAAAAGGTCTGACTAAAATGGTCGGCCCTGTCAATTTTTCTACCAATGAGCCTTGCGGTTTACTTATCCAGGGTTTTGATTCCCGTCCGGTAGTGATGATGCCTTATAATGCTTCTTATTATCCTGCGCTGCTGGAACAAAATGGTCTTGCAAAACAGGTAGATCTGATTGCCTGGAAATGGGATGGTGATGCTTATGATGACCGTTCTGTGCAATTAATGGATAAATTGCAATCACGTTTATTACGAAGCAATATCACTATTCGTAAAATTAACATGAAAAAATTCAAGGAGGAAGCAGAAAACCTTCGTGAAGTTTATAATAAAGCATGGGACAAAAACATGGGTTTTGTGCCGTTGAATGATGAAGAATATGATTACCAGGCCAAAGATCTTAAAATGATCTTAGATCCTGATTTTTGCCTGGTTGCTGAACAAGAAGGAAAGATTGTGGGTTTTGGCGTAGCTATTCCGGATATCAATGAAATCCTGATCAAAATTAAAAGAGGAAGGTTATTCCCTACTGGTATATTTAAACTGCTATTGAACAAGAAAAAGGTTTCAGGAATCCGGATCTTATTGCTTGGCGTAGTGGAAGGTTACCGTAAAATGGGAATTGAAGCTTGTTTATATGGTAATATTATCAAAGCTTACAAAGCTAAAGGATTAAAATACGCGGAGGCATCATGGACACTGGAACACAACGATTTAGTGAACAATGCAATCCGCGCAATCAAAGGAGATCCGTATAAAAAATACAGGATTTACGAAAAAACAATTTAAGGCCCAAGGGGTATACATGAAGTTCAACAGTCATTTTTCAATTGCTCAGCGCCCAGGATTGCTGATCCTGTTTATCGTATTATTTTTTAATAGTACGGGGCTTTTAGCGCAGCAAAAGAAAGCTGTTAAAGGGAGTAGTGATCTTTCTTATCTGAATGATTCAACGGTATTGAACAAGAGTGATTATTTACTCCGGTTAGGTAAAGTATTTGAAACTATCAATCAGGTACAGGTTACTACTTCCTCTTTTTATCTATTGAAGCCCATCGCCATGCATTTAACGCAGGACGAGGCGGCAATAGGCCTGATGAAAAAGCGTTTGTCACAAGGTGACCGGACGCTGAATGTGCAGAACCTGCAAATGTACCAGACCTTACTTGATGAACTGGAAACCAACAACCTGGGTTGTATGGATGATCTTCAACGCTATGAGAAGGAATTAAACGGGCTTAAAACCCAGATTCTTACCCTGCGTAAAGATACCGTACTGATGAAAATCTTCAAGACAGATTCTTTAAAGCGGATGTTTAAAGCTGAATTTGCAGAGTTGGGCAAAAAGCGTATTGTGATGGATAGCCTGATCAAGTCCAATACCAGTTTAATCAATAACCTTCAGGCAAGAACTTCTGCTAATATCATTACAGTCAGAGAATTAAAGTACACAGCAGATAATCAATTGTCGTCTGTGAGTATTAAGGCTTTTAGTAAGGAAAGGCGGTATCTATGGGAATCTGTGGACCAGAAAGCGAATAAGCGTGTGGATTTTCAGCGGTTCATAGAAAGTGAGCAGCAAATTTCCGGCTATTATTTCGAGTACACCCGGGGCAGCAGATTTTTATTGCTTGTCATTGGGGCTGCTTTTTTCTTCTGGGTCTATTTCAATTTCAAAAGTCTGAAGCAAAGAGACAAATTAGACGCTGTTAAAGATCTGAATTTCACCTTTATCAGGCAAAAACCTTACCTGATCACACTGATTTTTATATTCACGCTAGCGCCTGTTTTTGACTTACTGGCTCCTGCGTTATATATAGAATCGATTCATGTTTTACTGGCCTTAAGTATTACTGCGTTACTTTTTAAAAGACTCCCGAGAGACGTTTTTTACAAATGGTGTATTTTTGTAGTGCTGCTGATTTTCCCGGTCATCCTGCGTTCGCTGGGTATGCCTGCACGTTATCAACGCTGGTTATTATTGATATTCGGTATGGCCTCCCTTGCATTTGGATTGTACAGCTATAAAATTTTAAAAGAGAAAGCGGTAAAATACAGATTGCTAAAGAGTGTTGCCATAATCTATATCATTTTTAATTTCCTGGCGATCATCTGTAATTTGTTTGGCCGTTTTACTTTAACGCAGATTTTCTATAGCAGTGCTGTAAGTTCATTATTACATGCAATATCCTTGATTATCCTTGCTGGAGTGATCACTGAGGCATTTTTATTACAGATTAAAACCAGCAGGGTCAAGAAAAATTATCCTGAACATTTCGACTGGGAACCTGTAGTCAAAAGCCTGCGCGGGTTATTAGGTATCGGGGTGTTTTTGATCTGGCTGACTTTATTACTGGTTAATCTAAACATATTTGATGGGTTATATACGACGTTAGTGGCAGCATTAACCGAAAAGCGAAAAATTGGAACCCTTGTTTTCACTTTTTGGGGCATCGCCTTATTCCTGATGATCATCTGGGTAGCTAACTTTCTGCAAAAGTACATTGCTTACTTTTTTGGGGATACAGGTGATGATTCGCTGGATGATAACAAAGGGGAACGTTCTAAATTGATAGTAACTAAATTGGTATTACTTATAGGGGGCTTTTTAATAGCTGTAGCGGCCTCAGGATTACCAATTGATAAGATCACCGTAGTGCTGGGTGCTTTGGGCGTAGGTATCGGCTTAGGGCTTCAGAATATTGTTAGTAATTTCGTTTCAGGTATTATCCTGATCTTTGATAAAACGGTTCGTATCGGTGATGTAGTGGAGATCAGTGATAAAAAAGGAAGAGTTAAAGAGATCGGAATCCGTGCAAGTACTTTGTTGACAGATGATGGTGCAGAGATTATCATTCCTAACGGAGCTATTTTATCTAATAATATTATCAACTGGACGCTGACGAATAATCAGATGCGTGTGGTTATCGAATTTTCAGTAGCTAATCCTTTTCACAGAGAAGAAGTTACGGAACTAATCAAGGAAGCAGTAGCTTCGAGTGACAACATTCTCACGGCTAAGGAGCCAAAGGTGATTATTGTTCCGAAAAACAAGACCAGCAGTATAATTAAGGTTTATTTTTGGTGTAAAGATATCTCGATGGCCGAAAATACCAGGAGCACTATCAATTCGGTTATCTTTGATGAACTGGAAGAAAGAGGGATTGAGATTTTATAGATTTAAAACACATGCCGTTTGATTTCAGGCTCCCAGACATCAGAACATCTGTTTATATAATCATTTATAATTTCCTGTGTGTAATTTTTCACCAGGGATTTAGCATTGATATCGATAGAGCTATAAAGGTGGTTATATATTAGGTTTTCAAGGCTCTTGACAATTTTATCTGCTTTATATTCTTTTGCTACCTTACGCCTGGCCGATTCGGATAATATTTCTCTTATTTTTTCATCTTCATATAAGAAAAAAAGTACATCAGCAATTTTTTTCTGATCACGTGCTACAATAAAACCTGTCTGCCCATTATCAATCAGCTCAATTTGTGGATTATCCCGATCCAGGTTATTGACAGCTACAACTGGAATACCAACGGTCATAGCTTCTGTAATAGCCATTCCAAAGCTTTCTCCAATTTTACTTGCAACCAGAAATATGTCCATAGCACTGTAATATATCAATGGGTGCTGTAGATCTGATGTGGTATCAAAAACAATCAGTTTATCCAGTATATCCAGATTCTTTGCATATTCAAGAATTTCTGGGGTAGCCCCAATTAACAGAAATTTTGCATGCTTTACTTTTTTTGCAAATTCTGCAAATCCGTCTAATGTAATCAAATCAAGATTAGCATTATCCAAACGGCCTACCCCTCCTACGATGAAGGAATTCTGAAGGTTGTTTTGCTGTTTAAATGCTTTTAACTGGTTATCTGTCGGCAAAAGACTGTTAATGCGGTTAACATCTACCGGATTAGACAATACTTTTCTTTTGGAGGGGAAATCATCTTCCAGATTACGATCAGCAAGCATCCTGCGGGCCAAAATCAATTTTGATATATATAGATCATAATCAATAAGGTCATAGAATCCTGAAGGGTTATACAACCCAAGGATATTGGTCATCAGCACCAGCTTTGGTTTGTTTGCTTTGACGATAGCAAAAAGTTCCGGATCCAGAGAACCATCACTGTGCCAGTGGAACACATCAGTTTCCCGAAGCAGTGGAGCAAGCTTAGTCACATCTCCATTTAAAACCACAACATTGACACCCAAATCCTGAATCAGTTTCACCCTGGCCCCACCTTCTTTTACCCCTACAACTGTAACCTCGAAATTGTCTTTGTTCAGAAATTTACTGATTAACTGAATGGTGTATGCTGTACCTCCTAAGCCTAATTCATTGCCGGCTTCAATAATTTTGATCTTCTTCATTGTTGAGTTATAGTTTCAGTATTAGTCAAACAATTTACATACTTTTTCTATACTCAAATGGGTCATATGTCCCAAAATACAAAGACCATTTTTCTACACGGAATACAGAACGTGAAGAGATATACTACAAGTATTCACGGTTTTTTTCAACTGCAAACCACGAATAAATAACAACAAAATAACCTATCTTTTCAACTAAAGTTAAAAATAATATATTTAAAATATAAATACTGAATAACAAATAGTTATAAAACACATACTATCAAATGATAGTATGTGTTTTTATTATTCTTAACTTTCTTTTACAGCCTGCGTTAAGATACCCACAGCCTCTTCAAGTTCACCGGTTGTCAGATTCCCGAACCCCAATCTCATTGCTGTAAAACTATCTGTCTGGTACAGTAACTCCTGAGGCAAATGAAGATTTCTTTTCAAACAATTTTTACTGATCCGCATTAGATTTAGCTGGGGATTCCATTTTGTCCAGACGGATAATCCACCCGGCGGCGAAGAAAAACTCAGCTCCTCCCCAAGCTGTTCACGGAGCAAATCCACAAAAGTATCCCGGCGTTCCTGGTAGATTTTCACTGCTTTTTTGAGGTGCCGCTGAATCTCTTTTTCCTCGAGCAATTCGGCCAGTGCCTGCTCCATTAACATATCTCCCTGCCGATCCACAAGCCTCCTGAATTTCGCCATTTCCCGGATCAGGTTTTCCGGAGCGATCAGGTATCCAGAACGAAAACCAGGAGCCAGTGATTTGCAAAATGAACCGATATAAACCACCATTCCATTGGTATCTGCGCTCGCTAAAGGCAGCACCGAATTTCCATTATAATGAAAATCGTAATCATAGTCGTCTTCCAGAATGATAAAACCATAAGTAACGGCAAGCTGCAACAATTCTACTCTACGCTCAGCACTCAGGGTAACAGTGGTCGGATAATGGTGATGCGGCGTAAGATATAGCATCCTTATTTTTTTTGTTTTGCATAATTCACGGATCGCATCTACAGATATTCCATCAGCATCTACAGGAACAGAGATAATCCTGCCTCCGCACTGCTGAAAACACATATTCGCGAGGTAATAACTTAAATCGCCAACAATAACCAGATCCCCGGGTTCAATCAGCATACTGGACGCCATATATATGCTCATATGAATCCCCCGGGTGGTCAGGATATTATTCTTATTAATATGTAATCCCCTGGTATTATTCAGGTAGGACGCCAGTGTTTCCCTGAAATATTCATTTCCTTCTACGTGTGAATAGCCGAAATGCTTGTAATTGGTTTTACTTTTCAATATCCCACCGTAAACTTTAGATAACCTTTCTAGCGGAAGCAGCCTGATATCGGGCAGACCATCATTAAATTCCAGTCCGGCTGTGGAACTGACGGTTAAAACGTCGAGTAAAATACTTTGTTTAAAGCGATAACCTGTTTCTGCGGGATAGCTGGTCAGAAATTTCTCATCGTAACGTTGCAGTGAGATATTTTCCTGTGGCCCTTTATTTCTGACAAAAGTGCCTTTATTGGGCCTGATTTCAGTCCATCCTTGCGCATCCAGTTCATCATACGCGGCAATAATGGTCTTTCTGTGTACTTTCAGGTCTTCGGCCATGCTACGCGTTCCAGGTAGCTGAACTCCAGCTAAAAGCACCCCTCTTTGTATTGCATTGATCATTTGATGGGCTATTTGAAGATACACTGGACGGTCTAATAACCTATCGATACGGATAACACTTTGAAAAGAAATTTGAACCGGACTACTCATAAACTTAAAACTGGTACCTATTAACTGTCCGGCAAGGTAATACTTTTGGCACAAACAAATGAACTCAATGGAATTAGAGGAGCTTCTTCAACATATAGTCAGCGATGACCACACACATGCCCGCTTCCTGAATACACTCTCTTTACAAGAGAATATCGGGGCCAGGAAGATATCAGCGAACGAAAGACCGGAAACATCCACCTATATGGTTTTAAAACATGCGGCAGAAGAACACCGGCATGCCTTCTATCTAAAGAAACAAATTGCCAGGTTAAATGCAACAGCCTGCCCCACCTACGAGCCGGACTACCTGCTAGCACCTTATAGCAGCAAGTACTACCTGAATAAACTGGATCTGATGACCAGCCGTTATTTAAGGGACAACCTCCAGTTAACTGGTTCGGCATTAAAATTTGCAGCTTATTTACTGGTAACTTATGCGATCGAAGTTCGTGCAGACCTGATTTACCCAATTTATCAGGCCGTACTTACACAGCACAAGAGCAAGGTTAGCGTGCGTTCTATCATTCTGGAAGAGCAGGGCCACCTGGAAGAAATGACGGTTCAGCTCAAAAACTTTTCCACGACATGGGAAAATCATGCAGAAAAGATAACTACTATAGAAGCAGTACTCTATCAGGATTGGATCAATGATTTAGCCAAAGCTGTATAGCATGAAACGTGGCGCCAACGAAATAATGCTGGATAAATTAAATTTGAGAAAGATAGATTATACTTTTCGTAGTCTTCAGACAAAGAACGACTTGTATGACTTCAGTTCAAATGATTATTTAGGCTTTGCACGCTCTGCGGATTTGCATCAGGTTATTAATGAAGCTTTAAAAAAACATCATCAGATAGCTAATGGCGCAACAGGTTCAAGATTACTTAGCGGGAATTCTGTCTTTGCAGAAGAATTGGAAGAAGAGATTGCCGGCTATCATCAGTCAGCAAACGGACTGATCTTCAATTCTGGCTATACCGCAAATTCAGCCTTATTTTCCTGTCTGCCACAGAAAGGTGATACCATTCTTTATGATGAGTTCATTCATGCTTCAGTAATCGATGGCGCAAGACTGAGTTTCGCTTCACGCTTTAAGTTTATTCACAATGACCTGGAAGACCTGGAAAAGAAAATAAAAAAGAGTACCGGAGCCTGTTACGTTGCGGTTGAAAGTATTTATTCAATGGATGGTGATAGTGCTGATTTAATTCGCCTTGCTGCTTTATGTACAAAGTATCAGGCGCATTTAATCGTTGATGAGGCACATGCTTTTGGTGTGATTGGTACCGGACTGGTTGATTCACTGGGGATACAGCAGGAGGTTTTTGCGCGCATAGTTACGTTTGGAAAAGCGTTGGGTTTACATGGCGCAATCGTATTAGGCACTGATTTACTGAGGGATTACCTGATTAACTTCGCGCGTCCCTTTATCTATACAACTGCCCTACCCTTCTCTCAGCTTTTAGCTTTACAAATCGCCTACAGACACCTTTTATCTTACTTACTGCTCAAAAGTACTCTTCAACATAAATCATCGCTTCTGAAGGCTAATTTACCCCCTCAGCATCAAGCAAGATGCAGGGATAATATAGGCGCGATATATTGCCTTATCATTTCTGGCAACATGGAAGCTATTCAATTCAGCCGCACTTTACAAAATAAAGGTTTTGATGTACGGCCAATTTTAAGTCCGACTGTTCCAAAAGGCAGTGAAAGACTGCGCATTTGCCTGCATACTCACAATACCGACGAAGAAATACTTGAATTATGCCGTCATATCAAACAACTGAGTCAATAAATTATATGGACAACAAACCCCTATTCATCACTGGCATTGGTACTGAAGTCGGAAAGACCATTGTTTCTGCCGTGATTACTGAACAATTGAAAGCTGATTACTGGAAACCAGTACAGGCCGGAGATCTGGACAACACGGATACCGACAAAGTGAAACAGCTGATCAGTAACACCAGAAGTGTTTTCCATCCGGAAACTTATCAATTCGAAATGGCAGCATCACCCCATCGCGCTGCAAAAAGCGAAGGGATTGAAATACGTCTTCAGGATTTTCACCTTCCCGAAACAGATAACCAGTTACTGATCGAGGGCGCAGGAGGATTATTCGTTCCGCTTTCTCACCGGTTTTTAATGATAGACCTGATCAGGCTTTTAGGTGCAGATGCTATACTGGTGGTCAGAAACTACCTGGGTTGCATTAACCATACCCTGCTCAGTATACATGCATTAACAAGCAAAAACATCCCATTAAAACATCTGGTGCTTAATGGAGATTTCGATTTTGACACCATGAATGTCCTGCTTCATCACCTGCCAAAAAATAGCACATGGAGCAAATTACCTGAATTCACAGAGATTAACAGAGATGCGATTGCAAATGCACCTTTTCAGTTTAACCCTATTCCGATTATCAATTAATTTTATTTAGCATGAACAGTAATACGACTATACGCAATGACTGGTCTATCCAGGAAATCGAAAACATCTATCATCAGCCTTTACTGGAACTTATTTATCAGGCTGCAACCGTGCATCGCCAATGGCATAAGGCCGGAGAAGTACAGGTTTGCACCTTATTATCTGTAAAAACAGGAGGCTGTCCTGAGGATTGTTCTTATTGCGGGCAGGCCGCCCGTTATCATACAGGAATTACCGTAAAAGCATTAATGTCAAAAGACGATGTTGTAGCCATTGCGCAAAGAGCTAAAGATTCTGGTTCTTCCCGTTTCTGTATGGCCGCAGCATGGCGCGAAGTACGGGACAACCGGGATTTTGAAAACATTCTGGAAATGGTACAGGGTGTAAATGAGATTGGCTTAGAGGTTTGCTGCACCCTCGGCATGATTACCGAAACACAAGCTGAAAGATTACAAGAGGCAGGATTATATGCTTATAATCATAATCTTGATACTTCTAAAGACTATTATCAGGAAATTATCAATACACGTACCTATGATGACCGGTTATCCACCCTGAACAACGTCAGAAAAGCAGGAATTTCTGTGTGTTCTGGTGGAATCATCGGACTGGGAGAGACTCATGCAGACCGGATTAATATGCTCCACACTTTATCAACGCTGGCACAACATCCGGAATCTGTTCCTGTAAATGCATTGGCAAGAGTAAAGGGTACACCTCTGGCTGATCTGCCAAAAGTTGACTCCTGGGAAATGGTCAGAATGATTGCCACAGCAAGAATACTGATGCCAAAATCTATGGTCAGATTAAGTGCCGGACGTGCAGAAATGACGACCGAAGAACAATCGTGGTGCTTCATGGCTGGTGCTAATTCTATCTTTACGAGTGAAAGCGAAGAGCTGCTTGTAACACCAAATCCAAGATTAGATGACGACAGAAAAATGTTTGATTTGTTAGGTTTAAAGCCTATGCAAAAAGAGAAATCTATAACCACAAATACTGCATTATGAGTTCAATAGAAGAAGATACCTTAAGTTTAACTGAAAGAGATCTAAAGGTTATCTGGCACCCTTATACCCAAATGTTAAATGCAATTATCCCTACAGCGATTGTACGTGCTGAAGGCTGTTATTTATTTGACGAGGAAGGCAATCGCTATATAGATGCAATCTCTTCGTGGTGGGTAATCCTTCATGGCCACTCCCACCCTTATATTGCAGACAAGGTATCTGCACAGATCAGAAAACTTGACCAGGTAATCTTTGCCGGCTTTACGCATGAGCCCGCTGTTGAACTTGCCGAAAAGCTGTTGAGCCTGCTTCCTCAAAATCAGGAAAGAGTTTTTTACACAGACAATGGATCTACAGCAGTAGAGGTAGCTTTAAAAATGTGCATGCAGTATTGGCATAATCAAGAGAAGGCAAAAACAAAGGTAATGGCTTTTAATAATGGATATCACGGGGACACTTTTGGCGCGATGTCGGTTAGTGGCCGCAGCGCATGGACAGCTCCATTTGATGCTTACTTATTTGAAGTAGTCTATATTGACCTTCCGACAGCTGAAAATCTACCTGAACTGAAAAGACAGATTTCTGCAATAAGTGATCAGCTGGCTTGTTTTGTTTACGAGCCTTTGGTTCAGGGCTCTGCTGGAATGTTAATGTATGGAGCTACCGAATTGGATGAACTCATGAAGCATTGCAGATCAGAAAACGTATTTATGATACAAGATGAGGTTTTTACCGGGTTTGGACGCACCGGAAAACATTTTGCCGCGGATCATTTGACGGAAAAACCGGATATCATGTGCTTTTCTAAGGGATTAACCGGGGGAACAATGCCCTTAGGAGTAACAACCTGTTCAAAAGAGATTTACAATGCATTTTTATCTAAAGATAAGATGAAGACATTGTTTCATGGTCATTCTTTTACGGCAAATCCTCTGGCCTGTACTGCGGCTTCAGCAAGTATTGATTTATTACTGACGGAGGAAACTCAGCAGCATATAGACCGGATCTGCCGCAGACATGCTGGTTTTCTGCAAAGGATCAGGCAACATATGCGCGTAGAATCGGCAAGGCAAACGGGAACAATTCTGGCCATCGAATGGCGTACAGAAACGGGCACTTCTTATTTCGATGACCTGAGGAATTTATTATATGATTACTTTTTGAATAAGGGGATTTTAATGCGCCCACTGGGAAACGTAATATATATTTTACCACCCTATTGCATTAGTGACGAGGATCTTGATCGTATTTACGAAGAGATCGAAGGGGCACTTGAACTTTATTAATGTAAAAGGGGCTTTTTGAAAGCCCCTTTTTTACCCGTAACGTTTCTCCAGAATAATTTCCTTAAGTTTTGTATAAAGGTTATAGTGATTGAAATAGATGTCTTTATTTCTTGTGGAGAGTGGAGCTGGTTCTTTAATGATTTTTTTGATATCTTCTATGATAGTAGGGCTATCGAGGTCTATTAACCTGATATAGCGCTCGTCATAAATATCAGCGATATTTGGTGCACCGTTATAAATAGGGATCGTGCGGCATAAGGCACAATCCACAAATTTCTCAGTTACATAATTCCATTCATTTGAATTTTCAATTGCAATAGAATATTCATAAGGTAATAAGCCTGTAAATTTATGTTCCAGCCACCCTCTGAATCTACGGTCTTCAGTTTCCAGCCGCTTTCCATAGATATCAATATCCAGATCTGAATCCAGTATCTTGTTCAAAAGACCAAAACGTTTATTATAAATCCCTACTGGTTTATTTAAATAAGAGACAATCATAGAAAGCTTTTTCTCTTTTTTAATCACCGTGGCTGCGTCAAAAAATTGATAAGGCACAAGATCATGATAAAACATATAAGAAGGAGATGTGATCACGTCACCACCGATGTGAAGGTTATGTGCTTTTTCAAATAATTCGGGATCATGGACGAGTACATAATCACTGTGTAACAAAAAATCAATATACTCATGTGCTTTACTAAACGAAGGCTCCTGGATGATGGTAATTACCTTAGCTTTCGGATTAACAGGTTCATCTGTACGATTAAACACCACAGCATAGTCGTAGTCATTTGCAATGGTAAACGCTAAATCATTGTCGTAAATAAGATAATTTGCTTTGAATCTTTTTAAGAGACTCTCTGAATTATCATAGTTGGAGAGGAATTTGATCTTCGTCATAGATAGCTGTTTTTTTTATAGATACCTAAGATAAAGAATGGAAAAAGCAGCGCATAACATCTGCTTATTTTGGGACATATGACCTTATCGGGCATAAAAAAACCGGTCCGATAAATCGGACCGGTATAGGTCAATTATATAGTTAATAAACTTAAACTAACTGAACATTAATTGCGTTAAGACCTTTACGGCCTTCTTCTACATCATAAGTAACTTTATCGTTCTCACGGATGCTAGCCATTAGGCCTGTTGAATGAACAAAGATTTCACTGTCACCATTTGCTGGTACGATAAATCCGAAACCTTTAGTTTCATTAAAAAATTTTACTACTCCTTCTTGCATTGTATTATTATTATAAATATTCACAAATGTACTTATATATTTTTACATACTATTAAAAAAACAAATAATATTTTTCTCATCAGACTAAAACGGCCTTGGTATTATAGTTAAAGAAGCGTTCATAAACAATTTTACCTCCTTTAACTTCAAATACCCATGATTCATTTAAAGTGCTTGTGCCGATGTCTTTAAGGACCATATTCATCTTTAGTCTCAAACAAAAATACTCTCCAATCACTAATAATTCAGAAATCTCTATACTGTTGGCTTGTTCCATCTTCCTGGAATACAAAAACCCCCGGGTTTGATGAATAGCTTGAGCTGAATAGAAAGCCTGAATAGCGTCATCGTTTCTACCTTCACGCCATAATTGAATGAATTTATCCGCAACTTCCCGAGTGTTCATTATTGATTAATTTTGATAAATACCTGATTAAAAAACTGAAAGTACAAAAGAAATTCCAGCCATCAAATAAATACTTAAACAATAGATAATTAATTAGATAACAATCAAAAAAGCTAGTTCGATTTAGTTTTAAAAAATAATCGGTATAGCTTGCTGTAATAATTTTTAAGATTATATTTTGCACATATTTTTTTATGATAATGGCGGTACCTGTTGTATCTCCCGTAGTTAAACCTGTTGATATATCCCATTAATATAATCCTAAAGCGATTTCCACCTGATTATCTTTAATCAAATCCAGATTGTTCAGTTGTTGTGCCATGTAAATACTAGTTAGTCTTCCTGTTCCTTCTACTGCTACGTATGGCCCGATTTTATCTACGGCCAAAAGAGTAATCCCCTGTAGTTTAACTTCACTGTCTTTCAGTGCATTGTAGATACCGGTAACCCGTGGATCCAGAAATGGCATTTCATTGATGTTTTTAGCTGCATCGGCAACCAGATAAGATCCATCAGTATTTCGTTCCCACCCAGGCAGTTGCAGGGTATAAACCATATCAAGATCTGATCTGTTAATTTCCAATATTGCTTTATACCATTTAACGTATAAGGAAATGGAGTCTACCAGGCTCTGTTTAAATTCCAAAACTATGTCTATTCCCTCCCGTTCCAGATAGTGGTTACCTGAAAAAAGCATTTTCATAGTCTCTTCTCTTCCTGATTCATAGAGTGGATTAAAGAATTCTGAATATACTTCCCCTATTGCCCATCTCCTGAGGACTTCATGCCGGTCAATTTTTTCTATTAATTTCATCTGATTGGGTTAATTCTTATTTGATATTTAAAGAGAAAAAGGCATTATTGCCAGGTAAAGTCTATCTTTTCGAATAATTTGGGTGTTCCCATGTTGTTGGGCAGCTCTACGACATTGATAAAGAAATTTGTTTCAGCGATATACAGCGGGACCCTGAATACGGTCTGTTCTTCAAAGTCAGGTTCATCGCTTGCAGGTGTAACATCAAAGGTGATACGGCCATAGCTTAACTGAAACAATTTCTGGTCTTTGCCATAACCTACTGGTATACATTCCAAAGACTGGACCCGCTCTGCAAGATCGGGAAGGATCCATCGGATAGGGTTAAAATACAGCACATAAAATAAGTCAGGAAGATACAGGAACTGATGTTTAAAAAATTCACTGAGGGGCTCTTCTTTGGTCAATGTTTTGGGCATGAAATAAACGTACTGTGGAATAGCAGTTTCTTCAAAAGGGTACATAACTACTCCATCAATAGGTTTTAGAACACGGTTTCTGGCTTCTGCATAGGCTAAAAAGGATGTTATACTACTCATAAACTGCTTTTAAATTTAGGGTTGGATTTCACGGTCAGTTCCAAGTTACAAAGAAATCGAAAGCGTAATCAGGTGATTGATTTTTTGGGACTTTTGACCCTGCAAAGCGGCGTCAATCATTTTTAAATTGACATCAAATAGATTATTATGGAACAACCTTTAGTTAGCTGTATTATGCCAACTGCCAACAGGCAGAAATACATTCCTTTTGCAGTGGATTATTTTTTACAGCAAGATTACCAGCATGCCGAATTAGTCATCATTGATGATGGTAAGGAGTCTATTGCTCCTTTGTTACCTCAGATTCCTAACATCAGGTATTTTTATATTCCCCCACTGGGTACGATTGGAGCAAAACGCAATTATGCCTGCAAAAAGGCACAAGGTGAGATTATTGTGCATTGGGATGATGATGATTGGTATGCTTACGACTGGATTACTCAGCAGGTGAATTTCCTGCTGACTTCGGGAGCCGATATCTGCGGAATCAAGCATATCCATCATTATTCGGCTATCATGCAAGCATTTTGGCAGGGTGATGCTGAAAACAGGAATAACCCAAATTCAAAACCATTTCTTGCGGGAGCGACCATGGTGTACCGAAAGTCTTTTTGGCAGCAGCATCCTTTTAAGGATCTGCAAAAAGGTGAAGATGAAGGTTTTGTACAGACTCCTGGAGCCAAAATATTTGCACATGACTATATTGATGGTTTTATTGCTATGCTGCATCCTGATAACACAACGATTAAATCATTCGAAAATCGTAATCACAAAAAGAACCGTTAATCAGTTCTGATCATAGTTATATATTCAGGATATTTGCGGATAACTACCTCCTTATGAAAACATATATATTCTTATTCCTTGCTATCATTTCAGAGATTATAGCGACTACGGCATTAAAGGCTTCAGAAGAGTTTACCAGGTTGTGGCCTTCTGTTATTGTGATCTTCGGATATGCTATCGCTTTTTATTTCCTTAGCCTGACTTTAAGAAAAATGGATCTAGGCATTGCTTATGCGATCTGGTCGGGCGTGGGCATAGTTTTAGTTACAACACTAGGAGCTGTTTTTTATAAGCAAAAACCTGATATGCCTGCTGTTATAGGCATTGTGCTGATTATAATTGGCGTAGTTGTAATTAATTTATTCTCAAAAAATTCCGGACACTAGTCCGGAATTATACACAGGTCCAGCCTGCCATCTTTCTGTGGTTCCACTTTTTCTCCAGGTAAAAGAATTCACTGGCGGCAATAGCTGCTGCTTCTGCCTGCTGGTCTAGCGTACAGCTATCTAAATGATCTACTACTGACGAAGAAACCAGTGCATGCCTGATTTTCAATGCGGCCAATGTATTGGCATAATCATTATCAGCACACCAAAATTGATAGTTTTCGTCCAGTTTCCCAGTAAGCCTGAAAACATCACGCTTCAAAAACAGGCACCATCCTGCAACTTCATACCTGCTTCGGTACCCCGGATAAAGCCCATTATCCTGCTCAAATCCCATTTTGGGATGATGAAAAGAACAAAAAGGAGACGCGCTCGAGAGATCATAGTATTTATGAAAGGATTTTAATATTTCGGTTGCCCAGCCTGGGTGGAAATGCAGGTCGTTATTACACAGGCAAACGTATTTGGAAGATGTAATATCAATTCCAATATTCATATATCGGTGGTAACCAAATGCTTCTTCAGGGTATATGGTCGTAGTATTTTTGTATTGAAACGGTTTAATTTCCTGCTGCGATTCCATCACAACAACGTTAAACTTGATAGTTTCCTGATCTTCTGAGTCCATCAAAGAATTGATGCAGTGCTGGGTAATCAGTTTTAACTCTTCGTTCTGTGCGAAGCTTAAGATAATAACGTCAATTTCGGTCTTGCTTTTCATAGGGTACCTGTATTTGTTATCACAAGTTACAAACAAAATCAAAGGGTTATCCTCAATCTTGTATTTGGGGACATTTGACCCGGTTTATTACTTTTTTATAGTAATTATGGAACTTTTGACCCTCCCAATCCAGGCAGTTGTTATTTATCTTCAAGTCAAAAACAAATTTATGTCAAGGTTCATCAAAATCATCTTATTTGTATTGCTGCTTGCAATAATCATTTATTTATGTATGTTTTTATACCGCGTGGGTACAAAACCGGAACCTCATCAAAAAACAAATCCACCTTCGATATATGCCGCTATCAGCCGTATATAATTTCTTTCAGTTTGGTGTATAGGTTATATTTTTCAAAATAGATCTCTTTATTTATTCCTGAGCCAGGCGCAGGGTGAGCAATTATATTTCTAAGATCCTGAACAATATGAGGACTGTCCAGATCTATTGTCCTGTAGTAACGCTCATCATAGACTTCTGAAAGATTAGGTGCTCCATTGTAAATAGGTGTCGTATTGCATAAAACACAGTCCACAAATTTTTCTGTGATGTAGTTCTTTTCATTAGAGTTCTCAATAGCTATAGAGTATTCATAGGGCAATAAACCTGTGTATTTATATTTTAAATCACCTTTATATCTTTGGTCCTGAATATTCAGACCACGTCCATAAATATCAATATCCAGATTAGATTTTAAAATATTAACTAACACTTCTATTCTTTTATGATAATTAGCCCGGTTAAAGTATAGTCCTGATACAATCATTGATAATTTTTTCTCTTTTTTGACTTGCCCGGCGCGGTCGTAAAAAGAATGATCTACATGATCATGGTAAAACATAAATGCAGGAGATTCAATGACCTTCCCTCCTAATTTCACGTTATTGGTCTTCTCAAATAGTTCCGGGTCATGTACCAGGATGTAATCACTATTGGTCAAATAAAACTTATTTTGATGTGCATCACTCCAGGAAGGCTCCTGAATTACTGTAATCACTTTGGCACCTGGTTTTAGCAGATCATTAGCTCTGTTAAAAACAACAGCATAGTCGTAATCCTCGGATGTTGTAAAGGTGAGCAGCTCATCTTCCACTTTATAATTTGCTTTGAATCTTGTGAGCAGGTTCTCAGAAACCTCGTAGTCGGAAAAAAATTTAATCTTCATAGTTTATAATTTTGCTTATTCCTAAGTTAAAAATTAGCTGGTCGAATCGTGTCACGGACAGGATTATGGGACTTTTGGCCCTATCATCAAGCGTTAATCCTTTCTAAATTGTGATGAAAAGACTTATTATGAATTCACCGCTGGTATCCTGTATTATGCCCACCGCAAACAGAGAAAAGTTCATTCCTTTTGCTGTTGCATATTTTTTAAATCAGTCTTATAGAAATAAGGAGCTGATCATTGTAGATGATGGAAAGGAGTCTGTATCACATTTAATACCCAAACATCCAAGTATCAGGTATTATTATACTGATCCGATTGGAAGTATAGGATTAAAACGTAATTATGCTTGCGAACTTGCCAGGGGCGAAATTATTATGCACCTGGATGATGATGACTGGTACGCGCATGATTGGCTTAGACAGCAGGTCAATTTTCTTCTGGCTTCTGAGGCAGATATGTGCGGAATACAGCATATCCATTATTATTCGGTTATTATGGATAAGATTTATACTGTGACAAGACAGTATGAGGGAGTTCCCAATCCGATGAACTGGGTTGCGGGTGGAACGTTAGCTTACTGGAAATCATCCTGGGAAAAACATCCGTTTAAAGATTTACAGACAGGTGAAGATGATGATTTCATTCAGAATAATGGAGGTAAACTGTTTATACACGATTATAATGATGGTTTTGTCGCCTTGTTACATCCAAATAATACTGTAGTCAGAAGTTTTGAAAATCCTAAACATAAAACGTTAAAATCATGAAAATCAAGTTATCACATCCGCTAATTTCCTGTATTTGTATTACGCAGAACAGGCCGTCGTTATTACTTAAAGCAATTGTTAGTTTTGATACACAAAGTTATCCTAATCGCGAATTAGTGATCTCCTATCCTAAATGGGATAAGGAAACTAAACAACTGATAGAAAGCATACTGGAAGTTGCAGATCTGAGAATTGTATGTATAGAGCGGGAAGGAAATGAATCATTAGGTGCTGCAAGGAATCATGCCATTGCAAATTGTAATGGTGATTTTATTTGTTTGTGGGATGATGATGATTGGTATCATACAAAAAGGTTAGCACATCAGTATAATACAATGAGGGTAAATGGGCAACTCCGTGAAGCTAGTATACTAACTAAGGTTATGCTATTTGATGTCACCACACAAAAGGGGTACCTCTCGTTCCCTTACCTTTGGTGTGGAAGCCTGCTATGCAAAAAAAATCATATTTTACAACATCCATTTACAAATAGTGATGTGGCTGAGGATGCACAAATTGTTAAATATCTGGAATCGAGAAAACTCTTACATTACATTCCTGACAGTGCATTTCTTTATCTTTATGTTTATCATGGCACCAATGCACTTAGTTATTTCCATTTTTCTTATTACTTAAAGAAAAGTGATGCACTAGATTCGGAAAGCACTGATTGGATCCGCAGTCTTCTGGATATCAAAGTGGAGGTTTTACCCTCCTGATTCTGACCATGCCAGCTTTATCATTTTAACCTTGCTGCCCAGATAGGATAAGGCTGGCCTTCCCTGATGAAATCCAGAAAATAGGTTTCATCAGGAATAACTTCAGATTGATAAGTTTTACGCAGCACACTGAATATACTTTGGTCATGGCGATGATCTATGAATTCTTTGTGTTGAACATTTTCATCTTTATCATCAGTAAATAGTGAGGGATTCTCGAATAAAGTAGCGTACCATTTGTTAACAAGCATAGTAGTATGCGCGCATTTTCTTAAAAAAAGTACTCCTCCTACTAACTGATTAGAATGAATTATAGTTTCGGAGGCTCCAAAATAGTCGAAGACTTCTCGCTTAGTATATTCTATTTCCTTATGAGGCAACTCAAAACTTAGACATCCGGTTTCTGATTGATTTAACAACTCAATATATTCTTTAAACCGCTTTTCACCTTTGATATTAATCATACAGCCGGCATCGCAATAAATCAGGATATCATTATCCCCTAATATTTCTAACACTCGTTGAACAAAATAAGGTTTCCAGATCCAGAACCCTCCCCCCCTTCGGTAACTTAAAGCATCTTGAAAACGAGTCCTAAAAGCCGTTTCAATATCTTCATCACTAAAGACCGTCACTTCATCAAAAAAAGACGATGCTAAGGCTGTTTTTTTAAAAAAATCCCTTTGAGCGGCATATTTAGAGTCTCCGTAACTGATTAAATGTATTTTCATATAATTCTATTTTCAACAAGTTACAAAAAATAGAAAATCATGTATAGCTGTGATAGTTTTGGGGACTTTTGACCCTATCCTTGCTGCTTAAACCTAACTAAATTAGATCTATATAAATTAAAACATATGATTAAACAGCCATTGATATCTTGCATTATGCCTACGGCAAACAGGCAAAAGTATGTACCTCTTGCCTTAAAAAATTTTTTAAATCAGGATTATATTAATTCAGAGCTGGTCATTATTGACGATGGTAAAGAATCTATAGCTCCTTTACTACCAAAAGATTCCCGCATCCGGTATTTTTACACTGAGCCTTTAGGAACAATTGGAGCAAAGAGGAATTATGCATGTGAGCGGGCTAATGGAGAGATTATCATGCATTGGGATGATGATGATTTTTATGCTCCGGACTGGATTAGTAAACAATATGATTATTTGACAACATCCGGAGCTGATATATGCGGGGTTGAACATATTCATTTTTTTTCTCCGGTTACTGATACTTTATGGCTCGGAACAGCCTTGAACAGAAATAATCCATCAAATCCAAGTCAGTGGTTAAGTGGTGCAACTTTAGCGTATAGAAAA
Source organism: Pedobacter cryoconitis (assembly GCF_014200595.1). Classification (NCBI taxonomy): domain Bacteria; kingdom Pseudomonadati; phylum Bacteroidota; class Sphingobacteriia; order Sphingobacteriales; family Sphingobacteriaceae; genus Pedobacter; species Pedobacter cryoconitis. The sequence continues at coordinate 2,942,416 of NZ_JACHCG010000001.1, forward strand.
TCTTTCTGGGAGACTAACCGATTTCAAGATAGGCAAACTGGGGAAGATGATAATTTCATCTCTAAACCAGGCGCGGTAGTTTTTGCACATGATTATATTGATGGATTTGTTGCTGTCTTACATCCACGTAATACTACTGTTAAGTATTTTGAAAATCCTAAACATAAAGCCAAAAAGATTGGGTTATAATAAAACCCAATCTTGTCCTGTTCTGTATTTCCATTTTTTATCGAAATAGATAGATTCTTTTTCTGTAAGTTCATCTTGCCTTTCTTCTGTCTGGTTGTTTAACGTCTTGTTTTCCAAATGATCCACGAAAGATGAGGTAATCAACATGTGGTTTAACTTCAATGCCCAAAGGGTATTGGAGTAATCATTGTCTGCGCACCAGAATTTATAATTCCGATCTGGTTTTCCTGTTAGCCGTAATATATCACGCTTGAGAAAAAGACACCATCCTGCAACTTCATTTCTGATACGATACCCTAATTTAGGGCCGTCATTCTTTAAAAATCCCATTTTTGGATGATGTAAAGTACAAAATGGAGAGGCACTGGAAAGATCTATAAACTGATCAAAAGTTTTAAGGATCTCTGTTGCCCATTGGGGATAAAAAATCAGATCGTTATTGCATAAACAGATATAGGGAGCCGATGTCATATCAATTCCAATGTTCATGTAGCGATTGTAATTAAATTCCTGATCCGGATAAATAGTTCGGGTTTGCTCATATTGAAAGGGTTTCATTGATTTTTCCGACTCAACTACGATGACATTAAATTCTATTTCCTCAGGATCTTCAGACCTCATCAATGAATTAACACAGTTAACCGTAACTGTTTTTAATTCATCTGTCTGTGCATAACTTAAAATAATGACATCAATTTTCACTTTTTCTTTCATTGTTTAAATCTATTTCAGACAAGTTACAAAGAAATCAAAATGCCCTATAATTGATTATTCTTTTGGGACTTTTGACCCTATTACAGCCATGCTGATTCATGTAATTTTAGCCTAAACATTAAAAAATTCATTATGGCAAGATCATGGTATGCATTTATACCGGGCGGCGACCCGACTGACACCGAGAGATATTGGAAAGCGACAGTTAAACATACTTGTTTATGTGGCGATCGGATTTGCGCAATTTATGCAACAGGCGAGGGTACTAACCCTGATGTGCCTTTATCTGCAAATATGTTAAAATATATTAATAAGGCACTTTTAACTGGTCAAATACAGCCAGAAACTCCTATAAAAAGTAAAAAATACGTTTACCTGAAGCATTATTAAATTTTGATTTAAATATTTTCTTATGAATCAACCCTATCCCCTGATCTCTTGTTTATGTGTTACAAGCAATAGATCCGAACAACTAGAAAAGGCTATTATTTGTTTTGCAACACAAAATTATCCAAATAAAGAGTTAGTAATCTCTTACCCAAAGAACGACCTGAATAGTAAACAAGTAGTTGAAAGGATGAAAAAAGATAATACAATCAGGATCATGTTGGTAGAACGTGCTGTAGATGAATCTTTAGGAAACGCGAGAAACCATTTGATTGCTAAATGCTCAGGAGATTACGTTTGCATGTGGGATGATGATGATTGGTATCATCCCAGCAGGCTGACATATCAGTTCAACAGCATGCAGATTGTCGGACAACGCTATCAGGCTAGTGTCCTGCACCGAATTTTGCTTTATGATACGACTACTAAAAAAGCTTATTACTCTTTTCCATATACCTGGGATGGTACAATATTGTGCAGAAAGGAAATATTGTTACAGAATCAATATGCAAATGCCAATCGTGGAGAAGATACGCATGTAATTACATTTTTATCCGGCAGAAAGCTTCTATACCGAATTGAGGACGCTCCATTTTTATATGTATATATCTATCATGGAGCAAATACATGGAATTATAAACATTTCGAAAATTTCATGGATAAGAGTGAGTTGTTAGATGAAGAACTAACAAATAGCATCGTTAAAATGATAAATAGTTAAAAAATCAAGCTTAATCTTTAAATAATAATTTTATGATAAATCCACCTCTTGTATCCTGTATTATGCCCACGGCAAACAGACAAAAATTTATACCTTTTGCCATTGATTACTTTTTAAAACAAGATTACCCTAATGCGGAACTTGTGATTATAGATGATGGAATTAATTCAAGTGCTTCGATAATACCCAATCATCCAAAAATTAAGTATTTCTATACTGAACCTTTAGGAACCATCGGGGTTAAACGTAATTATGCTTGTGAAAAAGCCTCAGGAGAGATTATTATGCATTGGGATGATGATGATTATTATGCGCCCGACTGGATTACCAGGATAACAGATGCATTATTAACCTCAGGAGCTGATATAGCAGGTCTGAATAGAGTTGTTTTCTATTCACCCTCTGTAGATCAACGCTGGTTATATGAAGATACTGAAGAAGATAAGCCATGGCTTTGTGGTGCTACAATGACTTATAGAAAATCTTTTTGGAAGCAACATCCTTTTATTGACTTGCAGGTGGGCGAAGATTATGATTTTGTGTGGAACTCCGGAGCTAAAATTTTTGCATTGGAATATCTGAATGGCTTTGTTGCTATTTTACATGCGCATAATACAAGTATCAAACCTGTTGAAAACCCCAAGCATAAAAAACACGCAATTGGCTGGAATGAACCTAATAAAGAAACTGAATCTTGAGCACTCCCTATGTATCCTGTATTATGCCAACCGCCAACCGACCTAATTTTGCAGCCTTGGCAGCTGAACATTTCTTAAACCAGGATTTTAGAAATGCAGAATTGATTGTCATAGATGATGGAAAAAAATCAATAAGGTCTCTGTTACCTGATCATAAGCGCATTAAATACTTCTATACTGATCCTCTAGGCAGTATCGGGATTAAAAGAAATTATGCTTGCGAGAAAGCACAAGGGGAAATTATTATGCATTGGGACGATGATGACTGGTATGCGTCTGACTGGATAAACAAATCAGTTAATTTTTTAACGGAGTCTAAGGCAGATATATCCGGGTTGAGCCAAATTATATTTTTCTCTCCAAGAGCTGGTAAATTCTGGAGATATGATGGAAACCTTCTGGAACATCCATGGTTGGCAGGAGCAACTATGACCTACAGGAAATCATTTTGGCTCGATCATCCGTTTAAAGATTTACAAATTGGAGAAGATTATGATTATTCATGGAATACTGGTGCTAAACTTCATGCACATAATTATTCCGATGGATTTATTGCTACACTACATAATTCAAATACCACTTTAAAGCCTTTTGAAGACCCAAGACATAAAAGACAATATGCCAGCAATTGGATGGATGTTCGTTTTGAGGGGAAAACCGAAAACCCTAAACAGAGTAGGTATTATCATTAAAAATTAATTCTATGCCCTGGTATCAATTTATTAACAATGAACTGGACATTTGTGATCCAGATAGCTATGTTGTATTAGACAAAGCACCGGAAACAGTAGACGGCCCTTATTTAAATGCCATTTTTGCAGATGAGATTCCCGAAGATCCTGAGCGCAGACCTGATATTGAAGGGACTCCTGGATTACTAATCTATATTATTCGCGCACTGGCTAAAAGTAAAGGCCAGCCCGCATCTAATTTCCCCCCTGTCCCTTTAGAGGTAAGAATGTCTGCTGTGCCAGCCGGAGGGACTTCAAAATAAAATTCACTTGAAAACCGTGACTCAATTACTATCATTTAAACCCTCATAGCAGAGGGTTTTTTTTGACATAAAAAAATGAGGGCAATAATAGTTGGGGACTCCTGACCCTAGCAAAGCGGAACAGGTCTTCGTAAATTAGTACTATGAAATCATTAACAAAATGAAAGGTCTTATCATCCGGATAAATAAGGCAAGTATGAATCAAATTCAGAAAAAAACTTTCAACTGTCTGCAGCAGTAAAGACCCTGATTCAATACGTTTCATACAACTCAATTTTATAATGGTTAACTAAAGGGGAAGCCGAAAATCCTAAAAAGAGTAGGCATTAATTATTTTTTTGATCTTTTTAAAAGAAAAAAGAGTCATGTATTATGGCAAGAGTATGGTATTCATATGACGATATCGGTAGCCCATTTTCAATTGGCAGTTATAATCGTTCAACTTTTAAGCCTGCTTGTATTAACGGCTCCAAAATTTGTGCCATTTATGCATACAGTCGCGGTCTAGGTCATTCAGTATTATCTAATAACCTAAGGACATAAATCGCAGACGTTATGTTAACAACAGTAGCACAACCAGACTTTTTCTCAGCTAACAGGAAATGTGTTTACGGTAAATTTTAATAAAATTATCATTAAAAATAATTAATTACCACAATAGTAAAAACAAGGGAAAGCCGAAAACCTCAAATAGAGTAGGCATTAAAATAAAGTTTTTGATCTCTTTTTGATGGACAAAAGAATCATTTATTATGGCTAGATCATGGTATTCTTACAATGGGGTTGGTGACCCAATATTAATTTCAAGTTATAACCTGGCAACTCTTAAACCTGCCTGTATTAATGGTACCAGAATTTGTGCTATTTATGCGTACAACGGTGGACCAAGCCCTACAGTACTTTCAACTAACTTAAGACTATACATCGCCAACGTTCAGTTATCGACAGTAGCACAACCTGACTCGTCATCAGCCACTAAGAAATATGTTTACGGTAAAGCTTAAGCATTAGTTCTTTTTTGACATGGGGAAGCCGAAAACCTTAAATAGAGTAGGCATTAAAATAAAGTTTTTTGATCTCTTTTTGATGCATAAAAGAATCATTTATTATGGCTAGATCATGGTATTCTTACAATGGGGTTGGTGACCCAATATTAATTTCAAGTTATAACCTGGCAACTCTTAAACCTGCCTGTATTAATGGTACCAGAATTTGTGCTATTTATGCGTACAACGGTGGACCAAGCCCTACAGTACTTTCAACTAACTTAAGAGCGTACATCGCAAATGTTCAGTTATCGACAGTGGCACAACCTGACTCGTCATCAGCCACTAAGAAATATGTTTACGGTAAAGCTTAAGCATTAGTTCTTTTTTGACATGGGGAAGCCGAAAACCTTAAATAGAGTAGGCATTAAAATAAAGTTTTTGATCTCTTTTTGATGCATAAAAGAATCATTTATTATGGCTAGATCATGGTATTCTTACAATGGGGTTGGTGACCCAATATTAATTTCAAGTTATAACCTGGCAACTCTTAAACCTTCCTGTATTAATGGTAGCAGAATTTGTGCTATTTATGCTTACAACGGTGGCCCAAGCCCTACAGTACTTTCAACTAACTTAAGAGCGTACATCGCAAACGTTCAGTTATCGACAGTGGCACAACCTGACTCGTCATCAGCTACTAAGAAATATGTTTACGGTAAAGCTTAAGCATTAGTTCTTTTTTGACATGGGGAAGCCGAAAACCTTAAATAGAGTAGGCATTAAAATAAAGTTTTTGATCTCTTTTTGATGGACAAAAGAATCATTTATTATGGCTAGATCATGGTATTCTTACAATGGGGTTGGTGACCCAATATTAATTTCAAGTTATAACCTGGCAACTCTTAAACCTGCGTGTATAAACGGGTCTGGTATTTGTGCTATTTATGCATACAACGGTGGACCAAGCCCTACAGTACTTTCAACTCGCTTAAGAGCGTACATCGCAAACCTTCAGATCACAACAGTAGCGCAACCTGACTCAACATCAGCTACTAAGAAATATGTTTACGGTAAAGCTATTTAGACGCTACTTGACTTTTAATAATTCAAGGAACCCAGGTTGGGTCCCTTGAATTATTAAACTTATTAAAACTTACTCACCAACTTGTGCAGATGGGAATTTATATCACAAATGTTTTAGTGAAACAATTGGCACAACTTACCAGCAGGGTTATGAAATATGTTATCATTAAAACTGTTAATATAATTATCATATTAATTTGGGAGAAGCCGAAATCCCATAAAAGAGTAGGCATTGGAAAATAAAGTTTTTTGATCTCTTTTTGATAAACAAAAGAATCATTTATTATGGCAAGAACATGGTATTCTTACAATGGAGTCGGTGACCCATTATTAATTTCCAGTTATAACCTGATAGCTACTAAACCTGCTTGTATTAATGGTTCCAAAATTTGTGCAATTTATGCATACAACGGTGGCTCAAGCCCTACAGTATTTTCAACTCGCTTAAGAGCGTACATCGCAAACCTTCAGGTCACAATAGTAGCCCAACCCGACTCATCAATTAGTAACAAAAAATATGTTTATGGCAGGGCTTGTTAATTTGGGAGAAGCCGAAATCCCTAAAAAGTAGGCATTAAAATAAAGTTTTTGATCTCTTTTTGATGGACAAAAGAATCATTTATTATGGCAAGAGCATGGTATTCTTACAATGGAGTTGGTGACCCTCTAACACTCTCAAGTTATAACTTATCACCTATTAAACCTGCTTGTATAAATGGTACTAGAATTTGTGCTATTTATGCATACAATGGTGGGCCAAGCCCTGTAGTACTTTCAACTAACTTAAGACTATACATAGCAACTCTTCAGGCGACATCTGTAGCCCAACCCGACTCATCAATTAGTAACAAAAAATATGTTTATGGCAAAAGTTGTTAATTTGGGAGAAGCCGAAATTCCTAAAAAGCAGGCATTAAAATAAAGTTTTTGATCTCTTTTTGATTGACAAAAGAATCAGTTATTATGGCAAGATCATGGTATGGATATTTAGGTGGTGACCCGCTTTTAGTTTCTAGTTATTCTTTGATAAGTAATACACCTACTTGTTTAAATGGGTGTAATATTTGTGCTATTTTCGCACTTAATGGCGGTCCAAGCCCTTCGGTTTTATCTGGACGTTTAAGAATTTATACTGTGGATGCTATAGTGACACAAGTCGCACAACTTCCTATGCATACGATATATGTGCGGGCTAAGCCAGGTTGTTAATTAGGGGAAAGCCAAAACCCTGAAAAGAGTAGGCATAAAATAAAGTTTTTGATCTCTTTTTGATAGATAAAAGAATCATTTATTATGGCAAGAGCATGGTATGCATATTTAAGTGGTAACCCACTTTTAATTTCTAGTTATACTTTAATAAGTTATACACCTACTTGTTTAAACGGATGTAATATCTGTGCTATTTTCGCACTTAATGGTGGAGCAAGCCCTTCGGTTTTATCTACACGTTTAAGAGCTTATATTGCAGATGCTATAGTAACGCAAGTCGCACAGCCTCCTATGCATACGATATATGTTCGGGTTAAGCCAGGTTGTTAATTAGGGAAGCCGAAAACCTTGAAAAGAGTAGGCAAAAATAAAGTTTTTGATATCTTTTTGATAGATAAAAGAATCAATCATTATGGCGAGAGCATGGTATGTTTACAATGGAACGGGTGATCCTCTTTTAATTAGCAGTTATATTTTATCACCGAGAAAACCTCCTTGTTTAAATGGATGCAAAATCTGTGCTATTTATGCATATAATGGAGGACCAAGCCCTTCAGTATTATCAGGTAATATAAGAAACTACATATTAAGCCTGATGTTATCAACTATAGCACAACCAGATACACCTGTAGGTGCCAAAATTTACATCTATGGTAAGAGTTGTTAAATTTATTTATTAAAATGAGGTGGTATAAAAAAGAATCTATGATAACAATCAATAATATATGTAATTGATTATCCTGTTAAAAAGCATAAAAAAACAGGACAATCAATTATACTAATTATAATTCAAAAGTCTAAAAGCTTTGTAAGCGTTTATTATGCCACCGGAGATACACTTGTCTTTTAACGCCTCTGCTTTAACGACAGATTTCATAATTATTACTTTTACCTGTGCAGCAGTTAATTCAGGATTATACCCTCTGATTACAGCCGCTAACCCAGTAACAACTGGTGCAGCCATACTTGTTCCAGTATCATCCAGATATGTTGAACGAGGTGTAGTAGAAGTAATCTCTATGCCTGGAGCATAAACGTCGACACTGTTTTTGCCATAATTAGAAAAATCACCCACCAATTTTTCATCATTTTTCCAACCTGAAGCCCCAACTTCGATCCATGAAGCAGAGATATCCTGACCTGCCGAAGTTTTGCGATCGGGATAAATGTCCATCTGATCAAGGTTCTGCCCCTCATTACCAGAAGCATGAATAATCAGGACATCTTTACTCAATGCGTATTTTATAGCCTCATCAACTGTAGCAGCCGGCTTAGCCCAAGGTTGGCCAAAACTCATGTTGATCACTTTTGCACCATTATCGGTAGCATAACGAATAGCGGCAGCAACGGCTTTAGCCTTCTCTTCAGAATTATCAATTTCTGTCTGATCAATATACTCTCTCACTGGATCCAGTCCTGGCACTGCCTTGATGACCATGATTTTAGCACAATCAGCAACACCTTTAATACCAATATTATTATTTCTGTCTGCAGCAATAATACCAGCAATGTGAGTACCATGATAAGCAGATGGCCCTCCTGTTATTGGATCATAATCATGCTTATCATAATAAGCAAGTTGCATATTATAGTAATTAATTGCTCTTTCAAGATTAATTTTTTTATAAATCAAAAATTCCGAATGAATTTTCAAACCAGAAACCAGAAGTGTCTGCATTTTGAGCTCTGCAGCACTATTGGGAATATAATTTTTAAAATCATCAATGGTTACAGATGGTTTTCCGATTTTTTGTAAAATCTGATTTAATAATTTTTGATCTGACAGCACAACTTTCAATTTACTTTTTATTGAAACTACTTCTGCTTTTTCGTCTTCTTTTACCGTAGTATTATAAAAATTATAGCCATGTACATCATCAATAAACCCATTTTTGTCATCATCTTTACCATTTGCAGGAATTTCATTGGGACTTGTCCAGATTACTGATTTAAGATCTTCATGATTGATATCTACCCCTCCATCAATTACCGCAACAATAACAGAAGTTACTTTTTTGCCTTTCAAAAGTTCTTTATAAGCCTTTTCCATACTGATTCCAAATACACTATCACTTTCAAGATCCAGGTTTTGCCAGTTATCTTTAACTTTTTCTCCACTTTGGGCAAATACTAAATTCACCGAAAATAAAAATATTATCGTAAATAGTTTTCTTAAATAGCTAATTATATTTTTGTTTGCCATCTCTATTTTCTAATTTTCAACAATTCCAATTCAAAAATCATTGTACTATTTTTTGGAAATTTCCCTGAATTAGAACTTGCTCCATAAGCGAGATCAGCTGGCACATAAATTATCCATTTAGATCCAACCGGCATTAACTGCAAAGCTTCTGTCCATCCTTTTATTACATTGCTTATATTATCAATAACATATGGAATACCTTTTTCTAAAGAACTGTCAAAAATCTTCCCATTAACCAGCATAGCTGTGTAATTCACAGAGACCTTGTCTGTTAAAGTGGGTTTTACCCCATTACCCTGACGAATAATTTTATACTGCAGCCCCGAAGGTAAGGTAACTACACCTGCTTTCTTCTTATTAGCAGAAAGAAAAAGATCATTTTCTTCATTCGAAGGATCTTTCAGCCCTTTTTTAGCCACTCTCCTATCTTTTGCCTCATCAATCTTTTTACCGTTAACCAACATGTCTCTATTAACTTCAGTGAATACAAACTTGTCTACCACTCTATCTTCTTCCTTTAATGCTAACCCATAAGGTTGTAATGCTTTGTTTATCCCAACAATATCAGTCCATGAAGAAAAATTCAAATCCAGATCCACCTTTTCAATATAAGACGTTTCGTCAAAAACATAGGGGTTACCTGCTTCTTCATTCATCTTTTTAGTTAATGTACTTACTGGTGAATCACGAAGCTGGTGCATTGATCCATGGGTAATTAAACGATTATCATATTCGTCCGTTAAACTATGTTTACTTTTTAATGGTATACTTTTATCCGTTCTTAAAAGAACTAAAACTTTCTCTTTTCTTTTCTCCCAACGGGCGTGTAAACCAAGTAAACGATCCAAATCAGCTATGGTAGCCTTGCTGATATCAGCATCTGTCTGCCCAGTATCAATGTTTAACGACTCAAAACAAATACCATTTGTTTTGAGCCATCCTTGTGAAGCACCAGAACCTTCAACAAAAATATACCTGGATTTATCCTCAACCTCCCACACGATTTGGTTTGGCTGAATTAAAAAAGATGGTCTTACCAAATCTCCAAAATTAATCGCACGACTCCAGTTAATCAGATAAGCATTGTAAATCGGGTGATTCACAAAAAATGCCCTCACCGTCCTTTTTCGGGAGTCTCTTACAATACCTGATGCACCAAACCCTTCGGAATTCGCCCCTTCTTTGTAATCACTAATTGCCGAATATTTTACAAATGTCGATACAGTATCTATTTGATTTGGATTCATAGCAAATAGGGGTTGCTTTTTACCATCAAAAATATAGAAATCATTTTTTACCGGCCAATCATTTTGCTGCCCGCTTAACACCATTTTAATATTGTTGGAATCAACATAATCTGAGGAAGTAATCCCTACCACTTTTCCATTATATACCCAAACTTCATGAGGAATAGTTCTATGCCGAAAATAAGCAGCAAATATATTATCTTCTACTACAGATGAAAGGGATGTTTTTTTGGTGTTTATGTTATTTTTCCAGAAAGTAAGTACATTAGCTTCCTTCTCATAAGTTACAGGCAAGATTTTGATTTTCTGACCAAATTGTTTTTGCAACGAGTCCATTTTAGGGAGCGCCAATACGCAACCTGCACAACCCGTTGCCCAAAAATCAATAATTAATAATTTATTTTTATAATTCGCGGTTCGATCTATCTTTTTATTGGTATTAATAATTTTACCTATTACAAAATCTGGTAATGAATCTCCTATAGATAAATTTGGTAAATTGGCTAATTTTTGATCTGGTACTACAGAGTTCTGCTGTGCATTAGCCCCAAAAATCGTTAAAAAAGGCATTAGAATTAATATATTGATCAATCTCATTAGTTATTTTTTTTGATAACAAACATTTCTATTTCACGCATTCCCTCAATTAAATCTAAATCATAGCGATGCAGCTCTTTACGTAAAGCAGGCATATCACTCCAAGAATGAAGCTTAAGATCTAAATCTACAGGCCCCGTATAACCAGTTTCATCTATCATAGGAGGTAGTCCAGCACGTGAAAGGGGATCTTCCAGCCTATTGATAGGGATATTATTGAAATATCCCTTCAGATCATATTTTTCTTCACCTTTTCCTGCAGATTTAATTTTATCAATAGTTGAAGTACGTATCAATATAAGGGCTCTGACCAAACGCTTTTCCATACTCGATTTTACTCCAAAAGAATCGAAGAGATATTTCTCTAAAGCCTTAACATCTTTGAGAGAACCAAGAGGAAGAGCAAGTTCATAGCAATATGCATTTTTCCTCATCCAGCTTTCTTTATCCCCATATTTGGGGTCATAGATATATTTCGACGGGTCATCTACTTCCAGGTAGATATTATTACGTTTAACCAATCCATGAGTAAGTATATCAGTAATAGATAGATTATACATAGTTATTAATTGGATTCCTGCTACTGAATCATTTTCTGATCTGAAATTCAAGCCAAATGATCCTGCGATTGGCTTGACACCTTCCCGATATCCTGTCACGACAGAAAACCGGAGAAATCTATTTTTATTATTCAGCTGTTCCTTCTGTAACTTAAATACAGGTTTTAAGTAATCAAAATCAAAAAGAGGTTTCCTGTATTGAAAGGAAGTGGTATCAGTTTGTCCAGCCACCCTTAAGGAAACAAAAACTAAAAAGAAGACAACATAATATCTTAAATTCATTATTTAATTCAAGTTAAAATTATAAGAAATACGTACACCTGCAGAAGAATAAGATCTCGAAGATGACGCGACATAAACTGTCTCATATTTAAACAACACATCAAAATGTTTCGAAGTATGAAAGCCAATACCAGGAACATAAGTGAAATATTTTTCACCGCTTCCACCACCGTTACCATCACCTTCATCTCTCCCTCCATAGAATGACATTCCGGCTTGCCCCGAAACATAAATTTTGGATGTAAAATCATATTTCAAACCACCGAGAAGTGGGATGAAGGGAACTCCCTTCCCCCCACGTTTAGCTATAAAATTCAGATAACCAGCGCTAGCCGTAATAGCTGTCTTTTTTAAAATTGGGTATTCGGCTTGTAAGGATGCCCCAGCAACTAAAGATGAGTAATTTGATACATATCCGGTAGGTACTCCTACATCTGCACCAAAACTATAAGTGACTCTTTTCTTAATTTTTTCTTTATCTTGATTCTGTTGCGCTTTAGTAGTTAACATCGAAACCGCAGCAATAATAATTGTTAAAACTATTTTTTTCATTTGACTAAGCTTTATGGAATAAATTATGGTAATTGAATTTCATTTAATTAGCGGGGGTTACCCCACGATTGCGGATTATTCCAGCTATTACTTGGCTTATTTGAAATATTCACAGTTTCAATTTTACGGATCTTATTATATTCTGAAAAATAAACATTGCCTGTTGCATCTGCCACTACAGCAGACGGAAGGCTGGCCTGAGAACTAGCCACTGATCCGTTGACACTCCCTTTTACCCCATTACCCGCTATAGTAGATACATAACTATCCGGAGTGATTTTTCGAATGCGGTTATTACCATAATCAGCTAAATATAGATTACCAGATGCTGCATCATAACTTAGAGCAGCTGGTGTACAAATTTCTGCGGCAGGCCCAAACCCATCATTGAATGTAATGTTACCATTAAAAACCTGTTGCCCGTCTCCTACCCAGGTACTAGCGTTTCCATTTGGAGTGATTTTCCATATATAATTTCTTATTTGATCTGCAACATAGACGTTCCCTGATAAATCTACTGCTAATCCAGTTAGTGCAGGGCCAAACACTGCCGAACTTGCCGGTCCATTGTATCTATTAGGTTGGTAATTAACTGTTCTGGGAGTTCCGGCATAGGTACTCACTATTCCATCTGCACTAATTTTTCGAACGACATTATTATTATTATCTGCAACAAATAGATTACCGGATTTATCGATAGCTAAACCAGATGGATTAGCGAATTGTGCAGTAGCAACCGGCCCATCGATTAATCCATTTTGCCCAGAACCTGCATAGGTAGAAACGATTCCTGCCGGCGTAATTTTTCTTATTACAGAATTAGCATAATCCGATGCATATAAATTACCAGAGGCGTCTATTGTAAGCCCTTCAAGAAGACCAAATTTTGCTGTCGTACCTGCTCCATCAACATAACCACCATCACCTGTACCTGCAAAAGTAGTCACTTCTCCTGCTGGAGTTATTTTACGAATACGATTATTAAACTCATCCGTAAGATATATATTTCCAGAAGCATCCATTACCATATTATTAGGGTTCTGAAATAAAACTTTTTCACCTGTTCCATCCAAAAATCCGCCAGACGTGCCTCCAGCGCCCACAAAAGGAACTACTTGTACATAATTTTGGGCTTTCACTTCTTCAGATGCCACTTTTTTACATCCGCTTGCTGCTAAAATCACCAGTAAACTTACACCGGGCAATTGAAGCCATCTCATCATTTGTTTCATGTTAGGGGTTATTTTGATTATTATAAGTTAAATGCAAATCTTAGCGTGGATTCTGTGAAATACCAGCATTCGTAATAACTTCATCCGGGATTAATAAAACATATCTTAAATCATTTGGAGCCAATTCATAGGAACCAATACCTGGGAGTATTCTTTTTAGCGGCATTGAAAAATTAGGATCCATATTCAAACGGCGTAGATCAGTCCAGCGTTGTGCACGCATCACTAACTCTTTTCTACGCTCTTTCAATACTTTCCTCAGTGCATCCTGAGCATCAACGGCAGTCATATTGACATAAGTGTTGGTTTTCCACCTTGTTATGAGTAGCGTATTTAAGTCTGTCATTGCTTCATTTGGCTTATTTGTCCTGGCATAACATTCTGCACGAGTTAAATAAAGCTCATCCACAGCTAAACCATTAAAAAAATTAGAACTTAAAAATGCCCCTTCGTAACTTCCCGTAAAGCGATAAGTAGGTCCAATTCCAATTAACTTAAAAAAAAGAGTACCTCTCAAATCATTCGGATCATATGATGCTACTAAGTTTGAGTCGATTCTGGCTGTATTAATATTCGGTACTAAAGTATTTCCTCCACTTATAATTGAATGAAAAACAACTTCTTTGTTAAATCTTGGACTAAAAGGGGTATTAGAAGAAGCTGGAATCGTATTATAATCCATCAATTGATTATCAAGCTGTAATGCAGAGGTTGCTGAACTTAGAGCATCTGTATAATTTTCCATAGACAAATAAGTGCGTGCCAGCATCGCGTATGCTGCTGCTTTATTTGGCCGGGTGGCAATGCTTGAAGTGGACGGTAAAAGATTAACTGCATCCTTTAGATCCTGAATTATTCTGTCATAGGTCTGTTTGACAGTACCTCGCACAGATACTTCAACTATATCAGTAGTCATTCTCAAAGGAATCCCCATATCCTGGTCAGCACTTGCTGCAGAATAAGGTTTCGCATATAATTGAGCAACATTCCAAAAAGCATATGCCCTGAAAAATAGAGCCGCTCCTTTTAAATTATTTAAGGTGCCTGGATCTGTTGAACCTCCTTGTAATTTTTGAACAGTTTCTAAAACCAGATTTGACTGAAAGACTACTTGATAGGGATTCTGCCATTGAGCTCCTGCTTTGGCCCGCCTGGCACCAGCCGACCATATATATAAATCACGATCTTCAGAATTAACAAGACTAGTATAACTAGAAGATGGTAAATAATAATCATCCGCAGAAAGCTCTCCATCACTTGGATATCCTGTATTCATCAATCCATAATTATCCAACAGCAATTGACAATCTTCAGCCGTTTCAGCAAAGCGCTGTGATGTAGTTGGTGGTACATCAAGATATTTTTTACAGGAACCCAGCATTAAACTGAACACAATGATCAATAACAAAAATTTATAGATTTTCATTTTTTTAATTTTAAAAATTAGCACTCAGACCAAGACTATAAGTTCTAGGTATTGGATAATCATAAATATCCGGATCAAGACCTAACTTATTCGCTCTCCAGATTACACCTAAGTTGGAAACATTGGCATAAATTCTTGGATTTTTAATTACCCAATTCTTCTTATTTATTGTGTAGGATAGATTAATTTCCTGTAACCTGATGTGATCACCTTTCAGGATATTGATATCTGATAATTGATAAAATCCGTCTCTTGCCTGACTAATCGGAAAGGTAAGTGAAGGCACATTTGTATTTTTTTCATCACCAGGTTTTTGCCACCGGTTCGTATATTCAGCTCCTTGTAATCTATTATCACTATATAATAAGCTATACTGAACTATATCTGAAATTGGTCTTCTAAACCAGTAGCCCAGTTTATATTGCAAGTTGGCTGAAAGGGAAAAATTCCCATAACTGAATGTATTTCGAAAAGATCCATAATAAACAGGAACTAATGAGCCAAAATAATGCAGACTACTAGTTGGTAGTGCTTTAATGGCGTTAAATGCATCAGAGCCAGCAGAAGTATTATCTATAGTTACTATATTTCCATTTAAATATCCTCGGGGGTCACCAGTTTGAGGATCCAGCCCAGCCCACTTATAAGCAAATGCACGGGATAGATCAGCTCCTTCTGTAACAGCGAAAGGGTTAGACATTATATCACCGGCATTATAATTTATTGGAGAATATAACTTAGTAACCTTTACCTTATTATAACTAAACAAAAAATTACTGTTCCAACGGAATTTTCCAGATTCAATATTCAAAGAATTCAAAGTAAAATCTACTCCATGGCCGTACAAATTTCCTGAATTTGTAGTCAATTCGCTAAAGCCAGTACTTGGATCTATAGAATTGCTTGTTAAGAGATCTTTAGTTCTTTTTTGATAGTACTCAACATTTCCAGATAAACGCCCGCCCTTTATACTAAAATCCAAACCCAAATTTATTATGCCGGTTTTTTCTGGTCTGAAATTAGAATTAGAAGCGTTAAATGCGTTTGCAAAGGCAAGAAAATTGCCATCAAAAACCTGACTAGCTGGCGTATATTGTAAAACCGGCAAACCTGATGCCGCAGGATTTACATTTCCATTATATCCAAAAGTAGCCCGTAATTTAAGCAAAGGGATCAGGGAGAAATTATAGAATTTCTCATTATTTATATTCCAGGCAGCACCTACAGAATAAAAGGGAGTTCCACCATTATTTCCCAAAGAACTAAATACATTAGACAAATCCCTGCGAAAACTTGCAGAAAGAGTATATCTATTATCATAAGTATAGGCTGCATTAGTGAAATAACTGATTGTTCTGCCTCTATCCTCTTGTAAATTGAATGGTGGAGCAGGAAGCTTACTGGTTCCAGCTCCAGTAAAAGGATTGCCAAACAATAGTAAATAAGAGTAATCATAATTCAGGTTTCTCGATACAGACAGATTTGTAGGATCATAGCCCAAATAACCGTCACTTTTTAAAAGGCTATAACTCTTAAAAACATCAATTCCCGCAATTGCTGAAATATTATGTTTTTCGTTCCACGTTTTATTGAAGTTTAATTGCCCCCTTAAAGTCTGATTATTAGATTTTGTAGTAGTTTCAGTATATTGTCCTCCTAATGGCAGATGCCTTACATATGGATCTATTGGTAAAAAAGTATATAAATCGTAAGCATTCAACGGCGTAGTCAACAAGTTAATTTGATCGCGCATATACCATGAGTCCTGAGTCTCCAGATCATTAGCTTCACCATATCCTACATTATAGTTATAAGTTAGATTGGCTGAGAATCCAGGAAGTATTTGATAAGTTGCTCCAAAATTGATATTTATATTTTGTAATTTACTTTTGTTATATCCATCATTAATATCTTTTAAGGGTCTATATTGATAGTCCAATAAATGATCTCCATAAGTTGAGGATAATAGATTAAGAAATTGCGGAGTATAGGCTCTACTGACAACCAACGGATTACCATTATCATCAGCTAACTTAGTATATGGATAAATTGAGCCACCTGCTGAATTAACTCCCCCTGAAAAGGAATCATATCCTGACTGAGCGCTCGTATTGGTCTGACTATAAACAACATTTGCATTCAATTCCAATTTGGATAAAGGTTTCACTGAAACTGCATAGTTTAATCCTTCACGATTTAAACCAGATTTCACCGTATTGTTTAAAGTTTTATCATAATTGGCAGAAAAACGTTGTGATATTTTTTCACTTCCACCCGAAACTGCTAATGAATAAGATTGTCTGGCAGAATTTCGGAAAAAATACTTACTAAGGTCATTGCGCACATCATTGCCCCGCAGTGCATCCAGTTGAGCATTTGCTTGTGCAGCTGTAATTTGTCCTCTTCTCTCCTGATTTGCAATATCAGCGACAGGAGAAACTGCTGTTTGAGCAGCATTAACCTGAGGATCTGGCATATAAGTAGATTGATCATTAGGATTATAAGGGCCGGGATAATCGCGATTATATTTAGCGACTTGTGCATCAATATAATCAGATACACTCATCGTCTTTTTATAGAAAAGATTAGGTTTTTCCGTTATATTTAAATTCGCATTAAATGAAATTTGCAGCGGATTTTGATAGCTTCCTTTCTTGGTCTTTACTACAATAACTCCATTAGCAGCTCTTGATCCCCAAATGGAAGCCGCTGCAGCATCCTTTAAAATAGTAACACTTTCTACGTCATTTGGATTTACCTGATCAATAGAATAAGGACTGGCAATACCATCAATCACAACTAAAACTCTACCGCTATTATTGTCTGATCCTGCAAGAGCCCCAGTTAGCGTGTTTTTCCCACGAATGGTTAAGTTCGTTAATGGAGATCTGAAAGTTGCAAAGGTACTACTTGCTGAATTAGTTGGATTCAGGTCATTTCTAAAATCCATACTAGTTGTAATACCTTCCAAACGTTTGAGCAGGTTCGGGTCAGTGCTATGCTGTAACTGCTCTTTACTAATTACTTCAAAAACACCTGTTGCCCGTTCTTTAGGAATGTCCTGATAACCGTTACTGGCAATCTTAACTTCACCTAATTCAATACTAGCCTGCGGATTCATTTTCACAGTAATTATTTCTCCCGGGTTTGCACCAACTAAAGAAACTTCCTTTGTAATATATCCTAAATAAGAGATGATAAGGACACTTTTTGTAGTACCATATCTTTCAAAATATCCGCTTTCAGTAGAAATAGAACTTTTATGACCTCCTTTAAGATGTATACTAGCACCAGGTAAAGGTTTACCATGTTCGTCCAGAACCCTGCCTTTAAATACAATCGAGTCCTGAACCAATGTTTTTACAGGATAAATAACAGCCAGCTGCTGTTTAA
Organism: Pedobacter cryoconitis; assembly: GCF_014200595.1. Classification (NCBI taxonomy): domain Bacteria; kingdom Pseudomonadati; phylum Bacteroidota; class Sphingobacteriia; order Sphingobacteriales; family Sphingobacteriaceae; genus Pedobacter; species Pedobacter cryoconitis. The sequence goes on from NZ_JACHCG010000001.1 coordinate 2,960,892, forward strand.
TCACAACACTGTTATCTTCAATTGCAAAAGTTACATTTTGGCCAGCAAGGCACTGAGTCATGACTTCTTTTAAGTCAGTTTTATTGAAATTCGCACTAATTATTCTGTTTTCATTTAGCTTTTCAGACTGCCACAGTACATCGTACCCGGTTTGTCTTTTGATTTCTTTAAAAAGCTGTGTGATTTTTATTTTGTTTTGGTTCAGGGTTATTTTCTGTCCATATGTAGCGCCAGACACTTGCATCATACCCACAAAAAACAAAATAATCATCAGTCGCATTACTAATAAAAATTTATTCAGGCTACCCATCAGGCACCCCGAAAGTTTAGTATAATAATTCATACCTTTATCTGCTTGGTTTTTTTTTGCAAAGAGAAATATCTTCCAGGGTAACCTCTCTGCATTAGTAATAGGTTGCTTAAATCTTATTATAAACCAAATAGTTAGGGGTGTTTCCGCACCCCTGACTTATTTGATTTTCATTTGAGTAGCGTTTCATTGCATAACTATAATCCTCCTCCCCACTATCTTAAAGTGAATTGACTCCGTTAATTCCAGCTTTCTCAATACTTTTGAAACATCGCTGTATTTTGACAGTGTTCCACTAAACAACAGCTTGTCCAATTTCTCTCCCTGCGGATTTTCGATTTCTACATCATACCATCTCGACACCTTTCTTAAAATACTTGCAATTCCTTCTTTCTCGAACATGAAATATCCATTTTTCCAGGCGACAGCTTCATCAGGATCGATGTTCTTCACTTTAATACCCGTCTTGTTAATATCATCACTATTGATGAGCGATTGTTGTCCGGGTTTGATAATTTTATAGGTATTTGTAAAAGGACTGATTACTTTAACACTTCCTTCGAGTAAAGTAGTACTGACAACAGGCTCGTTAGTATAAGCATTGATATTAAAGTGTGTGCCTAACACTTCTACAACCTGTTTGCTTGAAGAAACTAAAAAAGGTTTACCTGCATTTTTAGCAACTTCAAAGTAGGCTTCTCCAACCAATTCAACCTTACGATCACCCCGGCCAAAAGTAGAAGGATAGCGTAAAGAAGATGCTGCATTAAGCCATACCTTTGTTCCATCAGATAGAATCAATTGAAACTGTCCACCTTTAGGAGTTTCTATGGTATTATATGCGATTTCTTTAGCCATTGAAGAAACAGACTGATAAACTAACTGGCTATCTCTGTTTTTAGTAATAACAGCACCCGATTGATTAGCAACTTCTCCATTTTTAACATCAGTTAACGATATCTTCGATCCATTGGCCAAAGTCAAAACAGCTTTATTTCCACCAGGTGTAATTTTACTGGTCAATTGCGAAATAACAGGCTTAACCTGATTTCTCTGGTATATATAAAGACTCATTGGAATCACGAAAGCAGCTGCCGCAGCCATGTATAAGTATTTCGAAAATGAACGTGCAGTCTCCATCTTACCAGAGGAAATTCTAGTTTTTTTTTCGATTTCATTATTAATCTTCCAAAGCATACGGTCATGGATACTTTGTATCTCTTCGCTATCCATAGATTCGAAAATATCTTCCGAATCTAAGAAGAGATCAAAATATTGTTCAACAAATAGTAATTGCGTTTCGTCAGCAGTACCTTCTAAATATGCTTTAACTGCTTTTAAAAATTCGTCTTTAACTTTTTTTGAGTTCATTTAATTGGTATCCTTTATTATAACAGTATATAAAAACGGAGCAATCTCCCATGCCAGTTGAAAATATTTTTTTAATAGGCACAAGAAATTCTTTAAAAAGCGTTTTTTGGGACATTTGTCCCTCCGGATCTCTTGTATTCTTGCTTAAATTGTAAAAAAACCTGAATATGAATTTACCACTCGTTTCTTGCATCATGCCGACAGCAAACAGACAACATTTCATCCCTTACGCTATCGATTTTTTTCTGCATCAGGATTATCCAAATGTAGAGCTGGTTATTGTTGATGATAGTGAAGAGTCAATCGCTTCATTAATTCCTGATTATCCTTCCATTCGTTATATATACAATAATTCATTAGGAACCAGCCTTGGTAAGGTCAGAAATATCGCCTGTGAGAACGCTTTTGGAGAAATTATTGTTCATTGGGATGACGATGACTGGTATGCCCCTGATTGGGTAAGCCAACAAGTTAACACCTTGATTAATTCTGATGCAGACATTACCGGGTTATTTGATATTAATTTTTTTTCTGCCACTACAAATAAAAGGTGGATCTACAGAGATACCGAAAAAGGGAAACCATGGGTTTATGGTGGAACCTTAGCTTATTGGAAATCTTTTTGGCGCAAACAGCCCTTTCGTATCTTACAAGCCGGAGAAGACAATGATTTTATCTGGAATTCCACTGAAACCAAAATACACCCACATAACTACACTGATGGGTACATCGGTGTTATACACAAAAGTAATTCTGGCATCATGATGTATGAAGATCCCCGAAAAAAAATAAGTGTAGAAAAATGGATAAAAAAAATAGATGCTCCGGAAAAATGCGAAAAACACTCTATCCTTTCTATCAGTTCAGATCTACCACTTGTAAGCTGTATCATGCCAACAGCCAATCGTAAAGAATTTATTCCCGATGCAATAGCTAATTTTTTAAAACAAGATTATATGAATGCCGAGCTGGTTATTATTGACGATGGTAAAGAATCTGTAGCTAATTTAATTCCCGAAAATCCGCGCATCAGGTATTTCTACTTCGAGCCGCTCGGAAAAATAGGAATAAAACGTAATATGGCTTGTGAAATAGCCAATGGAGAATTAATTACCCACTGGGATGATGACGACTGGTATGCGCAAGACTGGATATCTCACCAGGTACAAGCACTCCTGAATTCTGATGCCGACATTTGCGGTATTAACCAGGTACAATTTTTCGCACCCACGCTTAACCGTTACTGGATGACAAAAAATAGTAATTCCAGGTTCCCATGGTTAACAGGTGCAAGCCTGATTTACAGGAAATCATTCTGGGAGCAACACCCTTTTAAAGACCTCCAAATTGGAGAAGATGATGATTACGTCCGTAATTCAGGAGCAAAAGTTTTTGCGCATGACTATTTCCAAGGCTTCATTGCCAGGTTACATCTAAACAATACAAGTATCAAGTTTTTCGAAGAAGAAGAAGAACAACAGAAAGCTAACTAACCCCTAAACGCTACATCAGATATAAAAATACCATTATCCTGTTCAAAAAAACCCTTAAATCCGAAAAAGCATGAAGTAACTGATTTTGTACCGTTTTCTGAGAAATATTTAACAGGTCACTAATTTCTTTGGTAGAACGGTCATCCATATACTTCATCCTGAAAATTTCTGCCCGTTTTACAGGTTGCATGGCCAGCCATACCGCAATACACCATTTAAGTTCTTTCTCTTTAAATAAAGAATCTGCCTGAAGTGAAGATAAGAGCAGGTGGTCAAGCGGCACTTCAAAATGAGGTGTCGCCTGGCCTTTTTTATAAAGCATATATACCTGATAACGAACAGCCCCGATAAGATAAGCATAGATATTCTCAATGCTCTTCTTTTCCTTTTTCATCCAGAGGTCACTAAAAACATCCTGCACAACCTCTTCCACCAGCTCCATATTCCGCAACCGTTTAAAGGTTTCGTTGTAAAGTTTTTTCCAGTACCTTTAATAAATCTCTTCGAATGCAGCCCTGTCCCCTTCTTTCAAATAGGCAGTTAATTCTTCGTCAGAATAAGCATGATAAACCAATTGTGCAGATCTCATATTCATATAGCTAAAATGTTAAATCTTATTTTTTTCAGTCCCGATAAAAATCTATTGGCTAAATTTTCTGTTTAACTTAAATAAGCAGAAAGTTGAATTTTGCTAAATGCATTTAAAAAAATAGCAGCAGTATTTATTTAAAAAACAATGAATTTCAGATCAGCGCATTTACACCTATTTAAAAAGTAACTACCTAAAATATAAAGAATTATGTAGATTAGCCCTGTCGATTTTCACATTTACACATATGTATAGAACCGGTTTTTTCACCATTTTAGTAAAACCAGATATATCCAACATCCTTCTCTAAACTGAGCTTATGAAATTCAGATTAATCCTTATGATATGCACAATATTTTGTAGCGCAAATCAGGTAATGAGTCAGGCACCGCCCCCTGTTAACCCAAAATTACTTAAAGGTGCATGGCCGGCGTTCTGGATTACTTCCCCGGCAACACAACAGCGTGAATACGGAATCTATCATTTCCGGAAAACATTTCTCCTCCCCACAGCTACCAAACCAAAATCTTTTTTAATTCATGTAAGTGCAGATAATCGTTATCGTCTGTTTGTAAACGGTATAGCGGTCAGTTCCGGCCCTGCCCGTGGCGATCTGTTTAACTGGTTTTTTGAAACTATAGATATTGCTCCATATTTAAACGAAGGAGAGAATATTCTCGCTGCATTGGTATGGAATATGGGTAACCTCGCCCCTGTCGCCCAGGTATCTAATCAAACAGCTTTTGTATTACAGGGTGATTCACCAGCAGAACAGATGGTTAACACCGATTTGAGCTGGAAAGTCAAAAAAAATAAGGCTTATACACCTTGTGCTCTGGATAATGGAGAAAGATTAAAAGCTTATATGGTAGTTGGCCCCGGAGACCAGGTAGATGGTAAATTGTACCCATGGGATTGGGAAACCCTTGAATACAACGATGCGTCCTGGAACACCGCAGAAGAGCTCACACATCCACAACCTGTAGGTTACGGAACTGATAATTTATGGACTTTAGCACCAAGAAACATCCCCTTATTAAAGGAAAGCTTGTTGCGCTTTCCAGTCATTCGCCGTATAAATAATATTAAAGTAACTAAAGACTTTCTAACAGGAAAAAGACCACTCACTATTCCAGCTAATCAAAGAGTGAGTATCTTATTAGATCAGCAGGTAATTACAGCCGCTTATCCCGAAATTATAGTTTCTGGTGGTAAAGGATCAAGGGTCAAAATGACTTATTCTGAAGCATTATTTGATAAACAAGACCATAAAGGGAATAGAAATGAGATAGACGGTAAAGAAATCAAAGGAAATTATGATGTTTTCATACCCGATGGCGAGGGCAACAGGAAATTCCGCCCTTTATGGTTTAGAGCTTACCGTTACTTACAACTGGATATTATAACAGCTGATGATCCATTAGTTTTGAACGATATATACGGAATAAAAACTGGCTATCCACTTCAAATGAACGCCTCATTTTCCAGTAATGATCCTTCATTACAGGAAATATGGAAGGTAGGCTGGCGTACCGCACAACTTTGCGCCGGAGATATGTATTATGATACGCCTTATTATGAACAACTACAATATACTGGTGATAGCCGCATACAGGCCTTAATATCACTTTATACCTCTGGTGATGACAGGCTTATGCGCAAAGCGATTCTGGATTTTTATCATTCCCGCACTCCAGAGGGATTAACACAAGGCCGTTATCCAAGCAACAGACTTCAGATTATTCCGACCTTCTCCTTATTTTGGATATCCATGATCCATGACTATTGGATGCATCGCCATGATGATGCTTTTGTAAAACAATTTCTTCCGGCTATTCATGAGACTCTGGAATGGTTTCATAACCGCGTTGATCAGAAGAAAAAGATGTTGGGTCCGCTCACCTGGTGGAATTTTGTAGACTGGGATAACTTCAACGACTGGGGTACAGCACCAGGAGCAGATCAGGGAAATTCTTCTATCATTACTTTGCAGTATGCCTACACCCTGAATCAGGCTGCTGAGCTATTCAGAGCCTTTAATCATCCTGCTCAGGCAGATGAGCAGGAAATGCTGGCTTTGGAATTGAATGACCACACTTACTGGTATTGTTATAATGAAGCGAGCGGTTTAATGGCAGATACCCCCGAAAAACTAACCTACAGCCAGCATGCAGGTATTTGGGCTGTATTAAGCGGTGGCGTAACCTTACAGGAAGCACAAATATTGATGAAAAAGATCCTGACTGATAAATCAATCGGCCAGGTTACCTTCTTCTACCGGTTCTACCTCATACAAGCCTTAAAAAAGGCTGAGCTGGGTGACCTTTATTATCAGGAACTCAAACCATGGAGAGCTATGCTGAAAATGGGACTAACGACCTTTGCCGAAAAACCTGAGCCAACAAGGTCTGATTGCCATGCCTGGAGTGCAAGTCCGGATTATGATTTCCTGGCTACAATCTGCGGTATTATGCCGGAAACCCCTGGTTTTAAAACAGTGTTGATTAAACCCTCTTTGGGTGAATTAACTGAAGTAACCGGGACAATGCCTATTCCTTCAGGAAAAGTATCTGTTACGTTAAAACGAACCGGAAAAGAGGGAATCCGTGCAGAGATATTATTACCGGAACAAACCTCAGGAACATTTAGCTGGAAAGGGAAAGAGATCAGATTACATGGAGGCAAGCAAATCATTGCAATTTGAAACTAAATGTTAAAATCAACAAGTCAAGATTAGATGTGACAAATGACGCATCACATATATGTGTATAAAATTAAAGAATTTTCCCCATCTAAATTCCCGGATATTTTTAAAAACATTAGATTAATAAGGTTCTAAGCAATGTTTTTAGTATAAAGAGAATATAAAGTTCTTAATTGATAGAGAATTGTTAATACATTTATTTTGATAATAATTAAAGTAAATGATATTTTTCGTATTTTGTTGATTATTAACCTATAACATCGTGTATGCACATCAAATTACTTGTTCCTACTTAACAATAAAATATTGAGTTATTTTATAATGATTTGCATAAAATCTAGACTTTAAGTGCAGATCATATTTACAAACTAATTAATAATTCGTGTCATTTTTAAATTATAATATGAAATGGAAAATAAGGAATTGTTCAGACTGCTAGCAGGAAAGAATTCTTTGCGTTTAGAGTTAGAATTAAAACTCAACGAAATGATTAAGAGGGAGTATTATGCCAAAAGTCAGATTATCTTAAAACCAGGACAGATCCCTAACCGTGCTTGGTTTATTGAAAAAGGATCTGCCATGGGATTTGTTTTTAAAGAAGAAAAGAAAGTACCTTTTTGGTTCTGGAATGAGAATGACATTATGTTTCCACTCAACAGCTTTTTCAATCAGATTCCCTCAGAAACTTATATAGAACTCCTTGAGCCCGGTATCCTTTTGTCCATATCTTTTGATGACGTGCAGGAAATATTGCTTAGTTTCCCCGAATCGAACGAATATGTACGTAAGATTATGCAGGATTATCAGCAAATGAGTGAGAAGAGAATTCTTGAGTTTGCTGCCTATACACCCGAAGAACATTATTTGCACTTAATGAGAGATTGTCCTGCAATTTTCAGGAAAGCATCAGTAGAAAGTATTGCCGCCTACCTTGGCATATCCCGTAAAACACTAAACCGCATAAGGTCCAGAACCAGAAGATTTTAGATTCAGCAGTTTAACCGCGCCGTTCCCCTCATACTTTCTTAGGCTATTGATCAGCTGGTACTTGACCGGCCTTCCCGAGCTGTATCCCTCTACCAGGGGTTACAGCTTTTTTTTTGCACTATAAATTTAATCCTTTTGGGACATTTGTCCCTTTTTTAGCGCAAAATCCCTACGTAAATTGCCTTCATCAAACAAGATAAACTAACGTTCTCTATTAATTGCAGACTGACAAAAATATGTCTTTACATGTCTTTCTATAGAATGACTATTTCGTTCAGTCCTGCAATTAATTGATTTGGAATTAACCTAATGTATAAAATTATGAACTTACATCCTTTTATTATCATTGTTACCGGAATGCTCATCTTGTTATGGGCTTATGCAGCTTTTTCAAAACTATTTAATTTGGCGCAGTTCCAGCATGCGCTTATGATTCAAGTCTTTCCCCGTTGGGTTGGAAAGATTCTCGTTTATGTTTTACCATTGTCTGAGCTTATATTAGTTGGATTATTGTTAATTCCACAGACCAGATTGATAGGGATGTATTCATCCTTTTTTATGATGGGTGCATTCACACTCTATGTAGGAGGGGTAGTCTTTAAAATCTACGATCAATACCCGTGTGCCTGTGGTGGATTATTTGCCAGATTAGGATGGTCTAACCACTTTAAAGTAAACATTGTACTTACATTAATTGCCCTGGCAGGAGTAATATTAATGGAAATATAAGGAATCAGGTGTTAAGTTCTTCCAGTTTATCTTTCAGCTGATGCAAACGGTGAACAAAAACTTCCGCAGATCTTAAGTCAGGATTTATTTTCACATAATTTAAATGTGATTCCAGGAAAAGAGGTACATTCATAACCATGACTCCACGTTCCAGTTCAATTTGATCAGGTAAATTTATACCAGTAAAATAGCCTTCTAATTCTTCTATTGACATCTTGCGAAGTTAAAAGAAATATCTAAAAAAACAGCCTTCATAAATATATGAAGGCTGTTTTTTTACGACTAATATTCAGGTTAGAAATTCGGGTCATCTGCACTTGGCCCATAACTACCCGGAAGCGGTATATCCAATAAACGAAGATAAACACCCAACTGTGCCCGATGATGCACCAGCTGACTCATACTATGCCTGATAACTTCTCCTTTTGTTTTTGACATCAGCACCTGTTCTCCATTTTTCAAAGTCCAGGCTGGCAGCAAATCCTCTTCTTTTGCAATTTGCAAAGCCGCTTTTGCTTCAGCTAATGATTTTTCAAAGATTTCAAGCAGTTCCTGATTAGAATTCCATTCCGGAGATTGATACGCCTGATCTGCAAAATTTAATCCAACAGTTTTCAAAGTCATGCTCACCCAACCTGGTAATTCAGCAATATGTCCGGCCAGTTTCCTGATAGACATACTTTTTTCATGAGGTTGCCAGTCCTGCTTATCCACTGGAACGCGTTCCAGCATTTTACGGGTAACCACCGATTCTTCGGTCAGCTCTTTTAGTAAGTTTTGAATGGTTGACATCATATTTGTTTGATTTGTTGCCCCAAAGGAACAAATGGCAAGTGACAACCCTATGTCAGCAGATTTATTTACTACACAAGTTTTTCACCAATACCAGCATAAATACGTTTCACTTTAGCCAGCAACGCTTCTGGCTGTAAAATAACAGCATGATCAGCAAAGGCGATAAACCACCGGGCAAATCCTTCTAATGAAATAGTAAGAAATTGTATTTCTATTCCATCCTCCAAATGAGTTTCAGCTACATACCCATGGTAATATTTTTGCTGTCCAAGGTGTGGATAAGCATACTGATCGACTTTAATAATTACTTCCTCCAGCTTAACCTCTTTAAACATATCCCGCAGATAATCCTTCAAAGACGGATGACGGTCATTATAAAGCTCCGCGCATGTACTGATGTCAGTAATCCTGTCAAAACGAAAATCTCTGTAGGCTTCTCTTTCTCTGCAATAAGCGATTAAATGCCAGTAATTATCAAGATAAAATACGCCAACAGGTTCAATTAACCTGAGTGTATGCTCCTGTCTGTAGTAGGCGAAATAATTTAACTGCATAACATTTTTCCCGGCAATAGCATTCAGGATAGTTTGCAAAGGATTATGATGTACATGAAGTGCAGGTGAAACATGTGTAGCCTTTAGTACTTCTATTCTGTCATCCAGATTTTCAAGATATTCTTTATCCGCACTTTTCAAAACTGCTCTAACCTTATAAAGCGCATTGCTATAAGAATTTCCATTCGCTTTATCAGTCAGGCCTACCACCAGTTTTTCTGCGGTAATAAATGCGGTAGCTTCCTCACGTGTAAACATCACAGGTGGTAACCTGTAACCATCTGTCAGGGAATATCCCACCCCTGCCTCACCAATAATTGGTATTCCCGCTTCTTCCAGAGACCTTACATCTCTATACACCGTCCGCAGGCTTATCTCAAAACGGTCAGCGATATCCTGTGCCCTGATCGTTCTGCGTGATTGCAATTGAATGAGTATAGCAGAGAGACGATCTATTCGGTTCATAGCTCAAAGCTATAAATTTAGCTAATAAAATTAGCATACTAAATACAACTATTGTCCAGAGATGCACAATACCTGTCCGTTTATGAACAATTATTTTTCACTTAATTTAGAAATCGTGGTTTATTACTATTTAATAACAGTTATTTTTATTGGCATATCCTTAGCTAAACGATCAATTCATAAAAGATCCTTATTCAACATAAGCTATGTTTAAACTGAATTTCAAAATAGCACTTCGTAATCTTTGGAAAAACAAAGTATTTACTTTAATTAATATTGGAGGTTTAGCTATTGGACTGGCCAGTTGCCTTATTTTATTACTATATGTGGCCTATGAAATGAGTTATGATCAGCAGTTTACTCACCAGGAAAAGACCTATATGGCGATTGATAATTTAACTGCCAATGGACAGACCACAAGCTGGCCATGGACTCCCGCACCAATGGCCAGAGAAATAAGAGATAAAATACCAGGGGTCGCCTATACTTCTCATTCCACCTTTCCAGAGAACATATTAATCAGTTATCAGCATAATAATTTTAAAAAATCAGCTGTTTATGCTGAACCAGATTTCTTAAAAATACTGGATTATAAATTTATCAGAGGTAATCCTGCTACTGCCCTGCAAGAAGTAAATACGGTAATTTTGACCGAAACCTTAGCTAAAAGCTTATTCGGCAATGAAGATCCTATCAATAAAACAGTAAGATTGGGAAACGCAGAAGACCTGAAGGTAGAGGCCGTTATTGAAGACATCCCATTGAACAATAGTATTCGGTTCGACTATTTGTTACCTTGGGCATTAAATGAAAAACATAACCCATCTCTCCAGGAATTCAATTGGAAAAGCAATGTCTGTATGACCCTTATACAACTCAAAGACAACCAGTTTTTCAATCAGGTCAACAGCCAGATGAAAGGGATTTACAAAAGAAACAGAACAATATCTTCCAGTGAAGCCTTTCTGCATCCTGTTTCTAAAATGCACTTATATGATAAATTTGAAAACGGAAAATCCACAGGTGGTAAAATTGACCAGCTCAGGATCTTCCTGGTACTCGCTTTTTGTATTTTGCTGATTGCCTGTGTAAACTTTATGAACCTCTCTACAGCAAGATCTGAAAAAAGAGCAAAAGAAGTTGGCGTACGTAAAGCCATTGGTTCTTCTAGAAAATCTCTGATTAGTCAATTTATGCTGGAATCCATGTTATTAGCCTTTATCGGAATGCTGGTAGCCTTTACCTTACTGGAATTAAGCCTGCCCTATTTTAATGGATTACTCAACTTAAATCTGGTTATCAATTATAAAGACTGGAAATTCTGGTCAACATTGATTAGTTTAACACTATTAACCGGTTTCATCGCAGGAAGCTACCCTGCATTTTACCTTTCCTCATTTGAACCGGTTAAGGTATTGAAAGGATTCAATACGGCTGGAAATTCTTCTCTTTCAATCCGTAAAATACTCGTAGTCATTCAATTTACCTTTGCCGCCTGCCTGATCGTTTGTACAGCCGTTATATATCAGCAATTAAATTATGTAAGAAATAAACCTATTGGATATAACAAAGCCGGGCTGGTAGCCATATCTGCCGAAGGAAAACTAAGAACCAAATCTCAATTGCTTTTAATCAAAGATCAATTACTGAAATCCGGCGCTGTTACCGATATCACTTATTTCAGTCAATCACTCGATGAAGGAGGAAATAATACAAGTGATTTTAGCTGGGCAGGTAAAAAACCAACTGATGTATTCATCTTTAATTATCGGCAGACAGGATACGATTTCACTAAAACAACTGGTGCAAAAATTCTGTCAGGAAGAGACTTTTCGCCAAAATATCAAGACTCAGCAACAATTATTCTGAATGAAGCAGCAGTAAAAATAATGAGTTTAAAAAACCCTGTAGGTACTGTAATTAAATATGCCGGCCAGCCGCTAACAATTATAGGCGTAATGGAAGATTTCGTTATGGAATCACCCTATAAAAGTGCAGAACCGATGGCTATCAGCTATAATATGGAAGAAATAAATACGATTATTGCCCGGTTAAACCCCAATCAGAATGTAAGTAATTCAGTCAGTAAGATCGACAATATTGTTAAAATGATGAATCCGGATTTCCCGGTAGAACGGCATTTTGCAGATGAAAGTTTCGAGATGAAATTTCAGAATGAAAAACTACTGGGCACCCTTTCAAACTGGTTTGGAGGTTTTGCAATTTTCATCTCCTGCCTTGGTCTTTTAGGTCTTGCTTTGTTCATGGCTGAACAACGAAAAAGAGAAATAAGTATACGCAAAGTATTAGGAGCGAACAATTTAAATATTATTACCCTATTAAACAAGGATTTCATAAAACTGGTAGCTATCGGTAATTTAATCGCATTTCCAGTTGCTTATATAATTATAAACAACTGGCTGGCGTCCTATAGTTTCAGAATTTCAATCTCTGTTTTGCCTTTTGCCATTGCAATTGGGCTTTCCTTATTCATTACAATTCTTACCGTAAGCCTTCAATCCGTAAAAGTGATCAGATCAAACCCTGTGGATGCACTTAAATACGAATAATTCAGCGCAATAAATTATCTATCTTTTTTAAGCCTTTCAAGCCGCTGTTTTTGTTCTTTGATACGACTTTCCAGACGCTCCTGTTTTTCCTGTGAGTGAGGCTCTAAAGCACCTCTGTCTGCATTATGCTCATGATGGTTATCTACCCAGCGTGACAATTGATTTTCCCTCAGCGCAACCAGTTTTGCCGGCGCAGGAATAAAGGCCTCATCATCTACACTTGTTCTGGTGATCTCCTGCGTTAACGGCTCCAGCACAGTATTAACAGGAGTTTCCCAATCTTCCCAAACATGCAAAATCAACAAAGACTTTCCCTTAGGTATATTCGCAGAAACCTTATCCAGATAATCTGACACCCCTTCAGCCCTGACTGTATCTCCAACTGAACCCGCAACCATACCAGCACCTATACCAACCAGAAAACCAAGTGGCCCGGCCAGTAAACCGATCAATCCGCCAATGATCCCTCCCCCTATTGCACTATAACCTTCCGCTTCATCTTTAGCAGACCGGATTGCTGTATTTCCATCCGGATCCTTACTGAGTATATAAGACTCACCCAGAGAAATATCTTGTGAATGATCTAATTGCTGTATAGCCCGCATGGCATTAAACGCTTCTGAATCAGTAGTGAACAGCGCCTGTATTATCTTTTCCATAATTGATAGTTTATTGAATCAAACCTATACTTATAAAAGCAATCAAAAAGCCGTTTTGTTTGGTAAAGCAGGTTTAATATATAACATATCAGCCATTTTATATAATTTTCTTGAACAGGCTCAGGGCACTGATTAAGTTTATAGTATGAGATACTTAGCAATCAACATCAATTACAAACTAGATCAGGATTGGTACTGTAGATTAGGATCTATAGTAGCCTGCCATAAATATTTTAGCGAGCTTGGGCCAGAACATGGTCCCGGAGTTGCAATCTACGACACAGAAATGCGCAAATATATGTGGCTAAGTGAGACATACCGCGATGATAACCCCCGTTTAATTGAAATTATACAGGACGCCACAAAGTATTTAAAGGACTGAATTCAAACTATCCTAAAGGACAATTATCACAACGCTTACCCTTTTTATACTTCTCACAGCATTCTTTTTTCTTTTTAGATTTCGATTTAGAATGCTTTTTATCTTTATGTTTTTTCTTATCCACGGTACAAATCTTACAGCCCTAAAAACAATAATAAGATACAAAATTACAATTAATTACTGAAATGATAATCAGACAAGTTTAATACTATTAAACCACTTGTCATGAATCAAATCATAAACCCCATTCTGCCTTAGCAAATCAAGAGTTTCATTAATCTGATGCTTTAGTGCAAGATCGCCCTTTTTCATAGCTATCGCATATTCAGACTCAGTTCCCGGCATAAACATGCCAATCTGTAAGGTTTGATGTTTCGCAAGAAAACCACCTACGATCGGTGAATCATCAATCAGCACATCAATTTTATGTGCAAGAAGTTTTTTATACAGCTCATCATTTGTGTCCGTATGCACAGTAGCATTACCTGGAAACTGAGCCATTACATATTTCTCCGCCTCAGTGGCTGTTCTGATTCCAATTTTTTTATTCTTAAAGCTGTCCAGATCAGTCAGCCCGTCTCCACCATTAACTACAGCACATAACTGAAATTGCAGATACGGTTTACTGAATTCCAGGATCATCTGCCTGGAAGTAGTCATCGTTACTGCTGAACAAATCATATCCAGCTCACCTTTATATAATTTTTCGAGGATAGTTTTCCATAGTGATACCTCATAATGTAGTTCGAGGTTCAAAACTTCAGCAACTGCCCGGATCATGTCTACCTCAAATCCTTCAAATACAGATGAATTATAATCGCTGTGTAAAGGAAAAGGTGCTGCTGAATCCAGTCCTATCTTCAATATTTGTTTCATAATTTGCTATTTCAATTCTCAGGGGTCTTATATTCGTATCGATCCCTTCTTTTATTCCTGTTTTTCCAATGAAGATTAACAACCAGGGCCAACTCCTTATTTTATACTGACAATTTTAGTTAATTTTAAGGGTCTTTTTCAATATTCTCCAATATAAATATTTCATTTGACGATCAGAAAATTAAAACTATCAGAAAACACTGATTAATAATAGAGTTATGCCTGCGGCAAATAATGTACTTAGAAAATTCACCCCATCATTACTCAGAAAATTACGGCGTTCCAGCCCCGCACCCATTACCGAATCTGAAAAATTACCCGCAAAACCGGTAAAAACAAGAATTAACAGGTACCCACTGCTGCCCGTGAACAGCCAATAAATTAATGCAATTACCCCTGCCCCTGCTATACCAATCAATGTACCTTCCAGACTGATCACACCGTCCAGCCCTTTCTTCTCTTTTCTCCAGCTCAGGCAATTATAAAAGCTTCTTCCAAATAATACACCCAACTCTGAAGATAAAGTATCTGCTGTAGCTGATGCAAAACTTCCAGCTGCCATTACCAATAAAATTTCTTTATATTCAGGAAAAACTATCGCCAAAAAAGATAGCAGCGTTGCTGTTCCGGCATTGGCCAGCACCTGTCCGGGCTTTCTTTGTACCGTATCGCCCGGCTTATCCAATTGTACTTTTGTTTTCCTTCCCCATGCTGTAGCCAGCGTACCCAATAGAAAAAACACGGCCAGAAAAGCCAGCCCGGCATAACCAATTCCAAGAAAAATAAGCATTCCGCACAATACACCGGTCATAGCCGCCCCTACAGTTAGTTTTCGGGAATAGACACTTAAATATCCAGCTGTAAGCAATAAAATGGCTACAGGAAGAGCGGCACGTTGAATCAACATGGTTAAAAGTAATAAAATTTATGAGACAGCATTGACAAGATTGAAGATATTCTTTGTAATTTTAAAAAATATATGCTTTGTTATTTTCGGGTTGCTTTATTCCTTTTTTTGAGTTTTTCCTGTGCAGTGTTTGCACAGGAAAAACCGCCTTTAAAAGATACTGTAGCCCAGCAGGATGTAAACGATATTTTCAGAATATTGTTTAAGAAAAACTCAAAACCGGATACCACTTTTAAAAAGACAAGCAGCCTGGCCATACTTCCATCCATAGGCTATACTCCAAGTACAGGCTTTATGTTTGGTGCAGATGTTTCAGTAACCAAAATATTTGGCAACCCTAAAACAACTACAATATCAATTTTTGATGCTTTCGGAGCAGTTTCAACTAACCAGCTTGCCCTGATACAATTAAAACATAACGTGTACTCTGAAGCCAACCAATGGTATCTGGATGGAAGCTGGGAGTTTGGAAAAACTGTAGTTCTTGACCATGGGATCGGCACAGGCAAAGATGACCCCGGAATATCCCCGATCAGGTATACTTACGCAAAGTTATATGAAAATATATACCATAAGATATTTGATAACTTTTACGCTGGAGCAGGCTTCGCTTTTAATTATTATACAAATATTGACGACGAACGTGAGAATTCAGCCAATTCAAAAACCAGGAATCACTTCTATAGTGTTAAAAACGGGTTCCCTACCTACGGATATACAGCCAGCGGATTATCAGTGAACCTGCAATACGATACACGTGACCAACCATTTCGTGCTTATAAAGGAGTTTATATCAATCTGTCGCTCAGATCAAATAGAAAATGGCTGGGCAGCGACGAGAGTGCCACACAATTAAAAACAGAATTGAGAAAATACTGGTCACTTTCCAAAAAGAATCCTGAGCACGTTCTTGCCTTCTGGTTATGGGGCTCATATCTGTTAAAAGGAAAAATCCCCTATTTAGAATTACCCGGAACAGGAAGCGACACTTATCAGCGTCTTGGCCGGGGTTATACCATCGCCCGCTTCAAAGGGCCCTCTTATTTTTACAATGAACTGGAATACAGATTCCCCATTACAGCGAATAAATTAATTAGCGGAGTTACCTTCTTCAACATGCAAACCGCGAACAATCAGTTTCGCACACGCTTACTTGAATATTGGGAAGCAGGCGGAGGGGCCGGATTACGCATCTTGTTCAATAAACACACCAGAACTAACCTGTGCCTTGATTATGGCTTTGGTAATGGATCAAACGGCGTCTTTGTAGGCATTAACGAAGCCTTCTAGAATTCAAACTGAACCTTAGCCCTTAACCCATATTTAGAAATACCAGGATTATCTAAATAATTGAATCTTCTCACTAAATCAAGGCGGACCACTTTAAAAATATTCCCAATCCCTATACTCCCCTCTATGTAAGGCAGTTTGCCGAGCGAATAAGTAGTTTTGACCCCATCACCATTCACAGGAAATTGTAATAAAGAAGCATCCTGATTCGGATCATTCTCTTTTCTCAAACCACCATATAACCCCTTGAAAGTAATATACTCCCTTAATTTCAGTTTCTTAAGCAACGGTATTCTATTTAATATCAATCCATTGAAATTATGATCAATATTCAAACTCACATAATGATCACTTACAAATTCCATGAAATTCATCAGGTTATAAGCGTAGATCTGGTAAGAATAACTTTGATTTGCCCTATGGATATCCAATAATGGAAAAGGAACCTTACCCGCAATATAACCACCCTCTAACCGTACATCTGAACGTCCGAACTGTGACAAATAGAAACGCTTATCAATACTACCCATAATGTTATGATAATTGTACTGTCCCCCAAATAACCCCTTTATTCCTCTTGAATAATTCAGGTTAAAAACCGGGTATTTTTCGATGATCCGTTCACGGAAAGTTTTACCCTGATAGAACTTCTCAAAAGGCGCATAACGAAGATCCAGACTTAATTCAGAACTGATTACCTGATCAGTCAGCACCGCTTTATTATCCATATAATTAGCGAAAATCAGCGATCCCGCAGGAGTCTGTGCCCATTTCTTAAAGCCCAGGTTAAAAGAAAAATGGTTACTATATTCCTGCATATAGTTCACCCTGTAATAATCACTATACAAGAACTGATTGCTTTCTCCACGTTTAAAAGAAGCGACAAAATTGTCCTCTGGAATTATATTCTTTGCACCATCTCCCGGAATATCAACGTCACGCTGGAAACTCGCCCTGATAAAACTCTGGGGAAAAGTATAAATAGACTTGTTATTAAAAGCATAAGCAGCACTCAGATAACCTTTCATTTTTTCATCCTTAAAACCATAGGCGGCATAAGTATCAAAATAAAATCTTTTACTGAAATCTGTCGTTGTACGGCCTCCAAACCTTAACCTGAAGCCCTCCAGACTATTGAAGCTATAAAAACTATAAATAGGGCCAACTTCTGTCTTTCCGTATTTTTTATAGCCTATAAAAAGAATAGACGCTACATCCATCAAACGCTTAAAAGACTTCATTTGACCAAGGCTATCCATATTATGATAGATTTTGATCTTTTCTTTCGCTAAAGTATCCAGACGGTTATTTGCCCAGAACTGGTCTGACCTGCTTTCTGCCTCCGGAACTACCACCAGGCTTTCCCCTTTATAAATTGCGTCCGGCTGTACCACATTTGTTTTATAATCTTTAATTACAACCGTCCGCTCCCCCTTAAAACCTCTTCCTCCATCACTTCCTAAACCAAAGTCTACTAACAAATGACTTTTACTCAGGTAAAATTTCCCTAAAGAATCCTGCTCAAAATTCAGCTTCACTTCCATGGCCCGCACGAAATTTATATTTACATCTTTCGCCGTTTTCAATAAAGCATTCTGAACAGCATATTTCCCATCCATAGTGATATAAATCTTTCCTTCGAACAATAGTGCGTTCTTATTACGGGGAACGAACGAAAGTTCAATTAAATTAGGCTTAGCAGTCTTAATTGTATCTGTGATAAAAAACTTATAAAATGTAGGTGCTCCATCAGCAATAGGGCTTAAAAACTGGCTATTGGTGAAAACGATGTTATTATCATAGATGTTTACATCCGCATACATTCTCTCGAAATAATTACCAATCGCATTATTATCAACCAGCCCGTTATCAAAATTAACATGCTTGTCGGCCAGCATAATCACTTTTTTTTTCTCAGGATTCTTACGGTAATAATTCTGAGAAAACCGTTCACGAAGATAAATAGGCAAAATATTCTTTCCTCCTATCTCGGATGAATCCTGCTGATCAAACAGGAACTGATATTTACGGAAAAGCTTTTTATTCTTGAATTTCTCTGATAAATTACTGAGTGAAAATTGCATCCAGTCATACTGCTGATACTGTACTTCATTTGCGCTTTCAAGCCTGTTCATAGGTTTATGCTCAATCACCTTCCTGATCAGTTCTACAGCAGGGTTCCCTTTATTCTTATAAGGAGCCTTTTTACTGGAACTGATCGTCACCTCATTGAGATTTTGCGATTCTTCCTGGAGTTTAATATTCAGGATCTGTGCCTGACCGGCAACCACAGGGAAAACACGTGTTTTGAAGCCTACATATTCAACCTGTAGCTGGGTATAAGATTCAGTTGTACTGATCTCGTATTTTCCGTTAATATCTGTTCTGGCCATTATTTTAGTCCCCTTAAACAAAACTGTAACGTAAGGAATAGGAGTTCTGTCCTTCACATTTGTTATAGCCCCCGAAATTACGGTACGCTGGGCCGAAGCCTGGAGTGTAAAAAGAAAAACAAGTACAGTCAGTACACAAAAAGACTTCTTCTGGATATCAATCATAATCTAAAACGCCTGGCCTAAGTCTTTTTGTTAATATTTATGCAAATAACTGATTAATCATACACTGATCAGCATGTATTAATATGATAACTATTTGTAAATCATATAATAACTCTAATTAACCAAATGTTTCTCAATTAAGATGTTAATGTATGTTAAAAATCATACCAATTCATGATCATCTTTTAAAAAAAATCAAAAAGGTACGTTTATAAACAAGCTGCATAGTATAGGCCGCAGCGAAACAACACTAACTTAAGCCAATTGTTTTCTCCCGGAATGATTTTGGTACGGCCATAGTCTGGCGTTTAAAGAAAAGATTGAAATTTGCAGGATATTCAAAACCCAGGCAATAGCCTATTTCCGAAATATTCCATTCCGTATGTTTGAGCAAGGCAATAGCTTCATTTGCAATACGTCCGGAAATATGCTCAGAAGTAGTTTTACCAGTTACTTCCTTCACCGCATGATTCAGGTGGTTCACATGAATAGACAACCGTTCTGCAAAATCATTCGCTGTACGAAGCTGCAATACATGATCAGGAGAATAAATAGGAAATTGTCTTTCCAGCAGTTCAAAAAACAAAGATGCAATACGGGAAGACGCATTATTTGACTTAACCTGTGCTTCACAAGGCTGCATTTTCATCGCTTCATGAATAAGCAGATTCACATAATTACGGATCAGATCATACTTATAAGTATAATCACTCTCCATTTCTGCCAGCATTTTTTCAAAGATCCTGGCCACATGTTCCTGCTGCTCCTTATTAATATAAAACACAGGATTATCCTGTATCCTGGCCAGCAGAGAATTTTTTAGCGGCTCAGTGCGCTGACGCATAAAATTTTCGGTAAACAAGCAGAAATAGCCCGATTGAAATTCAGAAGTTGACTGCCACGAATATGGGATAGTCTGATTGGTGATCATTAAGGCACAACCATCAATCTCTATCTGCTGATTTGGATAATGGAGAATCCCTTTTCCAATGATGTATGCAATTTTATAAAAATCCCTCCTGTTATAAGGAGAAGGATTTAAGGTGCAGTAACCGAACCTTTTAAATACATTAAAATGTCCGGTATGTGCATCAAGTATTGTATTGGGAATAGTGACGTCTGGTCGGTTAACAGCAAACATCTCATAAAACTCCTGAAGGGACATACTTTTTTTCACGCATTAAAATTGCATAAATTTTAAGATGTCCCTATATTTTTTATGTAATATTATGGTTTGATAACGTCTCCGGGATGAATTTCTTCATTTGCCTGACTAACCAGGACATCCCCTTCTTTAATATCACCAAAAATTTCTATCCTGTCATCCGTTTCACGTCCCTTTTTAACCGTTACCTTTTCTGCTTTCCCACCATTAGAACGAATTACATATACACCTTCTGCACTTTCAACCAAAGCAGTTTTAGGAACAGTAAAAGTACTTGCATTTGCTGGCAAAGGAATCGAAACATCTGCTACCATTCCTGGTAAAAGCTGCTTCAGCAAATTAGGAACATCCATTTCTACTCTTTCGGAACGTAAACGCTGATCCAGTGCACCAGATAACCTTTTTACCTTCGCAGTAAACAATAAATCCGGTTGCGATTTCACAGTAAAAGTAACTGCATCCCCTTCTTTAAGATATCCAGTATATAATTCCGGAATAGAGATTGCCAGACGCAAATGTTTCTGTTGTTGTAAAGTGAATAAAGGAAATTCAGATCCTTTTCCTGATGGCCCTACATAAGCCCCAAGATTCACATTTCTCGAAGAAATTACCCCATCAAAAGGAGCACGGATTTCCAGGTAATTCTGGATAGACCCTACTTCTTTATAAGCTGCCTTTGCCGCATTAAACTGAGCAAGGTCTGAGTTTCTTTTCGCAATGGCCTGATCCAGATCATTCTTGGAAATTGTTCCGGGAGTTTTACTGGTTTCAAACAAACGGTCGTAATTCGCCTTACTGGCTGTATAAACAGCTTCCTGAGATTTCAGACGGGATTCAGCAGCTGCAAGCTGCGAAGCCAGTTCTGGTGCTTCCAGTGTCATTAGCAGCTGTCCCTGTTTAACCTCAGAGCCAATATCTGCTTTAAGTGTTCTCACAAAACTGCTCACCTTAGCATATAAATCAACCTGTTGATAAGCAATCAGCTCACCTGGCATTTTCAATGAAGTTGCCATTTTTTCTTTGCTCAGCACAAAAGTCTTGAGCTCAACTTTTTTATCAGCAGCTTTATTTTCTTTTTTCTCTTCGTGGTGACAACTGCTCAGCATGGCTGCCAATGCAATACTGCTTAAAAAAAAGGAAGTCCGGCGGAATATTTGTTTGTTCATTATATGAGATGCTATGTATCTGTTCTTATTAGTATTTGAGGCGTTTAACACCTGATTATTATTTACCTTCATGTAATCCTTTAATAAAATGTGCACTTTCTTCATCTTCCGGATCTAAGGATAAGGACTGTGTAGAAACTTTACCTTGTACCCATGCAAATACCATAGGCAAGATAATTAATACGGCGAAAGTAGAAGCAATTAATCCTCCGATTACCGCTCTTCCCAGTGGAGATACCTGATCCCCACCCTCTCCATGACCAATAGCCATCGGTAACATACCCGCAACCATCGCCACACTGGTCATAATGATTGGACGTAAACGTAACCCAGCTGCTTCTCTGGCAGATTCCAGTGCATTTCCGTTATGTTTTCTCAACTCCTCTGCATTCGTAATTAACAAGACCGCATTGGCAATAGACACCCCGACAGACATGATAATCCCCATATAAGACTGTAAGTTAAGCGTAGAACCCGTCAATTTCAACAATAACAGTGATCCTAATATTACGGCCGGAACTGTTGCCAGAATAACAAGTGGTACCCTGAACGACTGGAAGTTAGCCGATAACATTAGGAAAATCACGACAATAGCCACTAATAAACCAGTCTGCAAACTAGTCAGCGTTTCATCCAGCACTTTTCCCAGACCAATCTGTTCTACCACAACTCCCCTTGGCAGTTCACCCAGGTTTTTGATAGCCAGAGTCACATCTTTATTGGCCGACCCCAAATCTTTATCATTCAGGTTCGCAGTTACAGATAAGTATGGCGTAGCCCCAAGGTTATCATTTTCACCATAAGTAGTATCAGCTTTAATTGTAGCGACATCACTTAATACAGGTCTGCTGCTGTTTTTAAGCAGCGGGATTTCACCAAGATCATCTTTACTGTTCATCTGGTTTAAAGGAACCTGTACCTGAACACCATAAGATAAACCGA
This sequence comes from Pedobacter cryoconitis, assembly GCF_014200595.1. Lineage (NCBI taxonomy): Bacteria > Pseudomonadati > Bacteroidota > Sphingobacteriia > Sphingobacteriales > Sphingobacteriaceae > Pedobacter > Pedobacter cryoconitis. Next base: position 2,983,404 of record NZ_JACHCG010000001.1, read on the forward strand.
TCTTTTCATCTACCCAGTTATTTTTATCTGTATAACGGGAAGATGAAGTCGAAGCAACCAATGATTTCGAGATATCATTTAAATCAATTCCCAGCTGAGCAGCACGTACCCTGTCAATATTGATATTTAACGAAGGATATTTAATCGGCTGTGCAATCTGCACATCTCTCATATAATTGATTTTCCTTAACTCAGAGACGATTTTACCCGCATATTCCTCGTTTATCTTTTTGTTTTTACCAGCAATTCTGACTTCCACCGGAGTTGGAGAACCCTGACTTAATACCTTATCAGTTAATTCGATAGGCTCAAATGATAACTTTACATCAGGAATCTGTTTTTTAACCTCATCACGCAACTTATCTTTCAGCTCATCCATATTCACATGATAGTCTTTCAATGCGATCTGGAAAACAGCCTCATGAGGTCCGCCCATAAATAAATAAATTGGATTCACAGAGAAAAGCGCAGGATGCTGTCCAACATAAACAGAAGTAATTCCCACATGTTCAGGCCCTACCATTTTTTTCAGGACTTTCAGGATCATATTTGCTTTTTCCTCTGTTCTTTCTATACGTGTACCATCGGGAGCACGCATCCTCAGCTGAAACTGGCTTGAATTCACTTTAGGCAATACATCACGGCCAATATTAGCTAACATTAGGATCGCAGAACCAATAATAACGATCAGGTAAATAATCACAACCGGCTTACGGATCAGGAATAAACGGTCAATGAAACGCATAAACCTATTTCTGAATTTATCAAATAACGTCACTTTTCCACCTTCATCATAACCCTCACGCTCTACCAGAATTTTTTTCTGGTTCAGCGTTTCCTGCTCAGATTCCAATGTCAAACCCGTTTGATTAAAAGCATCCTCATCCTCGGTAATAGCAGGATTCGTTTTTACATGCTTGTGCGGATGCGCCACCATTAACCAGTTCGCCAGAATAGGGACAAAAGTCTGGGATAAAAGGAAAGAAATGATCATGGAGAACCCAATAGCTAATGCCAAAGGTAAAAATAAGGCTCCAGGTATACCTGTCATCGTAAAAGCAGGTGCAAATACAGCCAGGATACATAATAAGATCAGCAACTTAGGAAAAGCAATCTCCTTACAAGCATCCCATATCGCCAGCGCCTTGGGTTTCCCCATATCAAAATGCTGGTGAATATTCTCTATCGTTACCGTAGACTCATCCACCAGGATACCAATGGCCAGTGCCAGCCCTGAAAGTGACATAATATTAATAGTCTGTCCAAATAATTTCAGGAACAATACACCTGCAATAATTGAAGTTGGAATCGTCAGGATAACGATTAATGCAGCTCTTTTATCTCCTAAAAACAATAATACCATTAAACCCGTCAGAATAGCTCCAATAGCACCCTCACTGATTAAACTTTCTACAGCATTGATAACAGATACAGACTGGTCAAACTCATAAGATAACTTCACATCCTCAGGCAATGTATTTTGAATTTTCGGCAAATTAGCCTTCAGATTCTTCACTACATCCCATGTCGAAGCATCCCCCGACTTGGCAATACTCAGATAAACAGAACGTTTACCATTAATCAATGCATAACCATTCGTTACATCCGCTCCATCTTTTACACTGGCAACATCACGTAAATAAAGATTCTGAACCCCTCCTTTAAACAATGGGATATTCTCAAAATCTTTGATTTCTTTAATCGTATAATTAGTTGGTGTAATATAGTTTTTATCCCCTATACGCACATTTCCCGAAGGAGCCGTCTGGTTATTCGTACTGATTGCACTTACAATCTGCTCTACAGTAAGGTTATGTGACCGCATTAAACCTGGATTCACATTAATCTCTACCGTACGCGGGCTACCCCCAAAAGGTGCAGGAGCCAGTAAACCTGGAATAGCCGTAAAAGAAGCACGGACATAGGTATTCGCTAAATCCTGCAATTCATTATTACTGCGGGTCGGACTGCTTAATACCAGCTGTCCAATAGGTAAGGATGACGCATCAAACCTGATAATAAAGGGGGGCTGGGACCCGGGGGGGAAGATCGCCTGGGCCCGATTAGACAGCGCGCTCAGTTCTGAGGCCGCCTGTGCCATATTCGTTCCCTCATAATAGGTCAGCTTCATCAGCATCAACCCCTGTGTATTTTTAGTTTCAATACTTTTTATACCATTCGCAAAAAGCAAGACATTGACATAGTTTTTAGCAAAATAAGACTCCATTTGAGTAGGTGTATATCCCCCAAACGGGTGGGCGATATAAATAACCGGCAAATTCATCTGAGGTAAAATATCGACCTTGATACTGGTCATGGCACTGATACCGAAGAACAGTAAACCGGCAACAAACACCATTATTGAAATGGGTTTTCGCAATGCAAAACGTATTAAATTCATATCTGGGTAGCAGCTTAAAATTCGTTAATAAATAGATTATAATCACCCATTGCGGCTGATTTCAATAATAAAGCCTGCCAAACATTGGTATAAGCAATATCACGATCAGTCTCTGCCCTGTTCAGCGCATAAAGTGCCTGCGTTAAATCAACAATTGTTGTCAACCCATTTTTATACAAAGTACTTTTCTGCAAATACGCCTCACTCGCTGCCTTAACCTGTACAGGAGCTTCGTTATAATTGTCCATTGCATTTTTAATCTTGGTTTCAGCAAGTGCCAGCTGCGCATGTAATTGCTGATCAACCAGTTCATATTCATTTTGCAGGCCACTGGAAATATAACGCTGTGCTTTAACCTGCGGAGCATTACGCAGAATCGTCGTTAAATTCCACGTTACGCCAACACCGAACAAATAATTACCACGGGTTGGATTAACTCCATCACCATAACTATGTGAATACGCATTCAGGTCATTCGGATAGTTAGTTTCAAATCCTGAACCCCTGCCCTGTAGTATTCCGATTAAAGAAAAAGTCGGGTAAGCCAGCTTCTTGTAATAATTCAATTGTTGATTACTAACCTCTATTCTGTTCTTGTAAAATTTCAAAAGCGGGTGCTCTTTAAAATTCACATTGGTATCTGCTAATAAAATTGACTGCGGAACATGGTTAATCGATGCAGTGTCTACCTTAAAACCAGTAGCAGTAACCCCCATTAAAACGCCCAGTTTATTCGCCTGTTCCTGTTCCAGATCAACTGCCTTGGTCAGTGAAATTTTAGCGTTTGAAACTTCTGCCGCAGCTAAAGAAGAATCTACTCCGGCGATCAGTCCATTTTTTGCACGCAGTGACGCATTATCTTTAAAAACTATCGCTCTTTCCAGGTTTTTCTGCTGAGATTTAGTGAGTCGCTGAGCCGCAAGCAAATTCAGATAAGCAGCAGATACCCGCACCTCATGCTGGAATATTTCCTGGCTCAGATCATTTTCATCCCGCTTAAGGATTTCTTTTGAAACTTTGATCTTTTCACGGATTCTTCCGAAGCTGAAGAAATCCCAGTTTATATTACTGAGATAAAGCGCTCCAAAAGCAGCATTCCAATTTTGCTGGGCAAGTGCCGGGCCAGACGAAGCCGTGCTTAATCCACCTAAAGCAGAAAGCGGTCCGTTCTGACCATTAATAGTTCCATAATCTTGCTGTGCAGCAAGTGTTAAATTTGGGAGATACTCCCTTCTGGCCTGTTCAACTGATTGTTTAGAGGCGCTCACGTAATTGCTTTTTGCCTTTATAGTTCCGTAATTGGTAATTGCTGTATGGACCGCATCCTTCATATTCAGGGTTTGGGCCTCAGTAGTTACAGCAGTACACAGGAAAGAGGAAAAAAGAAGGGTAGAAAATGATATTCGGGGCATTAGATTGATGTTAAATTAAATCTATAATCTACTTAGTGTTTATTGTACGTGACAAAAGTATCTGTTAGAACATCAACCGAAAATATTCAGTTCAAATCAATACTTATTAAATTCAAACAATTGGTTTTAAAATCGCTTAATTAAGGCTATTAAGGGCTTTTAAGTGGAAATAAAGAGCCAGCTACCAGTGCAATTAACTAAAAATCCTTTTATATGACAATAGACTGACTCATAAAGCACAAAAGAGCATAAAATAAAGCCATTTTTCAGTACCATAAGGCCAATTATCCCAATAAAACCGGAATAATCTCAGCCGGTTTCCGATAAATAATTGCTTTAATAAAACTACCGTAATAAAAATCAGTTTTTAAGACGGCATAAGTCTGTTCTTCAAAAAAATGCTCCGTATTAATCAACGTTTTTGCCTCCACGGATGAAATCTTGCTGAAAAACAAATACATAGACTTTAATAAAAGTAATTGCCACCTCTTCCCGGATTGCTTCGTATAATAAAAATCCGCAAAAAGCCATATTCCACCAGGCTTAAGCAAAGCATTGAGCTGATTAAAGATCAACCGGATATTGTCCGCAGAAAAATTATCAAAAAAGAAAGCAGTAATCAGTACATCATAAAACCCTGAAGGTTTAAAATCTTCCATTGCCGCATGGATGAACTCCACCCTATTTCCCTTTACCGCTCTTTTTTTTGAACGTTCGAGCATTTTGGATGAAATTTCGACATAGGTGATCTTTAATCCAGAAGAATGAACTTTAGCAAGTTCTTCCAATATCCAGCCAGTCCCCCCTCCTGCAATTAAAATAGTACTGTTTGCGGGAACCGCACTTAACTGCTGGATCTGTGCTTTGACCTGTGCCCGGAAAAAGACCATTCTGCTCAGCACATCATAATAATCCGCTATACTGTCATAATTGTTCTTCATTCCCGTCTGTTAAAAGCAAACTAAATAAACTGCATTGCAATAATGCCGCAAATGGCCTTCACCATAATCAGCCCATCAATGACGATAAGATAATAAAATATTTTCTTTCTGCTGTTCATGGAATAAGCAACAAGTGCAGTCAGCACAAAAGGAACCAGGTTAAATATAATTCTTGATGCAGGAAAATGTTCAATATTGGCAAAAACCAGTAAGGATATAATTCCAGTAACTAAAAGTGGGATCAGCACAAAGAATATTGTTTTCTTAAGCCCTATTCTGACCACAAAAGTCTTCAGCTGATTATTGGAATCAATCGCATAATCCTTCATATCAAACATAATTGCATTAACCGTACAAAACATCCAGTTCTTTACAAAAAGAAAATACCAGAGCGTCGTTCTGGCAACATCAGTACCGGATTCTATCTTCAATAAGATTAAAGGTAATAAATTCGCAGTAGCAGCCCATACAAACCCTATAATGAAGGGTTTCAGCCAGCCTGTGTTCCTTAAATTGAGATTAAAGAAAAACACAGGTACTAAACCATAATATAAAACAGCCATGGCTACGATTATACCAACAACCATCCAGTAAACCAGCGGCAAATGTAAAATGGCCTCAAAATTACTGACGGTCATATAAAAAATCAGTCCACCGCAAACCATACTCAGTACGAGCTGGCTCAACCGTATAAAACCACGGTGTTCTGCATACCAGGCCGTTCTTGGATTTTGCGTTTTCCGGCTATCAGTTGCCCCCATATACGCATAAGTATAATAGACTATGGGTGCGAGGAACAACAATACATAATAATTCAGGGAGTTAAAAGGGACCTTTAACTGTAAAGTAGACTCTATGGTCAAAGCCACGGCCAGTAAACCTATAAAATAGTTGCCAAAAAATATAAACTTTATAATTTTTAAACCCATTATAAGATTTCCTGAGCTGGTTTGAGAATCTGCATTAATTTGTACGTGCTATTTTAATGGTATTTTTTGAGGATATCTTCTATTCTTGCATCAGGAACAAGGTCTGTGACTGCAATTAATTTAATCCTTTTGAAATCAGGATGTAAAGTATTGATTACATAATTATTGCATTCCGGCATTACCGCTGACGGAACTTTCAAAACAGGTATCCGCAGATCATCAAACCATTTATTACCTATCGGCTGGCAATGACTATAATCATAAGGATCACGCCAGTCGGGGTCCAGCTTACTTTCTTCTACCGTACTGATCAGTAAATCGTCCGGAATTTCAATAAAAACTGTTTTAAAATCCTGATTAAAACCAACTCCCTGCCGCCTCACCATATTTTCCATAAAGGCCAGCGGGATGTTTTCTGCACAGTAAATTACACGCTTACCAGTAGAAGCCCATCGTCCATTTGCACCCGAAGCAGTGAGCGAGCCTGCATAATTTTTATGCCCTATTCTGAATACGATCATCTGTACACTTAAACAGCGTCACCATAAGCCATTTTCAAAAGCTCATCTGCAACCAGATCTACTCCGCCCGGGGTAGTTAACCAGTCCATAGGACGCTCTTTTGAATTCCAGAAAGGTTTATTTAACCAGTAACTGAACTCATCTACAGTACCAAATAACTCCACTCCTTTTTTATAAAGGCCTATTAATTTAAGCAAATGCTCTCCATAAACAGGTTCCAGTAATTTTTTCTGCTCTTTATAATTGCTGATTGTTCTGGATGATATATTAATCAAATCCGCCAGTGATTTATTTGAAATATTAATCGCTTCAGCAAAATCATAGAATAAACCGGGTTTTAACCCCTGTCTGGCATATTGAAAGACCTTCATATCATCACTTACATCAATTGCATTAAACTTGACGCGAAGTGTCTCTGTGCGTTTATCCGAAAGTAATACACTTGTAGCTGACATATCCTTGAGTTTAGAAGACTAATATACGAATTTTTTCAATATCAAGGTCGAAATTATTCGTATATCCATTTAGCTTCTAAAATAACCAGTCTTATTTACTTCGCTGTGACGATAATCGTGCCGCACGGGCCAGATTATCAGTTGCCTGCAAGATTTTCGCCTTCAAACGTGGGTTATAATCCGGATGATTTTTAAGAAATCCACTCACTATAGCACCAGCTGCTGTACTTTGATAATACCCAAATGTAGCCTGTAACCACGACTGCGGAAAGAAGATATCACCAGTAGACTGAATTTCCCCTAATAAATCCAGACTTTTCTCTAAATAAGCAACACTATATTGCTGACGCAAAGGATGATGCAAATAATATAAAGCAGCCAGAACATTGGACTCTTTTGCCCTGTTTGCAGGAAATTTCAAGCTGTCAAAGAAATCATCCCTTATACTTTTCTTCGACGAAACAGCTGGCATAATGAATTCAAACCTCTTTTTACGGTCAGGGTTCGTAATTCTGGACTCCTGTACAGGTAAAATAGACATATCCGCATCATCTCTTACCGCCAGAGATAGCGCCAGACTCGTGTAATCATCCTCAGAAAGCGTAATACCCGCAGGAGCTTTCTGACTTTTCCAGATCTGGTACAGCTTATTTCTCGCCACCTGGCTCATAAAAATATCCTGATAAGCTTTAAAAAGCTGTTTTTTATTATTACTGCTTTGCTGTTGCAGCATTGCATCCCATAATTTATTTTCCAGTGCAGCTGATAAAAGCTGTCTTTCTTTAACACTGCTGAATTGCCAGTAAATAGTACTGATATAATTGCTGAGTAACCTGATATTCAACTCTTCTCCTTCTTTAGCCAGCCCCTGGCTAAACAGCGTTAATAAAGCGGCTGGTTCCACACTTTTCCCGCTTAACATCTGCTCATATAAGGAAATATAGGCAACAGAACGATGCAACGGCTTCTTCAGCTCAAATAAATGCTGCTGAACAGCAGGATCAACCGGCCACTGCCCATACCCATCACCAGCCGAGTTAAAAAGGATAAATAACGGCTTATCCAACCCGGCAGCCTCTTTCAGCTCCAGCTGCTCTGCTACTAAATCAGCATTGATTACTTTAACAGCACCAGGATAAAACAAAGTTACCTCAAAAGTTTGCGGCCATACCCTTTTCTCTCCGGATTCAGCTTGCTGAGTCAGCACCAAACTGCTTATTTTATCACCCTGATAACTTATCTTATACTCAATTACAGGCCTGCCACTTTCATTTACCCATACTTTATTCCATTTCTCTAAATCTACAGCGGTATAGCTATCCAGAATACGGATCAAATCCGGCCATGAAGCATTACTATTTGCAAATTTCTTTAAATATTCTCTGACCCCCTGCTGAAATTTATCTTTCCCCATCAGCTTTTCCAGCTGCTGCATCATAATAGGGGCTTTATGGTAAATAATATTCCCGTAAAGCGTGCCCGCGTCCTTTAAATTATCAAGCGGCTGACGAATAGGATTAGCACCCGCTGTACGGTCAACCGCATAAGCCGCAGGAAAATGATCAATCAGGAATTTAATTGCATAATTATCCTTTCCATCTGCTTCCTCTGCACTTTTATCTGCCATAAAATTGGCAAAAACCTCTTTCATCCAAACATCAGAAAACCAGTCCATGGTTACCAGATCGCCAAACCACATGTGTGCAGTTTCATGCGCAATAAGGTTATTACGGGCATTCAGCTGATCTTTAGTTGCACCAGCATCCAAAAATAAACTGGCTGCTTTATACTGTATTGCACCAGGGTGTTCCATTCCACCAAACTGAAAATCGGGGATAGCTACAAATCCGAACTTCTGAAAAGGATAAGGAATTCCAGTCCAGTCTTCCAGGTATTTTAAAGCACCCGAATGAATCGCATAGATCGCAGGCAAACTAAGTTTAATCTTTGCAGCATCAGTTTCCCGGTATAAAAAATCCGCTTGCTGTTTATGAACAATCCCCTGGTTAAGCTGAAACTTACCCGCTGCAAATGCAAACAAATAAGTACTTAACAAATCAGAAGTTTTATAATGATAAGTTTTACGTTCTTGTTTCTGCACAGAGTCTTTCAGCTCTGCATTGGCTATTGCTTTCCAGGCTTTAGGCAGATGAAGCGTTAAGGTATAATTCGCCTTTAAATCGGGCTGATCAAAACAGGGAAAAACAGTCCGCGCTCTGTCCGGAACAAATAAAGTATAGAGATAATCAGTATTTCGGTTTAACGCGCCTTCACCTGCCCGAAATAGAATCCGGACTTCATTGTCCCCTCTTTTCAAAAACTCAGGAAGCAGGATCAGGTGTTCCTTACTATGCGTTACCGGAGCTGCTTTACCATTAATCGTCAGCAAGCTGATTTTCGAAGGATCTTCTTTAAAATCCAGCTGCAAAGGCGTTCTGGCGCTACTCAGCTTAAAATTCAGGATTTCATGTGCAGCAATCCCTTTATTTTTTTCGGCTGGAATATCGAGTTCCAAAGTATAATGAATAGCCGTCAGCACAGCTTTACGATAAATCGCCAGCGACCTGCTTACCCCATTTTCTACCGCAGGAACCACAGGCCCGGCTTTTCGTGAAGAACAGGAAGCCAATATAATAACCAGCAATAACAATAATTTATAGCGAAGAACCATGCTGGCAATTTACTATTTTAGTTCAGATTCAGTATATAAACAAGTACGGAACATTTTATCAAAACCAAATACTTTAAGCCCTTTTCCAATCACAACAATCTTTGTTTCTTTAATTTCATCAGGTAACCAGTTCTCACCAAGGGTGATAGAAAGTGATTTCCCTACTGTTTGCAAAATGATCCTGCTCTGAAAGAGATGACTGTAAATGATACCCTTGATCCGGTATACATTAGCCGATTGCACAATCAGAAAGACCATCATCCGGTGCTCCAGCTCTTCAATATTCAAACTCTCCTTATACTTTAAAAGTATAGTTTCAATATCACTATGCTCATGTTTTTGATGAGAAGCTGCAAAAGCCATTAAGGATTGTTTTTCATCGCTGCTATTACTCAGACTGAACATTCCTTTTGGCGTTGAAACAGGCTTTGGATTACTGTAAAAATTAGCAAAACGCTCTCTGGCAAACATTTTACGTACCTGAAAATCATCCTTAGCGGCAATCAGTATTTCAGCAAATGGATTGATGGCCTTTAAAACAGCCTGTAATTCTTTAACATAATCCTCACTCACCCGCTCTACCTTATTTAATAAGATACTATCACTAAAAGCGATCTGTTTAATCGCTTCCGGACGTTCTTTTAGCTGATCTTCAATGAGCTCCGCATCGACAATACAAATAACCCTTTTTAAATCATATCCCCTTTTCACCTGATCCATCATCAAAAAAGGATGTGCAATATTCGCAGGATCAGCAATTCCGGTAGCCTCTATAATCAAATGGTCCCATGAATCCTTTTTATCCCACAAATTATTTAAAATCTCAAAAAGATCATCGTTCAGCGTACAGCAAATACACCCGTTATTCAATTCCACCACATCTTCATCCCCCTTAATAATCAGCCCGGCATCGATACTCTCCGAACCAATTTCATTCTCTATGATCGCAAAACGGGTATCTTTCATTTTTGAAATTACCGCATTCAGGACTGTTGTTTTCCCTGCACCTAAAAATCCGGTCAGGATGGTTACTTCTTTTGCTTTCATCTATTCATTGAAATTTGAACTGCCTATGATTTACAAACTTACTATTTACACCTGTTTTTAGCCAAATAAAATAACGTTCAATACTGCCTTGTGTAAATTTTATGTGGTTCAGGATATTTTCCCGGCAATATTTTTTCATTATTGTCTAAAAGATGTACATTGCCAGACAAAGATACGCAAATGCAATATTGTTGCGAAATAAATATTACGTTGAATACTAATCAAACACACAATAATGAATAAATCAATATTTAAACCTTTAGTCTTCGCCTCAGGACTATTATTAACTTCCACTTTTGGATTTGCACAGGATAACCTGGTTAATTCTTTAAAAAACAATCAATCTGCAAACAGTACTTCAGGATTTAAATTCACGGATGTAATTAACCTTGAAAATACATCTGTTAAAAATCAGGGTTCTTCAGGAACTTGCTGGAGCTACTCTACAAACTCTTTCCTGGAATCAGAAATGATCAGAATGGGTAAAGCACCTGTAGCTTTATCAGAGATGTTTTCTGCGCGTAACGTTTATGTGGAAAAAGGTAAGAATTATGTACGTATGCATGGCGCTGTTTCTTTAGGTGACGGTGGTGCTCTGCATGATGTAATCAATATGTACAGAAAATATGGTGCAGTTCCACAAGTAAACTATACAGGCTTAAACTACGGTACTAAAATCAATAAACTAGGTGAAATGGGTGCAATTACTACAGGCATATTAGAAGCTGTAGTTAAAAACAAAACATTAACACCAAACTGGGAAAAAGCTTATACAGGAGCAATCGACGCTTATTTAGGCCAGGTTCCTGAAAAATTCGACTACAAAGGTAAAAGCTATACTCCACAAACTTTTGCAAAACAGGTAGTAGGTCTTAATCCTGATGACTATGTAGAATTGTCTTCATTTAACGATCATCCGTTTTACAGCAAATTCACTTTGCTGGTACAGGATAACTGGTCATTTGATCAGGTTTACAACGTTAAAGTAAACGAAATCACTGATATCATTGACAATGCATTGAAAAACGGTTACTCTGTAGCCTGGGCAACTGATGTGAGCGAGAAATCTTTCTCTTACAAAAATGGTGTGGCTTATATCCCTGCTAAACCATATGATGAAATGAATGAGCAGGAGAAAGCGACAATGTTCAGTGAGCCAAAACCAGAAATGGAAATCACTCAGGAAAACCGTCAGTTAGCTTTTGATAACTATGAAACTACGGATGATCACGGTATGCATATCGTTGGATTAGCTAAAGATCAGAATGGCAGAGAATACTATATTGTTAAAAATTCATGGGGTGTAACCAATGACTACAAAGGTTATTTGTATGTAACCAAGAATTATGTAAAATATAAAACTACTGCTTTCTTGCTGAACAAAGGCGGTATACCAGCAGCTATCAGAAAAAACCTGGGTATTTAATCCATTATATCAATACATAAAAAGAGGGTTAAAAGTATCATATGATATTTTTAACCCTCTTTTTATGCCTTTATAATAATACGCGTTCCCTGCACTCCCGCAATTACTGCCTTAGAAGCCATCCCATAAAACAGCGAATGCTCTACCACGCCCGGGATCATTTTTATCGCAATATTCAGCGTACTTAATTTCGGTAATTCAGTAAAATGAATATCTGCCAGTAAATTACCATTGTCAGAAATCAGTGCACCATCTTTTTGATTGCTCATTCTTAATTTCACCACTGAATCCGGATAAACTGACTGAATATGTCCCAGAACAACCGGTAATGCTTCCTGTAAAATTTCTATAACCAAAGGATAAGTATGATCCAGTTTAGTTACCATTTTCCCCTCATCCCCGATTAAAATAAATGCAGAAGCCATGGAGGCCAGAATCTTTTCACTGGTATGGATCCCACCTCCGCTTTTCAATGCATTTAAATCTGAATCCAGCTGATCGCAACCATCAAAGTAAATATCCAGTTTTGATAACACACTGGAATATACCACTTTTAAGCCTTTTTCAAGGAGATAGGAGCGCGTTTTAAAAGAAGAGGACACAAAGGTTAAGGATTCAGCAAACTCTTTCCTGGCGCTGATTAAATTCACTAAATGTACAATTGTACTTCCAGCACCTAAACCAATTATTTGTCCTTCTTTTATAAAATCCAGTGAAGCTTTAGCAGCTTCCAGTTTGTAATCAATCATCTGAACCAAATTAGTATCCGGGCTAAATTTAATATATTTATCCATGCAAAAACCTATAAAAACAGGCATATTATCCTTTGGAATGTCTGGAAAGTTATTTCACGCCCCATTTGTAGCTGCACATCCCGGATTTGATTTGTATGCAGTAGTAGAAAGATCAGAAAAAACAGCACAGCTTCGTTTTCCGGAACTTAAAAGCTATGACTCTGTAGATGAACTTATTGCAGACCCGGAGATAGAACTGGTCATTATCAATACCCCAAATTATACGCACTTTGAATTTGCACAAAAAGCACTTCGCGCTGGTAAACATGTTTTGGTAGAAAAACCATTTACAGTAACCGTTGAAGAAGCTGAATTACTCTTTCAAGAAGCAAAAGAACATAACCTTCATATCCTTCCCTACCAGAACCGTCGCTATGACAGTGATTTTTTAGCTGCAAAAGAGATCGTAGACAGTAAAAAGCTGGGACAAATCGTAGAAGCGCATATCCGCTATGACCGATACCGGTATACTATCGGGCCTAAAGTATTTAAAGAAACACCAATGCCAGGCAGTGGTTTATTATATGATCTCGGCCCCCATTTACTGGATATGGTATTTGCGTTATTTGGTGAACCATTAAGCTGGACTAAAACACTGGGCTATTACCGTCCGGGAACACAGGTAGACGACTATGCTTACCTGCATTTAAAATATCCGGAAAACCTCCAGGTATTTATTACCATGAGTATGCTGGTTGTAGAACAACAGCCCGCATTTGTGATCAACGGAACCAAAGGTTCTTATTTCAAACATCGTTCAGATATACAGGAAACACAGCTATTAAAAAATATGAACCCCGATGATCCATTATATGGAATTGAATTACCAGGAAAAGAAGGCATTTTGAGTACAATTGATGCAGGTGGACAAATCACAAAAACCAGCATACCCCCAGGTAAAGCTTCGTACCTGAATTTATTCGAGGCTGTTTATCAGACTATAAGAGCAAATAAACCTTATCCTGTACAGCAAGAACAGATTATCCGTCAAATTACGATACTGGAAAGCAAATAACTATGAAAGGGCCGTATTTTTAAAAAACACGGCCCTTTTACCAGAAATTTCAAAACTTATTTAATAATTGCTGTAGGTTTTTTATGTTCATCAATCGCTACAAAAGAGAACTCACCAGTAACCGCTTTTTCACGATCCTCACAATACATCTGCTCTACATAGATTTCTACCTTTACTTTCATACTGGTATTTCCAATATGGCTTACCGTACCTACCAGTTCAACAATTGTTCCGGCAGGAATAGGCATTTTAAAATCTATTCTGTCACTGCTCACAGTAACCATTCTCTGGCGGCTAAATCTTGTAGCAGTGATAAACGCTACTTCGTCCATCATATGCATGGCTGTCCCGCCAAATAAAGTATCATAATGATTGGTAGTATTAGGAAATACGGCTTTAAAAATTCGGGTCTCTGACGCTTTAATCTTCTCTTCTATAGTCATTTTTGTATTTTATATATATTAAAAACGGGCAGTCTGCAAACAGACTGCCCGTTTAAGGCTGCAAACTTACCAGAATTAATTTGATAAAACATGCGCAATCGCACGCAATTCATCTTCGCTGAAAGAGAGCTGGTCAAGGCATTTGATTGAATCTGCAAGCTGTTCTGGTCTGCTTGCCCCTACCAGGACAGAAGTAATCCGTTCATCTCTTAAAATCCAGGATAAAGCCATTTGTGCAAGGCTCTGGCCACGTTTAACCGCCAAAGCATTTAGTTCCTGTAACTGATGAAGACGTTCAGCAGTAATCTGATTTTCCTGTAAGAACCCATGCGGTTTTGCGGCCCTTGAATCTTCAGGAATACCATGCAGGTATTTATTGGTCAGTAACCCTTGCGCCAATGGAGAAAATGGGATACATCCAACCCCTTGTTCACCCAGTAAATCCAGTAATCCCCCCTCTATCCATCTTTCAAACATGGAATATTTAGGCTGATGAATTAAGCAGGGTGTACCCAGTTCCTTCAAAATACGCAACGCTTCAGCCGCTTCAGGTGCAGGATAATTTGAAATCCCAACATATAAAGCCTTTCCCTGGCGCACCATTAAATCAAGTGTAGCCATAGTTTCTTCCAGCGGAGTTTCAGGATCCGGACGATGGTGATAAAAAATATCCACATACTCAAGCCCCATACGCTTTAAACTCTGATCCAGACTGGAAACTAAATACTTTTTAGAACCCCAATCCCCGTAAGGGCCATCCCACATTGTATAACCGGCTTTAGAAGAAATAATCATTTCATCCCGGTAAGCCGAAAAATCCTGCTTTAAAATGGTGCCGAAGTTTTCTTCTGCCGACCCCGGAGGCGGGCCATAATTATTTGCGAGATCAAAATGTGTAATGCCGCTATCAAAAGCGAGCTTCACAATATTTCTGGAATTTTCCAGCTGATCAACATATCCGAAATTATGCCACAATCCTAAAGAGATGGCAGGCAATTTTAAACCGCTTTTACCGCAACGGCGGTATTGCATTTGAGTGTAACGTTCTGGGCTGGCTAGATACGACATAAAAAAAAGTCAAAAAAAAGAGGGTAATCAAACCCCCTCTTCCGGTAAGGTTGTGCTACTATTTATTTAGCTGTGTTTTTTTTCTCAGTTACTTCAGTACGGATATCCTGAGCAAGAACTTTTAAATCCTGCATTGCTTTACGTACTCTTGTACCTGCGGCACTGTTACCCGCAGCATAAAATTTCTCCGCATCAACTTCAACAGAAGCAAGCAATTCTTTTAGTTTTGAAAATTTTTCCATGTTTTAATTTTTATACTGCGCCAAATATATAACTTTTGAGCAATAATCGTCTTTCCTGAGATTCATGAAAAATGACGCTGGAATTTCATATCGATCAGATTTTGTGTTTATTTTTGTTCACAGATTGACTACCCATCTTCAACAAAAAAAGGATATAAAGCTTTATGAATAAAAAGATATTAGTACTGGAGAAGAACAGAGATATTCTTGAACTGATTAATATTGTGCTCACTGACGAAGGCTATATTGTTGACCTGCTGTCTTCAGAAAAAGAGATATTTGAGCATATCAGGAATTTCCAGCCCGATATGATTCTGCTGGATGTGGTCAGCCCGACTGAAGAGGGCACGGCTTTATGCAAAACTATCAAGGCCGCTGAAGAGTCCAGCCATATCCCGGTGATCGTTTTATCGACTCACCCTAAATTAGCAGTAGTGAAAGAGATATGTGCAGATGAAGTTGTACCTAAACCTTTCGATATCTCTTTCTTACTCTCTACTATTGAGCACTATTTGATCAGTGCTTAAAGTTTGTGCTGCGTTTTAAGGTACTTCAGATATTTCTGGTCATCCTCAAAAAGATCAGCACCTTCCATTTCATAAGCAGCCAGTAAATTAGCAGTTGCATTTTTATGATCTTCAAGCTCAAAATAAGTCTCTCCTAATCTCAGCAATACAAAAGGGTTCACTTCTTCTTCACTTACATAGATATCGTGCGCTACCAGCAAATGTTCCAACGCTTCCTTATACTTGCCTGCATTAAAATAAGCATCACCACAAGAGGCCGAAACCCAGCCTGCCGCTTCCCAGTCTTCTTTAGGAGCTGGTAATACGTCCAATGCTTTCTGAAACCATTCCGCAGCTTTATCGAAATTCTCTGCATCCATTTCCAGGTTTCCCTGATCACAGTATTCTTCCATCAAATCCTGCTGCTCATCTGTCAGCTCTTCTTGCTGCGAATTATCAGCAGGAACGAAATTTTGTTTGAACTCTTCAAATTCCACATCAGAAGTTACTGCCATATGCAGGAAATCTGCGTTAAAATCATGAAAAATGCTATTTTTTCCTAAACTATGAGCAATCTTAAAATATACTCTTGCTTTATCCAGGTCACCGAGCGCATAATAGATGCTGCCTGTGGTTATAAAATGACCAGAACTTTTTACAGTTTCAGTCTTCATTTTTTCCTGAAGATATTCAGTTTCTTTTAAAAAATGAGGCAATGCCTTTTCAACCTGGCCGGTCTGCTCATAAAAAGAAAAAATGCTGTCCAGCAATATGCCGCCGACACTGCAATTTTCTTTAGGATGAGGGATCGATTCATTAATCTCTAATAAAAGCTGTTCAGCTTCTTCTAAATTTTGAGACTCAGTCAGTGTATAAACCTGATCAATCTGATCAAAAAATACTTCTTCTTCTTCTGGACTATAAACTAACATGGCTGATTTTTTTTTAAATTAAACGGTTGGCGAAGGTAACTATAAGGGTTGGTTTTCCATCTGCTTTATAATTTTGTTGACTTCAGTCTCAGTAGACCTCAATTTTGTCTGACAAAAAGCAATCAGTTCGGAAGCACGTTTTACTTTTTCGGCAAGTACATCTACAGAAACAGCTTCAGTTTCTATTTCCTGAGCAATTTGTGTCAGTTCACTATAAGCCGCTTCATAATTCAAATTCTTTTCCATTGCGGGATGTTTTAGATAAAACTTTTGTATTGATTTCTGCTGAACTCAGCGCTATGGTGAGCTCCGTTCCAGGTTCAATCGCATCGGCATTACTTACAATCTGGCCATTTATTTTTACAATGGCAAATCCTTTGTTCAAAATATTCTGTGGGCTCATCATTCTCACTACAGATTCAAAATGGCCAATATACCTGCCATGATTCGCGAAATACATCCGGTTAAAAGATTTGAAGTTCGCCAGCAGGTTTTTCAGGTCTTTGCGCTTATTGGAGATAATAATTTTAGGATTGGTCAGCACCATGCCCGAAAGGTTCAGGATATCCCTGTGTTTTTCGTGCAGCAGGTTTTTCGATGAATTAATAATGGTCTGATTTAACCTGGTCAGCAATTCCTTATGCTGATTCATCATTTGAAATGTCCGGATCACCAGATGCTGCTGGACCGATAATACAGCTTCTTCAAAATTCCTGTTATGTGCAATCAGCATTTCTGCTGCCTTTGTTGGGGTTTTTGTAGAAGTATGCGCCATTAAATCGGCTATCGTTTCATTTTTCTGATGACCGATTCCTGTGATCACAGGGATAGGGAATTTCGCAATTGCACGGTTGAGTTCATAATTATCAAAAATAAGGAAGTCCGTCTGCGCACCCCCTCCCCTGATAATGACCAGTGCATCATAGGCTTTGCCCGAGCCAAATACCTGGATAAGCTTGGTTAAAAACTGTCCTGCATTTCCTTCCCCCTGCACCAGGGCAAAATAATCATCCACTTCAAAATGATATCCGAAAGTATTATTCTCCAGCGTATGCCTGAAATCATGATAACCAGCAGAAGTATCAGATGATATCACTGCTATATGTTGTAACACCCTGTTTAAAGGCAATTCATTGTTCCTGGTCCGGTATTGTCCGTCAGTTAAACGGATAAATGAAGGATTATCCCGTACCAGTCTGTCCAGCGTTTCCTTACGCTGCTGTTCAAACCGCCCTAAAGTAAAGGTCGTATCAATATCCAGCAGATTAAGCTGTAACCCAAAAGATGGATTATACTGCACAGCCACCTGGATCAGTACATTAATATCATTTTTAAACTGCTGCCCCGTGGCCTTTTCGAAATTAGCGATATTCACGGAGGCATTTCCCCATGCCCTCCCGCCTATTTTAGCCAGGATTTTTGCAGAAGATTTATCTTTTTCAACCAATTCAAAATAATGGAAATTACTTTGAGGTTTATAAGTATAATTTGTAATATCAGCAATTACCCAAAATGTTTTCGAGCCAAAAACACCGTTGATTGTTTCATGAATCTGACGGGTAAGTTCGGATAATTTTATAGCGGGTATTGCTGCCAATTTTAAAGGGGTGTTACGAATGAGTTCAGGATGTAACCAGGTATTTTTTAAGTGCTGAAAAATCCTTGATTTCTTCATCAGCCAGTATACCATTGGTATTAGACGCACTCAGGTGATCATCATCTTCCCAGCCAATGCCGTTAAGCCATACCGTATGGCATCCAATCTGTTTAGCCGGTATAATATCCTTACTGAAAGAATCTCCGATCACCAGGCATTCCTCAGGCTTAAAACCTAAAGCTTTTACGCCCAGTCCGTAGATTGCTGCATCAGGCTTTCTTACCCCTACCACAGCAGATTCCACGACTTCAGCGAAAAGGTGCCTGATTCCAAAGTCTTCCAGTACCGCATTCAGATTTCCATAAAAGTTGGAAACCATGACTAAAGGATAATTTGCAGCCAGTTCTTCCAGAATAATTTTGGCATGCTGAACAGTCTGTCTGGCAAATTCATTACAATCACTGGCAATCAGTCCGATGTATTTTTTATCAATTTCAAAACCATTTTCCTGTAAAAAAGCAAACTGCTGCTCAATTTTTGCACGCAATACCTGTAAAAAGGTAAATGAAGGCTCTACAATCGGATGAATAGCCAGACTTCTTTCGCCAAAAGAATAAGCCTTGAAAAATAGATCTTTTGGTATTTGTATATCGAATTTTTGATAACTGTTTTTTAATACTACTGCCCAATGAAGGCCATTGGTATCAATCGTCCCGCCGTAATCAAATAAGAGTCCTTTTATCATATTATTGAATATTTTATTCCTGACAAAAGTACATGATATTTTCAAATTATCTTTTTGAAACTCTCATTAAAATAAAGCCAAAAATAATCCAGACTATTTCTCTGATCCTCATGATGATCCCGATAAAAATACCGGTTTCTGCTGGTAAACCCACACTCCGGAGCGCAAGTGCCAGCCCTCCTTCTCTTACGCCAAGCTGCATAGGAAAGAAGAAAATGATGTTTGCAAATAACGAAGAAGCCGAACTGATAATCAGTGCCTGCGAAACCGTCATATCCAAACCAATCGCAACAGCCGTAAAATAAATCTCTGCACAGGTCACTACCCTTGCCAGGATTTCGTATAACAGTGCCATCAAAAAGCGTGACTTTCGGTGCTCATATAACATTCTGATCTGATCATCCACCTCATGCAGAGATTCAGATTTCTCTTTTAAAAAGTTAGTTGCAAATTTCTTAACAAAAGGAACCTTCTGTAACAGCAGAAAAGTATTGACCGTGAAACCCTTTTTATAGATACTTAAAAACCATAAAATGATTAAAATACCTACAATAAAGCCAACAATACAGCCAATAACCATTGTTGATTCCATCGGCAATACCGCAAGGATCAACAAGATCGAAAGCACCCAGAAAACAATATGTGAAAACACATGCATCATTCCATATAACAATACAGAAGAAGTTGCTTTATGGATCCCCATAAACTTTTTCAGCTCCATGATCCGGTAAGGCTCCCCACCAAGGGCCACAAAAGGAGTTACGTAGTTTATCGCATAACCGGTAATAGTTAACCGCAGCACCGTTGAAAATGGCAGGTCACTTTCAGGTAATGCAGGCTCCTGGATAATCTGGCGAAATGCTAATGCATTCAGCCCGTAAATAACCAGCCAGCTTCCAATAATAGGAAGGAACCAGAACCCGGTTTTTTCTATATTCCCCAGAATTTCATGGAAACCCAGTTTGTAGATCATAAACCCGAGCGTAACAATGCCCAGTGCCATGAAAATTACTTTATAAGCCTTACTATTCATTGATTTAAGCTTTAGCTAAAAGACGTTCGTAAAACATGCGGCTTATTTTCTCCTGTCTGTTCACCATATAAATTAAGATGGAATTTAAAACAACCAGGTCGAATACAAAATAAATCCAGGTTTCGTCCAGAAATAACCATAGAAACAAAAAGATTACCCGGGTATTAAACTGGATAATATTTGTATACTTCATCAATGGTTTATTCAACGTACGAAACTCAGTGACTAACTCTGAAGGTAATTCAGTTGCATATTTTTTCTTAACCAGCGCCAGAAATTTCTGAAGGTAAGGTGAACATCTTTCCTGCAACTGCGTATAATTGATGTATCCCTTAGCGACTATCCGCAAAAACAGATTGGTTTGTTTTGCATCTCTGTCGTATTCTCTTTGTAAATCGGCTGTATTATCCAGCTCACTGCCGGAAACACCTTTAATAAAGAATAAATGAACATTGCGGTAATAATCTGCCATAGCCGACTGGAATACATGAGAAACCCCGGCTCCAACGCCTAATACCCAGATCCATGCAGGCCAGCCTTCATTCTGAAGACGTAAACAGATGGCAATATGTATGGAAGCAAACCAAAAATCTCCGGCAAAACCATCCAGAATCCTTCCTAAACGGCTTTTGTTATTAGTAATCCTGGCCAGTTGTCCATCTGCACTATCCAGAGAATTGGCAAATATTAACAAACCCATTCCGATTACATTCAGCCATAAATCTGGAAAATAGAACATAATCCCCGCTCCTACACCAAAGAAAATACTGACGATCGTAACCGTATTCGGGGTGATATTCAATTTAGCACAAAAAAGAGCAATCTGATAGCCAATAGGACGGTAAAAGTATATATCTATTTTTTCTTCTGTATCATTTGATTTCAGTGTATTCTCAAATGATACTTTTGACTGTTCTTCAGTCAGGTTAAATTCTTTCATCAACTTTTAATGTAAAATTTTCTATCAGACATTGTGCGATATAAGGTGCAGCCTGGGCCCTGCAAGGTGCAAAACTTGGCCAGTCATTAAAATCAATGATACGGAATGTTCCGTCCTTGCTCACAATGGCGTCACCACCATAAACAAATATATTCAAGGCTTCAGCAGCAGTATTGGCTACATTTTTTAATAGCTCCTGATCAAATGGATAATGGAAAGTTTTTCCGTTTGTTTGTTCATACTCCGCATATTTATGGTGATTATGATCATAAGGATAAAACAGGTAGAAAAACTCACTCCCTCTTATCCCATAAAACTTAACCAGATCACCCAATAAATTCTGAGAAATCAGTGCATTAGGTATTCCCCTGAGGCTAAACTCTTTTAAAATATATCTTCCCTGCTCTTCAGATTCAACATAAGTTACGTCCTCTTTGTGAATGGCATGAAAATCACCTCTTTTAATCCAGAATCCATCACCGGGTAAATCCTGAAACAAATCTTCAGCAGGTGCGTCAGTTGTGGTAATTTTACTTTTAGGGTAAGGAACATTTGCCTTAATCAAGGCATTTGTCATATTGTTTCTAAAACAATTCTCAATACCGAATCCGGAATTTATAATAGTTTTTCCTAATCTTTCCAGTACTTGCAGTTTTAAGATTACATCTTTTTCCCTGGCCATTGTAAAAATGAATTCTTCATTCACCTCAGACATGGTTAGAAATTCATTTTCAGTGCATACTGTAACCTGGTGACCCAGTTTTTCCAGTTCTGAAATAGTAAGGTTAAAAATTGCCTCGTCGTTACCTATATGGTTAGGAGAAAATATGCTCCCTCTTTTAACCCCAAGCAGGGTCATTTTATTTATGTTCCCGTCCACTTATCTTTCTGCCCCGCTTAAAAAGTGTTCAGCTTTTTCAATATCTGAAACATGATCAACATCCATAATTTTATTAAAACTATGCGCTCTTACCACTAGGTTATTTTGTATTAAAAGTCTCTGAAAATTTCTCATCCGGTGCAGTCCGCTATTAATTGCTACAGGAACCAGTTCAAGTGCTTTTTTACGCAGGCAGTAGATCCCGCCAGAAACAAATGATTTTTCCTGAGTTGCATGGTCAGTAATTTGTTTGATTACATTGTTACTATCAAAATTGATATACAATGGACTCTCGTCATCAATGAATGACGTAACTGCTAACAGTCCATCATCGTTTTTGTTTGCTTTAAAATCTTCAATATAACGCTGAAACTCTTCTTTTTCAAAAACTGAATCAGTTGTAGTCAGGCATAATTCCTCTATATCCTTAAATTCTTCTAACAATTCATGGAAACTATGTAAAGAGCTGTCCGTACTTTTTGTAATGATTTTAAGCGGCACCGCCGATTTGTAATTCTTTAGATATTCTCCCAGTTCAGAAGAATTTTCATTAATTATAATATAGATTACTTCCGCGTCGTTATTAATGAAAATTCTCATCAACCGGTCAATCAGCATTTCTCCATTGATTCTAACCATAGGCTTTAGACCTACGTAGCCCTCATTGGAAAGGCGGGAACCCTCTCCCGCAGCGATTATTGCATATAACATAAAACTTATCGTATTTTTTATTTCATCAAATTAAGACGCAAAAAGTAAATTTAACTGAAAAAATCCAAATATTAAGAATTCCTCATTTACTATGCATGCAATTCAAAAACAGCGCTTTAAATAAAATTTTAGACGCTTAAATTTAAATTAATAGACGAAATTAGTAAAATAGTCAGGATTATAGCGTGTTAAGAAAATATTATGGCAATAATAAGACAGATTTTAATTGATTTTTTTGAACCACGGACCAAGCGGCCCTGTAGTTGCTGCCTGCTGCCCAACTTCTCCCCAGGCACCAGCATAATCCTTCCAGGGCTGACTTTCCAGACTGGAAACTTTACCGGTAATCAACCATTCATACCCACCAGCCGAAGCATCATCTGAATTAAGAATATGATACTTTCCCGGATGATTATATAAGGCATGCGTTCCTTTTGCACTATAAACAGATAAGGTCTGAACCCCATCAGCTATACTGATTTCAAGTGCATTTTTATCATAATATTTGTCATCACCATGCGCACTCAGCCAGGCACCTTCAATAGTATCGTTTAAGATATTCAGTGTAACACTTTCCCAATCTCCCTGATGAGAAAAACTCAGCCCGGAAACATTAGAATAATTATAACCGTAGAACAACCAGTATTGCAATTTTACATTGTCTGGCGTATACAGGAAAGAAGAAACCCTGGTATTGGGATCGTGATCTCCCTGCAAGTTATCATCCGGTTCAAGGAAAACATTATAATCCCCCTTATGATCATCCTTCGGCCTTCTGTTCCTGCCACTGCTTTCAAGTCCATATCCATTGATCACATTTACGGGAATATCATAATACTCACTATTATGAGAATTATTTCTGACAAATTTATTGGAGTTCTTATTATATCCCTCATCCGAACCAGATCTTTCATGTCTGAAACGCGATTTTTTAATAAAATCTACAGGCTCCATTGGAAAATAGTCTTCTGAAGGATGTAATCTGACTACTACCTTAAATTTTGAAAAATCAACTGCATTTACTGCAACATCAGCAGAAGATGGGGACTTTAAAGCGTTGGAGGGCTCCAAAATCTTTTTGCACCCGCAGGCCAGTAAACACAAGGCTATTAAAATATTTATTTTCATTTGTATATAATTGTTTTTTTTGAAGTACATATGTTTTTATCGGTACTCAAGAGCACTACGTGGTTTATCGGGACCCAAGAGCACTGCGTGGTTTAACAGGAATGAAGCTATTCCGGGTTTTAGTCAAATTCAGTTATTATAACGAACAGACATTAAAAAAAAATGGTTTTCCAGCTATAATTGGAAAACCATTTTCAAAATATCCCTGAAATCAATCCCTGATGTTATTGGATACGGATAGCTGAAACTTTTCCATCCAAACCATTTTTACGAACGTAAGTAACTTTCACATTACTATCTTCATAATTTTTCTCAAAAGTATCCAGATAATAACCAGTCACAGTAGTTTTAAATTGAATCACAGTATAATCATCATTCGTTTTTCCATCAGGACTATCAAAAACAGTAATAGTTCTTCCCGCAGTACCAGAAACTTTTCCAGATCTCGCTCTGTCATTTATTGACGTAAATGAAGCAGTAGGATGAAGCAGAAAATTCTTGAGATTAGCAGTACCGCCAAGCGCTATTGAATAATAAGGATTATTTGCATTGGCCGGTTGAGTTGCCGCAATTGAGCCAAATACCCCGCATGGATGAGAAATATCACCAAAATTGTTTTCATACAACTGGATTTCAGCGAATGCCTGCGCATTTGCAGCTTTACTAAATAGAGTACCACCAACCACAGCAACAGCAACGAATAATAATTTTTTAATTTTCATTTCTCTTTTTATTAGTAATTAAATTATGAATAATAAAACATACGTTTTAAGTAATTTAAAATTACATTAAATACTTTAAAACAACAATTAATTATAAAAAATAATAAAAATATATTATCATCAGCTAAAAAAAGATCTTTAAAACAATAAAAACACGCATAAGTAATCAAAAATTAACATCAGGCAATTTCGTTCCGTACGCTTATTTTATTGCGTAATAATCAATGAAGACACTTTTCCGTCCAGTCCATTTTTACGATAATAAGTAACCTTTAAATTATCGTCTTCATAATTGTTCTCAAATGAGGAAATATACACGCCATTAGCTGCTGTTTTAACACGAATAACTGTGTAATCATCATTTGTTTTAGCATCAGGACTATCATAAACTGTAAATGTAACAGGGCCATCTGAATAAATTTTGGCAGATCTCGCTCTGTCATTTAGTGAAGATGAATTAGTTACAAATTCGTAAACCTTGTATTTCTTCAAATTAGCATGAAATCCGATGCCTGCATTGTAATAAGAGTTTTTATCTTTTTTAACAGTCGGTCCACTACCAAAAGTTCCACTCACATAAAGATTACCAGTGGTTTCATGATTTTCCTCATAAAGTACTATACTATAATTACCCTGAGCTTTAGCTGAACGGCTAAAAAGTGTTACGCAAACAAATGCAACAAAAATAAATAAGATTTTTTTCATGTGATATAATTTTATTTTAAAATAATTATTAAACTTACAGAACACCCGTAAATACACTATAAGATTACAAAATAATAACCTATAATCAAATTAAAAAACTTTTAAGATTACTTTTTAGCAAAGTTACTCAGGTTATAATGAAGTGAAAATATAAAATAGCGGGTAATCATTACAGATTTCTCATCAATAATAGAGTTGCCGGCAAACGATCTTACAGCATTGTTATTTTGATTCAGTAAATCAGAGATTTGCAGCCCAATCGTCCCCTGGTTATTGTGGAACAACTTTCTTTCTAAACCCAGGTTAATGAGCAGTGGATTTCCAGGACTAATATCCGTATATCCGGCATTAACTCTTTTCAAAGCATTAACATTTGCCTTATACTGCTTAAAGAAAGATGCCTCACCCGACAGATTAAACTGCATTGTCCGGACATTCAGATTTTGACCGGCGAACAGAGCGAATTGATTGGAAGTATTAGAGAATGCAGCACCTGCCTGTACACTAAATTGCTTCGCATCTATATTACCACTCACCGACTGGGTAATGGTCAGTATCTTATTGCTGTTAAGCTGCCCCTGTGCAAGCGTAACTAAATTACTATAATTCAGCTGCCCGTTGACTCCTATCCGTGCAGGTAAACCTGCTAATTTCAACGGGATAGTATAGGAATAATTTGGTGTCACAGAATAAGATCCATTTAAATTGACATAACTGGTTTGTTGTTTGGTTATACCAGCAGGATCTGTAGCAATAGTTTTGTTTAAACTAATCATATTCCGCCTGATCGTATAACTTACTGCCATCAAAAAAGAACGGTTATTTTTAAACTGACTTCTAAAAACCAGTTCATTGGTATGCTCAAATGAAGGCTTTAAAGCTGGATTACCAACAATTCTGTTCTGAATGTCCGTATCATCTGTATTGAGTTGCAATTGCATTATAGCAGGAGATGTCCCCTGCCCTGTGTAGGTATATTTAATCGAGTTTCTACTATTAAATAAGTAATTAAAACTAGCTGTAGGGTAAACCTGGTTAAATTTAGCAGACAGGCGCTTTTCTATTTTTTCCTGTTGATTTTCCAGCAGGTTACGGTTTAAATTTATACCCGCAACAAAGTCCATTTTGTTGCCCGTATAATTATAGCTCAAGCTATAATTCTGAATATTTCTTTTGACCATACTGTGATTACTCAGCGAGTCCAGGCTGACCATCGTTTGATCAGCATCAATTTTTCCGGTTTTAAAATCTGCATTCAGGTTTGACCATTCATTTGAAAAATTAAACTGTAAGCTGCTGCGCTCAGTTAAAGGTTCCCTAAAATCCAGACTTAACGTTCCTTTTTTCTCGACTGAGTTTTCATTAATTAATAAATTAACTACAGAATCTCTGCCTGCATCGCCAGGAAAAAGATAATCCCTTATTGTATTTAATACTTGATTTGCTTGTTTATCCTGATTCCTTTGTACCGATCCCTGTAAAGACAATGACCTGCCCTCCTTTTTAAAACGATGGTCAATAGAAAAATCAGCCTGGTAAGCCCTGGAATTATGAGCAGACCTGGCATCAGCACTCAGATCCTGATTAATTATCCCGGTCTGATGACTCACTTTATCTGTATTCAAATGCGAATCAGAAAAAGACAATGACGGAGAGATCCGTATTTCCGTTGCTTCGCCGGGACTATAAATTAAGGAAGAATTTATCAGCTGCTGCGCTGCTTTGTTTCCAGTTTTATCAATACTGGAATTAAGGACCTCACCCAATGGAGTAATGGTTTTTATAAATGAGCTGTTACTGGAATTATTACCTCTTTGATCAAATCTGTAATTTGAAGTAATTTTAATTTTATCACTGATTTTATCATTATAAACCGTACTAAAATTACTTGAATTATCTACGCCAAGCGTATTTTTTGCATAACTTAAATTGGTATTAAAGGAAATCTGTTTCTCATCCAGCCAGTAATTCCCGGCCACATCCAGTCCGGCCTTTGAATTATTACCTGCATTTATTCCTGCACCTGCGAACTTACCGCTGTTAATACCGTTTTT
Organism: Pedobacter cryoconitis; assembly: GCF_014200595.1. Taxonomy (NCBI): domain Bacteria; kingdom Pseudomonadati; phylum Bacteroidota; class Sphingobacteriia; order Sphingobacteriales; family Sphingobacteriaceae; genus Pedobacter; species Pedobacter cryoconitis. The sequence continues at coordinate 3,010,722 of NZ_JACHCG010000001.1, forward strand.
AGTTACAATATTGATCATCTTCTGCGGATTCTTCGTTTTGATCCCGGTAAAAACAGCATGATCACCATAATCATCAATTATCTGGATCTTGGCGACTATCCCAACTGGAAGCCTACGGATAAACTCCTTCACATTTCCGGTAAAAAAGTCCTTACCATTCACCCTTAATTTATAGACTTCTTTATTTTCATGTTTTAAACTACCATCCTGTTCGATTTCCATGCCAGGCATACGTTTGAGTAATTCCTCTACCATTAAGCTGGAATCCACTCCATAAAACGCCGCGTCATATTCAACCGTATCTTTTTTGATGACTACAGGCTGCCGTTTACGGACAATATTGACTTCCTTTAAATTGACACCACTTGAATCTGTTTTAGAAACCTGGGCATTTGACCTGACCGTTAACAGCAGCAAAAAAAGCAGGAGTAGCGAAAAACACCATTTCAACATAAACCAAATAGGAATTCAAATAATTAAAATCCCAATATAACAATACATAAATGAAATTTCTTTTAAAAACCAGATATATATTTTGCTTTTAGTATCATATTTAATGATACTAAAAGCAAAATATTAAATCAAAATAACCTGCTTATACAAAAAAAGTCCCGCTGGCAATTTCTTACCAGCGGGACTTTTGAAAATCCGGCTTTTAAATCAGCTATACTAGGTATTTACTTTTTTATCAAAATCCGAACCTAAAACTTTATCCCACAACGCAGAGCTCACCCCATAACCTTTAGTAGAATCAGAATAATGGTGTAACATATGGTGTTGTTTCAGTTTCTTCCAGAATGGGTTTTTAAAATTAGCATGGTGTAAAGCATAGTGCGCCATATCATAAACCAGGTACCCAACTAAGAAACCTGCAAAAAAAGCATTTATAGTCCCCGCAGGTAGCACGTATAAAAATAAGTAGTAGAGTGCCAGCGCCATAGGAATACTGGCAGAAGGAGGCATTACCAGGCGTTTGCTGTCATTTGGATAATCATGGTGCACACCATGAAAAATAAAATGTATCCGCTTTCCTATTTTAGACTTAGGATAAAAGTGAAAAATATAACGGTGCAGAATATACTCAGCAATAGTCCAGATAAACAGCCCCATAGCCACCCATCCGATAAAGCTGAAAAAATTCATATGTGTTTCAGTAAAAGCAAGCCAGCAGAGATAGCCGATAACCGGAATATAAACAATAAGGGGCACGTAAAAATGAACTTTTGACAAACTCTCTAAAAATCCGCTTTTGAACATTCTGATAGATTCAGAAGAATTCGAAATAAAATTTTTCTTCATGGCAATATAATTAAGGGTACTATTATTAAATTTTGATTCGTTCAGTAATAACCGCGTTATTGGAAGTATTTACACCTTTGATCTCAACATACTTCACATTAGGTAACCAGAACGATCCACCTTCTATTCGCAAAAATATGCGTTCTATTTGTATTTTCTTGTTATTAACTGTCACATAAACATGATATTTTTTATCTTCCTCAGATTTCACCAGATACATCGGTAATTTCTTATGGGAAACAAAACGTAATTCATACTGATCTTTACCAATTGCTTTGGAATTTATGCCGTAAGCAAATTTGCGTTGAACGTAACCTAATTCTTTTTTCTCGCTATTTTCATCATAGCGGATCCAGTAAACAAGAATGGGTTCATCTTTATTAACCTGTCCTTTAGCATCAGTATTTAATTCACAGATAATCGTATTGGTATTTGGGTCCCGCTGCAAATAAAACAGCTGATTGCTGATTCCTTTGGGCACCGGAAATTTCAACGGCGAAGGGTTACTTTGATCCTGAGTTTGTGAAAAAGCAGTAGCAAAGCTACCTAAAGCTATTGCTGCTGACAAAAAAAACAAACGGAACGATAATACTTTCATGATAAATATATTTGACTATTTCTTTTTTTAAAAATCGAATTTAACTCTCGCACGGATACCCCACTCAGATACACCAGGATTATCCAGGTAATTAAACCTTCTCACCATATCCACACGCAATAATTTAAAGATATTACCCACACCTACACTACCCTCAATATAAGGGGTGCTGCTTAAAGCATTGGTTGTCGCTACGCCCTGTTCATTTTTAGGGAACTGGAATAGTGATGGATTCATATTTGGATTATTTTCATTCCTTAATCCGCCATACAGCGCCTTAAATGAAACCAGTTCTCTGAATTTCAACTTTTTAAGCAATGGTATTTTATTAAAGAAGAACCCATTGAAATTATGATCGATCATGATACTTGCATAATGATCACTGACAAATTCAAGGAAGTTCATTAAATTGTATGACATCAACTGATAAGCATAGGTCTGATTGGCCCTGTGGATAGTCAATAAAGGAAAAGGAACCTTTCCAAGAATATATCCACCCTCTACAGTTACATCAGTATACCCAAATTGAGACAGATAGAATCTTTTATCTATACTGGCCACAAAATTGTGGTAATTATACTGACCTCCAAGTACACCTTTCAAACCCGCTGTATAACGCAGATTGAAAATAGGATACTTGTCAATAATTGGCGTTCTGTATACTTTTCCCTGGTAAAACTTTTCATAAGGAGCATAACGTAAATTTACAGTCAGCTCGGTCGTATTGATTTTATCAACAGGCGTGATCACATTGTCAGCATTAAAGCTATTAAAACCTAATGATCCGGCTGGTCTTTGTGTCCATTTACGGAAACTCAATCCATAAGAAAAATGGTTTTCAAATTCCTTTGTATAGTCAATCTTATAAATATCATTATAAGTCATCATATTATTTTCACCACGTTTGAAAGACAGCAAGAAGTTATCTTCCTGTACAAACTGGAGTTCCTGACCCGGAATTTTTGTATCCCGCTGGAAACTTGCACGAACAAAGTTCTGAGGGAAGGCATAAATTGACTTATTGTTTATAGAATAAGTTCCGCTTAAGAAATACTTCCACTTCTCATCTTTAAAGCCATATGCAGTATAAGTCTCAAAATAATATCTCTTACTTAATGCAGGAGTGGTACGGCCACCCAGACGTAAACGGAAACCCTCTACATTATTGAAACTGTAAAACGTATTGACCGGTCCCATTTCAAATGGCCCGAAATCTTTATACCCTGCAAAGAATAAGGTAACAATGTCCATCGTTCTTTTAAAAGATGGGATTGTTTGTAAAGTATCAATATTCTTATAGATTTTCAGATTATTACTTATCAGCGTATCATTCTGTCTCTGGCTATCCCAGAACTGTTCTGAACGTAGTCCAGCCTGTGCATTAACGACCAATGCTGCACCTCTGTAAACACTGTCCGGCTGAGGGTTATTAATCTTGTAATTGTTAAACTTAACCGTACGCTGTCCGGTAAAACCTCCGCCTTTATTTTTATTGATACCAAAATCAATAACCAGATTTGTTTTGGACAAATGGTATCTGCCGTCCGGATTTTTATCAAAATCAAGCTTGGCCTCCAATGCTCTTACAAAGTTAAGATTGATGTTTTTATTGACAGTCAGAAACGCATCCTGAACAGCATAATTGCCATCCATTGTAATGTATATCTTACCTTCAAATAAAAGATCCGAATTATTTCTTGGAATAAAAGAAAGCTCAATCAGCTGAGGACTGTGTGTTTTTATAGTATCAGTAATAAAAAACTTATAGAAAGTAGGTGCTGAATCAGCAATCGGACTTAAAAACTGGTTACTGACTATAGAAATATTACTATCATAAATATTAATATCCGCATACATCCTTTCAAAATACTTACTCAGTCCTTCGGTGTCAATAAATTTACTATCATAATTCACGTGTTTGTCACCAGTGATGATTGTCTTTTTCTTATCCGGAGATTTCTGTAAATAGATCTGTGACACCTTCTCCTCCATAAAAACCGGAAGCGTTAGTTTACCACCAATCTTGGTAGAATCCTGTTTTTCAAAAAGAAACTGATAGTTCTTGAAAATACGTTTGTTCTGGAATTTCTCAGACAGATTACTTAGAGAAAACAGCATTTGTTCATATTGCTGATATTCTACATGGTCATAGTTCTTATTCTGGTTTTTTGCTTTATTTTCAATTACTTTCCTGATCAGCTCCACCGCAGGGTTATTCTTATTTCTGTAAGCAGGTCTTTTGTTAGAACTGATTACAACCTCTGTCAGTTTTTGAGATTCTGATTGCAGCTTAACATTAACCATTTGTGTCTCTCCTGGCTTCACAGTTATGTAAGATGTTTTATAACCTACATAACTAATTTGCAGCTCCGTGTGCGTTTCGCTTGTTGAAATGGTATACTTACCGTCCACATCCGTTTTAGTGATGATTCCTGTCCCTTTAAACAGAACTGTCGCATAAGGAACCGGATCTTTATCGACTGCATCAGATACTGTCCCTGTAATCACTGTACGTGAAACAGGAGCAGGTTGCTGAGCCGCAGATTTAAATGCAAAAAATGGCATCACTAAAGCACAGATCAATATGATTTTTTTTACGTGATTTTTCATTGGGTTATCATTTTTTTTTAGCGGTAATGAAGCTATCATGAGTTTGTATTTATCATATTTTGGTAGTTGTAAACTCATGATGGATTCATAACTATATAAGAGCAAATTTCAAAAAAAATACCTGCGGACGGACTAATGCAGTAAAAAAGTCAATAATCAGAGCAAAAAAAAGATCCATTTTATATCCTACAAACACCTTCATATCAACAAATAACAATTTAAAACTAATATTAAATTTCAGAGATCGCAGCTATTTACAGCCATTTATTATTCTTGTACCAATTTACTGTTTCCACTAATCCTTTTTCCAGATTATAAACAGGTTTAAACCCAAAATCTTTTTGGAGCCTTTCAATACTGCATGCCCAGTTAATGGCAGTCAGCTCATTCATTTTTTCTTTATTCAATGCAGGTGCGTCCGCAGAGTTTTTATAAATCCGTTCCATCACCGCTGCCAGTGCAGCAACTGCCGGAACAGGCAGATGAAACTTCCATGTTTTTTTCTGCAATGCTTTCTTTACTCCTTCCGCTAAAGCGTACCGGTCATAAATACCACCATCAGACACATTATACTGTTTGTTTGTTACATCCGAGAACAGGGCTTCTATAATAATTCTGGCAAGGTCTTTCACATAGATGAAACTGATCTGCTGTTTAAAACTACCGATATGTGGCTCCAGCCCTTTATTTATGGTCTGCAATAAGATAAAAATATCCTTTTCTCTTGGGCCGTAAACTGCTGTCGGGCGTATAACCAGAAGCGGCAATCCCTTAATCTCTTCCAGGTACTGTTCCGCCAATAGCTTACTTGCACCATAATTAGTTACAGGATGGGCCGGAGAATTATCTTCAATCAGGCCAGACAGATCCGTTAAAGGTCCAAGTGCTGCAAGACTGCTTACAAAGATGAATTTCTCCAGGTTAATAGCTGCTGCTACGGCTGCTAAAGCAAGATTTTGAGTATATACTGCATTAACAGTATTGTATTCTTCCTGGGTTTTAGCCTTGGTGATACCAGAAGCATGTATGATATAACTGTACTGTTTTTCTTCTAACTCTTTTTGAAGCGAATTGATGTCACTGAAATCAGGATGCGTATACTGAATATCAAATTCCTGAAGATGTTTAATATTACTAGTCGGTCTTACCGCTGCAAAAACCTCTAAATCAGAGGCTATAGCTGCTGCAATCAAATGGAATCCAACGAAACCACTTGCCCCAGTTATCAATACACGCTTTTTCATATCGCTTTTTCAAATAACTGCGAATAATAAGTAAGACCGTTTTTTAACGATTGTCCCCCAAAGGAATGCAGTCCGGAGCTAAGCATATGTTCCTGAGTTATAAATAAGTCAGGAACACAACTAAAATCCTTTTTGCCATTACGGGCAACGCTCTGTTTCATAACCTAGATACTAACCTTTACCGGGGTTAGCTGAACCTCTTTAAAAGCAGCATAAAGTTTATCTACCGCTTCCTCAATCTGAGCAAAGGTATGCGTAGCCATCAGAGAGAATCTGATCAGAGATGAATCTGAAGGCACAGCAGGTGAAACAACAGGGTTAACAAATATCCCGTTCCTGTGCAGAATATTGGTGATCAGGAAAGTTTTATCGTTATCTCTGATATAAACAGGTATGATTGGACTATCTGTATGACCGATATCAAATCCCGCATCTAAAAGTAGTTTTTTTGCATAGTTCGTGTTATCCCAAAGTTTATCAATACGTTCCGGTTCTGATTCTATAATATCCAATGCTGCAATTACACTTGCCACAGCTGAAGGAGTCATGCTTGCACTAAACATCAATGAGCGAGCTCTGTGTTTAATGTATTCTATTGTTTCTTCTGTTCCTGCAATAAATCCACCTAACGAAGCAAATGATTTACTGAAAGTACCCATGATCAGATCTACATCATTGGTCAGGTTAAAGTGAGAAGCCACTCCTGAACCGTTAAAGCCGATAACGCCAAGACTATGCGCGTCATCCATCATAATGTTCGCTCCGAATTCATCGGCAAGCTGTACAATCTCCGGAAGTTTAACAATATCCCCCTCCATACTGAAAATACCATCTGCAACGATCAGTTTTGCTGAATCTTCTGGTAATCTGCTTAATTTCTTACGCAGATCTTCCATATCGTTGTGTGCATATTTGATGGTACGTGAAAATGACAGACGGCTACCATCAATGATAGAAGCGTGATCATATTCATCAAGAATCAAGTAATCGTTTCTTTCAAGCAAGCACGAAATAACCCCAAGGTTAACCTGGAATCCTGTACTGAACAATACCGCAGCCTCTTTACCTACGTAAGCCGCAAGTCTTCTTTCCAATTCTAAATGGATATCAAGAGTTCCGTTCAAAAATCTTGATCCGGCACAACCAGTTCCGTATTTATCAACAGCAAGTTTTGCAGCTTCTTTAATCTTCGGATGGTTGGTTAACCCCAGATAAGAATTTGATCCAAACATCAAAACTTTTTTCCCTTCAATGATGACCTCAGTGTCTTGTGCCGACTCTATCGATCTGAAATAAGGGTATAATCCTTTTTCCTTAATTGCATTTGCATCTTTAAATGCTGCAATCCTATCGCCCAATTTTTTACGCATGCCTGAATTGTATAATGTTTACTTCAGATAGATTCATAATTTATTTTATTCATATACAGCCTAATACAAAAAATACCGCAATGAAACATGATCTAATATATTAAAAATATGTTAATTTTAAGATAGACAAAAGTAAATTATTCTTAGACCATAACCGTATTTTAGTCTATAATATTATTGTCAAATAAATAATTCCACCTTTTATATCCTATTTTATTGTTTAAATCTTCTTTATATTTCCCGTTTAAACAAGAAATACCCTTCAGATTAATCGCTCTCTGTTTTCTTTTTTAAAGTATCCCTGCCTATCCCTGTAATTAGCATATCGATCATTTCATCAAAGTATTCATGTGTCTGCTGTTCAGAAAGTTCTATGGATAAAGGGAAATGCAGCCCGCGAAAAACCGTGACCATCACAAAAGAAATCTTATTCATCCTCTCCAGTGTCATTTCTTTAAATTCGCCAGACTGGCTGCCTCCAAGGAGGATTTCCGTAATCATATCTATCTGAATCTGTTCGTATCTGGATTTAATACAAATCAGCATTCTCATGCTATCAACAATATCATCAAACAGTACCTCTCTAAAGCTATGAAAACCTATTATAGAGGTAATTTGTGCTTGTAAATAAGCCTTTAGTTTTTCTTTGGCAGTTAATGAAACGTTGACAGCTTCGCGTATCCGCTTCACTACATTTTTCATTTCATCTTCAACAACTGCCTCGAAAATCTCAATTTTGCTTGGAAAATAATAATAGAGCGTACTCTTTCCTTTACCAGCCGCAGTCGCTATCTCTTCCATGGTTGTTTTTTTCAATCCATGTTTTCCGAATAACTTCTTTGCCCCTGATAATATCTCCTCTATTACAATCTCATCCTTTTCCATTCAAAACTGCTAATAAATAATTAGACCGAAATTCAATTATGGTCCAAAAGTATTGTAAATATTTCATTCCGCAATCTTTCCCTATCAAATCCGACATTGAAATGATAATGATATTAAATTAAAAATGGTTATAAGATTTTTATCTTATTTCGATTGCCCGGGTTTAGCACGAAGATCTTCTTTATCATAAAGATCAATCAGTTTACTCTGCAAACGGATCACACTTGTCTCTAATTCAGTTACCTTTTGCTTTAAGCGTTCATTTTCTTCTCCTACCTCGCTTTTATCATCCTCTCCGGTATTAAGCAATTGTCTGATATCCAAACCATGTACTTTCGCGATCTGATGAATCCTGCTAAAGTTTGGATCAGTAATACCTGTTTCCAATTTTGAATATGCAGGAATAGAGACCTTTAATAACTCGGCCATAGTTTTTTGGTTAAGACCTCTTTTTTGACGGAGAATTTTGAATTTCTGTCCCAGTGTTTTCATTGTATTATATTTATTTGTGAGTTGTTTTGAAAAATAAAATTATAAATTATTTAACATAATTTTTACATTATGAAGTGATTTTTTAAGCTAAAACATTATAGTGTATTACAAATAATGATAAATAAATACATTTCGCAGAAAAAAGAGAATGATTTTCGCAAATTTCTTAAAAGAGCTGACTGACAAGCAAAATATATTGCTTTAACAATTAGAAATTCAGACAGACAAATGTATTGCCCCTTACGCGTCAAACATCAGGCCATAAAATGAATAAATCTGAAAATTATCAAAATGACAGTTGAAATTTGATACCACTATTTGTTAAATTTAAATCCTCTGAAGAAAGCTTCCCAACAGGTATTTTAATAAACGGCTCTATGCGTACTTTGTATTTATTGAAAATATTTTGCTGACGTCCCACAGAAAAGTTAAAATACCCCAGATAACTGTTTCCCTTCAGATGTCTTTCTACAGTAGGTTCTTCCACATGCTCAACTGATACCGCCTTAAAAGTAGAAGGGCCACCGGTTTGAAAGTCATAACCATTCATATCTACCTGGGCAGTCTGCTCAAATGTATTGTTTCTTTTTTCGCTGAGTACACTAAAAAACGAAACACCTGCACTCGTGTAAAAATTCTTATTCAATTTATAAACCAGCGCAATTGGAATATCAATCGCTTTCAGGTTCGCATCTACACCGACCAGTTTTTTATCAGCAAAAGTACTGACACCTGCCCCACTATTTCCCTGCCCGGAAATTTCTCCTGCTGCCTGCATCTGTAGGTATGAAATTCCTGAGCTTAAAGAGAACTTATCAGAAATCCGGTAAGCAGTAGTCACTCCTCCTCCAACATTCATCCGGTCACTGGTTGCAGCAGGCATCACCTGTAGTCCAAAGTCCCAGTCAGACCCTTGCTGTGTTTTCGTTTTTAAAGGCTTATTTGTCTTTCTTGATTCAGCCAGCAAAAACTCTGCTGTAGTCAGCTTTTCATGCGCATTGCGGCTGGTTGTATCTTTAGCACTTACGCCGGGAACGACTAAAGGCTGCGCCTGCTTTTGCGCATATTGCTCTGCCGTTTTTTTCTGCTGTGAACTTAATTCCTGCGGTTGCTGTACAGGCTGTATTTTTTCAGTGATAACAGCAGCAGTGGCTTGTTGTGCAGTAACTTCAGAAGAATTAAGAGGTTCAATAATCTCCCCTTTTTTAAACATCCCCGAAGGCTTGCTGTGGTTTAAAGCAGTCCGGTTTTCAGACTGAACAGTTAACACCGGCTGGCCAGGTTTAATACTTTGATCCGTGCCTTTTGAAGTCTTACTTTCAGAACCGGCAGCCATCTGCTCAGATCCCTTTGAAACAGTTGGTTTGATCACTGCTATTTCAGGGGCCTTTTCCTGGTGAAAGAATTGATTGAATGCAAAAGCCAATATAAAGCCCATCAACACAAATACAGCTGCGATTCTTACCCAGTTTGCTAAAAATGGATACTTTTTCTTTTTAACCTTCGAAAATGACTCCCATTCTCCCGGCACATAGGTTTCCTGATAATCTTCGAAAAGATCAGCAATCTCCTTTATCAGTTCTTTCTTAGGATATTCCATCAGTAATTTCAATGCTTTTTTTATAAAGTTCCCTCAACTTTTGCTTTGCCCGGGTAAGATAAGTCCGGCTCGAGCTGACCGGGATCGTTAATAATGAAGCTATTTCATCGTGGCTGAAACCTTCGATCTCATAAAGGTTGAAAACAGTGCGGTGTAAATCAGGAAGGCCGTGCAGGAGCTTCAGAATATCTTCCGCAAACAACCGCTCCTCTACTTCCACATATCCCACTGTACCTTCTTCATATTCATCTATATAACTCAGCACAGACTTGCTGGCCCTGATTCTGTCCAGTGCAGTACGAACAGTTATTTTGGCCAGCCAGGCCTTAAAAGTTTTCTGAAAATCCAGGAGGTTGTGGTCATGCCTGAAGTCATACATGGTTTTAAATGCCTTCATAAAACTATCATTTACCACCTCTTTAGCGGCGTTTCTATCCTTAAAATAACGTGTTGATATACCCATCAGATAACCCCAGTAGTGGACATAAATACGTTCTTGAATACGCTCATCACGCGCAGCAAGACCCGCAATGATCTCCTGGAACATTGTATTTTTATTATCCACGCTTCGCTAAACCTATCTTATAAGTCAATATATCTATTTTATACGCTGCCTGAAAGCAACTTGCAACCATCTCCATTAATTTAACAGAAGCCGGATTAACAGCATAAACGCAGCTCACTGGCATAACGCTACAGTCGCATTCAATAAAAGTGTAAATATCTGATTTTTCTTCCATTTTCAATATTTATCCAAAAACGTTGTAGCGTTATCCATTCCGGCTACGTTTTACCTTCAAAAAACACATAATAAATCTTATCAAAACATTTAAGACATGAAATTTAATTTGACTTTATTTTCGAAAAACATCAAAAGGACTTTAGTACTTACTGCAATTGCCGGTACTGTTCTTTCTTTTAATGCTTGTAAAAAAGACACGTATATTCAGCAGGACCGTTCCGCATTGTCAATCACCAATGCTTCACCGCTTAATGATTCGGTTGACTTTATTCTGAATAACAGAAGAATAACTACAGGCTCTTTACCTTTTGGAAAAAGCTATAATTATTTTACACTGACTTCAGGAAAACAATTAGGCGCTTTAGTAAAACCAGGTTCAACAACCGCTTTTTACAGCGCAAACTTTGACCTGGTTACCAATCAGTATCATTCGCTTTATATTACCAGTCAAAAGGTGAACACAGCTGATAGTTCTTCTTTCCTTGTTATCAAAGATGATTTTACTGCTCCTGCCGCAGGTCAGGGTAAAATACGTTTCATCAATCTTTCTTCAGACTCGCCAGCTTATGACCTGGTACTGGAAGGGGATACAACGGGATTCAAAAACAGGGCCTATAAAGAATTTACAGTGTTTAAAAATATCAAACCGGCTAAATACAAAGTATCAGTGGTTAATACGACAACTAAAGCAGTTGCAGCTACGCTGGCAGATGTAGAAATCACAGCCGGGAACTTTTATACTATCTATGCTAAAGGCTTACTGGGGGCAACGCTTCCTGCTAAGAAATTAAGCATCACTTCAAGTCTGCATAGATTTTAATACCAGCAGTTAATACAATATTATTCAAACCATCTGAGCTTTATAAAAGCCAGGTGGTTTTTTTTATCGGCTTCCCTGGCGCAAAATAAACGCACCAAGCATTAATGCCACCGCGACACCAGATATACCCGGAAACAGAATAAAAAGATAAAGTATAGCACTGATCCCTGCAACAGCAAGAATAAATAGCAACCCTTTTAAAGGAGTTTCCATTTTAAAAGCAGCTATAAATGTAAATAAGTAAAACGTGGCAGCGAGTATCGGTAAGAACATTTACAAATATGCCAACCTAATGTTAAGTTAATGTTAAGCATTCTTCATAATTTCATTTCGATGACAATATAGAACCTATAAAAGCTAAACCAATAAATAAGGCCGTTCCTGATAGGTTTTCCATAAAAACTCTGCAAAAAGGCTATTCGCTCTTGCATAGGGAGAACCGGTGAACTGTTTTGGATTATCCGGGTCAAAAGATTCATGTAAAACACCTGTATCTCCATGACATTTTTGCAGCATCTTCAGACAAAGTTTAATCTCTTCATCATCAGTACTGGTCAATCCTCTGGCAATAATACTCATTGGCCAGATCATATGTTTGGTAACCCGTGGACTCCCTACTCCTTCAGCCAGGCTCCCTTTATAAAAAAACGGATTATCATCAGAATGCACCATTTTTCTCGTGTTCAGGTACACCGGGTCTGTCATAGATAAAGCACCCAGATAAGGTAAAGCCAGCAGACTGGGTACATTCGCATCATCCATCAGGTTGTAGCTTCCCATGCCATTCACTTCATAAGCATAAACCTTCCCATAGGTAGCATGCTCTACAATCGCATATTTTTGCAGGGCGAGCCTGACTTCCAGTGCAAGCGCTTCCATAGCTTTCGCTACTGACTCATCCGCTTTAATTACCCTGAACAATTCAGCAGCCTGACGTAAACTCACTACTGCAAAGAAATTCGAAGGAACCAGGAAAGAGAAAACAGTCGCATCCTCACTTGGGCGGAAAGCAGAACAAATTAATCCCACTGGTTTTACCGGGTAACCAAAGCCTTCCATCGGTAAGCTATCAGTTGCCCATAAAGTGGTGCGCTGAAAATGATAAGGCCCGCTATTTTCTTTACGCTGCTGCTCTTTAAAAGTCTTTAGAATAGTTTTAATTGCCTCCTGCCATTTCGCATCAAAGAAACTGGTGTCTTTGGTCTGCTGCCAGTACCTGTAAGATAAACGGATAGGATAACAAAGTGAATCAAGTTCCCATTTCCGTTCATGCACACCTGGCAGCATTGTAGTCAGGTCATCTTTCATAGAACCCACTTTTGTCGGGTCATTATAAAAAGAGCTGGCATAAGGATCTTTAAGAATATAAGACACCTGCCTGCTGATCACTCCGCCCACCAGGTTCCTTAAGCCTTTATCCCTTTTTAAAAACGGCAAGTATGTCCACATATGGACACTGCTGTCTCTCAGCCACATCGCATCTGCATCTCCGGTATTTAAAAATGTATCCGGCTTTCCATTAAATTCGGTATAAGTAACCAGGTTGTCCAGCGCATTTGGAAAACAGTTATTGAATAACCAGGCCAGCTCTTTATTTTTCACTTTATCAGTAAACTCAGTAATGGCATTTTCAACCGCTCTACTCGTAAAACGACGGAGTTCTATTGGTTTTCTTACAACTGGAAACCCAGCATCAGCAGCAAATGACAACATCTTTCCCGACACCAGGGCCGCTGTTAAAAGCCCGGCTTTCTGCACAAATGATCTTCTTTCCATTAATTACTATCAGATTAACTTTACGGCTGTAAAAATGACAGAACAGCCGTTTCCTGGTTAAAGGCATCAAACAATCTGCCAATATTATATATTTTTTTTAGATATCGGAGCCTCTTTGTATTTATAATATGTACCAGCACCATATAATGTCTAGTATTTTAATAGTTCTTTTGTCTCAATAAAAACTATATTAGCCTTATGAACAGCTTCTATAAGAGTTATAAAGGGATAATCTGGCTGATAGCTGGTATCATAGCCGGCAGTCTGGCTGGTTTAATATTTGGAGACCGCGTCAAAGTACTTAAACCCATAGGTGAAATATTCCTTAATCTTTTATTTACCGCTGTAATTCCCCTGGTTTTCTTCTCTATTTCATCTGCTATTGGTGGTTTGAAAGAAACGAACAAACTTAGTAAAATGATGGCAGTCATGGTGTTGGTATTCTTATCCACCGTACTGATTTCTGCCTCTTTAACTATTTTAGCAGTCAGGATTTTCCCTGTTCATGAGCACATGACCAATACCCCTTTAACGGAAACCATTGTTAAAAAACCATTTGGAGATCAGATTACACAATTGCTGACCACCAGCGAATTCTTCGAACTTCTGTCCAGGAAAAGTATGCTGGCTATGATTATATTTTCTGTGCTGACCGGTTTTGCAACTTTACGCTCAGGAGCATACGGAGCAGCCTTTTCCAATTTCCTGAATGCAGGGAATGAAGTTTTCAAAAATGTATTTATTATTATCATGAAACTGGCTCCTGTAGGCCTTGGAGCTTACTTTGCCTACCAGGTGGGTGTTTTCGGCCCTCAGCTATTTGGTACCTACGCCAGATCCCTGGGGCTTTACTACGGAACCGGAGCCTTCTACTTTGTGGTCATTTTCACCCTTTATGCCTTCGTGGCCGGAGGTATGAAAGGCATTAAAAAATACTGGAACAATAATATTATCCCATCCGCAACCGCTATAGGTACATGCAGCAGTATTGCAAATATACCTGCTAATTTAGAGGCAGCAGAAAAAATAGGCATTCCCTCTTACATCGCGAATGTAACTATCCCATTGGGAGCTACCCTGCATAAAGACGGATCAAGTATTTCATCCATTATCAAAATGGCGGTTGTATTTGCGATGTTCGGAAAGGGCTTTGATAATATAGAAACGATCACTATTGCCCTGGGCATGACTGTGCTGGTCAGCATCGTTGAAGGAGGTATTCCGAATGGCGGTTACGTAGGTGAATTGTTATTTATTTCCGCTTACGGATTTCCCCCTGAAGCCTTACCACCGGCGATGATCATCGGAACATTAGTAGATCCGATGGCCACCCTGTTAAATTCTACCGGCGACACCGTAGCGGCCATGTTAGTTGCCCGTTTTACGGAGGGAAAAAATTGGTTAACTACAAAGGCATAAAACCATTTTCAATATTATCATCATGTAAACCAATTACAGAATAGTGTCTTGGCAGATACCAGGTAACGGTTTGCATCATGTTTCTATAGTGTGTTTCTGTCTCAAAACGATCAGGGGTGATATTGAATGCTAAATCCTGCTTTAATTCTTCACCCACCGTGCGGGCCATTAATAAAACTTTAGGGCCTTCAATACCATTCAGCTCAAAGAAATCTTTCAAAAGTTTTCTTGTTTCTGCCGGAAGGATAGTTTCCGCAGGTTGTCCTACCATGATCTCTTCCCCTTCAGCAACCACCTCTTCCGTATTACTGCTCATACTGAACTGGCTGTCTTCAGCCGTAAAGAAACTGCCATTCAGATTATAATTTAAAAGGTCCCCATAAGAAAGCACCCAATCAGGCTGCCCTTCCCCGGGATTAATAACCACACCATAACCCCTTTCCAGCAGAAAATCAGTAATCATTCTCTCAATATAAAAAGATTGATATTCCTCACCAGGTTCAGGAACAAATAATTGAAAATAAGGGAACCCATCTGGCCCGGCTATCACCTGTGGTGTTCCGCAACGTAAACTCGCCAGAGGCAGATCAGCTAAAAAGCGGCTCACCCATTCCTCATCCCTATGCTCCATTGGTACAGCTAAAAGTACAGACAGCATCTGTGTTTTTTCTAAATCTCCAAGATACTCCTGAGGTACCTCTTGTTTTCCTGCACCAGCAACTGACTCACTCTTAACCGTTTTCCCAGTTTCCGTCTCCTTTGCTGTATCAGTCTTTTTGAAAATATCGAATAATCCCATGTAATATAAAATTGCTACCCGTCCGGTGTATCCATTAAGCGCAACCCAAATTTAGCAAAATATCGATAAATAGGGTGCTAATTGTACATATTGTGTCAATATATCAGTTTTTACTTTTATAAAACTTACTAAAAACCAGATAACCAAGCGTCTAATCTGCTTTAAAAAATGCCATCCAGAATTTCATTGTTTTTGAGAGCTGCCGATTGAGTATTAGTGTGCAATAGAACGAATAGAGAACGGTAACAGAAAATAATAACAGCCTTTAATTAATCTGGATGGCGTAAGCAAATTACGAACAAAGCCCCTGAAAAACTAGGGCCAGATGTCTCAAAACCCCGCTTAAAAACAGACAATTAAACCCCGAAAAACAACCAAAACAGGCTGCACCTAAACCACTGACTATAAGAGTGGTAGCTATACCTTGTTCAGACATCATTCAGACACCTTTCAGACCTGCTTCAAACATTGTTCAACTGTTACCGAACAAAGCCTTAATCAGCTGTGAATTATTTTTCATTTAAATATTATTCATAACCTTATTGATCAATAATTTAACTACCTTGTAATATAAACCAAACAGACTATGGCAATTATACAGGAAGGCACCGTATTAGCAGGTATCAGAGGTAAAATCGGAAAAGTGGTAATTTATCCGTGGAAGAGTAAGGTATGCGCACGTTCTACACCCGCAAAACCCCGTAAAAAGGCAGTTAGAACTGTCAAACAACAAGCTCAATCCAATAAAATGAAGGTATTAAGCTCATTTTTAAATGCGGTTAACCCTTTTCTTCAGGTCGGTTTCAAACAAAAAGTTAAAGACCAGGATTTGTCTGCAAACAATGCCGCTAAATCCGTCAACATGAAACATGCCATTAAAGGAGAATTTCCTGAGCAGGAGATTAACTGGGATACCATATTAGTTGCAGACGGAGACCTGATCAAACCAGAAAATGTTGTGGTTAAAGTATCAAAAAACACCTTTAATTTCACCTGGGACGAAGATAAAACAGGCCAGGCCTCACCAAACGACAGGACTATGATCCTGTTATACAACAAAGAATACCAGCATTTCTTTGCCAATTATAGTGGGGCGCGAAGAGACGAACTCAAAGATACCTTATGCCTTGACTCCAGCCCTATAAGAACCAAAGGCAGGACTTACGAGGTATTTATAGTGTTTAAAGATATCATGAGCGATGAGGTTTCAAAAAGTGTCTACTGCGGCAGCTTCGAAAATCAATTTATATAATTGCGTGCTCCATTAGCTGCTCTATGGCATACCATTGCCCCATATTTCTGCACCTGATTTTTTTCCAATTTTCTGCTACAACTTCCTGCACCTAATTTTTCCCAATTTTCTGCTACAACTTTATGCACCCAACTTTTTCTCCTAATTTCTGCTACAACTTTATGCACCTGATTTTTCCCAATTTTCTGCAACAAATTTATGCACCTGATTTTTTCCAAATTTCTGCTACAACTTTATGCACCCAACTTTTTCTCCTAATTTTTTCTCCTCCTAACCAATAACCCACAACCAGCCTGGAGAAAGAAAAAAAATACAGAGACTAAATGTGAAGGCATGAAACTCGAGCCGTTCCGGCGTAGAGTTTAGCCGAACATTAGTTTCTGTATTTTTTTATCTTTAGACCAGAACCCTAAACACCTCTCCCATACCAATTTTCAAACTAAAAGAATCTTTTAAAGCTATACCCCGGTAATGTGCTAAAATAATCCTGATTACCCCACCATGAGTCACTATCCCTACCTTTTGAAAAGGCTGTAACAACACCTCCTTCAGAAATAACAAAACCCTGCGTTCCATTTCAGCCATTGTCTCCCCATTAGGCGGAGCCAGGTTCACGAAATCTTCCATCCACACTCCACATTCAACCCGGTCTATCGTATCCCACGTATCCCCTTCCCAATCCCCAAAATTTAACTCATACAAAGCTTCACTCTCTACATAAACCTTAGAAATTTCAGCCGCAAGTAACTGGCACCTGAAAGACGGGCTCGAATACACCTTATCCAGATCAGCTGGAATTTGTTGCAGCACCAAATCCTTTTCCTCCGTAAAACTTGCAGCAAGCGGAACATTCATGCGGCCATAAATCAATCCTTTTGCAATCAACGGAGTAGTATGCCGGATCAGATAAACTTCCATATCAAAATATAAGATAAGTATACTGTCACTTCAGTAAGCTGCTGCACTGCACCCAAACAATCACCAGTATAACCACCAATCCATTTCTTAAAATAAGCACCCAGATAAAAACTAAAAAGCAAAACAGGAATTACCAGCAATAACAAAGCAGGCTGAGCCAGATAAACCGTTAATCCGGCCAATGGGATCAGCGTAAAGACACCAGCAATCACCAGGTTGATCACGCTCCCCTTAGCTACCGCACCACTTGCTTTACTTTCTTCAATACGCGCATAATTATAATTAAAAACCAATGTGATAGCAGCAAATCTGCTTACTGAATGTGCAACTACAAATAGTCCGGCAATCGTAATCACATTTGCAGCAATGAAGGTCTCCGTAAATAACTGCAATAAAGCAGCGAACTTAAGTCCCATTAATAAAATCAACCCGACCACACCATAAGTACCTAAACGGCTATCTTTCATAATGGTCAGGATCTTCTCCTTTGCCCATCCACCCCCAAAACCATCACAAACATCCGCAAAACCATCTTCATGAAAAGCTCCTGTTAGCAAGATGGAAGCAACCATGGCCAGTAAAACCGCTACAGCTTCACCAAACAAGTAAGTTGCACCAATAAAAACACCAGCACTTACCAACCCAATGATCCAGCCTACAATAGGCAAATACCGGATCGAATCCGGTAAATTATGCGCATTGTCCTGATGTACATAAGCCGGCCCTGGTAACCTGGAATAAAAAGATAAGGCAGTAAAAAAAAGTTTCAGTTCGCGGTTCATCAGGATTTATTAGAAACTGCCGCACTTTGAAAACTAGCCATCTCATTCAGAAAGTTTACTGCACTTTTTAACAGCGGATAGGCTAATGCACAGCCAGTTCCCTCTCCTAAACGAAGGTGAAGACTTAATAAAGGTTTTGCACCCAGATAGGCTAATAATAAATGATGTCCTTTTTCCTCAGATTCATGACAGAAAACAGCATTCTTTTTTATACTTTGATCTATACGATAAGCACAAAGATAGGCTGCCGTTGCAATGAACCCATCCACCATGATGATCATTTTTCTTTTTCCTGCGGCCAGTATAGCTCCCGTCATTTCCAATAACTCAAATCCACCAAAATGCGCCATCAATTTAAAAATATCATGGCCCCCTTTATAATTGGCAACCGCCTGTTCCAGTATCTGCTGTTTTTTAAGCAACTGTTCATCATTTAATCCTGTACCTCTGCCAATACAATCTGAAAGCGGCAAATCACAAAGTAAACTCATCAGTACCGCAGCACTGGAAGTATTGCCAATTCCCATCTCTCCGAAACCGATCACATTACATCCTTTTGCAGCGATCTCTGCAACTACAGCTTCCCCTTTTAATAAACAAAGTTCTGCCTGAAAGGTGGTCATTGCCGGGCCGCGTAAAAAGGAAGAAGTTCCTCTAGCAATTTTTCCGTCGCCCAGGGGTAATCCATCTTCAAAATCACAGTTCACTCCTGCATCAACAACCTGAAGCCGGATGTCATGCTGTTTACAAAAAACATTGATTGCAGCACCCCCATTCAAAAAATTAAGCACCATTTGCCGGGTCACTTCCTGCGGAAAAGCGCTTACACCCTCTTTGGCAATTCCATGATCTGCTGCAAAAACAACCAGATGTGGTTTAATTAATTGTGGACTCGTTGTTCCTAATACTGTTCCTATTTGCAAAGCAAGATCTTCCAATACCCCCAAAGATCCCGGAGGCTTAGTCTTGTTATCTATTAATATTTTTAAATCTTCAGTGATCATATATTCTTATCAGATTGATAATTTCTGCCTTAAAAGCCATTTAAATTTAAAACGGTATTCAATATAACTATTATTGCTTTAAAAACAACGGAAGTCCGGATACCATAAATATGGCCTGGTCAGCTTTTGCAGCTGCATATTGATTTGCCCAGCCCTGAAGGTCAGCAAATTTACGTCCTACCGGAGTTTCCGCATGCAATCCCATACCCAGTTCATTAGAAATGATAAAGAAAGTACCAGGGATTTCAAGCAACTGATCAATTTCCTTTTTGAAATCGGCCAGAGAAAGATCAATATCGTTATTGTGATCCATAAAGAAATTAGTTAGCCATAACGTTACACAATCGATCACAACATGGCGTCCTTGCAAGGGTAAATGATGTAAATCGCGGTAAGCTTCGAAATTTGTCCATTCTGGTCCACGGTCATCCTGATGCCGCTTTACCCGTTCCTGAAAGTCATCGTCCCATATTTTAGCGGTTGCCACATATACCGGATCGGAACAAAGTTCTTTCACGCGCTTTTGTGCATAAGCGCTTTTACCGCTTCTCACTCCTCCTGTAATAAAAACCAGCATAGATTAAGGCTTTACGGCTGGGTCAGTATGCTTAAACCTTTTATAAAGAAACAGTTGCCATTTCTCTTCTGCTACACCTGCCTTATCCATTTCTGCCCGCGACAACGTGAAAAACAAATCAGACAAACGATTGATATAAGCAGGGATAGAGTCATCAACTTCATCTGTTTTAATCAGACTGACTAATCTTCTTTCGCCTCTTCGCATTTGTGTTCTGACCATATGGCAAAGTGCCGAAATCTCATTTCCTCCCGGCAGAATAAAATAATCTGAAGGATGTGTCATTGCATTTTCCAGTTCATCGATCCATGTTTCACAAAATACAGGCCCATCGGCAGGCATTGGGTTGGTATTGATTTTCGCTGCATCAGATGGGCGCGCCAGATGTGACATCATATCCATCAGATCTTTCTGAATTTTGTGCAGGTTAGCTTGCCATTCATGTTCGGTACCGAGTTTCACCCGCAGCATACCTATGGTAGAATTTACTTCATCGAGTGTTCCTACACATTCCACACGTACATCGTCTTTAGCTACCCGTTTCCCTCCAAAAAGCCCGGTGGTTCCCTTATCTCCTTTTTTAGTATATATCTTCATGAATTTATTTTTAGTTGTCAGCCATCCTGGTAATTACATGGCTGATCAGCAGCACAATTTTAACAAATAAAATCCAGAAAGCATCCCAATATTCATCTGGTCTACTTATAATAATAAAACTACTTTATTGAACTATTTATTCACAATAAAGATATTTATTACCTTATAAATACAAATCAAGCGTAGCTTACCTTAAATTATTAAGAATTATGTCAGCGAGTACAAATAAATACATTGATCCATTATCAGATTTTGGATTCAAACATCTTTTTGGCGGTGAACCTAACAAAGAGATCATGATTGCTTTTTTAAACGCTTTGTTTGAAGGAGAAAAACACATTACCGACATTGTTTACAACCCAACTGAGCTTGCCGGGGATGACAGGGAGCATAAAAAGGCATGCTTCGATTTATTGTGTACCGGAGACAAGGGCGAGCAGTTTATCGTGGAGATGCAGCGGGCAGCGCATAATAATTTTGAGGACCGTTGCATTTTTTACCTGAGCCGGCTGATTCATCAGCAAAAGCTAAAGCGTAACTGGGAAGTTAAACTGAAAGAAGTTTTCCTGGTTGGAATCCTGGATTTTAACATGAAAAATTGCCTGAGTAACCATTTTTTACAAAGTATTTCACTGGTCAATACAGGTACAGGTAAAATATTCCACAATGGACTGGGATTTAAGTTTTTGGAACTGCCTAAATTTGGAAAGAAAGAAGATGAACTGGAAACTGAGCTGGACAAATGGGTTTATATGCTTAAACACATGCACAGCCTGGATCAGGTTCCTAAGTATCTGGATAAACGTGTTTTTGAAAAAATATTTAATATCGCTGAAATGGACAAATTATCACCAGAACAACAATTTGTATACGACTCAATTTTACAGCGGGAAGAAGACGATCAGTACCGTCTTGGCTATGCAGAACAGAAAGGAAGAGAAGAAGGAATGGAAAAGGGCTTAGGACAAGGAAAGGAAGAAGGGAAACATGAAACTGCGCTGGCCATCGCCAGAAAAATGAAAGAAGAGAATTTTGAGCTGGCTAAAATTGCCGGGTTTACTGCGCTCTCCATTGAAGAAATAGAAAGCCTTTAAAATGCAAAAGGATACTATGACCACCATAGTATCCTTTTGATCAGAAAACTGTTTTAGAAACTGATATTATATCTTAGAGAGAAGTTCCTTCCTGCAAGATTAAATCCACGCTTTTCATAATAGTTTTCATCTGTAATGTTATTTACCAGAAATGTAACCGTATGTCTTTTTTTATAGGTATAACTGGCTGCAAAATCTGCTGTCATAAATTCCGGATAAACAATTTCAGGAAACTTAGGGTCATTAAAATCAGTATCCTTACGTTTACCAACATATCTGCCGCTCAGCCTTAAATCAAGTCCTTTCAGGTTGTTGAATTCAAAACCATAACTTGAAGTGAAGTTAGGTACGTTATAAATATCCTTAGTTGATTCTGTACCATTAGCTAAAATAGTAACCTCTTTGGCCTTAGCTGATTTAGTCGCGTTACCAAAAACTTTTAAAGAATAATCTTTTGCAGCCAATGTTCCGAAATCCCATGCAACCTCTGCCTCAAAACCATTGATATTTGCTTTATTTGCATTGATATAGGTCATGCGGCTACTAATTGGAAAACCACTTGGCGTAGTTTCTGTTGGTACCGGCACTGTCGTTTGTGTCGTGATCCTATCCTTAACATAGGTATTATAATAAGTGAAATCAGCAGTCAGTCCCCATTCAGATTTATTGAATCTCAAACCTGCATCCCATGAAATACTATTCTCATTTTTCAGGTTAGCATTTCCCTGGATCACACTCGCTTTACCAGCATTAATTTTTTCAGAATAGCCCGCTACATTATAAGCCTCCGGCGTTACAAATGCACGGCCTGTAGTAGCATGTACAGTAAACAGCTTATTCAGCGAATATTGAGCAGCTAAACTTGGACTAAAGAAAGGATTTGTCTTTTTACCACCAGCATAAGTGGTTAATAAAGGTGTTTGTTTCACATCATAAGTAATCAGATCTAAACGTACACCCGGATTAATGACTAATTTATTGTCCAGAAAGTTTAGTTGTCCCTGAATATAAGCCGCACCAGAAGAAAGACTGTAGTTTGGAGAATATGGAGCAGATTCAGAACCGTTTGGATTAAAAGATTGCGAACTCGTTGAAGCATTACTATAATCCAGACCAAAAACTACGGAATGATTTCCTAACTGGTAAGCATCTTTTGCCTGTATACCCTTCCAGCTGGTTGTGCTTTTATAAGAAGCATAAGGTGCCACAAGTCCATTTACAGTCAGTAAAGTATTGTTCAGATTATTCTCCTGCGAAGTATATCCTTTCAAAGTTAAATGATGCTGATCGATATTACCGGAAAGCGTCGCCTCCTCATTATGACGTTCAATATCTTTTGTACTCGGTTGTCCGTTTCCAAATTGTATATCACTCGGAGATTCTACATTTTTCGCTACAAAGCGTTCTCCGCGAACATCAAGTCTCCAGTTGGCATCAAACTGATAACCTAATCTCAAACTTCCTGTATTATAGTTCAATTTGGTATAATCCCTTCTTAAGCCATCAGAACGTTTATCATCCATTTCAACGGGCCCGGTAGTATAATTATAAAGTGCAGAATTGGCACCAAGCATCTTTCTGAATAAATTGCCATTCCCTAATTTCATATTTTTAGCTCTGTCATAATTCAGGAAAGACAAGTCGAAGTCCAGTTTCTTACTGATATTTCCACCAGCTGATGCACCAAGTTTAGTGGTTTCATAAGATCCGTATTCGGCAAAAACATTCCCATGAATATCTCCGGAAGATTTTTTTGTAATGATATTTACAACCCCACCCATAGCGGACGAACCATATAAGGCTGAAGCAGGGCCTTTAAGTACTTCAATACGTTCAATATCAGAAGGATTGATCGTCGCAATACTTACCGTACCAGCGGGACGACCATCAACCAATAGCAATGAACGCTGATTTAAACCACTTGTTTGTGGCCTGAATCCACGAATACCAATTCCAGAAGATAAACCCGGATATTGTACAATACTGATGGAAGAATTCTTTTTCAACAGATCAGTTACTTCCTGCGAAGAAGTCATGTCTATGACTGCTTTATTGATCACTGTCATACTTTGTGGTACATGACGTCTTTTGATCTCAGTCCTTGAAGAAGTGACAACCACTTCATCAAGTGCATTGGTTTTGATGGAATCAGCTTTCTTTTCCTGCGCTAATGCAGAACTGCTGAGTAAAACCGTGCCTATGAGCAGGTTTTTAAATGATAAAGGTAAATTTGTATTCATATAATTAGTATTGGTGTGTAGTAGTGGTAATCGAATGAAGGATCGGAATATTACAGCGTAAGGAGAAACCCACGCAATGAAGTATAAGTAGCGGATTTATTATTTTTTTCTACAGTCCAGAGTGCATCCGCTCCTTCTCCGCTAACGGTAACCTTCAATGCCTGATGATCTTCTGCTGAGGATATACTAAAGCCATTTCTGACCAAAGCTTTTTTAGTCCAGAAAGCAGCAACGCCCTCCCCTTTTACATTGACATAACGTTTTCCTGCCTGATGAATATTAAAGGTGCCACTTGCTGCATCAAAGGCAATTCCGTCTTTATCAAAAGCATGCTGGAAAGCTCCGTTTAAGACCAGTTCTTCCGGTAATCCGGCATCAAGCTGTCCGCCATTGCTCATCAGCCAGATCTGGTCAGCGACTTGCAGTGCCAAATCAAGCTCATGTGTAGAGAGTAAAATCGCTTTATTAGTTTCTTTGGCTAATTGGTGCAACAAGCGCATCAGTTGTATCCGGCTGGGTAAATCAAGGTGAGCGGTAGGCTCATCCAGGATAATCAGCGGGGTATCTTGTGCTATTGCCCTGGCTAACATTACTTTCTGACATTCTCCATCACTCAGGCTGTCCATTTTTCTGCCGACAAAAGCTCCGGTATCTGTAGCTTTGATTGCTTGTCCGATAAGCTGCTTATCTTGTTCGGTGAGTATGCCCAACCATCCTGAATATGGATAACGGCCCAGTGAAATGAGCGAATAAACATCCAGGTTGCCTGCTCTGACATTATCAGTGAGTACCAGGCTTATTTTTTTCGCCACTTGTGCTGGTTTCAGCTGGTGAAGTGCTGCACCGTCCAGTGTAATTTTACCTTTCAGCGGATGTTGTAATCCGGATATAGTTCTGAGCAGCGTAGATTTACCACAGCCATTCGGGCCTAACAGGCAAACCAGCTGCCCGGCATGGAGTTCTAAATCTAAATCACCTGCAATAACTTTCGTTTTCCCTTTTCCTGCCTGGTAACCTATAGTTAATCCTGAGGTATATAATAAGGTAGTTTGCGCTTCCATTAGAATCCTCTTAATTTAGTGGGCCCTGCAATAATCCAGATCACAACGGGTGAACCTACCAGTGCAGTGATCACATTAATAGGCAAAACAGTCTGGCTTCCTGGCAATTGGGCAACGATATCACAAATCAGCATCAACACAGTTCCGATCAAACAACAAGCAGGAATTAAAATACGGTGGTTTGAAGTATTGAACAAAGCCCTTGCTAAGTGTGGCACCGCTATTCCGATAAAACCGATCGGGCCGCAAAAGGCGGTAATCCCTCCGGCTAAAATACTTGTACTGCCAATAATCAGAATCCGTGCACGCTTTACCGTTAATCCCATGCTTCTGGCATAATTATCACCTAACAGTAAAGCGTCCAGCAATTTAGAAGACAAGAATGAAATTAATAAGCCTGCAAAAACAACGATCGCCAAAATCAGCAGCTGCCCGCCAGTTACCCCGCCCAAAGAACCAAAAGTCCAGAGCAGGTAGTCTTTAATCAGTTCGGGTGAACTAAAGTACTGCCAGATACTAATTACTGAAAGTGTGATGTTCCCAATCATCACACCAACGATCAATACAATCACATTATCCTTTAAAGAGGAAGAAATGGAGACGATTAAAATCATAATCAGTGCTGCTCCCAGCGAAGAAGCCACAATAATCAGCCAGCTTCCCGAAATACCCAATTCTTTAATGGTGTATAAACTCGTGATACTACCGGCTGAAAGCATCACAAGTGCCACGCCTAAACTTGCACCTGCGGTTATCCCTAAAACTGAAGGCCCTGCAAGCGGGTTACGGAAAAGTGTTTGCATTTGTAAACCACTTACTGATAATCCGCAGCCCACAATAATAGCCGTCAGGGCTTTAGGTAACCTGATTTTTTCAATAATATAAACCCAGGTATCATTTCCTGCGTCCGGTGTAAATAAGACCTTAATTACATCTTTCAAAGGAATGTGGACGGAACCAAGGGCTACATCAAGCAGAAATGCCACCACTAAAATGGAGAGCAATACTAAAACTTTTATTTTGTTCAATTTCTTAAAGAATTAATTCAATTGCTTGTAATAAACGAGCTGGTGATCCGGTAGTAGTTCGGGATGAAAGATCTTGATTAAATCGCCTAAGATAAGCTGTGGATTAACAGCGCCTGATTCCCAATAATCATTGGAACCAATATCATTTACCTTTTTATTAAAGTTAAAAATATGATTTTCTTTGAATGGTTTGAAATCAACGTAACGGCTATCTATGGCCTTAATATCATTTTTACTATCTACTGTTCCCACGTTCAGCCAAAAATCTGCCTGAAGCGCAACCGGGGCAACAGTTTCAAAATTAAGCGGCAAACTACCTTTTCCATGGACATCTGCCCATTTATAGTTGGTACCGGCATCTTTCAGAAATTGAACCATGTAGCTGTCGCCATCCGGTACATACCATGTTCCTTTATAAGGCATACCACAAACAAGCGTAGGTTTAGTTACTGCCTTTTTCCCTATAGCTGCCAGGCGGTTATATTCTTTCTCTACTGCATCAAATTTAGTATTGACAAACTCTTCTTTGTCCATCAGTGCAGCCATTAATTTAACCCATTCTGCACGGCCAAGCGGTGTGGTTTCCAACCATTCAGAATTGAGCATCACAGGTACGCCTGCTCCGGTTAATGTTTCATATTTGCTGAATTTAGCGTCCGGACTCCCCATGACCATTACCAGGCCTGGTTTCATGCTGATCAGCATTTCATCATTCATGGTTCCGTCTATCCCAACTTCTTTCACTTTACCCGCTGCTATATTTTTTCTAACAGTTGCTGAGCTTACATATTTCAAACTTCCCAAACCTGTGATCGCATTTCCTGCACCTGCAAAATCAGCCAATGCGATATGCATAGATGACATGGCAATCAAACTTTGAACTGGAATTTGTATCAGCTGTGCTTTTTTATAACCTTCGGGAGCCTTTGCCCCTTTTGCTAACAATACATATTGAACGGTGTCCGCATGCGCGCCCATACCAGAATAAATACTGACTAACTTATAGTTATCATAATAATCGATATTAAAGCCTTTGGCGTATTTAATTTCTGCACTTCCGGTTTTTGCGGAAGTATGCTTCTGACCAGACTGATTCTGCTTGCAGGAAGTAATCAGCAACAGAGAAACTAGCAGACAGGGGAATATCCCTCTGAATGAACGAGAATTTATTTTTTTCATCATAAAGTTTAGCCTTTCTTCCGAAAGCATTTAATAACTATTCATAAGGCAGGTCTTCTGACTTCCTCAAACTTGCTCCCTTCCCTTCTTTACGAAAGTGGTTTTTACAGCAGTTCAATAACGAGGTTTACAGCAGCGGAGACTGTTCCGGATTTGCGCCGGGATTCCCTTAAAGCATTTTACAGGCAGCTGTTCAAATTACTAAACAACTGTTTGAATAAACATGCAGCCTTAAGAGTGCAAACCTAGATAAAATCGAGGATAAATGCAACGCGCTCTGTCTGTGAGTTTTTGGGAACATCAATCAGCTCAAATCCGCAGGTTGTATAGGCCTTCCTGATAGCTTCATTAATGATAACGGCTTCTTCAAAGGTTTGCCAGCGTTCACTGTCATTCACATAAATGCTTTCCCATGGTGGCATTATAAAAACTTGTTTATGATAAGGATGAAGCGCTAAGGCAGTATAATATTCTTCCGGAACAGGGACTTCGGCCACATTCAGATAAGCAATAATGTCGGGAATAGCACGGTCAAAAAAAGTAATGGCAGCTGTAGGAGCTTGATTCCAGGCAAAAATCATTTCCTGCAAAACTTTAGCTGAAAAACAGGAAATATCTATCCAGGGCAAACAGAATGATCCTTTTGCCGTTTCCTGGATGATCATCTTTCTGGATATTTCTTCAGAACAAAAATACCCTTGTTGCTGCAATCCGTTAATCAGGGTTGTTTTTCCTGATCCCGGACCTCCGCTAATGATATATTTTGGTGCTGGACTGGTCATGGAATTTTTAGAGCTGAAAGAAATAAATGCTGATGGATAAAACCATAAGCAAACAGACACCCTGATTGATACTGCTTACTATTTTAAATTCTTCGTGTTTAATTTCCCGGCTGTTGCTACCAATAAGTGGTTTGTCAACTAAAATTCCATGGTAAACATTCGGGCCTCCAAATTGAACATCCAGTATTCCGGCAAGTGCTGCTTCGGGATAACCTGCATTGGGACTTTTATGTTGATGTCCATACTTCAGCACATATTGCCATCCCCGCATACTAAAGGTTACCATCAGCATGAGTATGGTTGTTATTCGTGCTGGAATGAAGTTGGCGACGTCATCCAGCCGTGCTGCAAATTTCCCAAAATATTCATATCTGTCACTCCGGTAGCCAATCATAGAATCCAGCGTATTAATCATTTTATAAGTAAGCATGCCGGGGATACCCGCTATAAAGTAGAAAAACAGCGGTGCAATTACACCGTCACTCAGGTTCTCTGACATGGTTTCAAACACGGCTACGCGGATCTGTTGTTCGTCCAGGTTTGAAGTATCACGCCCTACAATACGGGATAAGCGTTTCCGACCGGCTTCGAGCCCTTTATACTTTAAAGTGTCAAAAACTTGTTTACCTTCTGTAATCAGTCCTTTATTTGCTAGTGCGTAATAAACAAAGGCAGTGGCGAAAAGGAAATATACAGGCACACTGTGGCTCAGCATCAAATGGATTGCTCCGTAAAAGAATAAAAATGTGAAGGAACATAAAACTAATACCAGCAGCATTCCTTTAACAAATCTGAATCTTCCTTGATTGAGATGTTTTTCACCAAAAGCAATCAGACTGCCAAAAAACCGCACAGGATGTGGTAGACCTTCAGGATCACCAAAGAGCAAATCCAGCAGATAACCTGCAAGCAAGGGAATTACAATAATTATATAGTTTTCCATTCAGCTAAAGCATTAATCAGCAATTGATTTTTATTTGGACTTAAAGTAGCGATACGGATATGTTTTTCGGTAAGCCCTCTGAAATTTCCTGCATCACGGATCAATATATTAAATTCTTTTAGTAAAAATTGTTTTAATATCGCAGCAGTATGCTGATTTGTACGCGCCAGAAAAAAGTGGGTATGGCTGGGATAGACTTTCAGCGGACTTCCCTCCAGCTTTTTGATAAATTCTTCCCGGTCAGCTAATAATTGCTGAACAGGGATTTGTATCGTCCGGATATGATCAAAAATAAAATGTCCGGCTGCTATAGCCATTGCATTCACCGCCCAGGGCAATTTAAAAGATCTTAACCGGTTTATCAGGACAGCATTAGCTGCGATATAACCCAATCTTAAACCCGGAATTGCATAAGCTTTAGTCATGGAGCGCATAACAATCAGGTTATCATATTTTTCAATTAAAGGGAGCACTGATGTAATCGATAAAGTAAATTCAATAAAAGCTTCGTCAACAACAAACAAAATCTCAGGATGTTGATGAATTAAGGTTTCGAGTTCTTTAAAAACAGCTCCGGTAGGATTGTTTGGGTTGCAGATAAATAATAACCCGGTATCACCAGAAATTCCGGTCTGCAAATCGTCCCAGTTCAGCAAATTCAGCTGATGTCCGAATAGTTTACAGGCATCTTCATATTCTGCGAAAGCAGGAATAGTTAGCGTTGTTTTTCCATTTTTAAAGGCCTGGGCAACCAAGTAGATACTTTCTGTACTGCCATTGGTGACTAATATATTTTCAGATTTAAAGCCGTAGAAAGAGGCTATCTTTTGAGTGAGACTTTCTGCCAGTACTTCAGGATACCGCTGTACGTTATCCCATTGTGTAAAAAGAAATTCTTTCAAGCCATCAGGGGCTCCCCCATGCCATACATTTGTACTAAAATCGGCTGCTAATGTTTGCTGATGTAAATATCCATCGTCTCCGTGTCCCTGAAACATTTGATTAATCTTTTAGATGTTGGTATACCTGTTCAATATCCAGGTTTTCTCTTAACAATACAGCTAATTTATCGTATTGTTCACTGCGGAATTGCAAATAATCTACATAGGGTACTTGCAAATCAGTATATGGGGCAACCAAATCATTGATCACAACCTGGTTATCCAGAATACCATGCAGGTAAGAGCCCCAGCATTTTTCTGATAAAAAATAGCCATCTGTATATTTTTCATCCAGCCAGGCAACTGGCCGTACTGCTCCAATAACTTTGGTCTCTCCCATGTGGATCTCATATCCTATACATTTTTCAGAAAAATCACGGTAAGTAAAACTACATTGCCTGGTGGTTTTTTCGTTGAGCAATACGGTTTCTACCGGTAAGATACCTAATCCTTCAATTTCCCCTGCGTCCGATTCTATTTGTCCGGGATCTTTAATAGTCTGACCCAGCATTTGATATCCCCCGCAGACACCGATCACTGTCTGCTGGTTTTGATGGGCCAGAATAATCGCTTCTGCAAGCCCGTTATTGCGCAGTTCAATCAGATCTTCAATTGTGTTTTTACTGCCTGGCAAAATAACAATATCTGCCTGAGCGATTCCTTCTGTGGTATGGGTGTAATAAAGATTAACACGGCTATCTTTATCCAAACGGTCAAAATCAGTGAAATTAGACATTCTGCTCAATAAAACTACTGCAATATTCACCTTACCTGCTACGGGTTGATTTCTTTTCAGCTGGAGTGAAACGGCATCTTCTTCTTCAATAAAAATGTCTTTGAAGTAGGGAACAATTCCAATAACCGGAACTCCGCATAAATCTTCTATCATCTTTTTCCCATCCTGAAAAAGATCTGGATCTCCTCTGAATTTATTAATAATAATACCTTTAATACATGCTTTTTCTTCTGGTTCCAGCAGTTGCATCGTTCCATAAAGACTGGCAAAAATACCACCTTTATCAATATCTGTCACGAGGTAAGTTGCCGCGCCCGCTGCTATCGCCATCCTCATATTGGTGATATCCCTTTTTTTGAGGTTCAATTCAGAGATACTCCCCGCTCCTTCCATCACGATAGGTGAATAGCGGGAGGCCAGCCTTTGATAGGCAAGTTTAACTTCGGCAAAGAGTGCAACCCGGTCATTTAATAAAAAGTATTCTTTTGCACTTTGGTTTCCTATCGGTTTCCCGTTCAGGATCACTTGTGCGGTCTGATCATTTGTTGGCTTAAGCAACACAGGGTTCATATCGGTATGGCAGGGAATTCCAGCAGCTTCTGCCTGCACGGCTTGTGCACGCCCTATTTCTAAGCCTTCGGGAGTAGCATAGCTGTTGAGTGACATATTTTGCGCTTTAAATGGCGCAGGTGTATAACCATCCTGTTTAAAGATCCGGCAGAATCCGGCAGTAATTACACTTTTACCTACATCAGATGAGGTTCCAACAAACATAACAGGTCTGAGCTTCCTTTGATTTTCCATGATTTGCAAGCTTACACAATTTATCAGAGCTTAACAATGGAATTCATTCCTTTGGATCGTCAAATTCATGTGGTGTGCACAAGTAAAATCTAATTCCTTTCCATTATCTTAATGTTCAATTAACAACCATACCTGATACTTGGAAAACAATAATTTAACCATGAAAAAATCAAACCTGATTATGATTCTGCCGGTTTTACTGGCTTTATCCTGTAAGAAAGAAAATGTACTGGAGCAACAAAAACTCAGTTCAGCAAAAAATGATGCGGTAGAAATTGCGAAGGATACCGCAAGTATTACGCTATCCTGGAATAAAACCTATCAAAAGATAGAAGGATTCGGAGCATTTGGAGGTAGAATTACTCCTTTTTTCGAATCCCCTAAACGTGATAGTATTATGAATTACCTCTGGGGACAAACGGGTTTGCAATTGACAATAATCCGCGGGAAGATTATCCGTAGTTATCCTTTCGATAAGCAGACTGGTGTGGTGAGTATCAAACCTGCCGGCGCTGATATAGATATGGATATAAACAGTGCTGCTTATAAAAAGCTGACTGAAGACGAGAAGGAACAAATCGGTCAGTTATGGATCTTAAAAAAGGCAAAAGAACGTTATCAATTGCCAATTATGTTTGCAAGTGCCTGGACCCCTCCATTGTATATGAAAACTAATCCGGGTAGTGAGAGTGCGAAGAATTTCAATGGACTTGACTTTAAATGTTGTTCTACGGATTTCGCACGTTATTTATCCGGCTTTACCAAAGCTTATCAGAATGAAGGAATTAATTTTTATGCGATTTCACCAACGAATGAACCTGAGAATATTTTTTCAGACTGGGATGCCTCTTATTGGGATTCCAAACACTTGGGTGAATTCGTTTCCAATAATCTTCGCCCTGCTTTAAATGCCGCCGGATTAACTGCTACAAAAATCATCTCTTCTGAAAATGCAGCCTGGGGAACAGCCAATTCTTTTCTTTCGGGAATGGATAAGAGTAATGCCGATATTTTAGCAGGACACGGTTATGTAGAAATAGGCGATCTGATTTTTGGTAAACGCGGACTGAACCAGGATCCAAAACCGTGGTCTTTTGCTACGGGCAATAAGCCTGTCTGGTTAACTGAAACATCTGATGATGGCGGTACTTATGATGGAACAATTACTGGCGGCCTTAAATTGGCGACTAGTATGCATAAATTTCTGGCAGAATGTAATATCAATGCTTTTGTATATTGGTTAGGTATGCTGGCCATTAAAAATAACGAATCACTGATTGGAACCAATAGTGATGGTAGTTTAGAGTTCCCAAAAACTTATGAGGTTATGGGACAGTTCTCCAGAGCCATTCATCCCGGTTATATCCGTTTTGATTCAAAATTACAGAACAATTCAACATTGAAGATCTCAGCTTATAAAGATCCTGTATCTGGAAAGTTCAGCTTAGTGGCAATCAATCCAGGTCAGAAAGCGGTGGTTTGTAAAATACAGTTAGATGGTTTTAATGCCGGATTGCTTAATTCCTTTCAAACGACAGATAGTAATATCAGATGGCAGAACTCCGCCCCTGTTGCTGTAAAAGCGAATGGAATTTTTCAAGTATTAGTTCCCGCTTCAGGTGTAATTACTTTTACGGGTACTAAAGGGTGATAAAATATCATTTTATGTTTTAGTAAATTACGGCCTGTCATGATAATTTGACGATAGTCTTACTCTATAGAATTAGTAGATTTTGATTACATATAGTATATTCGCCCTATTATGATAACAATCGATCAGAAATTAATTACGCATATGTACAAAAAGACCCTTGCTATAGGTTTATTCGCTCTTTTATCTGTTGGTGCTTCTGCACAGACCTCACTTCAGCATGGAGCATGGCGCGCAGCTCTTTTAAGAAATGATGGAAATAAGATCATTTTCAATCTTGATATTCAGCAGCAAAAGGGAAAGACAGTTTTCTATATTGTGAATGAGCCTGAAAAAATGCTTGCCGAAGATGTCACTATTGTAAAGGACTCTGTATTTATCAATATGCCGGTTTTTGAATCTGCTTTCAGGTTAAAGATCATCTCAAAAGATAGTCTTTCGGGAACATGGATCAGAAAGACGACCTCAAAAGATATTGTTATGCCTTTTACTGCGACCACTAAACAGGCTTACCGCTTTCCTGCGGTTCATGGAAATGCTACTGAAAGTGCTGATGGTAAATGGAAAATTGATTTTACGAGAAGTAATAATTCTGAGCGGGAAGCTATAGGACAGTTTTCACAAAAAGGAAACCAGGTTACCGGATCTATCCTCACCCCTTCTGGTGATTACCGTTATCTTTCGGGAATAGTTACCGGAGACTCACTTCAGATCTCTACTTTTGATGGTATTCATGCCATGGTATTTACCGGAAAAATTAATAAAGGAAGTATTACAAATGGTAATCTATATAGTGGCCCGGTTTCCAAAGAGGTATGGACTGCAAAAAAGGATGATCAGGCAGCATTATCTGCTGAGCAGGTGACCAGGCTTAAAGATGGTGAGGATGGAAGTCTGAATTTCAGCTTTCCTGACATCGATGGAAAACAGGTATCAATTAAAGATAAAAGATTTAAAAACAAAGTGGTGATCATACAGCTGATGGGTTCATGGTGTCCTAATTGTATGGACGAAACAGCGTTCCTGAGCGAGTATTACGATAAGAATAAACAAAGAGGTGTAGAAGTTCTTGGACTTGCCTACGAGTACACTACGAATGTTAAACGTTCTGCGGCCAGCATACGTAAATTTCAAAAAAGATTTGATGTGAAATATCCTTTGCTGATTACTCCTACAACGGTTTCTGATTCTTTACATACAGAGAAAACATTACCGCAGCTTACTGCAATCAAAGTGTTTCCGACTACACTGATTCTTGATAAGACAGGAAAAGTAACGGAAATTACCACTGATTTTTATGGGCCTGGTACCGGAGATTATTATACAAAATATAAGGAAGCTTTTGAAAAAAAGATTACTGAATTACTTGAAAAATAAGCGCCGCAACCAGTTTCAGGTTTACTGCTTAAAAAACGGGGTATGATTTAAAACATCATATCCCGTTTTTTTTAGAGCTGGAAGGAGTGTTTCACCACTATCCGGAATATTAACTAAAAACCTCATAGTCAACATTTTTGTAGAATCTTATAAACTATAATGTTTTAGCTTTACCCCACAGCATGCCACAACCCAGTTTAACACTATAAAAAACTACAAATGAGTGTATTATAACCAAATTATATTAATGAATTTTATCATTAGATTCGGTCATATTTAGAAAAATAAGACTTGAAGGTTATACAATATTGTAGATTATTGAAATATAGAATTTTATATATTTTTCTTATGTATAGTAGTATTGCTTTACCGGAAAAATCATTTTCTCAGATTTGCACGGGTAGTTTCGGTGACCCGGTCGTGAATATTGATTTTGGGAGAGGTACCAGTAATTTCGGCCCATCTTTAGGAGCAAGTACAAATTACCAGTATGTTTCTTCATTCAATCCAGGTGATGGTTCTTATACGATCGTGAAAAAAATTGGTGGCGGAGCATGGTTTGAGACGGTCAATCATACCCCAAATGATCCGGATGGGTATATGATGATGATCAATGCCAGCTACCAGCCAGGTGTTTTTTATGAAACAGCTATTACCACAGATTTGTGCCCGAATACGACCTATGAATTTGCGGCCTGGGTAACTAATTTATTAACTTATTCTGGCAACAAACCTAACCTTACTTTTTCGATCCTGACTCTGGACGATCAGCTTTTAGGCACCTATAAAACCGGTGATATCCCGGAAAGCCCGGTATCTGCCTGGAAACAGTATGGCTTTTTGTTCAGAACCAGTAATTCGACCAAAGTTAAAATCAGGATTGCAAATAACGGGCCGGGTGGAGATGGCAATGATCTTGCGCTGGATGATATCACTTTTAGGGCGTGCGGACCAAAAATCACCCCGCTTACAGACAATGTAAGCCAGACAGAAAAGACAATTTGTGAGGGAAATGGAGTTGTGCTGTCTGCTACTGTTGAAGGGTCGCCAACTTTACAATATCAATGGCAAAAAATGGTGGGTGGACAGTGGGCAGATCTGAATGGGGAAAACGCCATACAACTCAACCTGACTGCGGGGTCTTTACCGGCTGGGGATTTCCAGTATCGACTGATGGCTGCTGAGGCTACAAACTTTAGTTCGCCAGCTTGCAGAACTACCTCACAGCCAATAACCATTCGTGTAAAACCTTTACCAAAACCAGTTGTGGTAGCTGAGCAAACAGTTTGTGAGGGAAATACGATTCAGTTGGATGTAACTGGCGCAGATGGCCCATACGCGTGGACCGGGCCGAACAACTTCAGCTCAACGGAAAAATCACCTGTCATCGCAAATGCTGCTCTTGATCGTGCTGGAGATTACCAGGTGACTACAACGCTTGGCACCTGCACTGCTTCTGCAAAAATCAAGGTGAATATGCTGCCAGTCCCCATTCCGGTTGTTGAAACTCCTGCACCGATATGCGGGGGGGCTTCGGTTGTGCTCCATGCAACCGGAGGAATACAATATAAATGGGCGCCTGCAACTGGTTTGTCAGCCACAGACGTTGCTGATCCGGTCGCCTCCCCTGCTCAAACTACTTTATATACGGTTACGGTTTCCAATGGTGGTTGTGAAAAGCAAGCAAGTGTAAACGTAGAAGTATATCAGAAAATAACAGTCAGCGCAGGCCGTAACCGGGTAATTATTGAAGGACAAACGGTTACCCTGGAAGGCCAGGTATCGGGAGATCATTTCAAGTATTTGTGGTCACCTGCGGATTTTCTGGATGACCCGGCTAAATTAAATCCTGTAGCCACTCCTGTACATGATGTAACCTATACCTTAACTGCATGGTCAGAAAATGGCTGTCCGGGTGATGCTCAGCAGGTTGCTATTCATGTGCTGAAAAAACTCGTGATCCCGAATACCATTACGCCAAATGGAGATGGTATCAATGATATATGGACTATAGCTGCATTGGACACCTACCCTGCCGCTACCGTATATGTGTTCAACAGATACGGAGGAAAAGTTTACTCTGGAAAAGGCGATGGAAAAGGCTGGGATGGGAAATATAATGGGGAATATTTACCTGTAGGGGTTTATTATTATGTGATTGATTTACATGATGGCCAAAAGATACGCTCGGGCTCTTTAACGGTTTTAAGATAATTTATGAGAACAGTATTCCTGATATTAACGGGTGTTTTTCTTTTTGAGGTTAGCAGTGGCCAGCAGCGCCCCCAGTATACGCAGTATATTTTTAATAATTACCTGCTCAATCCCGCGCTTTCCGGGATAGAGAATTACACGGATGTAAGAGTGGGTTCAAGGATACAATGGGCAGGAATAAATGATGGCCCTGTTACTTCTTTTTTTTCCGTTAATGCGCCATTAGGTAAGCAGTATTTGTATGGAAATTCAAATTCTTTTGCTGAAAAAGGAGCAAATCCTATGGAACGAAGTTATCTCCAGAATTATATGGCTGCTGAACCACACCATGGAATTGGCGTTTTTGGAACATTGGACAAAACAGGCCCGATTAAAGCATTGGATATTAAGGCTACTTATGCTTATCATCTTGGACTGAGCTCAAAAATAAACCTGAGTGTGGGAGTAGCCGCGGGGATTTCAAGAATTTCACTTGATTATTCAAAACTTAATCTGGAAAACAGCATTGATCCTGCAATTACCCCAGGTTTTAACACTAAAACACAGCCCGATCTTGATGCAGGGGTCTGGTTATACGGTCCTGATTTTTTTGCAGGGGTATCCGTTCAGCAGTTACTGAACCAACCGCTTAGCTTTTCTGATTCCCAGGCGCCCGTT
The DNA here is from genome assembly GCF_014200595.1 of Pedobacter cryoconitis. Classification (NCBI taxonomy): domain Bacteria; kingdom Pseudomonadati; phylum Bacteroidota; class Sphingobacteriia; order Sphingobacteriales; family Sphingobacteriaceae; genus Pedobacter; species Pedobacter cryoconitis. Next base: position 3,048,213 of record NZ_JACHCG010000001.1, read on the forward strand.
CAGGGAAAACAAGTACCACATCTGTTTGTCACTGCCGGTTATAAGTTTTTTTTGAATGAAGAGGTTTCAGTAACGCCTTCAGTTATGTTTAAAAAAGTCCAGCCTGCGCCTCTGTCAGCAGATCTGAATTTTAAAGTAGCATTTAAGGATAAGTTATGGGTTGGCGGAAGTTATCGCCCGCAGGACGCGGTATCTGCGATGGCAGGTTTTAATATCAGTTCGCTGTTTGTGCTGAGTTACGCCTATGATTTTACAACTTCTGAGCTGGGTTCGGTCAGTAACGGTACGCATGAAATCGTATTGGGCATTTTACTGAATAACAGGTATAAGGTCACTTGTCCGCAGCGAAACTGGTAACCGGTTAAATTCTGTATAATAAAAAACCGCTCAGGCCTTAAGGCCTGAGCGGTTTTTTATAACATGATATTCATGCAATTATTTTTTTAATTGTTTTTTTGTTGATGCTGTTAACTCGCGTTTAGCCAGTGCATGACATTCGTAGATTGCATCGCTGAACATCATTTGCTCTGGTGGAGTTTTCTGAGTAGAAGCTGACGGTCCTCTAAGGGCACCTACCAGGCCTAATTCTCTGGCCACATAAACATATCTGATGGCATCGATAACTACACCAGCAGAGTTAGGGGAATCCTGAACTGAGAGCTGGGCATCAAAGATTACAGGGGCACCCATAAAACCTTCTAATTCCAGACGGAAGTTAGCGACTTTATTGTCTCCGTAATAAGCAATATATTCTGATGGACCTGCATGAAGGAAACTATCTTCGGTAGAGATACCTCTGATATCGTTCTGTGCACGGATTACATTTTCTTTAGAGATCTTTTTAGATTTCAAACGGTTTTTGTCTTCCATGTTAAGGAAGTCAGTATTTCCGCCTACATTTCTTTGAATGTGAGCTTTCACATGGTGACCTCTTTCGAAAGCCAGCTCCTGAAGCATCTGAGAAACGATACTTGCACCAAACTGACTGCGCATGTCGTCTCCGATGATTGGAATACCAGCATCGATAAATCTTTGCTCCCACGCAGGGTCTGAAGCGATAAATACAGGAATACAATTCACTAAAGAAATACCTAATTCAATACAGATTTCTGCATAGAATTCTGTAGCCAGCTGTGAGCCAACCGGAAGATAGTTAATCAATACTTCGGCTTCATGTTTACGCAATTGCGCAACAATTTCGGCACGTAAAGCAGTTACCTGAGCCTGATCGTAGGTTACGCTATCAATCAGAATATCAGTATTCTTTAATTCGTCTTTGATAACGAATCTGTTAGCTTCAGGATAAGCGGCCATTTGCGGAGATACACCGTCAATAACAGGTGATCTGTAAATAGGAGCTTCTGATGCGATATCATCATTCAATATGATCGTACAATTTGGCTTCGCAAAAATGGCATCCTTTAATGGCTGACCGATTTTTCTTTCATCTACGTCAAATCCGCAAACGAATTCAATATTAGCTGCTTTATATCCACCAATATCATTAGCCATCAATCCTGATGTCTTTTCTGCGTGTTTAGTGTAAAATTCCACGCCTTGTACTAATGAGCTGGCGCAATTACCTACGCCTAAAATTGCAACTCTGATTTTCTTTCCTTGGTTATGCATTGTTTGAACTTGGGTTATTCTAAATTTATCAGACGGAGAGCTTAAAGGCAGAATTCATCCATCTAAATCTCCGCAAAAATAGAAATCCGATTATTATTTCCAGTATAGTTTTGGGCAATATAGAGATAATTATGATAAGATGATTAAATTTTACATTCTGACAACTTTAAGAACATAGTCAGTTTTTATGAAAAGGTCAAAAGCTGTTAATTTCTTATCTTCATACATTTATAAGCTATATCATTAAATTCATCTTTTTTACACGTATATTAAGTTATTAATAAGATTTCCGGCTATTGGCAGGAATAAAAAAACTGCTGGTCACCTTATTTGTTAAGCTTATCAGCTTGCGGGATTAAGAACAGCAGGTATAACGAAAAAATTACGTACATGAATAATTATCAGGATCAACATACGATTCTCTTCTATCTGATGCTCGAAAATGCAATAGAGTTTATTGAATTCGCTAAAATAGTCTTCAATGCGGAGACCAGGTCATTAAATATAGCACAAGATAACAGAACGGTTTTGTCTGCGGAAATTAAAGTCGGACATAGCATTTTATTACTTTCAGAGGCCGCAGATAAATACGGAAAGGCAGTCGGTAATTTTTTTATCTATGTAGGAAATGCAGATGAAACATTTCAGCGGGCTATATTCCATGGGGCTTCTGTGGTTACTGAAGTAGCAGATATGGATTATGGAAGATGTGGAGGTATCCAGGATCCTTTTGGAAATACCTGGTGGTTAACCTCCACTACTTAATTTTATTGGGGCAGTTTTTTGAAGATATTACCGATAACACCGGGGATTTCATTGATCGCTTTTTCAGGATTATTGACTTCTCCTTCTGCCCAGCCTCTCCAGATTACTTTAGATGATTTACGATCTATAATATCAATCATAATACTGTTGGCTTTGATTCTTATACTTCTTTCTCTGTCACCTACATAAATTGGCAATGGGTTGTAGTAGGAATAGTAATAAACTCTACGGCCGCCGTAATACGAAACACGCGGAAGTATTCTTGATGGAGGGTTATAATAAACGGGGTCTGTATAGTCTTTTACTTCTTTATTGACTACCGCAGTATATCTGAGCAGTAGATCAGGGTTATCGCTTTGCAGGGTAAAGCCTCTGTTTTTCATTTCCTGGCTGGCCGATTCTACGATCTTATCTGTGGCTACATCATTATCGTAGATAGAGGTTGATTTGGATTTCCCTTCGGGTATCCAGGCGAAGGTTTTATATTTTGCGGGATCCAGTGGTTTATGAGCCACAGCGTAATAGTTGTAAGAGGAACATCCTGAAAATACAACGGCTGTTGTGAACAGCATTAAAACTAGCTTTTTCATGTTCATATCATTTAATATTAAACGCAGGTATCAATAAGTTATATTGAGACATGGAATACTTATTAAGGTTTAATGTATACTATTTAGTACAGTTATTTTTGCAAAGCTCAATTTACTCCCAATAGTTTTAAATATTATTTAATATGGCTTTAATCAGCTGATTATCTGTTAAATAAATTTTGGTTTTTAGATTTCATGTGGTGAAATGTGTGCAGCGGATTAATTGTTGCCAATGCTAAATCGTAACAACAATGTTATTAAAAACTAATTACCTATTTAATTTAATCAATTTATGAAAACAAGATCATTTTTAAAAAACTTATTGAAGGGGACTGCTATTTTATCAATGGCAGTATTTGTAACTTCTTGTAAGAAAAACGATGTTGACAGTTCGGGATCTGCAAATGTTAAGGTTGTAAATGCTTCACCTTCGTCTGCGAACCAGGGGTTTTATCTGGCTAATACGGCAGTTGTAAGTGGTGGTTTATCATTTGCGAATGCTTCAGCTTATATTTCGACCAATTCTGGTAGTAATTTAGTGATGGAGTTTAGAAGTGATGGTTCTTCTACGGCTTATGCAACGGGTAAAGCGGATATTAGAAATGGTTCTAATTATACGGTTTTCTTAGCGGGTGATGGCCAGGCTGCAAGGGTAAAGATTTTTGAGGATGACAGAAGTGCTCCTGTTAGTGGACAGGCTAAAGTAAGGTTTGTACATTTGAGTGATGCTGCTCCGGCTAATATTGATATCAGACGTGCTTCTGGTGAAAATTTAGCTGCAAATCTTGGCCGCGATGTGGCAACAAATTTTACGACGGTAGCTCCAGGGGTTTTATCTCTTCAGGTTTTTGCTGCTGGTCAGTCTACAAGTTTGGGTAAATTTGATTTAACGGCTTTTGCTGCTGATAAGATTTACACGGTTTATATTACCGGGTCTACTGCAAATTCAATTTCGGTTCGCCAGATTACTCAGGAATAGGTTTTCCACTTTTCCTTAAAAAAAACGGACCTTGCTATTTCAAGGCGACGCCCGCCTGAAGGGGCGGCCAATGACTTGAAATAGCAAGGTCCGTTTTTTTTAAGGTTCTTTTGATCTGAAGAACCAGTTCTGGATTCTTAGAAGAAATATTTTAAGCTCAGGCCTGCGTAACCGTTTCTTTTAGGTGAGGGGTTAAAGTAAGCTGGTTGCGCACCGCTATAGCCTATTGCATTTAAGGATAGAATTGAGCTATAGGATTCGTTGAAAAGGTTATCAATACCACCGTAGACGTTAACTTCGAATACTTTTCCTAATCTTTTTTTATAGCCTGCTTTAAGGCCGGCTACCTGATAGGATGGGTTATAGTCTGTGTTTTTATCATTTAATGGCATTTTATCATTGTAATAATAATTCAGATAACCGTATAATCCAAAACGAGTTTCCAGGTCAAGACCAGCACTGATTACCCATGGTGAGATTCCGGTCAGTGCATTTCCATTATAAGATGCTGTTACTGCATTATTCGCATCCAGAATCTGATAGTCCTTGAATTTGAAAGCTGAATAGGTTAAGGCAACGAAAGGTCTTAAACTGGCTATTTCGTGGTTATCTTCTGGTTTTAGGATTTGCCATGATAAAGCAAGTTCTGCTCCGTTATGGGTTGTTTTACCTGCATTGTTATAAATGGTAATACCTTGTTGTACGGATTGCCCGATCAGCTCCCCTTTCATATCCATTTTGAATACGGAAAGATCATAGCTAAAGCGTGAATTCAGCAAGTTACCTTTTGCATTGATTTCATAGTTTATTGCTTTCTCTGCTTGTAGGGTTGGGTTGATTGAGCCGTCCACATTTTTTACTTCGGAGCTGGATGGTGGAGAAAAACCGGTACTTACGCTTCCGTGTAAGCTTAAGGCTTCGGAGAAGTTATGACTGATGGCAATCCTTGGAGTAGCCTGTGGTTTAAAATCCTTTATTCCGCTTTGTGCTGGCACGAGATAGTTGGAGACATCATATTTCAGACTGTTATAGCTTAGGCCTAACGTCAGCAGCGTTTTTGGTCCCAGTTGTGTTTCTGATTGATAAAATAAGGAATAAAGTGTGTTGCGGTAATCGATGTTTCCGTTAAGGGCACCTTCGGTTCCTTTGTTATTGACATATTGTGTGCCTTTGGTCAGGCCTTCGTTAAACTCTCCACCTACAATAAATTTCGTGGGTAGCGTGGAGAACCCGGGGTTATAGGTGAAGCTGGTTCTTCCGCCGTAACTTTGATAGTAGTTTCTCAGGTAGGCATAAGGTAAGGGGTGATTCAGGTCATAGGAATAAGTAAAGACGCTGGTGCTGTTAGACAATTGATCATTGATCTGATATTGTTGCCCTAAGCCAACTCTTGTCCAGGTTTGGTAGCGTCCGGCTTGTTTATCGAGGTTACTTGCGTTGGCTTGCAGTGGATTTGCAGCCACCTGGTCAGCGGTCAGCGATCCTGGAATTTGTGAGTATTGCGTTGTTCTGTTCAGTAAGAGCGTGATAATGCGTTTGTTACTTGGGAAAAGCTGAAAGTTACCAGACAGGAACCTGCGCATGTCATTGCTGTGGTCTCTGTAGCCGTCATATTCCTGCCACCCATAGGAAACATAACTGTTAATTTTATCTCCGCCATTACGGTATGTGGCTGCCAGTCTATGTAATCCGTAGCTTCCTGCTAAGCCTGAGGCTTCCAGACTCTGTTCCTGATAGGGCGAGCGCTGTAATTGAAAATTGATGACTCCACCTGTTCCTGCACCGTAAATGCTTGATGCGGGACCTTTGATCACTTCGGCCCTGCCGATGCTGTTCACGTCCAGGGCTTCAATACGTGTTGTTCCATCGGCCTCTGTAACTGGAATATCATTCAGGTAGACTTTTATATTTCTTAATCCGTAAGAGGATCTGACGCCGTTTCCACGAATCGCAATCCTGGCTTCAGAGAGTGTGCTCTGATCCATTCTTACTCCGGGAATAGAGTTCAGGGCGGATTGAAAGGATAATCCGCTACCGCGGTTAAGGTCTGCACTGGTAATCATTCCGATAGAACCAGCAGTTTCTTTTTTGGTACGGTTTCCGGCAAAACCGGTTACACGTACTTCGTTCAGGCTGGATTCATCGGCATCGAGCTGGATATTCAGGCTACCTTCTTTTTTACTATAATCAACTTCCTGTGGTTTGAAACCGACAAGGATGAATTTGTAATGTTGATCCGGGGTGGTATTTTCAATTTTAAAGTATCCATTTTTATCGGATACGGTCAGTAGTTTATTATCGGATGTTTTGATACTTACACCGGCAAGGGCCTGCCTGGTTTGAGAGTCATATATATTACCTGTTATGGGCTGGTTTTGCGCCTGAACGTTCTGCTTAAAAAAGGCAAAACAAGCCAATAGCAGCATTAATCTGAAAAGTTTCATTAATTGATAAATTATAATTCATATAAATATTGCCCGTATCAATCCGCTTCTTCACGCTGATTTGATAGCTAAATTTCAAAACAGCGCAAGGACATGCTGACCGGGATGTCATACCTGTTCCCTGAAGATTTAATTGAAAAAAATTATCCGGGTTCTGGTTCAATAAGAATAGAATTATATACGGGGAGGCTGAAAGATTTCAGCAGCATATGCTGGCAGGCGAAAAGGTAATTCTTCCTTATATTCCTGCATCACCAGGGTTGTATAAGGATTAAAAGATAGTTTCTCAACGACTACACCTAACTGGTGCATGCTTCTTTGAGTTTCACGTTCTCTGCTTTTTTCCTTTTGCTCGGCCTGTTTTAATTTACGCATCAGGTAACATTTACCATTGCAGTGCATTTGCGGCTTATCGCGGTTAATACAGAGTTTAGAGACGATATAGTTCTCGTTCAGCTCAAACCCTGCCTGCACAAAGACCTGGCTAAAATTAGCGGTCAATGTGGTAAAAATCAGCAGATGTACAAGAATGCTTCTGAACATTTTGCAAATATAGAAATCTTAGAGGCTGTTTACAGCTTCTGCTGCAAAATATCTCAGGAACTGATAGAACGGTCCAGATGTACGTAACCTCCGTCAACGTAAACCAGCTGGCCTGTGGTATGGCTTGACCGTGGGGAAAGCAGAAAGACAACTGTATTTGCGATCTCTTCTGTAGTGGTCATCCGCTGTTCAAGGGGGATTTTTGCCGTAATATCTTTAAGCTTTTTTTCGGGTTCTGGCAGTGAGCTGATCCAGGTTTGATATAATGGGGTATAACATTCTGCTACAATCACCGCGTTTACCCTGATTTGGTAAGGCAATAATTCTACCGCCCATTCTCTGGTCAGCGCATTTCTTGCGCCATTGGATGCGGCATAAGCAGAGGTTCCCCCCTGCCCTGTGTCTGCTACTTTTGAACCGATGTTGACAATCGAACCTTTGCTTTTTTTCAAATAAGGAAGTGCATGATGGGCCATCAGGTAGTAGTGGATTACATTTTTATGCAGACTAGCTACAAAATCCTGGTAGTTTCCATTTTCCAGGCCTACCCCATCATTCACTCCGGCATTATTGACCAAACCGTCTATGCGGCCAAAAGTATTGATAATCGTAGTAATGGTCTGTGCTGCAATCAGCGGATCTGTCAGTTCTGCGACTACCTGGAAGGCTTGTTTTCCTGCGCTGATAATTTCATTGACGAGTTTCAGGTTATCAGCTTCTTTCCTGCCAATAATGACAGGAACAGCACCTTCATTTGCCAACTGGCGAACGATTCCTTCGCCAATGCCTTTTGCCCCGCCGGTAACGATGACTATTTTATCTTTTAATTGCAGATCCATTATTGATTATTAAATGATACTAATTTTTAACATAAGCTTTAACTTCTTGTCTGGATGTTCCCAGTCCATCTATACCAAGTTCCACGATATCGCCAGCTTTCAGGTAGATTGGCGGATTAAATCCAAGCCCGACTCCGGCAGGGGTTCCTGTAGAAATTACGTCTCCGGGCAATAAAGTCATAAACTGGCTTACGTAAGAGATCACGAATGGAATAGTAAAGATAAAGTTGGAGGTATTTCCGTCCTGCATCGTTTTACCATTTACTTTCAGCCACAGGCGTAATTTATTAAGATCACCTAATTCATCGGGTGTAGCTAAAAAAGGGCCTAAGGGTGCAAATGTATCGCAGCCCTTACCTTTATCCCAGGTTCCGTTTCTTTCGATTTGAAATTCACGTTCCGAAACATCATTGTGTAAGGTATATCCTGCAACATAATCCAGTGCCTGCGCTTCTTCTACATAGGATGTCTTTTTACCAATAACTACTGCAAGTTCGACTTCCCAATCTGTTTTAACGGAATTTTTCGGGGTGATGATCGCATCATCCGGCCCGGCCAGTGCTGTAGTTGACTTCATAAAAATGATCGGTTCAACTGGTATTGGTGCATTGGTTTCTTTAGCATGGTCTGCATAGTTCAATCCAATACATATTATTTTAGATGGACGTGCAATTGGGGAACCTAAACGTTCTGAATCCGGAATTATGGATAGTTTTCCAGCATTTGCTTTGATAAATTCAGCTAACCTTTCCAGTCCGTTTGTCTCAAAAAAATCTTCATTGTAATCGCCGCCAAAAGCAGAAGTATCATATTTAATATCATTGATAATCACACCTGTCTTTTCCCGGCCGGCACTGCCCCATCTTATTAATTTCATAAGTATCTTTAGTTGTTAAGTTTTATAAATCCTCCATCAATAGGATAATCATTTCCTGTAATAAATCCCGATTCTTCTGCGCATAGATATAAAGCGAGCGCAGCTATTTCCTCAGGTTTGCCCATTCTTCCAATTGGCTGGCTTTTAGACAATTTCTCAAATACTTCCTCTTCCTGTCCTGCATAGTTTTTTGAAATAAAACCGTCTACAAAAGGAGTATGTACCCTTGCAGGAGAGATACTGTTGCAACGGATACCATCTTCCAGATAATCGCGTGCTACAGACATGGTCATTGCGTAGATCGCACCTTTGCTCATGGAATAAGCAAACCTGTCTGTTATACCGACTAAAGCGGCAATAGATGCCATATTCAAAATTACCGGACTTTTACTTTCCTTTAATAAAGGAATAGCTGCAAACAGTGTGTTGTAAGCTCCTTTCACATTCACAGCAAATACCTTATCAAAATCTTCTTCGCTTGTGGTACCGGCCTTCCCAATATGTGCTATGCCAGCGTTATTGACCAGGATATCTACTGCACCAATCTGGTTAAAGATATCCAGCACCTGGTTTTGATTACTTACATCACAACTATGCCCGTGTGCCTGACCATTATTTTTCTGAATTTCGCTGACGGTTTCCTCTGCTGCTGCATTGAGTTCGATAATATGCACAATTGCACCTTTTGCGGCAAATAGTGTAGCAATAGCTTTCCCTATACCACTTCCTCCTCCGGTAACAACGGCTATTTTTCCTTCTAAACTAAACATATATTAAATTATAGTGAAACACCTCTTTTCCATGGGATAAAATCATCCTGTCCTAATTCTACAGATTTAGGTTTGATACGTCCGCTTGCAACTTCAATTACATAATGCAGAATACGCGCTCCTGCCTGTTCGATACTTTCTGTACCTTCAATGATAGTACCGCAGTTAATATCAATAATATCAGGCATTTTATTAAATAAAACTGTATTTGTAGAGAGTTTAATCACTGGTGCAACCGGGTTTCCTGTTGGTGTTCCCAAACCTGTAGTGAAAAGTACAATATTTGCACCTGAGGCTACTTCGGCAGTTGTACTTTCTACATCACTGCCTGGTGTACATAACAAGTTTAAACCGGGTTTGGTTACTTTCTCCGGATAATCCAAAACAGCGGTCACCGGAGAATTACCTCCTTTTTTTGCTGCTCCAGCAGATTTTATAGCATCTGTAATCAAACCGTCTTTGATGTTTCCGGGAGATGGGTTGGCGTAGAATCCAGAGCCGGTAGCCTCTGCCAGCGCGTTGTAGGTACTCATGAGTCCCATAAACCGGTTAGCGGTAGCTATATCTATGCAGCGATCACTTAATTCCTGTTCAACCCCACATAATTCTGGAAATTCAGCCAGAATAACACTTCCGCCCATAGTCACCAGTAAATCTGAAAGATGACCAAGCGCCGGGTTTGCTGAAATCCCCGAAAATCCATCAGAGCCACCACATTCCAGCCCTATACATAATTTAGATAAGGGAGCGGGTGTTCTTTGTTCCTGGTTCGCCAGAATTAAACCGGCAAACGTCTGTTTGAGTGCTTCTTGCAATAGTTTGCTTTCGGTTCCTAATTTTTGTTGTTCCAGCACAACCAGTGGTTTACTGAATGCGGGATCTCTTTTTTTAATTTCTGCTTCGAGAATGCTAATCTGTGCATGCTGACAACCTAAACTCAGCACGGTTGCCCCGGCTACATTTGGATGGGTAATATATCCGGCCAGCAAACCACAAAGTGCATCGGAGTCCATTCTTGTTCCACCACAGCCCATATCATGGTTCAGAAATTTAATACCATCTATATTCGGAAAGAGTTTATTGGCTGGCGTTGCTGCTGCTGTATTTTGCAGATCGGCCTGTAAAATATCTTCTATACTTTTGCCTGTTTTATATAAAGCAATCAGCCCGTCTACTTCATTTTCATAACTTTTCGTCTTTTTAAAGCCCAGTTTATCGGTCAGCGCCTCTTTAAGCACTTCTACATTGCGGTTTTCGCAAAATACAAGCGGGATCACAATCCAGTAGTTAGCGGTACCCACTGAACCATCCTTCCGATGAAAACCCATAAAAGTCTTATCCTTGAAGGCTGTAGTATCTGGTTGCTGCCACTGGATTTTTCTTTCTCCTAATTGATAGCCTCCGGCAGCATGTTTTACATTATCTACTGTAATCGGATATCCGGCAGGAATTGCTTCGCTTGCTTTACCCACCAGCACGCCATACATGAAAATACTGTTCCCTTCAGACAGATCATGTATGGTAAATTTGTGCTTGGCGGCTATCGGTGCGATAATATCAAAAGTCAGCGTATTAAACTTTACTTTAAATCCTGCTGGTAAATCGACCAGTGCGACCAGCACATTGTCTGATGGGTGGATTTGTATAAAGTAAGTTGTTTCTAAAGACGCCATATTATTCAAGTTCAAAAATTTGAGTCATTAACATCCATTTCTCTCCGGGCTTTGCACCGGGTAGGGCCTGCTGATATTTCCACATTAGCTTTTCCCATTCTTGTACGCGCTCATTTTCGGCATCCAGCGCGGCCTTATATTCAAAGCTGAAAGTATCATTCACTTCCATCCGCATCACAAGCCGGTTGGAAAAGCGATAAATCTGCATCTTTGTTATTCCTGATTTTTTAATGCTGGCATAGATCTCAGGCCATATTTTCTGATGACATTTTTCATATTCCCGGATTAATTCCGGATCATTTATTAAATCAAGCGTTAAACAATATGTCTTCATTTATCTATTTTCAATTTTCAGATCGTGCGTGTCTTTGTTTATTCAAAGGAAAGTATTTTTGATTTTATTTATTTTATCATTTGAACGAAAGATTAAATGATTTTGGCATATTTACGTTTCATCAGCCATCATTTGTAACAAAAAAATGAAACCTCAACTTTTAAAAGCATCTCCTAACCCTATTCATTCTTTCAATGCCAGGCAGGATAATGTTCCTTATATCAATAACCGCTGGCATTATCATACCGAAGTGGAATTGATTCATTTTAAAAAAGGTAATGGTACCCAGTTTATTGGGGATAGTATTAAACGCTTCCGGTCTGGTGATGTGATTTTAATCGGTGCACACCTGCCCCATTACTGGAGATTTGATGATATATATTTTGACGAGCAGGTTAACACGAGCGCCGATGTACGTGTAATCCATTTCAATGAGAATTTCTGGGGTGACGTTTTTCTCAATTTACCAGAAAACAAGCTGATTAAAACTACGCTGGAAAAAGCCAGAAGGGGAATTCAGATTGGCGGGCAGATGAAAAATAATATCGGAGAGTTACTGGAACAACTTTTACAGGCGGAAGGCTCAAAAAAGATCATGCTGCTGATGGAAGCATTAACCGCCATTGGTAATTGTACTAAAACAAGGTTACTTTCTTCTATTGGCTTTAAACATAATTTCGAGGATACAGAAAATGACAGGATACATGCGATTTATGAGTTCTCCCTGGCCAATTTTAAACGTAAAATACAAACGCAGGAAGTAGCTGATATTGCCCATGTGAGTGTAAATTATTTTTGCAGATATTTCAAATCAAGAACAAGAAAGACCTATTCTCAGTTCATTAACGAAATAAGAATAGGTCATGCCTGTAAGTTATTAATTGAAAATAAGATCAACGTAAAGCAGATTTGTTATGAGAGTGGTTTTTATAATTTTGCCAGCTTTCATAAATACTTCAAGTCTATTACGGGCAAAAGTCCGCTGAATTATCAACGTGAATTTTTGAGCGACCGCCAGTCGTAGCTATTTCTTTTTAGGTACTTTGGCGCCTTCTTTTTTTGCTTCAGAAAGCCCGATAGCTATTGCTTGTTTTTTAGAGGTCACTTTTGCTCCGCTTCCTGATATTAGTTTCCCTTCTTTCAGCTCATGCATAGTTTCTTCAACTTTCTCGCTTGCTTTTTTTGAATATTTAGCCATGATGTTAAGTTTTAACATGGCTATAACCGATACCCTGGAATTTAGTTTAAAAAAAATTCCCGGCTGTGCGTTACAGCCGGGAATTTCAGGACAAATTTCGATGCAAATTATTTTTGCATACTTGTCAGGGTCGATTTTAATTCTTTAACGATGGCTGAAGAATTGTCAGCTGCTTCGAATATTTTATGCGCGGACATTGCTTTTCCATAAAAACCAGTGTTCGATGGTGCATCTATAGCCAATGACGCTCCATTTAAGGAGATTCCTGCGAAAAGACCTTTACTACGGGAATATGAATAGACTTCGGCTTCCAGTTTATAGTCCGTATTTGCAGTTGAATTCCTGCCTACAGGGCCAGCAGCGACAGAAAGGTCACCACCAAGCGTAAAACTGCTCTTTTTAATATCAGTCAGACTATTGCTGTGTTTAAAGACCAAAACAAGATCCACTGATTGTACTCCAATCTGTGCACCAATGCTGCCTCCGGTAATAGTTACAAAAACAGGATTACTCCAGGTACCGTCAGCGCGTTTAACCATCGCAACACCTTTACCTCTTTTTGCCCCGATTACAAAACCTGCGTTGATTAATTTTGGTACGACAATAATTCCCTGTGTAACAGCTAATAATTCTGAGGGAATTGATTCTTTCATCTTACTAAAATCAGCAAGAACCGTTGTGGCATCTTTTACTTTCTTTTCTTCCTTTTCCTGTGCATTAACCGAAGCGCTTAAGAATAAGCCTGCACATAAAAGAAGCGCAACTTTTAACTTCGATAATTTTATCGTTTTCATAATAGAACGGGTTTGATTTGAATTCATAATTAACTGTAAATAGTTAATCAAATTCAGAGCCAAGATTAATGGATAAAAAAAGAGCACCAATAATTAATAATTATTGGTGCTCTTTTTTTATCCATTAAGTAATCAAGTCTTATCTCATACCCAAAGTTAAGTACGGAGTTAAACCTGTATAAGTAGAAACATCATCATTCGGTTGCCCGTTTACTTTGTTTTTAGTTGAAATTTGAAACAATGGAGTTATTTGCAGTTTTAATAAATTAAGCTTTTTCATTTTATAATAGCGTTTGATTTATACAATCTTAGTACTAAGCATTCAAAATAAAAAAGTTATTACACCAACTCCAATAATGTCAAGGTAAATAAACATATAATACTTTATATTTGAAGTAATGATTTTCGCCATAACCTCTGAAAAAGCTAAATTTTACCGTGCTAACATTTTTGTGTGGACGCTGTTTATCACTTATGAAATAATGATCGTCTACTTGATGAGAGGTTCTACAGGCCCTTTATCAGATTATGTAAGTTCTTACGCATTAAATATAATTCTTTTTTATGCGAATAGCTATATAGTATGGCCGAGGATTTATAAAAGACCTTTACATATTGCTATCACATTAATTATACTTGAATTTGCTGCTTACACAGCACTCAAATTCATTTTTAGCGAAATTTACTTTCTTTTTGGGTTACTAGAAACAAACCCAATGGATAATCCTATCTTCCTCTCTATCGCAGCGACAGTATATCGGTTTACTTATTTTTTTGGATTAAGTACAGGTTATTGGTTTGTCTTAAATATAATTGCGCAGCGAAAAGAAATTACTGATCTGGAGAAAAACAAACTGCTTGATCAGATTAATCATCAGGAACTAAAGAAAAAACTAATCAATTCAGAGATCGCATATTTAAAATCACAAATCAACCCTCATTTTTTATTTAACACCTTAAATTTCCTGCACAATACAGCGATTAAAACGTCACCTCAACTGACCAGACCTATACTGCTACTTTCGGATATTATGCGTTATGCATTAACAGAAATACCAAAAAACGGTAAAGTTGAACTTTCAGAAGAGTTAGAACAAATCGCCTCGTTTATCGACTTAAATCAATTTAGGTTTGATCATAATTTACAGTTATCTTTCACCATTATAGGAAATACAGCTAATCTCAGAATACTCCCATTGATTTTACTGACTCCTGTTGAAAATATTTTTAAATATGCGGACCTTAAAAATGCGGAACATCCTGTTAAAATTAACGTAGAAATTAATAATAATGAAATGCAATTTACGATCAACAACAGAAAAATAAGAACAAGAAAACCTTTTCAAAGTCATGGAGTAGGCATCAAAAATTTAAAATTAAGACTTGATGCATATTATCCGGAAAGTCACGAAATTCAAATCATAGAAACTGCTGATAATTATACGTTCAAGCTTCAAATAACTCTATAACCTTTATGTATAAATGTTTTATAATAGATGATGAATCCCATGCCATCGAAACACTAAAAAAATACGCTGCTGACAGTGCGCAATTAGAGATTATTTCCTTTTCACAAAATCCACTGGAAGCAGTTAAATATATTAATGAAAATAAAGATATAGATATTACTTTCCTTGACATTGATATGCCAGAAATGTCTGGTTTGGATGTAGCCGATTTAATTTATAAGAACACGGCAATCATTTTCACAACTGGACACGCTGGATATGCAGTGCAGGGATTCGAAAAAAACATTTCGGATTTCCTGCTAAAACCCATTTCCTTTGAGAAGTTTTTAAAGTCCGTAACAAAGGTTATTGGCAAAATAGAAGAGCAAAAACCACAAAGCATAGCCAAAAATGAAAGTTATTTCTTTGTCAATCCAGGAATCAAAGGTAAAATGCTCAAAGTCAACTATGATGATGTAGAGTATATTGAAGGACTAAACAACTATATTGTTATTCATACTCCTCAGAATAATCATATTATCTACCTGACCATGAAAGAGATTGAAGCAGGGTTGCCGATAACTAATTTCATCAGAATTCATAAGTCTTATATCATTAATATTGATAAGGTCACCATGATGGAGGGCAACAAGATTATGATCGATAAAATGATTCTTCCTATTGGCTCCTCCTTTAAGGATCAACTTTTAAAAAAGGTGAATAGTAACGTCATTAAAACTCATCGTTAGTTGTATAATTTAGATAAGCCTGATACTTTTTCATAAAATGATAAGTCAGGCACTCATATTCCCTGGGGTTATCCTCGAATATTCTATTGATATGCATATGTATAAGACTGGTAAGCAGATTATGCTTATCGTCAGATTTCCAGTTTGACAGTTTCTCATTAAGTGAAATAAGGAATTGATTAAGATATAAATATACACTGTTATTCTTATGCACTGAAAATTGCTCATTTTTAACCAATTCTGCCCGAAAATTCCTATACTTCAAATCCAGTCTACGCTCAACTTCTTTATCTGCATCGCTAAATTCTGCTAAAAGGCTATTAAATACAATGTTAAAAAATTCAAGACGCTGGGCTTTGTCTTTAATAAAGCATTTAACTATTAAAATTACAGAGTGTACTGCAAAATTTAATTTAAATCTCGTATCTGATGAATTTGTTTGAAATGCAGTAAGAATATATTCACTATCCAAATAAAATAAGGTTTCTATTTCGTCTATCAATTCTGCCGAATACCTTTCTAATTCTCTCTGATAAGTATCGAGTAAAATGTTTGAAACTTTACCGGAATCCGATAACGGCCTTAGTTTTTCATTTAGTTTTGCCAACAGACTATAAGCAGATTTTTTAGCAGTAAAAAACCTTAGTCTAATATGATGTTCGGGATCATTATACCTGATAAAAAACCATTTAAATCCTGGGTTATTTTTTTTATATTCCTTCAAAACTGGTAGCACAATGTTAAGTAAAATACTGTCCATTTGTGAGCTATGTGCGTATAATTTAAAATACAACCATTCATCTGCCAGAAGAAATTTACGTTTGACCTTTAATTTTTTGACATCCCCAATAATATTGGCCATCGTCTTTGGCGGGGGATATGATTTAGATTTATTGATCACACAAGCTATATACTGACTCATTTGAGGCTTTTTTTGTGTTTCATATAAATCTGCATCATCAGGAAAAACATATTCTTTGAGCGTTATTATTTTTTTATTCTTAATACATTTCCTGAACATTTCGAGATCAGTTTTGCTATTTCTATTAAAGACAAGAAAATTATCTCTTTCGTTCAAACTAAAGCACACAGGCAGGTTTAATTCTTCTCCATAGCTATCATCCCCTGCAACAATTTGTTTTATTCCAGGCTCCTTTAAAATCCAAGTAGCAGGACAAAGAACTGCTCTTCCAAGCTGCACACGTGGATAGTAATCCAATCCAGGAAAAAAGCTCTCCAAGGAAAAACCCAAACTTGACTTCACTCCCTGGTACTGTAAATCACAAAGAAATCTAAATACAGGAATGGTTGTAAGTAAAGTATTATAGGCACAGGAAAGCCGTGGTATGATATATTTATTAAGTTTGACTGATCTCAAAAGAATGGTATTCCCACTTATGGATATACATAGGTCTTCCAACTTGATCGTATTTTTCTGTGGCCGTCCGGGATGTGTCAATATTGGAATTTCATAAGGATAAAAATTTCCTCTCTGCTTTATATTTGAACCTTTATCCGCCGGTGAAAAAGCAATTTCAGCAAATATAAAATCATTGTTAATTGATATTTCCTGTTCACATATCTTCTTAAGATGCTGTTCAATTTTTACGTTTGGAACACCGAACCTCCC
This sequence comes from Pedobacter cryoconitis, assembly GCF_014200595.1. Lineage (NCBI taxonomy): Bacteria > Pseudomonadati > Bacteroidota > Sphingobacteriia > Sphingobacteriales > Sphingobacteriaceae > Pedobacter > Pedobacter cryoconitis. Next base: position 3,065,475 of record NZ_JACHCG010000001.1, read on the forward strand.
TCCTAATTCAATTCCCGATAAGCCACCAATCTGATCTATCCATAATTCGCGGTCAACATTTTTATATAAAATATACATACCAGGAGGCAGCAAACTCTTACTCCCGGAAATTGAGTTCATGTCATCCTGACTAAGAATAATTTTCCCCAATCCCGATTTTGAAAGATTATTCCATTTTTCAAAGAGCATTTTTTCGATCTGTCCCCATTTCACCTTACTTTCTGGTTCCCTGGACTGTCTCAAATCATTTATAAATCCATCATTCTGATTTTCAAAGGCAGAAGCCAGATTATCGTATCCAATACCAATCCCAGGATCCATTACTTCCATTAATGAAACTTCCTGACGATCATACTTTTTCAGGAAATTACGCTTAAATATATTCATTAAGTCTTCATCACGATCAGTAGTCAGCTTGTCCAGATTTTTGATCAGCGACACAAATTCAGAATGTACTTCATTATTTAACCCACCTGCAATTTCACGTTGATATAAACCGTAAGGAACTTTTTCATCATGTCTGTCAATAACCTCCTGTATATGTTTATTGAGTTCAGGCAATGCATCTTTTTGATCATTAACAGGAATATTAAATGTTCTTAAACAACTTAAATCAAGCTGAGGATATTGTTTTAATAAGGATACGCAACGCTCATTAAATAATATGCCTGTAACATTTGGCATTAATTCTGAAACGATTACATGTCCTTGTACCAAAGTGTTAAAATAATTCTCTACATCAGCATTTTGACCATATTGTTGTATCAGATAATTCAGAATAGCATTCTTTGTACGTCCCTTACTAATAAATTTCAATAAATTCTTCAAACCCGGAACCACTTTTAAATGCACTATAACATGTTTATCCTGTTTGGAATAAGCCTGGCTTACAAAATATAATTCCCGGGCCGATGTATACATCGAATTATTTACATAATAATTGATAGCAGGTAATTCCTCTGTTTTTAAACTATTAACATAATCAAGTACGGCAACAAAATCAGGAAGCGCAGTAAACTGACCCTGTCCGACAAAGGACATAGGCTGCTGTTCGGTTGTCCACTTAGCGAGTGAAAAAGAAGAAAAAAGACCATAGGGCAATGGTCTGAAGCACATACGGTTTAAATATTTCCATAACGTGGTTTTTACCTGTTCATTAAATTGAGTATAGTCAAAGTCCTTTTTCCTTAATTCAATATACAGCGTCTGACTCGCAAAAAACATACTGGCTCTGAAGAAATCAGTGGTTAATGCCTGTTGAAGAAAAGATTCGTTAAAATTTTCATAGCTATAAGCTGGGGACCGGACAAGTAAAAATGGATCTACAATAAATTCAGACATTTTGAGCAATAATTATATTTGGCAAAATTGGGGGCAGCCCCCAAACGCTCGAAATTTATCAAAAAAATCCACATCTATTGTAGATTTATGAACATTTTTTGTCTGAAAGTTGAATTAAAAAACAATCAACAATATAATTAACTGAAAATCAGCTCAATAAAAAAATATAAAATTATGATTTAGCAGCAGAGATACGGTAAGCACATCTCCGGCCTCCGTCAACAATGTACTCTATACGTTTGATAGGTACATCTTCTCCCATAACGGTTTGCAAAGTTTTGAACTCTGCGCTGCATATAGCAGGATTGGCATGAGCCGCAGCACCGATAGGGCAATGGTTTTCGATAAAGATAAACCCTTCTTCATCTTTGATTACCTGGGCCATATAGCCCTCTTGTGTCCGGATAGACACAAAACTATTAATCCTTTTTTCCAGGTCGGATACCCCTTCCAGTTCTTTTAAATATTTATTGGTCCCCTTTTCACCGTTAGCAGTAATCAACTGTGAAACAGCCCCCTCTCCTAACAATTCTTTCATCACCTCCATCAACTTCACTGTTAATGCAGCATGGGTATCAGGGAAACGGGATTGTCCCATACTGGTCAGCGACCATAATTGCTGTGGCCTTCCCCTGCCGGTTACGGTTTTACTTGAAGTAACCAGCCCTTCTTTTTCCAGTCGAAGCATCTGGAAACGCGCTCCTTCTACTGTCACCTTAAATTCCCGGGCAAGCGACAATAGAGACTGCGGCCCGCTGGTTTTCAGCAGGTTCACAGCACCTTCCCTAAATGGCACTTTACTTTCTTCCATTACAACCAGCCCAATTCTAATCTTGCTTCATCACTCATCATATCTCTATCCCATGGCGGATCAAAAGTAAGGCGTACTTCTACTTCATTTACACCTTCTACGGCTTTCACCTTCGTTTCTACTTCACCCAGAATTTCTCCGGCAGCAGGACAGGCTGGCGCAGTCAGCGTCATATAAATATGTACGTTATTATCTTCCAGCATATCAATTTTATAGATCAGGCCCAGTTCATAGATATTTACTGGTATCTCCGGATCATAAATGGTATGCAGCGCTTCTTCAATCTTATCTCTTAACAATGGTTCGTTCATAATAATATCTTTTAATCCTGTGATTTAAAAGCCAGAGCGTACATTTTCATTTGTTTTAGCATGGCCAGCAATCCGTTGGAACGGTTTGGGGACAAATGATTTTGTAAACCTATGGTATTTATAAAATACAAATCTGCATCTATGATTTCCTGTGGTGTATGTCCGGATAAGACCCGGACCATCATACTGATTAAGCCTTTGGTAATAATTGCGTCACTGTCAGCTGTAAATATTATTTTACCGGCTGTATACTCCGGATGTAACCAGACACTTGACTGACATCCTTTAATCAGGTTCTCAGGAATTTTATATTGTGCATCAATTAAAGGAAGTTCTTTCCCCATATCAATGATATTCTCATATTTATCCATCCAGTCTGAAAAGAGTTCAAACTCTTCTATAATCTCGTCCTGTTGTTCGTTAATCGTCATCTGTAAAAATTATATGAGTATAGCGGCAGCTCTTTTTATTCCGGCTACCAGTAAATCCACTTCTGAACGGGTATTGTAAAAAGCAAATGAAGCCCTGCATGTTCCTGGTATACCAAAAAAGTCCATCACAGGTTCAGTACAATGGTGCCCGGTACGAATAGCTATTCCTTGTTTATCCAGTAACTCTCCAAGGTCATAAGGATGCACGTTATCAATCAAAAATGAAATTACACTGGCACGCTGAGTGGCTTTACCAATAAATTTAAGATTGTCGATGCCAGCAAGTTGCTCCAGTGCATAATTTAATAATTCATCCTCTTTCTCTTGTATAGCATCCAGGCCGATAGCTTTGACGTAATCTATGGCTGCACCCAGCCCGATTGCTCCACTGATATCCGGAGTACCTGCCTCAAATTTGTAGGGCAAATCGTTGTAAATCGTCTTTTCGAAAGTAACTGTTTTGATCATATCTCCACCTCCCTGATAAGGAGGAATCATATTCAGCCATTTTTCTTTACCATAGAGCGCACCAATTCCGGTAGGCCCGTAAATTTTGTGTCCTGAAAAAACAAGAAAATCAACATCCAGTTCCTGTACATCTATGGGTAAATGCTGTATAGCCTGTGCAGCGTCAATCATTACAGGAATATTTTTTGCATGTGCCTGTTTAATGATCTCCCTGATTGGATTAATAGTCCCTAAAGAGTTGGAGACATAAGTAACTGATACCAGTTTTACACTTTCGTCTAAAAGCGCTGGCAAAGCATCCATTTGCAGCACTCCATTTTCATCCATAGGGATAACCTTTAAGGTTGCTCCCCGCTCTTCACAAATCATTTGCCAGGGCACAATATTCGAATGGTGTTCCATCGCAGAAATCAGAATACTATCACCTTGATGCAGGAATTTTTTCCCAAAGGAAGATGCTACGAGATTAATTCCGTCAGTCGTGCCTTTAGTAAAGATAACTTCGTGCGTAAATGCAGCATTTATAAATTTACTGACCTTGTGGCGCGCTTCTTCGTAAGCAGCTGTTGCCTGCTGACTAAGCAAGTGCACACCGCGGTGTACATTACTGTTGCAAGTTTTATAATAATCCTCTACAGCTGCTAAAACTGCTGTAGGTTTCTGTGTTGTCGCCGCATTATCAAGGTATACTAAATCCTTTCCATATACTTTGGTATGCAGTATAGGAAAGTCTTCTCTGATATTTTCTGCTATTGATTTGCCCATTTCCACCCTCTTTTTAAATGATTGTTGCTAATGAATTTTCCATCTTTTTATAAATTAAAGATTGAACAAAATCCTTTATTGCTTCATTCTCAATTTTTTGAGTAACATCAAACATAAACGCTTCTACCAGTAATTTACGGGAAGATTCTTCAGATATCCCTCTTGAACGCAGGTAAAACAATGATTCAGGATCAAATTGTCCTACTGTACAGCCATGGCTGCATTTTACATCATCTGCAAAAATCTCTAATTGAGGTTTAGCAAAAACCTGTGCTTTATCGCTTAGTAAAAGATTATTATTTTGCTGAAAAGCATTGGTTTTCTGCGCTGGACGTTCTACAAATACTTTTCCGTTAAATACGGCTTTACCTTTGTCTAACAACACCCCTTTATAAATCTCATTGCTATCGCAATGCGGAAAACGATGGTGAATAGCAGTATGGTTATCCGTTAACTGATGACCTGCTACCAGGTATAAACCTAACAGGTGAGTTTCAGTTGCTGTACCATTCAGTACAATTTCCAGGTTATTCCGGATCAGTTCTGCACCAGGTAAATTAAACATGAAGTTATCATAACGGCTATTACGTTCTTGTGTAATGTGGTTATAATTGATCAGCCTGTCTTCTGCTGCATTATCCTGAATCACATACTGGATCAGGTTTGCATTTTCTTTGACAGTCACCTGTGTTACACTGTTCATCAATACACGCTGTGCATTTCCTAAAGTGACAGCACTATCAATCAGTTCTGCTTTTGCATTTTCATTCACGACAATTAAATGGCGCGGCTGAAAAAGCATATTTTCAGTAGCTGTGTAAAGGTGGATAATCTGTACTGGTTTGTCTAACACTACATTTTTGGGTACTTCAAGGAAATATCCATCTGTAAAAAATGCAGTATTTAATGCGTACATTCTATTACCTTCTGCTTCTTTACAGGTAATATAGTCTTTATAGCTTTCTGTATTGATCACACTTTCCAGCGGAAGAACGATCAATTGATCAGCTTCTGGTAAAACTGATAAGTCAAATTGGATTTTACCATTCAGTAAAACCAATAACCAGGCGTCCAGACCGGGTATAGTTGCTGCTGTTATTGCTTTTTTAACGTCCTGCTGATCTGTGTTTCCTGTGGTTAAAGAAAAAGTATCAGTAAGAAACGGGGTCAGATTAGTGAATTTCCAGTCTTCATCTTTTGATGTCGGAAAACCTTTAGCTTTAAATAACTCAAAGGCATCTTCTCTTGATTTTGATAAATCGCCGTTAGTATTTTCACCTTTGGGAGCATTTTCAAACTCAGTGATCAATTGATTATAGAATGGAGCTGTTAACTGATTTACCATCTTATATTTTATTTATTGATTCATTGCCGTGGAACTCTTCTTTCAACCAGTCATATCCCTTTTCTTCCAGTTCCAATGCCAGTTCTTTTGTACCTGAACGTACAATCTGACCATTGTATAATACGTGTACAAAATCAGGTACGATATATTCCAATAAGCGTTGATAGTGTGTAATCAATACAAAAGCATTATCTGCCGAACGTAATTTATTGATACCGTTAGATACAATACGTAAAGCATCAATATCCAGTCCTGAGTCTGTTTCATCCAAGATTGATAATTTTGGCTCCAGCATCGCTAATTGAAATACTTCATTTCTTTTTTTCTCTCCTCCGGAAAAACCCTGATTCAGAGAACGGTTAGCCAATTTGGCTTCGAATTCTACCAGCGCTTGTTTTTCCTTCGTCATTTTCAGGAATTCTTTAGCAGAAAGCGGTGGAAGATTACGGTGAATCCTGATTTCGCTTAAAGCAGTTCTTAAGAAGTTAATATTCGATACTCCAGGAATTTCTACAGGATATTGAAATGCAAGAAAAACACCTTCACGCGCACGTACTTCAGGTTTCATATCCAACAGGTTTTTACCGTCAAGCCAAACTTCACCTTCAGTAATCTCGTAATTTTCACGACCCGCCAGCACAGATGCCAATGAACTTTTGCCAGACCCGTTAGGTCCCATAATCGCATGTACTTCACCGGCTTTCACCTCCAGGTTAATTCCTTTTAATATTTCTTTTCCTTCAATATTCGCATGAAGATTTTTTATTGATAACATATTATTCTTTATTTTTTTATGATCTACCCTACGCTGCCTTCGAGTGTAAGAGAAAGTAATTTTTGAGCTTCTACTGCAAATTCCATTGGCAATTGATTAAGTACATCTTTTGCATATCCATTAACGATTAACGCAATGGCTTGTTCTGCATCAATTCCACGCTGATTCAGATAAAATACCTGATCTTCTCCGATTTTGGAGGTTGTAGCTTCATGCTCTATGGTCGCCGTATTATTTTTAGATTCGATATATGGGAAAGTATGCGCACCACAACGATCACCAATTAATAAAGAGTCACATTGTGTAAAGTTTCGTGCGTAAGCTGCTTTAGGCCCCATTTGTACTAAACCGCGATAGCTGTTTTGACCTTGTCCGGCCGAAATACCTTTAGAGATAATCCTGCTTTTAGTATGGGCCCCAAGATGATATATTTTTGTTCCGGTATCTGCAATCTGCATGTTATTGGTCACCGCAACAGAATAAAATTCACCTGAAGAATAATCACCTTGTAACAGGATACTTGGATATTTCCAGGTAATTGCTGAACCAGTTTCTACTTGTGTCCATGAAATTTTAGCACGCTCACCACGGCAGGCACCACGTTTGGTTACAAAATTAAAGATCCCTCCTTTTCCTTCTTTATCTCCAGGATACCAGTTTTGTACCGTAGAATACTTGATCTCTGCACCTTTCATGGCAATTAGCTCTACTACAGCAGCATGCAATTGATTTTCATCACGCATCGGCGCGGTACATCCTTCCAGATAACTTACATAACTATCTTCATCAGCAATAATCAATGTACGTTCAAACTGACCCGTATTTTCAGCATTAATCCTGAAATAAGTAGAAAGTTCCATCGGGCATCTTACTCCTTTAGGGATGTATACAAAAGATCCATCTGAAAACACAGCGGTGTTCAAAGAAGCAAAAACATTGTCTGTATGCGGAACTACCGAACCCAGATATTTCTGTATCAGCTCAGGATGTTCTTTAACAGCATCACTGATAGAGCAGAAAATAATCCCCAGTTCGTTCAGATGTTTTTTATAAGTGGTAGTTACTGATACACTATCAAATACAACATCCACAGCGACGCCTGCCAGTTGTTTCTGTTCTGACATCGGGATGCCTAATTTCTCAAAGGTACGCAGCAACTCAGGATCTACTTCATCCAGTGAGGCATACTTAGCTTGTTGCTTGGGAGCGGCATAATAAGAAATAGACTGGAAGTCAATTTCGGGCATCTTAAAGTTTTGCCATTGCGGCATTTCTTGCTTCTGGAAAGCTTTGAAACCTTTCATCCGCCAATCGAGGAGCCATTGGGGTTCATTCTTTTTTGCAGAAATAAACCTTACTGTATCTTCGTTGAGTCCGATTTCAGAAATATCCATATCAATCGCTGTAACAAAGCCAAATTCGTATTCACGGTTTGCCAGTTGTTCGAGCATCAAATCATCTTTTTCCATCATTGTTCAGTTTAGAAACTTTATCTGCGGCATTCGGATAGCCGGAGAGATAAAGCAGACCACAAAGATAGGCAATGAGGGTAATAAACAAAGGTATTACTTTGTTTATTACAAATAAATGAGTTTATCATCGATTTTTTGACCATTCAAGTCCTTACCAAAGGTTAATTATCAAAAAGATTACACGCATTTTCTGTTTTTCCACTTAGATTTACAGTGATATTTTAAAGACTTAAAATGAGTATAAAACCAATAACTTATAAGCGTGCAGTTTTGCAAACGATGTTTTTCATCGCCTCAGCTATTGCAATGCCAGCCTTTGCACAGCAAAAACCGGAAGATCCTTTGTTAAAGATTTACAGGGGCAGTGCGGAAAAGATCAACGATTTAATCCATACCAAACTGGATGTCAGGTTTGATTATAAGAAACGTTATTTATATGGAAAAGAATGGGTAACGATTAAGCCTCACATTTATGCGACTGATAGTTTAAGACTGGATGCAAAGGGCATGGATATCAAAACTGTTGCGGTAGTCAGAAATGGCAAGAATATCCCACTTAAATATACTTATGATAATCTTTCACTGGCGATTAAACTGGATAAGACTTATCAGAACACTGAAAATTACACCATTTATATAGCTTATACAGCAAAGCCGGATGAGTTAAAAATTCAGGGTGGTGCAGCAATCACAGATGCGAAAGGGCTTTATTTCATCAATCCTGATAGTACGGAGAAAGGTAAGCCAGTACAGATCTGGACACAGGGTGAACTGGAAAGTTCTTCTGCCTGGTTCCCTACTATTGACAGGACTAATCAGAAGACCACTGATGAAATCAGCATGACTGTGCCGGGTAAATATGTTACTTTATCTAACGGCAGACTGGCTTCACAGCAAAAGAATGCAGACGGTACCAGAACAGATACCTGGAAGATGGAACTTCCTCATTCTCCTTATTTATTTATGATGGCGGTAGGTGATTTTAAAATTTACCGTGATAAATGGCGTAACAAAGAAGTTAATTATTATCTGGAACCTGCTTATGCGCCTTATGCCAAAGATATCTTTGGCTTCACTCCTGAGGCAATCGAGTTCTATTCTAAAACTTTAGGGGTAGATTATCCATGGAATAAGTATTCTCAGATTGTAGTAAGAGATTATGTAAGTGGTGCAATGGAAAATACAACAGCCACACTGCATGGTGCTTATGTACAGGGCACTGCCCGCGAACTGGCTGACAGATACTATGATAAAGGAAGAAGCACGATAGTTCATGAGCTTTTTCACCAGTGGTTTGGCGATTATGTGACTGCCGAAAGCTGGAGCAATCTTACTGTTAATGAATCTTTTGCCGACTTTAGTGAAACTTTATGGGCTGAACATAAGTATGGACAGGATACTGGTGATGACCATAACAATGAGGCAATGGAAGTTTACCTGGAAAATCCTGAAAATGCAAAGAAAGATCTTGTACGCTTTCATTATCATGATGCAATGGACATGTTTGATGCAGTTTCTTACAAAAAAGGCGGCCGTATCCTGAATATGTTACGTCACTTTTTGACTCCTGATGTATTTTTCAAAGGATTGAATATTTACCTGAAAACCAATGCATTCAAAAATGGCGAAGCACAGCAATTGCGTTTAGCTATGGAAGAAGCAAGTGGAAAGGACCTGAACTGGTTCTTCAATCAGTGGTATTATGGTGCCGGACACCCTGTACTGGACATCAAATATAAATGGGATGAGGCTACAAAAACGCAATTTGTTTACCTGAATCAAACGCAGGAAGGAAAAGCGTTTCAGTTACCTATGGCTGTAGATTTATACAATGGGACTCAGAAAGAGCGCCAACAGGTCTGGATGCGCGGTAAATCAGATACTTTAACTTTCAAGCTTGCTGCTCAGCCTAAACTGGTGAATGTTGATGCAGAAAAAATTACATTAAGCAAAAAGACAGATCATAAAAGTATTACAGAATTCTTATTCCAATATCAGCATGCGCCATTGTATATGGACAGACTGGAAGCGATAGATGCTGCTACTGCCCAGCAGAAGACCCCGGAAGCCCAGCAAATATTAGTAGCCGCTTTACAGGATAAGTATTATGGATTACGTATCAGAACAATGAACAGCATAAATCCGGAAAATACAGCCTTGGTTAATGCAGCAATACCTTTAATCCTTAAAATAGCCGAGAGTGATGACAACAACCTGGCAAAAGCACAGGCACTAAAAATAATCAGTACAACTAAGGATGCAGCGCAACAATTACCACTTTTCACAGCAGGCTTAAAAAGCAATTCTTATGCGGTACAAGGCGCATCACTATTTGCTATGGTGAATTTAAAACCAGCTGAATCATTTGCTATGGCTAAAGCTTTTGAAAAAGACAACAAAGGAGACTTAACAAAAGCGATCATTGCTGTTTATGCAAAAAATGGCAGTGACACAGAATGGCCTTTTGTTTTTAAAAACTTTGAAGAAAGTGATCCGCAGACAAAATTTGAAATGCTTAAAGATTTCGCTTTCATGACTGCCCGTGTTAAAAGTCCGGAATATGCACAACAGGGAATTAATGCGTTAAAAGAGATAGGAGTAAAATATAAAAGCCAGGGTGCAGCTCCGGTTATCTTAAATGTAATGGACCAGCTTAAACAAGTCCGTCAGGAGCAAAATGACAGCGCTTCTGTAAAATTAATCACAGCAGCAAAACAGGAAATTAACGATAAGAAATAAGTAGTTTATTAAAAATTCAAGCCCCCTTTAAAGCGTTAAATCTTTAAAGGGGGCTTTTTGTTAAAGGACTTGTTCTTCAAGCAATGCTATTATTTTTTCACTGGCATCCTTACAAAATCCGGGATGTACCCTGGAAGTCTGGAGCACAGTACTCCGCATTGCTGTAAGCCAGCGAAACCGTGAGGCTGCATCAAGCTGACCGATTGGCCCGCTCTCTTTTGTACCTGCACAAATTTGTTTTAAAGCCTGAAGGTTGCTTTCAATTTCATGAATATCTGTAGTTTTAGAAAAAGCACTCAGCTTTTCTTTATTTAACAGGATCTCTGCTTTTAAAAATTTCTGTTTAGCACAATACAGGATCACACCTACATTCATAAATTCATCACGTTCCACCCTGGGTACAACGCGGATTATCGCGTACTCAAATAAGTGACTGTCTTGCATTTTGTGCTTCTTTTACAAAAATTTCTGACTTAGCAATTCTCAGTTCCAAAAACCGTGCATAGGCATTCCGGTGTTCTTCTGCCGAACTGAAAGCCTGTTCTTCACATAACCATTCTGCTGGAATAAGACCGACTACTGCGTGAATGAGTTCTTTAGTGATTATTGAGTTGAATTCGGCATCTACGGCCTCCAATTCTGTAGCCCATGGCAGTAATACATGATCTTTAATCAGGGCAAAAGGACGCTGTGCCTGTTCTTCCCAGTTTTGCCACGAATGGTGGAAATACAGGGAAGCACCGTGATCGATCAGCCATAATTCTTTGTGCCAGATCAGCATGTTGGTATTACGGGCTGTGCGGTCCATATTGGTCAACAGACAATCCAGCCACACAATTTGCGAAGCTAGTTTTGCATCTATAGTGGTTACTGTCGGATCAAAGGTAATTGCACCTGACAGATAATGAAGTGCAAGATTAAGCCCGACACTGGCTTTAAGCAGATCCTGAATTTCTTCATCAGGCTCTGTCCGGCCAAAGGCCTCATCTAAATTAGCAAGCACAATTTCAGGCACTCTGAATCCAAGTGCCCGGGCAATTTCACCTCCGATAATTTCTGCAATTAATGCCTTAACTCCCTGTCCGGCACCACGGAACTTAAGGACATAGAGAAAATCATCATCGGCCTCTGCAATAGCAGGCATAGATCCTCCTTCGCGTAACGGCGTAACATAACGGGTTACACTGACGGTTCTGAGTTGAAGTTCGTTAGTATTCATCATAAAAAAACTTTGGATAGAGAAGGCTTGAAATTTAGGCAAAATTATTTCAATGACCTCATTTAAAAACCCGGAAAGTTTTTGCAGGGTGTTGATGAGACTTCTCAGCGCCTACATTCTGAGGGATGAGAAGGAATATGATCAGAAGAAAACGAAGAGATGTTTCCAGTTCCATAACAAGTAGTTTATATCGCGTTAAGTAAAATAGGTGAAGCGGCTAAAAGGGGACTGGTGGCTGAAGCGCCAATATAAATTTTCGATCTCCAAACAATGAAAGTACAGCTGCTAATCAACTTAGTATAATCAAGATTACCGGATTTATCCAGTCCCTGTCCAAAAATCAAGGTATAGGTTTCAAAACGAACCAATCCTTTTGGTATATTTTTCATTATAATACTTCCTGAGTATTGATAAGGAGCAGCTTTACTGGTAGCGATCATGTTTGTTCCATCGTAAAGATCTGGGTTAAATTCTCCCTGGAACAATGCAATCCACTTTTTGTTTGCTTTTATTTGATTACAGCACGGACTTGCAAAATGTGCAATCAGAAAATCTGTTCCGATATTATCTGCATTCACGCTTATATTACTGCACACAGCAGGAAGCGATTGATTTAATATAGCTGATACACTTAAGGAAAGCGTAGCTACAATTGTTTCTGTCTCTCTCCCCTTATCTATCCCTAAACCGATTATGTAATTCTTTTTTCCAATAGAAAGCGCATCAAACAGGTGTTCTCCAAACAGCTCACCGCTAATTATTTTCCTGGTTTGTAATGCTTCAGCAGTCGAAAGAGCCCGGGTTCCTTCCCAAATAGAAAGAAAGCAACCCATAGCTCCCGGGTCTGAACCAGGTAATAGATTGAACGAAACGGCTGCCTGCTTTTCATTTACCGGCTTTCCGATGAGTTGAATAACGCCTTGCGTACACATAACTTGTAATGATTTAAGAACAAATATTTAAATCAAATATCCAGTTGACGGGTCAAAAAGAGCAGGGTGAAAACAGCTTTTCGGCTTCAGCATTTTAGCTTTATTAAAAGGCAAAACACAGTTTTCTGTAAGAAATATTTTACCTAGGTTAGCATAAAAAAACACCCATATTATGAAATTAAAATTTACTATTCTATTTACTGCATTAATTGCTGTTGCTGCTGTAGGCTGTAAGCAGAAAGAAACAACAACTGAAGAATCCTCCACAACCAGCAAAGGTGCGACTATACCTGATTCGGTTTTAGTGGACGTAAGAACTGCAAAAGAATATGTTGACAATTATGCTCCGCATGCAGGTTATGTGGAACCGACTGAAGAAGAAGTAAAAGCACGGAAACCAAAAAAACCAGATACAAGATGCGTTTGGTTCAGTAAACAAAGATTAAAGGAAATGCTGAATCAGCTGGAACAAGAAGATGGAGATGGTGTCCGTTTTTATATGATTACTTATAATAAAAATTATGATACTACGCTTGTAGGCAGAAAAACACCAGTTCCACCAAAAAAATACTGGGGATACAATACGCTGTTAATGGTTTCAACCAAACCTGTTAAAGCCGGTGAGGAGATCCTGCATTACGACTATTACAATAATATTGTTAATCAGGAAGGTGCAGTTCAAAAGAATACAAAACCAGAAAAGCCAGGCTTTATAGTAACTTTCACTCCTGAAAACAGAGGTGAATTATGTCCACCTCCATCAGATTGTTTTTTAATAGGAGCAACTTTACTTGACCCGGTACAAAAACCTGATATCTTACAGAAGAAATAATATGCACGAGTTTTTCACTGTCAATACCGTTACGGAACTCATTTGCCTGTTCATAAGCATTGTGTGCTTATATAAAGATAAAAATGTATACTGGAGATCCTTTATGCTCTATCTTTTAATGGTCTGTATCGTAGAAATGGCTGGCATCAGTTTACGCCTTCAACATAAACCAAATTACGCTCTCTATACTTGGTTCCTGGTGGTTGAATGTACAATGATAAGTTGTTTTTTTTATCATTTGTACAGGAAATACCAACACAAACCTGGCCAGCTTTACAGCTGGTTAGGTTTGTTTATTTTAGTCTTCATCCTGGAGTTATTTACGAATCATTTTAGCAATTTCGCTTATAAAACAGCTGCTTTCATGTCGGTTGTTTTCGTTATTGCCAGCTTGTACTATTATATGCTCATTCTAAAAGATGAGCATTTCAGAAAGCTCGAAACTTACCCTCCCTTCTGGGTAGTCAACGGTGTGCTGTTTTTCTATTTCGGCAGCACCGCATGTAATGTGTTTTTTGACTATCTTTTGCAAGAAAAAGCCCATTCAATTAGTGTATCCACAAGATATATTACTTTTAATATCCTGAATGTACTTTTATATAGTTGTTGGTCTTACGCTTTTATATGCAGATATCGTCAAAGGAATTAATTCTATTAATTGCCATAATCACTTTCATTTTCCTGATCGCCCCTCTTTTCCTGATTATTTATATTTTTTTATATAATAAAAAGAAAGCGAAGCATCTTGAAGAAAAAGAAGTACTGAAGAAAACATTTGAACTGGAATTACTGAAAAGCCAGGTAGAAGTGCAGGAACATATCCTGCAAACTATCGCAGGTGATCTGCATGATAATATAGGACAATTACTAAGCCTGACCAGTATGACATTAAGCTCTATAAAAGCAGATCATTTAAGAGAGGAAAAGATTAATACAGCGTCAGAATTAACCCAGCGTGCAATTAAAGAACTGCGGCAGCTCTCCAAAAAAATGAACGGACAGGAACTGATCAAAAAAAGTCTTGGTCATGCTATCGTTTATGAACTGGACTGGCTCAAAAAAGGGCTTGCTTACGAAATCCAGTTCACAGACAACGCCACACATTCTATTTCGGCAAACGCAGACAAAGAGTTAATTATGTTCCGGTTATTTCAGGAAATTCTGAGTAATATTATTAAACACGCACAAGCCACCCGGATCAAAATCACTATTGATCAAACCAAAGATTATCTGTCACTTTTTGTACAGGATAATGGAAAAGGTTTCCTCCTGGAAGAAAAACTAAAAATCAGCGATGGTTTAGGCCTGGCTAATCTTCAAAAGAGGACATTGATGATGGATGGAAATTTCACCATCAATTCTAACCTAGGTGAAGGCACAGAAATTCAAATTTCAATTCCTTATCAATAATTATCTTTAAAATTCACATTAATTAGCCGTAATATCCATATTGTTTCACCAAAAAAAAAGCATTAAAACAATTTAATTTATAAATTTAGGCGCTGTTTAATGAATACAAACAGATTTTAAGAGCGCTCAAAAATGGAAGAAGGAAAAATAGCTATTGCAATCGTTGATGACCACACTTTATTTAGAAAAGGAATGGTTAGCCTGTTAGATGAATCAGATGAAATTAATATCCTTTTTGACGCTTCCAATGGAGTAGAAATGATCAGCATGCTTGCTCAGCAGCCTCTTCCTCAAGTGATTCTAATGGACATTAATATGCCGCAAATGGACGGATACGAAGCTACAAAATGGCTTTCTAATAACCATCCGCAAATCAAAGTACTTGCTTTAAGTATGTATGATGAAGATAAGCCTATTATTGAAATGCTTAAAAGTGGTGCCGGGGGCTATTTGTTAAAGGAATCCAAAACTTCAGATCTGATTACAGCAATCAAAACCATAGCCGCACATGGCTATTTTATGAATAACCTGGTTTCAGGCAAACTAATCCGGTCCTTACAGGAAAATAATCCTGCAAAAACCCTGTTACAGGAAATCTCAGTAAATGAACGTAGATTTTTAGAACACTGCTGCTCTGAATTCACCTATAAAGAAATTGCTGACAAGATGAATCTCAGCCCGCATACGATAGATAATTACCGCGAATCCCTCTTTCAGAAATTTGAAATAAAATCACGTACAGGACTTGTTTTATTTGCACTTCGCAATGAACTGATTAAATTATAGCAGATTTCCTTACCAGCTTCCTCCAGCGCCACCGCCACCACTGCTTCCACCACCCCAGCTACTACTGCTGCTGCTGCTTGAGGAAGAAGAACTACTGCTTCCAGAATCTGACGAACTGGAATCATTACTTCTGGTTAATACAGCAATGACAACCGCTTTGATAAATTCTTCATAACCGCAATTTTCGCATATTCTAACATCCTTACCCTCACCTTCTTTCGTATAGGTTGCTTTTTTGAGCGTGACTAACCGTTGTTTACCTAAAGTTCTGGCATTACACTCAGGACAAACTGTAAAATCATCAAAATTGCTGCCTGGATAATTAATAATTTTATGCTCTGCCTGGCCACTGCTTAACCAAATATCATAATGGTTCACCTCTAATTGTTCTTCTTTAAGCTGTCCTTTAGTCAAAAAAGATTTCGCCTGCGCAGTTTGATCTCTGTCTATCCTGCTCATCTCTTTATCATGGCTGTCCAGCTGTGGCTTAAAACGGCTGGCCGACCGGCTTCTGCGATAAGCTTCAAAAAGCATTGCAATTAAAATTAGTGGAGAGGCAACCAAATAGAAAACTGAAGAGCGGTTTAATGCTTTCACAGCCTGGTTAAAGTTCAGGTCATCCTGATGCGTTTTTCTTAAAACGCTGATCGCATTCAAATACCTGGAAAGAAGCATTATAGATAAAACAACATAAAGCACAATTGGTATTGTATTAATATCCAAAGACTTGACCCAATCATAACCAATTGTAAACCCGATAATAAAACCAGCAGCGACAAAAACCATAAATAAACCTCCGCAGCCGCATCCTATGGTCTTATCATAGCCATTTGTTTTAGCAGCAGCTTTACTTTTGGAAATTTCAGGGGTCTTTTTCTTAATCCCAAGAAATACAACGGTGAATAAAATGATAACCAGTATTGTACTCCCAATCGTCCATAGCCAGCTATTGCGCAGGCCAGTATCCGGAGGCAGCAATTGACTGAGTTCCTTTTGATTTCCGGGTTGGTTCAGATAAGCAGCAATTGTACTTAAAGCACTAACCACCCCTTTGCTATAATCTCCTTTTTTAAAAGCAGGAATCAAAAAATGATCTCCAATTCTTTTGAGCGCTGCATCAGGCAGCAGCCCTTCCAAGCCATATCCGGTAATGAAACGATACTGTTTACGGTCTACAGCAATGAATAATAAAAGCCCGTTATCCGCCTTGCTTTTTCCTATTCCCCACTGTCTGAAAAGTTGTAACGCAAAATCATATTCCTCCTGAGCTGCGTCAAAATCATTGACAACCACAACAGCCATTTCAACTTTTGTTTTTTGCTCCAGATCGGTAATCGTTCTGTTCAGAGAGTCAACACCGGCAGTGCTTAAAATAACATCAGGATTACTTACATAACCGCTACCACTGGCTTTTGGATCAGGAACCTCTGTAACTGTATATTTATTTTGGGCATATCCAGCTTGAATAAGGAAGCAAAACAGGATAGAAAACAGAAGATGGTATTTTTGCATTTTAGTCATTGAAGTTCCGGCATTTTGTTTCTTCCGTCATACCCGGAATTCTCCGGATTTAAAATCATTTGTGTAATATTTCGTGCTATGCTAAAGTAATTAAAAATATGTTAAATATTCAAGGAGAATCTAAAAACAAAAAAGGGTTAACCTGCATTACACAGATTAACCCTTCTTTTTGATTTAACTCCTGTTAATATCCTGCATTCTGAACATAGTTAGGGTTAGAAAGCTGATTATCTGGTATAGGGAATACCAGATTTCTCGGATCGTCAACTTGTTTTTCTTGCCAGGGGGTTAAAAATTTACCAAAACGGATTAAATCCTGTCTTCTTACACCTTCCCAGAAAAATTCACGTCCACGTTCATCCAATAAATTATCCAATGTTAAACTTCCCAAAGGGCTAGCTCCCCTTACAGTTCTGAGTCCATTCACAACAATCAGGGCAGGGCCGCCTAACCCCGTTCTCAACTGCGCTTCGGCTTTCATTAACAACACATCAGAATATCTATAGTATACCCAGTCATTGTCTGCTTTTCCGGTTGAGCCATAAATATAGTCAATAGGATATTTGATGACGCGGATACCGGCAACCTCCAGGTGATTAGGATCAGTTTCCACGTTACTTACCTCTGGCGTAAAGCTTAGATTATTATTACGTCTGTCTTTAATTAAAGCACCTTTCTCATCTAATTGCTGACCAATCAAAAAGCCCACTTTAACACCAGAAACATCTGTTACTCCAGCATATGCACCACCAATACGCTGATCAGTTGCCTCAAATTTCTTATAGAAATCAGATAAAGTTGAAAATCCATTATTTCCATTTGGCTTTTGATTATAATGTAAAGGCATTGTCCACATATCTCTCACTCCACCTGCATCAGAACCACCAATATTTTGGGATGTGAATACATTTTCTTTAGAAATTGCATCATTGTTTGGCGCAAAATTATCAAAATAGTTTTTTGCCAGCTGATACTTGCCAGAATTGATAATTTCATCGGCAAGTGTGATAACTTTTGCCATTTCAGCAGCATCAAAAGTCGGTACCGCACGATTTAAAAATGCACCTTTATTCAGGTAACACTTCATCAACAACATTTTTCCCGCATCTTTATTTGCAAGATAATTAGCTCCATCAGGAAGCGAAGGGATAATTGCAGTCAGTTCTGCAATCAGGTAAGCAATTTCTTCTGGTGCTTTTCTGACCTTCGAAGGTAAACTCACATCATCTCCAGGTTCGCGGTAAGGAACTTGTCCCCAGCCGTCCAGAATAGAAAACTGTGCAAATGCGCGAAGAAATCTTGCTTCTGCTGCCTGTCCAGGTGTAGGATTGTATAACAATACATTGGTAGCTGCGTAACTTACACCATTCAGATCTCTGAAACTGCTGGAAATACGCGTATGATCTGCTTCCCAACGGTGTAAATGTAAAGCACGCCAGGCACCATTGTCATCCCAGTCACCAGCTCTTGTAGGCACAATAGCCTCGTCTGAAGGAAATTCCTGTAATGCCCAAAAACCAAACGGTCCCTGAAAAGGGCTGCGCATAGCCTTATAACTACCATTTAACAAATCGGCAACGTTCCCGCTGTTAATTCCGCCATTACCAATTTGCCCATTTAATTTCTCATCTAATTTTGTACAGCCCGACAAGGATATTGTCAGTGCTACAAAAGCAATTATATATCTGTTTTTCATTTGAATTATCATTAGTTAAAGAGAAAAGTTTACACCTAAATTGAACGTTCTTGACGTTGGATAAGGAATATATTCTACTCCTGCCGAAGGCACTCCATTTAAGCTTTTGTCAACATTTACCTCAGGATCAAAGCCAGTATATTTAGTAATTACAAATAAGTTCTGTCCATTGATGAAAACGTTCATTCCTTTAATTGCCTTCCCAAGATTACCGATTGAATAACCGATTGTAGCATTGGCTAATTTCACATAACTACCATTTTCAATATATCTGGACGAAGCTGCAATTGGATTCGCCAAAGATTCCTGAATAGAAGAATTTAACAGGCTGGAAGCGATATTTCTACCAATTCCAAGATTAGAGATTGGCAATACTGAGTTTGCAGTATTGTTATAAATCTTCTGACCTAATGATCCATTGAAGTTTGCGCCGAAGGTTAATTTTTTATATCTCGCATTCAAGTTAAACCCAAGGATAACATTCGGGTTCGGATTACCCAGGTAATAAGATTTATAGCCATCTTCGGTGTATTGAGATATACCGGCAGCATTTAATCCTTTATACTCTCTGGTTACCATCGCAAACAGTGGTAAACCATCCTGAATAACTTCTAAAGTAACATCACTCAGCCCTTGTCCGCTTAGTGTACCTGTTTTGATTACACCAACTACATTTTGCACTTTATTTTTGATAAAAGTAGCATTACCACCTATAGAGAAAGAAACATCTTGTTTATCAATGATATTCGCATTTAAAGTAAGTTCAATACCTTTATTTTTAATTTGTCCCGGTAAGTTAATCCAGGTGACAGTTACGCCCGGATTTGCTGGCTGTAGTGGAATTTGCGGGAATAAAAGATCAGTTGTTGTTTTATCAAAGTAATCCACCGATCCAGTAATCTTATTGTTGAAAAGGCCAAAATCAACACCAATATTTGTCTGTTTATCAGATTGCCATTTTAATTTTTTATTCTCATTATTTACTCCTACCAGCGACTGACTTGTTCCTGAATAAACAATGTCATAACGTTGTTGAGCTGATCCTGACGGGAATTCCTGATTACCTGTTTTACCATATCCAACTCTTAACTTTAACTGGTTTAACCAGGCAACATTCGTCATGAAACTTTCGTTCTTAATATTCCATGCTGCTGCAAATGAAGGGAAGTAACCATAACGGTTATCTGAACCGAATTTAGTTGATCCATCTGCCCTGAAAGTCGCAGTTAACAAATATTTATTATCATAATTAAAAATCGCTCTTGCAAAATAAGATTGCAATTGATAAGTAGGATCATAATAAGAGTTCGCCGTACGGTTTGCCGGAGCAACAGCATGGAAGATATCTGTATAATCAACGTCTACGTCCCCAAATCCTTTCGCAGTCATGTTCTGACCTTTATTGATATAATTGGTAAACTCATAACCAACGATTGCATTCAAATTAAGCTTATTTGCAATTTCTTTATTAAAATTCAGCGTATTGGTAAATTGCTGTGTAATCAATTCAGTATTTGAATAACTAGCTACCCCACCTGTAAATGGAAGATTTGGTTTTACCCCTTCCAGATTTAGAAAACTACGGGTAGAAGCTCTTCTGATACCAGTACTATAATTGATACTCGCTAACATTCTGAATTCTAACCAGGGCGTGATTTTATAATAAGGTGATACACTTCCTAAAACCGTCGTTACTTTTGACCTATCATTTGAAGCTGCCAGCATGACCATTGGATTAATCGTAGTTGATGTTTGATCAATGAATAAAGATCCATCTGGATTATACATCGAACGGGTAGGGTTCCAGGATAAAGCTTGCCCTATTAAACTACCTGTAAAACCTGCATCAGTAGATATTGGAGGAAGGTTTTCTATATATTGATTACTAATCATATTGACATCTAATCCCAATTTTTTACTCTCCAGAAACTTGAAGTTCCCATTGAACGCTCCACTATATTTTTTGAAATCACTCTTTCTGATAATACCCTGCTGATTTTGATAACCTAAAGAAGCACGGAAAACATTTCCATCATTACCACCGCTGATTGCAACAGAATAATTTTGATTATAACCAGTACGGGTAATCGCTTTCATTGCATCTACATTATCACCGTAATCCAGACCTTTTAAGCCATATTTATTTAAAGCATTGCGAAATTCATCGCCATCTAATGTTTTAAGGCTTCTTGCCAAGGTACTTACTCCAGCCGATGCACTTACATCAATCTTTGTTTCCCCACTCTTACCTCTCTTGGTTGTAATTAAAACAACACCGTAAGCAGCTCTTGAACCATAAATTGCAGTAGCCGATGCATCTTTCAAGATCTCCATCGATTCGATATCAGCAGGGTTGATGAAGTTAAGCGGATTTCCAGCCGACGAAGTTCCCGAAGCAGCTAACTTATTGTCACCGGGAGCAGTGGCTGTTCCACCATTACCAGTTGGCCTGGCAGATCTTCCATCAAGCGCAACTCCATCTACAATATATAAAGGTTGTCCGGAGCCAGTCACCGCTGTATTTCCCCTGATCCTAACCGTAGAAGCACCACCTGGTTGTCCGCTATTGTTAATCATTTGTACACCAGCAACTTTACCTTGAATCAGCTGATCTGGAGCAATTAGTGGTCCTTTATTGAAGTCTTTAGCCGAGATTGTAGTTGCAGCCCCTGTTAAATCACTTTTCTTTACAGATCCATAACCTACAATAGTTACCGCATCCAGATCAGTACCTGAAGATAGGGTGATGTTAACTGTAGTCCGGCTATTGATCTCTACTGTTTGAGACTGAAGGCCCACATAACTGAAAGTCAGCGATTTTCCCGTTGCAGGAACATTGATCACGTACTTACCATCAGCACCGGTCATTGCTCTTACATTTGTGCCAGTAACAGAGATGGTGACACCGATCAAAGTATTCTTTTCGTTATCCGACACCACTCCCTTAACTACGGATTGGGCATAGGAAGAAAGGTTAAAGCTGAGTAGCGCAAGACAACAGAAAATTGTTTTTTGCAGCAGCTGAGATTTGGGCTTATCTAAAAAGACAAACCACTTTTTTTGTAGTAAAAACTCGTTCATAATTATTTGGTTTAGTTATTAGTTGATAAGAAAGGCTTTCTGTTTTTTGATATGTTTTTTAATTAGACAATGGACAATTCGATTTCACAATATTACCAGCCTTTCTACACCGGCTAGTCAAAGCAATATATGTGTAAATAAGCTCTCATGTTATTGATTCCGTATCAATTAAAACTAAAATCAATTTATTGTAACACAAATCACAAAACACTATTAAACAACATATTACACAAATTAAACAATCATATATCTACTAAAATATTTAAGCTTTTATTAATATATTTAGAAATTGTAACATTGTAGAGACGAATACAATAATGATAAAATCATAAATTATTACCAGACATAGTGTATTGAATACAGTATGACAAAAAAATTATATACCTTGTTATGAGCTAATCACTACCTACCCTAACCTATGCAAGCAGACCAAAAGAGAGGTATGTTTTTCATCTTTATTTCTATACTGATGACAAGCACTTTCGTTTCCGGATGTTCTCCGGAAAAAAGCACAAATACAAAACCCGTGATTAAGGAACCTATACAGCTTGTACAACAAGACAGTTTGAACTTTCTTGTGACTGCACTGATACTGACGACTGTCTTTGCTTTTATCGCATGCTACTTACTTTATCAGAACCACGCAAAAAACAAACAGTTAGAATTGAAAAATAAAGAAAGCCTGAAGCAACAAGAAGAGCTTATCGCTTTATCGACAGCTACGCAGGCAACAGCAGAAGCAAAATTCAGCTTCTTTACTCATATTTCTAATGCATTCCGGGTTCCATTGACATTGATCCTTCTTCCTCTGGATGAAATGCTCGACAATAAAAACGCACTGAATATTCCAAAACAACAATTGAACCTGATTCATAAAAATGTTCAGCGGTTGCTATTGATGGTCAATCAGCTTACAGATTTTAGGAAAATAGAATATGATAAAATGAAACTTGAACCGACCTGCCAGGATCTTGTCGCTTTCTCCAGAGATATTATAGCCTCCTTTAAAGCGCTTGCTTTAAGAAAAAACATAGAATTAAAATTATCCAGTTCTGTTAAAGAAATCATGGTGTGGTTTGATAAAAACATGTTTGATAAGGTCTTATTTAACTTAATATCGAATGCCATTAAGTTTAGCCCCGAAAATGGGAAAATACAGCTAAGAATAAAAACAGATCCAGCCGATCAGACTGTGGAAATCGTTGTATCAGACAATGGGAATGGTATGACCGAAGAAGAAATCAAACACGTATTTGAATTATTTTATCAAGCAGATAAAGGCAATTTCTTCGGTTCCGGTCTTGGCCTTTCTCTCTCTAAAGAAATTACTGAATTACATCAGGGAACCCTAGCTATTCAGAGTCAGAAAGGATATGGGACTACATTCTATATCAAACTCCCTTTAAAACAATTACATAGTTCTGAAACGCCTGCTATAAGCAATGATTTCGCTGTAAGTTCCGGTCAATTAAGCCAGTACACCGTTGGTATTCTGCCAGATAACTTACCGGAACCAGTTGCTGCTGAACAAGATGGATATTTAAATGAAGAAACCTTACTCATTATTGAAGAAAATGAAGAACTGCTGGAATATCTGAAAAACAGTTTCAAAGAAGAATATGAAGTATTAACTGCCAGCAGTAATTCTGTAGGCCTGAAACTAGCTTATGAGATGACCCCCGACCTCATTATTACGGATATAACTTTGAATGAACAATCTACCCTGCAAATCACTCCTGCACTAAAAAATGATGACAGAACATCTCATATTCCTATTATCATATTAACAGCAAATGGAGATGAAGCGCATAAGATCAATGAACTTAAACAAATGGCAGATCTGTATATGACCAAGCCCTTTAATTTCATATTACTAAAAGAAAGTGTTAAAAGTTTACTTTGGAACAGGAGGTTACTGCAAAGAAAATTCAGGAATGAAAGCACTGTAACACAACAAACAATTCCGTTAAGCAAGTCAGATAAAAAGTTCATGCATGATTTTACCAGTGTCATTGAACAGAATATTGCTAATGATAAATTTAATGTAGATGATATTGCCAGCGCCCTGGGGATATCAAGAATTCAATTGTACCGGAAAACAAAAGTACTTCTGGATTGTACAATCAACGATTATATTTTAAACCGGAGGCTCAAGAAAGCCAAATATCTTTTAATCAATGAAGATTTGTCCATTTCCGAAATCACTTACCAGGTAGGATTCTCCTCTCCCACTTATTTTTCAACCGTCTTCAAGTCAAAATATAACTGCACACCATCCTCCTATAAAAAACAAATAGGTTTAAATACATAAAAAACACTTGATGAAAACCTGTTAAATTTATCAGGCAACAACTTCGTGATAAAAGAGCTGATCCACATTAATTTCTTATATTGATCCATCAAAATAAATCTTAAAGGAAAACTAAATCGTTATAACATGTACTTACAAAAAGCAATAATTACATCAGTACTGATCGCCGGAATAGGTCTGGCAACAGCAAATGCTCAGGCTAAACATGAGGATACAGAATTTTACACTCCAGTACCGAAAAAAGTAACTCCGGGGAAAACAATAAACGCAGCTCCTTCTGATGCTGTAATTCTATTTGATGGTAAAAACCAGGACTCCTGGGTAATGACCGATGACCGCACAAAACCTGCACAATGGATAGTAGCCAATGGCCAGCTGACCGTTAATAAAAAAGTGGGTAATATTGAAACCAAACAATCCTTTGGCAATTACCAGTTACACATTGAATGGCAAGTACCAAAAAACATAACAGGAACAGGACAACTTCGCGGCAACAGCGGTCTTTTTCTGGCTTCTATGGGCAAAGGTGATTTAGGATATGAACTTCAGATTCTGGATTCATATGACAATAACACTTATACCAATGGTATGGCCGGAAGTATTTATAAGCAAACTACTCCACTGGTTAATCCTTCCCTGAAACCAGGAGAATGGCAAACTTATGATGTAATCTGGACTGCACCGACCTTTAAAGCAGACAGTACAGTAAATACACCAGCAAAAGTAACGGTCTTATACAATGGTGTGTTAGTTCAGAATAATTTTGAATTAAAAGGGCCAACTCAATATGTAGGTACAGCATCTTATACAAAAGCACATGGGCCGCTTCCTGTTAAGCTTCAGGCACATGGTGACAAAAGTGAACCAGTGAGCTACCGCAATATCTGGATCAGAGAGCTTTAAATCAGCGCATTAACAAAAAAGCCGCTTTCATTAAATGGAAGCGGCTTTTTAAATTTCTTAAACTTTTTTAGGAGGAAGATCAAATGCAATAGCCTCATGCTCAAAATGGCCATTATGTGCACCATCACAGAAAGGTTTATTTTTTGACAGTCCACAACGGCAAATTGAAAGTACTTCTCTGCCTTGCAGCCCATACACGTTACCACTTCTGTCAACGATTTCAAAATCGCCCTCGATCTTTACAGACCCATTATTATTGATTGTAAGTTTTGTCTTCGACATCTATTTGTTTGTTTGCGACAAAAATAGAAGTATGAATGGAAAGCGGGAAATCTCATTTCTATTTAGAAACATTATCCCATAAAAAAGGAGCCCCTGTTTGAAACTCCTTTTCTTCTCCGCAATTGACTGATTGGCGAGAACCTATATTAGATTTTAACGACGATAGTTACAAAATCAAAAGTCTTGGATTGATTTTCTTTTGCATACTTGACGGCAAAGATCTCTTGATGTTACTGGTGTTTTTAAATGAAACTGGTGCAATATGCCCTTGATTTTGCAATTGATCTCCAATAAAAAGACCTCCCTCGTTAATTTTGCCGCTTGTACTTTGAATTTTAATTTGATCTTTCATAATAATGGTGATTTGTCAACTAATGAACAACCGTTGTGCCATAAAGTTTACCTGAAAAAATAAATTTTACACTAAATCGTTTATATGACAAAAAACAGTCAAACTTATTTTTACAATGACTCTTTTTAAAGATTTTGATTAATTTTATGGCATCATGGACAAGGAGAAACAGGACTCAAAAAAGGACATCTTCCTAAAATGGATTCGCAGAATTGGCATATGGGGATTTCTGTTCTTTTTAGTGAAAGGACTGATCTGGCTTGCTGTGGGTTATTGGGTAGTCAAATAAAAATCTTAAACATTTTCATCGCTTAACCGTTAAAGGAGAAAAACGCGATGAAAAATCAAATTCCACAGCAACAAGAAGGTGGTCAGACCGATACCACTGCAAAAACTGAATTTTCTTCTCCAGAAGAAGCAAAAGCATTCTATCAGATCGCAAAAAACAGATTATTAAATGTATCCTGCTGGGCAGAAATCTGCAAAGTTCCCCTATCCACTTTTACCCTGACAGATCCGGAAGGTCATGAAGTAATCAGAGAAGTCGAAGCAGATGATTATTTGAAAATTAATATCCCCGGACCAGGCACACACACAGGAGATGGTTTTGACTGGGTACGTATCGAAAAAATCGAAGAAGAAATCACCCCCCTATTTTCAGTGATCACTATGCAGGCAAGGCCCGCAGCTAATCCAACACAACAAGATCCGGAAATTGCACATTTCTTTAATCAGCAGGCTACCTCAACTTTCCTGGTAAAGCAATCTGGAAATACCGTATATGCAGAAGAACATGGCAGAAATGAGGTGCCCAATACAGACACCTCAAATATAACTGATAAGATAAGGAATACCCTGGTTGGCTGGACTGCAAAAATAGGCCTGTCCTATCCGCAATGGAAAAGCCTTGTTAAGGGTATTGTAGAAACAACTCCTGCCAGATAATATTTATTGAGGCCTGGAGATTTCCTTTTTTATTCTTTCCAGAATTTCCTTAGTTTCCTCAAAGCTAGTATGGTGATAAGCATGCATTCCAAGACTCTTGGCTGTTTCCACCTGGAATATTCTGTCATCAAAGTAATAACACTGCTCAGGTCTGGCTTGTGCGATCCCTAAAGCCAGTAAGAAAATATTTGGATCTGGTTTACGCATCTTTACATCACAAGAAGAAACAAAAGCATCAAAACACTCATGCAATTTAAATTTCTTCACTCTGTAAGTATTCAACTCTTTCCCTTCATTATTGATTGAGATTACCCGAAAGCCACAATCTCTTTTCCATTCTTTCATCCACTGCAATAATCCGGGCAATTCTTTGGATCTGGAATAGACAAACTCTTTAAAATCTTCCCTGGTAAAATCTCTTGGATGATTAAAAATAACCGTGTCCAAATACTGATCCAGTGTAATGTTGCCGATTTCAAAAACATTGAAAATATAATTGTGCAGTGTATTCAGCTCATCATAATCAAGTCCGAATTTTTCCGCAGCTAATTTGCGGGAATCGTGTCCCCAACCGTTGGTTAGCAATACGCCACCGATATCAAAAAAAAGTATCTTAGGTTCTGAAGTTTCCATAAGGTATGTTTAACAAGTTATTTTACTAACGTAAACTTAGCTAATTGCCTACAAAAACCCTTTATTTTTATTTTACAGCTCAGGTGATTTTAGCTGCAACTGCTACAGTAGCGCAATCAGGGCATCGCGCAAAAAAAAACAGGCTATCTTTTGACGATAGCCTGTTTTTTATCAGAAATGAAAAACGCTTAATTGAAGATATATCTTACCCCAATTTGTGCCTGCCAGCGTGAAACCTGGTCAGTATTTACTTTCGTGGAATTCGTTAACGGAATTAAATTATCCTTATCCAGGTAAGGGAACGAATAATTTGCTTTGCCTGTAACCGGATCAGTTCCCTGGTATTTAAGAACAGCAACCGACCCCGTATTAAATCCATTAAATGAATTTTCATATAAGCCCCAGTTACGGTTTAAGAAATTACCCAGGTTGATGATATTAAATTCAACCCTGATCGTATTTTTCTGACTTCTTGATTTACCAGATTTAACAAAGAAATCCTGAGTAATATTTAAATCAGCACGCTGGAAATAAGGTAAAATCACCCCATTTCTTTTCGTGTACTCTCCTCTGTGCTGGCTTAGATACTTATCCTGGCTAATAAATGAGTTTAATTGATTCCAGATTTGATCAGGTGTCCTGGTATCTCCTGCAAAATCAGCAACTAAATTAATATCACCCTTATTTTTAGGAACGAACATCAAATCATTTGCCGCACCATCATTATTTGGGTCACCACTGGTGATATAAGAAACCGCACCATTATTAGCAGATTCAAAGAATAAGCCAATTGAAGTTGCATAATTCTTGTGATATTCCTTTCTATAGGCCAGTGAAGCAATAAAGCGGCCTGGCATTACATAAGTACTATTTGATAAACTCTGGTCATTAGGATTACCAGTTGTTGGTCTGCCCGCCCAGATAATACTTGCCGTAGATCCACCATCATTTACATCCTTAGAGCCCGTATGCGTATAGGCAACATTCGCATAAAATCCATTCAGGAAACTCTTTTGCAACTGTGCAGTTACAAAATAAGAATAACCTTTATTCGTATTGGTCAGGTAGTATAGACCTGAGATATTTGGATTAGCTGCACTAACCGGTGCGCCATTGTTAGAAGTTCTGTTATTGGAAGTATAACGGATCTGTCCCTCAATACCAGGTAATGTATTATAACTATCAGGAAGAACAAGATTCTGATGATAAATAGCATTAATATCTTTCGTAAAAGATCCCTCTAAAGTACCAATAATACCAAATGGCAATTGCTGATCTACTGCAAGATTGGTTCTCCAGATTTTTGGGTATTTCAAATTAGGGTCTGTAACATCCAGCTCATAAGAAGTATTCGCTGCAACTGCCCCCGATGGACGATTACCATTCACATCCGGATTATAAATCAAACGCGGATCATTAGGCGTTTTAGTCCCATTCACCGTACCAGAACTAAATAATGTCCCTGTATTCGATGCTTGATTAGAAATCCATACGAATGGCGTTAAACCAGCAAATAATCCTGTACCACCACGGACCTGCGTCGTATGGTCACCATTCACATCCCAGTTAAAACCTACCCGGGGTGACAACTGAATCCTGCTTTTAGGCAATTTGGAAACATCTACCTGTATACCTTGCTGAAATGTTAATGCAGCTGCATTTGGATTCGGGTCAAGCTTGGTAGGATAATAATTATAATCAGCTCTCAGACCATAAGTCAGTACAAAATTATCTCTTACACGGAACTTATCCTGCGCATATAAACTAAAGTTGTAGGATTTAATACGGACTAAAGGCAAATCACCACCATTTGCAGCATTACGGTAATTATAAGCCGCAGCAGGAAGGTTATTGATAAAGTCTGAAGCAGAATTATAAGTATATAAACCATTATAATTTGGCGCAAACCCATTCACAAAACTCTGAGATTGATTACTCGTTCCTAAAGTGATTTCATGTTTACCTGCAAAAATTGTCAGATCATCTGAAAGCTGTCCAATATTTGAACTTAACAAGTTACCAGCTGTATATAATTCATAGCCAAAGCTTGTTAAAACGCCGCTCGGAGCAGTAATAATTTTCCCTGTAGCATCAGTTACCCCATTATCAATATCCACCATCGGTACATTTTTAGAAGATAATGGATCGCGGAAATCTCGTAAAGCGGAGTAGCCAACTGTTAATTTATTAGAGATGGTGTTACTGATTTTACTGTTCAGTTCCAGCATTCCGATATTAAAATTATTATTGATCGTGTAACCTGCACCAAAGAAAGGCAGAGAACCAGGGCCGGCACCACGCGTAGACCCCGCACCAACTTTGTCGTTAATAATTCCTCCTGCACTATTTGGAGGCTGATTTTTGGATGATTTTAGATAAAAGTACTTTGCACTTAAAGTATTGTTTTTATCAATATTCCAGTCCAGTTTTACAGTAATTTTATCACTCTGTGTCTTATAGCTATAGTTCTCATAAGCTCCCGGATCATAACCATATCTTGATTTTAAAGTATTGGCAATATCATCTAAAACTGATGCACTCACTTTTGAAACTGTTCCACCACTTAAACCAGGTCTTGAAGCAATAAATGTAGTACCTGGGTTACTGATCCTTTCCTGCTCACCCGATACGAAAAAGAACAATTTGTTTTTAATAATCGGGCCGCCTATACTCAATCCCCTGGTATTGTAATCAAAAGGTACTTTAGTTACTTCAGCAGTACCCGCTCTGTAACCAGTTAAACCAGTACCACGACCATAATAATAAACAGAACCTTTAATATCATTTGTACCTGATTTTATAACTGTATTTACACCCGCGCCAGTAAAAAATCCCTGGCGTACATCATAAGGAGCCAGATCAACCTGGATCTGATCAATTGCATCCAAAGAGATCGGCTGTGAATTCGCCTGCCCTCCCAAAGTACCAGAAAGGCCAAAAGAATTGTTAAATAAGGCCCCATCAACCGTAATATTGTTAAAAGTGCTGCTTCTTCCTCCAAAACTCATTGCACTTGTGCTACTTGCAGAAGGAGTTAATTTAGTGAAATCTGCCAAAGACCTGTTAATAGTTGGTAAAGCATCAATCTGCGCCCGGGTAATTGTTTCCCTTGCACCAGTACGCGAGGAATTCATGACTTTACCTTGTGTACCCACTACTTTAACCTCTTTCAGATCAGTGGAACTATCATCCATTTTAACATTGATTGCCTGATCCTGGCCTATAGAAAGCGTTAAATTATTCTGAACGTATGGTTTGAAACCGATATAAGATATTTTTAGTGTGTATGGTCCGCCAATTTTAACATTGATCAGATTGTAGCGTCCATTACTGCGGGTTTCAACCGCATAAACTGTACCTGTAGGTACATGTGTCAATACTACGGTTGCCCCGGGTATCGGCGCTTTCCCATCTGTTACCACACCATTGACCGAGGCAGTTGTGACTCCCTGGGCAAAAGCAGAATTCCCTGCCCAGACCAAAGTCAGCAGCATTAATAATAAGCGTAAGTTTTTTTTCATATAGATGTTTTGTTGGATTAAACCTGCACAAGGCTGTGCTGAATTAGAGATGAACCTCAAGCCTATGCAAATTATTATTTGGTTAAATGTTTTAGCTTTCTGAATTAAAAGCAGCACGAAGGTAAATGTCGTGCATTAAGTCAAGGTTAACAACATGTTAACTACTTAAAATCAAGTTTTCACTGATTTTAACCACAAAAAAAATCTCCGAAGCAAAGCCCCGGAGATTTTCAATCGTATAAAAGAATTAGTTTTTATGTTTTTTATCTACATTAGGTAAATCATCTCCTTTGGGGCCTGTATTTTTCAACTTAACCAAAGAATCAAGTTGAATAGCTGTTCGGTTATGCTCATTTAATATTGGTAACATTTTCAGAGCAAAAGATCTTAATTCAGGGTTGTCAAATCTGCTGGCACCATTAAATAAATCAATAGTTTTAGCATGATCACTGACCATCATATCTATATAATTCTGATCATACTCGTTTCCCATCATTTGCTTCATTGCATCAAAGTGACTTTGTTCTGCTGAAGGCAATGCACCAGGTAACTTAATTCCCATGCCCGAAGCTAAAGTTTGAAGTTCACTATTTGCTTGTGTATGATCTTTGACCATTCGCTTCGCAAAATTCTTTACCGATTCAAGTTTTGTTTTTTGAAGTGTCAGATTACCGGTTTCAACCTCCATTAAGCCACCTACTGCTGCCTGCTCTATAAAAGAAGTTTCTTCTGGTTTGAGCTTTGATGAATTATTCTTCTTTCCATCAGCAGCATGCGTATCTAATACCGTGTCAGCAGATAATGTTGATGTACCCTGACTTTCAGTTTTCGAAGACTGATTACAAGCCTGTAGGACAAATGCCGTACAGACAATAAGGATCATTTTTTTTCTATAATTCATACTGTTGTTTTTTTATTTCTATCGTGTAAACAAAAAAACAACAAGTACGCTATGAAATGGTTTTTCTTAAATAAAAAGACTATTTAGTCATGAGCCCGGAGATGATATTAATGCTCAAAGCAACGATTACCGTATTAAAAGCAAAAGAGACTAAACTGTGCATTAAAGCCAGGCGACGAATTCTCCTCGAGCTGATTTCGACATCAGAAACCTGGAAAGTCATTCCAATAACAAAGGAGAAATAAGTAAAATCAAGATAATCAGGAGTTTTTTCTTCCGGAAACTCTAATCCTTCCTTATATTTGGATGAGTCTTCTTCTTTTCCCAAAGTAGCAGGTTTAACCAGATTTTTTCCCTTTGACTCATAATAAAGATGCGCATATCTGAACACAAATATAGTATGCACTAATGCCCATGCGCACATTACAGCTGCTATTGACAATAAAATATGTAATGTAAGTGCAGATCCCGTAAGATGCTGGGTTGATTTTAACAAAAGAACGACTACAAAAAGGCTCATTAATGCGGCCACCAATACAAACATAAAAATAAGGGTGCGGTTATTATCCTGTACCTTTGAAATCTTCTTCATTTCAAGGGGATGTACTATAAAAATAGTTGCCCATGAAAGTCCTAACTGGGTTACCGCATAACCAATCCAGACTAAAATGAATTGCGTTGAAGCCGACATCTTACCGTAACACAATACAAAAACGGTCAATGCTACAATTAACGATAAGTACAATTTATGGTGAGCGTCCAGCCTGGCTATATTCATGAAGATGATAAATGATTTGAATTGACTACACAATTGTAATCAAATTAAAAATAAAAGCAGCAAGGATATTGCTGCTTTTATTTGATCACACCTGAAGACGCTTTTAAAATAATCTGAATAGCGAATGATTAATTAGTTCTGCGCATAAAATTATCGCTATGCATCTTTAAACTTTTTTTAAGAAGCTGTCTCGCAATATGTATTCTCGTTTTAACTGTACCAATTGGAATTTCCAGTTGTTCAGCAATTTCATGATATTTGAAACCTTCAAAATACTTAAGGAAGGGAATATAATACTCGGGCTGTAATTTAGAAAGTGCTTTGTAAATGTCTTCCATAACAAACTTTCCATCACTATCATTTACCGAGGCACTGAAGTGCAATTTATCTGAAGTGATTTCATCAGTCACTGTCATGATAGAATTAGTTTTCGTTGCTCTGCGGTAATTGTTAATGAAGGTATTTTTCATTATGGTATATAACCAGGCTTTAAAATTTGTTCCCTCCTTAAAATGGTTGGAGTAATTAATGGCTTTTAACATCGTATCCTGTACTAAATCGTTCGCATCTTCCATATCTCTGGTGAAAGAAATAGCGAATGATTGTAAAGAATCCTTGTAACTGTAAAGTCGAAAATTAAAGTCGTTGCTACTCATAGTGTTTATGTTTTTCTGATTATAGATAAACACAAATACAAACTACATACCAATTATTGGCTTAATTAGCTGACAGTTGGCTGACACAGGTAAAATATCAAGTTATACTTCAAATATTACGTCTATATATGTAATATAATTTACATATAAAGACACATGTCTCAAAAACTATACACATTCGTCTAAACTATTCTGAACAAAATTAGACAAATAGATCAAAAGCACCTCCATGCAAATTTTAAACTATAATAACTTAATTTAAACGATTTAACAGCTGCTGGTTTTGAAACTACAAGCATTAAAAACGAACGATAAGAATGGTCAATATCTAAAATAGATCAAGTCATAAACTTGTGGAGCAGGCTCTTTTTTAAGCATAAATTTTTGACACGCTCAACAGAAAGTCTTTGCTGTCATGGATGCTTTTATGGCTCTGGAAGTTGCGCTGAAAGCTTTTAATTTGCATGGGAATGACTCAGCCGAAACAAGGCCGGGCTATTAGTAAATAAATTCAAAATAGCTAAATAATAACTCTATATCGGCCGGGTACTGCCTGAGTACTGCCCGAGTACTCGTTAGGGTGAGAGCAATGCTAAAGTAACGTGAGTCCATGGTAAGTCCAAGTAAAAACAACTAGTTGAAATGACTTAGAGTAAGTATGCTTAAAGGCTGTTTACAACCTGGTATCACCCCGATCTCTATTCAGGCACAACTTAGGTCATAACCGGATGAAGATTATTGAAATTATAATTTCCCCTTGGACTAACCCACGGACAACTGCGGACAATTGCAGACAGCTGCGGACAATTGCGGACATTTTTTACGCATCCGGATAATCTTTAACGCGAATAGCTTACATTGGTGGAAAAGCATTTATTTATTATGGGAAGTTTAACGGGTAAATTTTCAAAGGGAATCCTGGGCGGTTTCATTTTTAAAGCAGCAGTTTGGAGTACGGGTTGTTTCAAAAGTTCTGTACCGGGCATAATGAAACAATCAATGGAAACCGAAAAAGCATCAGAGAACTTTCGTAAAAGTAGCAAGCCTGGAAAAATCAGGAAGGAGATAGCTAAGAATAAACAGCGATGGCTATAAATAACTAAAGGGGAACCTAAATTCCCCTTTAGTATATCAAACACACCAATTTGAGGGCTTAGTTTAAAAACAAGTACAAAGTCAACCTTGATTAAACCTAGCTTACCGGTAAAGCTAAGTAAGAGTTTTCGAACTGAAAATATTTTTACGTCAACAAGTCATTGACCTACGTCAACAACAA
Source organism: Pedobacter cryoconitis (assembly GCF_014200595.1). Lineage (NCBI taxonomy): Bacteria > Pseudomonadati > Bacteroidota > Sphingobacteriia > Sphingobacteriales > Sphingobacteriaceae > Pedobacter > Pedobacter cryoconitis. The sequence goes on from NZ_JACHCG010000001.1 coordinate 3,099,968, forward strand.
TATCTGGTCGTTTTCGATCAGTATATAGTCTATTCAGGCGGCAAAATATCTGATTCGGTATGCCCTTAAACTAAGATACTCCAGGTCATCCAACCTGGAGTATCAACAAAACAAAACTTAGATCTAACCAAAATCAAGTACCCTGCGCAATCTTTGAGATTGCAATTGACGTCATGGGCGGATTCGAACCGCCGTTAAGGGTTTTGCAGACCCACACCTCACCACTCGGCCACATGACTATTTTTTTGGAGAAAAGCACTACTAAACTTCTTCTTTTCTCCTTTGTAAATCCTTACAAATCTTTCTTTCTGCTAGCAAATATAATAATGTCTACTTAAATAGTAGAATTTATTTTAAATATTTTTATTCTTTCTCATATTTTAAGCATTCAGCGGAAAGCCTTATCTTTATCAACTACACTATGGCCGACATCCCCAACCTATTTGAAACCGCTAAAAACCCATCTGACACCTATATAATCACTGATTTTAAGCCTACTCTCTTCAATACCGTTTTTATCTTAAAACATAGTTCCGCACAGGCCGATACTACAGCACCAAGTTATTTTAATCTCGTACCCCGGCACATTTCTATAGGTTACGCCTCTTTTTTCAATAATAGCAGTGCCATTAAGTTCCCGCAAGTCAATGTCCGGCTTCATCAAAACGACTTAATTTTATCCTGCCGATGCCCTGCCATTAAAAACAGACTATGTGAACACCAGATGCAGGTACTCTTTAACCTGATAGAGCGACCAGAACTCCGTGTCTTTTTTGACCAGCAGCTCAGACATGAAAAAATAAGGACATTCGCCATTGCCTATGGCCTGGAGAATGAAAGCCCTGATGATTTGTTTACCCTTGAATACGCCAATAAGAAATTCGAGATTATTCCGGTGATCAAAGATCTGCTTCCCATCACAAAAGAGAATAATAACCTCCTCAAAGAGTTGCTCTTACCAAAACCCGGGCTTCCATTCTTAAAACATAACCCCATAGAAGAAGACACCAATAAGATTCTTGTTTTAAAACAGCACCGCTATTACTCCCATTTCCAGGCAGACTTACTGGAATGCACACTAACAGCGACCGGTAAAATAAAAAATCCATTGAAGCAATTGAATGCAATGGATTACATATGGGCTACCGAGAATCCGGAAGAATTAAAATTCTATACGGCAATCTCCAAATTCCAGCAGAATTATGAAACTGCTCAGGCAGAGGCTGATATCAATGGACTAAAAGCCCTCGTGAAAAACCCTCTTGAATTAGATGTCTTTTACCACGACCCTAAGATCTCCCCTAACCTGACTATCAGTTCCATCACTCCTGTCAATCTCAAAAGCCTTCAACTCGATATCCGTCTGGCTGTAAACCTGACCAATGGCTTCTATACGATCTCAGGTGAGTTGATTTTAGAAAATAAAGCTTACGACCTTAAGTTGCTTAACATAAAATTCGGCTACTTTATCTTTTACAACGGCACCCTGTACCTCATCGATAACCCGGATTTCCTGAGAGTTGTGGACTTCTTTAGACAGAACAACAATCACCTGGTGATCCACGAATCAAAATATGCGGAATTCAAAGAAGATATACTTTCCAAACTGGAGAACAAAATCCATATCAATTACTCTTACCTGAAACCCGCCACGCACGAACAATTAAAAGAAACCCACTTCGATCAGTCCACAGAAAAGATAATTTATCTCTCAGACTCCGAAAACTATGTTTTAATTACCCCCGTGATGAAATATGGGAATATTGAGGTTCCCGTCCTGTCCAGAAAGCAAATCCATGCCGCAGACCATGCCGGCAATATATTTACCGTAACCCGTGACGAACAAGAAGAGCTTCAGTTTATCTCTTCCATGACCCGTCAGCATCCCCACTTTGAAGAGCAGCTCGACAAAGATTGCTTTTACCTGCATAAAAAACGTTTCCTCGACGAAGGATGGTTCCTTGCCGCCTTTGAAGAATGGCATCAGCAGAACATCACCATACTGGGCTTCAACCAACTTAAAGGCAACCACGTCAATCCTAACAAGGCAAAAATAACCATAGCCGTTAACAGTGGCCTCAACTGGTTTGACACCGCATTCGAAGTCGCGTTCGGCAACCAGAAAGTACCGCTCAAACACCTGCACAGATCAATCAGGAACAAAAGCAAATTTGTAAAACTCGGTGACGGCACGATGGGCCTGCTCCCTCAGGAATGGATTGACCGCCTGACCAAATACTTCAATGCCGGAGAGGTCGTAGACGAATCCATCCGTACCCCGAAAGTAAACTTCACTGAGATCACAGACCTTTACGAAGACGAGGTATTGTCGGCAGAAGTAAAGCTGGAATTAAGCGCCTATAAAGCAAAGATTGCAGACTTTAAGAACATCAAAAAAGTAGAAATTCCGGCTGCCCTGAATGCAACCCTTCGTGACTACCAGAAAGAGGGCCTGAACTGGCTGAACTTCCTCGATGAATTTAACTTCGGCGGCTGTCTGGCAGATGATATGGGTTTGGGGAAAACCATTCAGATCATTGCATTTATACTATCCCAGCGCAACAAAGGCCACCAAAACACGAACCTTATTGTCGTACCCACCACCCTGATCTTTAACTGGCAGGCAGAAATAGCGAAATTTGCCCCCGACCTTAAAATACATACCATTTACGGTGCAGACCGGATAAAAGACTACGAAGACTTCAGCAATTACGAAATCATTCTGACCTCTTATGGCACCCTTCTTTATGATATAAGCTGGCTAAAAAACTACTACTTTAATTACATCTTCCTGGATGAATCCCAGACCATAAAAAACCCCGATTCCTTGCGTTACAGCGCAGTCCGTTTACTTCAATCCAGAAATAAGATTGCCATAACCGGTACCCCGATCGAGAATAATACCTTTGACCTTTACGGACAATTGTCCTTTGCCTGTCCCGGACTGCTCGGCAGTAAACAATACTTCAGGGATCATTACTCCTCCCCGATTGATAAATTCAAAGATACCCGTGCAGCTACCAACCTGAAGAAAAAAGTGAGTCCCTTTATCCTGCGCAGAACAAAAAAAGAAGTCGCCTCAGAACTCCCGGACAAAACCGAGATGGTGATCTACTGTGAAATGGGAACCACTCAAAAAAATGCCTACGATGCCTGCAAAAACGAGTACAAGAAATTCCTGCTATCCGAAAAAGACGATCACGCAGAAAAACACACCCTACATATCCTCAAAGGCTTAACCCAGCTCAGACAGATCTGTAACTCACCTGCCCTGCTCAAAGACAATCTCCTTCACGGTGCTACCTCTTCTAAAATCACGACGCTGATGGAAGAAATAGACAGTCACTCCCCCCAGCATAAAATCCTGGTATTCTCACAATTCGTGACGATGCTTGACCTGATCAAAAAAGAACTGGAACACAAGGAAATCCCTTTTGAATACCTCAGCGGAAAAACGACAAACAGAGAAAAGAAAGTAGAAAACTTCCAGCAGAATGACAACATACGTGTTTTCCTCATTAGTCTGAAAGCAGGTGGAACCGGCCTTAACCTTACCCAGGCAGACTACGTATACCTCGTAGACCCCTGGTGGAACCCAGCCGTAGAAAACCAGGCCATAGACCGCTGTTACCGGATCGGTCAGAAAAAAAACGTAGTGGCTATCAGATTAATCTGTCCAGACACCATTGAAGAAAAGATTATGAAACTTCAGGAAACAAAAAAGGAACTCGTTAACGACATCATACAAACCGATACCACCCTATTAAAGTCACTATCAAAAGCTGACCTTATCGAACTATTCAGCTAATCCCAGTAATCCTGAAAGCTATCCAGAGGGTACCTAACATCTGATTTTCCAACAAGCAATCCTAATAACAATCCAACTAGTAAACCAGTAACAATCCAACAAGTAAACCAATAACAATCCAACAAGTAAACCAATAACAATCCAACAAGTAAACCAATAACAATCCAACAAGTAAACCAGTAACAATCCAACAAGTAAACCAGTAACAATCCAACAAGTAAACCAGTAACAATCCAACAAATAAACCAGTAACAATCAAATCGCTAGTTTAGAGAAATAAAAAAACCATATATATGTTTTCCAGACCTAATTCCCGTTCGGGGAATTCCAGTCGGAAAACACATATATGGTTTTTTATATTTCCCTTTTACAGAACCCTTTACACAGCAGTAAACTTGTAAGTCAACCCCTTTTCCCCTTCACTGGAAAACGCCAACCCATACTCCCCCCCATCCTCACTCACATAAACCTTTCCCTCTGCAAAACCTGGCAACCCCTTCTTACTAACCTGTTCAAAATAACTCTGAAAATCCTGCTTCAGCCCCTCCTCACCCTTCGGCCCACTCGCAAGCGTCTGTTCCGGAAGCGAAGACGACCTCATCTTGTCCAACCCTAACATCATAATATCAAAATACCACGAATCCGTCAACTTCATAGCCTCAATAGCTAACCCATCCACGAACCCCAGTAAATTATGCCTGAAACTCGTTCCCTCATCCATAAAAAACCTTAACCCCGTAGACTTCGTCCATTCCGCACGCTCCCCCACATCCCCATTACCACTCACCCCGTAAAAAGCTACCAAATACTCCAGCGAACCCGTTACAATCTTCTCCTCATGATTTATATTTTCATCCAGCACCTGCTGAGAAACACTGCTCATTAACCTGTCAAAATACGTAGAATCCCCGGTAAAGCTCATTCCGGAAATCTTTACCCCCGGTAAACCACCACAACCCCTGCGGGCAAGGATTCCACTCTTATAAATTTTTATGTTCAGTGCCTCTTCCGTTCCCGACTTCACTGTGATTAACACCTGTTCAACTTCAGACTTATTCATTTTTAATAAATTATAACAACAAAAACAGGCAAACTGCCCAGCCGCAAAATTACAATTAAAATTTAGCTATAGCACTTATATTTGTAGACTGACAAGCATTAAACACCCCCAAAGCACCACCAGAAATATTACTCAGCGGATTCGCAGGATTATCCGTTTCCTGACCAATAGTTGCATTTAAAGTCCTGTAATAATCATAAGTCCCCTTATCAATACACTGCAACTCCACCCGCATTAAATCACCATTATTAATCAAAGGATTACCAAACTTCTTATCCGTCTCATAATAAAGCTCGTTATCGAAAGTCCTGCCATCGGTTGCATCATCATTGCGTACAAAAGAACCCTTTACCAAAACACTATTTACCCACTGTCTGATTCTGTAATAATTTCCCTTGCCCACCGGATCAGTGAACACAGGCACCATAAAAATCTTATCATTATCCAGCTCAAAATGCTTCGCATAAAGCTTATCCACCTTAACCGCCTTTAAAGGAATCGTAGAAGTCGCTACATAAGTCTTGCCACTCAACTTTACAGTCATCTGGTAAGTATGGCCCGCTACCCCCTGCAACGCACCTGTTGCATAAACACCAGCACTCTTATTCGTTAACGTTTCAGTAATTCCGGCAGTTACATCCTTAATCTCAACTACTGCATCATTGCGGCCTACAAAATTATTATCACCACTAAAATCTTTCGTCTCCGAAACACTCACCTGGTAAGGTCCCGCATTGGCAGTAACCTCACCCTCAATTACGATTTGAATGGCCGAACCATCCAGTTTTACATCAATCACTTTTTCACAAGCACTGAAAATAAACGGTAATATCAATAAACAGAAAACACTAATATTGCGTCTCATCATTTTAAAATTTAAAGTTGTAAGAAAAAGAAGGAACGAACCTGAACAAAGAAGTCTGTACAGCCTGTGTACGGGAACGATCATCAGGATTATCGCGGAAAGTAATCGCATAAGCATTCTCACGCCCATAAGCATTATACAACCCAAAAGCCAGCTCAGAAGAAAAATTCTTACGCTCCTTTAATTTGCACGTCGCGCTCAGATCCAACCGGTGATAAGCAGGCATACGGTAAGCATTACGCTGCGTATACAAGAAAACCACCTGGTTATCCGAATAATACTTACCACTCGGGAAAGAAACCGCGTTGCCCGTATAATAAACAAAAGTTGCCGAAAGCGACCACTTCTTATTCACCTCATACATTCCAACAACTGAAAGATCATGCGTTCTATCCTGTCTGGCAGCATACCAATCCCCATTATTAATCCCGTCGATCATTTTTTCAGAACGCGATAAAGTATAACCAATCCAGCCCGTCAAACGACCTGTTTTTTTACGTAACAACAACTCAATCCCATAAGCCCTGCCCTTACCAAATAAAAGCTGAGGCTCAATCGGATCATTACTTCTGATGTTTGCCCCATCCCTGTAATCCACCTGGTTGTTCATCACCTTATAATACGTTTCCGCACTGAACTCAAAAACGTTATCCTTCAGATTACGAAAATAACCCAGCGAAACCTGGTCAGAAGTCTCCGGTTTGATGATATTATTGGTAGCTACCCATTTATCTGTTGGACTGCTCGTTGCAGAATTCGACAACTGGTGAATAGACTGTGTATTTCTACCATAAGCAGCCTTCAAAGAAGAAACTGTATTCAGCTGATAAGCCGCAGAAAATCTCGGCTCTAAATTCAGGTAAGTCTTTACAATTTTTCCCTTATCATAATGAAGCGTATCCGCAATCGCACCAGCATCATTCAGCGTATAAAAATTATTATCACCACCTAAAACAGAGAAAGCACTCACGCGTACCCCATATTCAACTTTCAAACGATCAGAAGCCTTCCACTCATTACTTACATAAGCCGCATTTTCCCAACTATGCGTATAAGCCTGGCTCTGCAAAGTAAAATCGCCACTATACTCACCTGGTTTAATCGTATGATAAATAGAATTCACCCCAAACTTCCACGTATTATTCGTATTCGGATAGAAACTGAATTCCTCTTTTAAATTCCAATCCTTGATCTGAGAAGTGATCCTTCCATTAAACGAAGAAGAATTTGTCAAATCAATATTATAACGGTAATCACTATAAATTAATGAGGTATTAGAGAATAACTTAGGACTGAACTGATGATTCCACCTTAAAGTAGCCGTTTTATTTCCCCAATCCAGGCCGAATAACCCACCAAGACCTAACTTATCCTGTCCAAGATAGCCAGATAAGAAAACCTTATCATGTTCCCCAAACTGGTAATTAGCCTTCAAATTTAAATCATAAAAGTACAAAGCACTCTTTTTGATTACCGTGTCACTGCTCGCTTTTAAAAAAGCATCCACATAAGTACGTCTGGCACTGATTAAAAAAGAACCCTTATTCTTTACAATAGGCCCTTCAACCGTTAACCTCGAAGCAATGATCCCAATTCCACCATTCACACTCAACTTCTGGTTATTCCCCTCATTCATCTTCACGTCCATCACCGAAGACAAACGTCCACCATACTGTGCAGGCGTATTTCCCTTATACAAGGTCACATCCTTAATCGCATCCGAATTGAACGTAGAAAAGAAACCCAGTAAATGCGAAGGATTATAAACGATAGCCTCATCCAGTAAAATCAGGTTCTGATCCGCAGCACCACCCCTAACGAAGAAGCCACTGTTTCCCTCTCCCGCCGACTTTACACCCGGTAAAAGCTGTACCACTTTGATCAGATCCCGTTCTCCAAAAAGAACAGGAACCCTGTCAATCTCTTTCATGCTCAGTTTTTCAACCCCCATTTTTGCAGACTTCACACGCTCATCCTTGGGCGCTGCTGAGATCACCACCTCAGAAAGATTGTTATCCTGAGGAACCAAAGAAATTTTAAGCTGTATATTTTTATCCAGATTGATTGTTCTGGTATCAATGATATAACCCACAGAACCAATCAGTAATTTATAAAGCCCGCTTTGCGTGGTCAGGGAGAAAAACCCATATTCATTGGAAGTTGTGGAGACATTAGAGACTCCCTCCACTCTGATTGTCGTGCCAATTAATTGTTCACCCGTCTGGGCGTCTTTCACATAACCGCTAATGGTATGTTTCGTTTGCGCGCTGATCTTAAAAGTAGTTAGAAAAATCAGCAAAGGTATAAGGTACAGTGCTTTTATAGTCATTTAATTTAAACGGTTTCTGGAAATATGCGCTAAACTAAATAAAATTGCACGCAGAATTTGTTAAATCCGCAAATAAATATTTCTTAACTGTTAAATAAGCCCTTAAACCGTTGTGAACTCGAGCACCGCAACATCAGCCAGAATGATCTGATCCCCTGTTTTCAAAATATATCCAACTTGCGTTGAATTTAACTTATGTGTAGTTTCATCTTTCGCTGTTCTTATCTTAGTTTTATTTCCCGGAGGCACTCCACCTTCATCAGCATATAACTTAAAACAAGCCTGCTGCTCGTCCCATTCCAGATGTGCATGCCGCCTGCTGATATATTTATTACTTTCCTGAGCTTCTGCCGGAAAAGCGATTGTATTCAACCTTAAACTCCCATCGCTTCCCTGTACACTGCTTTCCCTGCCAATATTAATCCGTCCCTTTCCAGCCTCAATCACATAAATTCCCTGTTCAGCCCGACCGGTGATCACCTTTAAACTTGCAGTTAAGCTAGTTTCGCTAACCATAACAGGCGAACCAGAACTTTTCAGTATTAACCCCACCTTAAGCTGTGCACGCTGAATCACACCTTCTGGAAACTCAGTTACATAATGTACGACTAACTTCCACCCTTCAGGAAGATCCAAAGCAAAATTATCAGCAATACGCTGTACTTCTTCCTGAAACTTTTCCGGTGCAGCACTATATAAAGCAGTCTCATAGTTGAACAACTCTTCCGCTCTCACCCTTACAAAAAGCTCCAGCGCTTTTAAATACTTTCCCTCTCCACCATCCAGTTGCTGCAACTCTTCTTTAATAAACTGCAAAATCTCATCCCTTAAACCCTTGGCATCTAAAGGTGCATCGCCCTTATTCTTCTTGAAAAAATCAAACATCCTTAACTCAATTAATTTATACTTTTCATATACCCCTTACTCACCAGCAAGGGAATTACATTTTCCGCAGCAACCCTTACAGCCTCCGAAGAACCCCTGGTTGCTTCAACCCGGATACACACCACCGTATACCCCGGTTCCGCTGCTTTAGGCGCAAAAAACACATACCAGCCATCATTGACTTTTCTCTTTTTAATAACCCGCTCAGGCGTACCCGTTTTACCCGCTACAGCAATTCCAAATACCCCTGCCTTGCGTGCGCTCTGTTCAATCATATATTGTTTTAACAAAGCCGCAGCCTCAGGATTCTTAGCCAATACCACACCATCTTTCGCTTTAATAGTCGAATCCGCCAATTTCAATACATAACGGTTAGGCACTAAAACCCCTCCATTTGCAATAGCTGAACCTAAACGCGCCATAGCGGCAGGTGTGGAGATTAACTCTCCCTGGCCCCAGGCCATACCTGAAATACCCGTTGCCCGGTTCCGGTAAATATTATTCGGATTATAAGCACTGCTGAATTCAGTTTTGCGCCATAAATCAAGCCAGTGCTGTTCCTGTTCCTCGTTGACAGACTTGCGGCCATAATAATAACCACCAACCCCATGTAAAAACATACCAGTTTTCAAATACAGCTCTCCCATTTGTTCCTGCAAATGCTGCTGATTCGCTAACTTGATAAAATAAACATTATTTGATTTCACAATAGCCTGCTCCATATCAATCACACCTGTTTCATCAGGCTCAGCACCACGCGTACGGATTCTTTCATTTGCTTTGACCAGGTAAGTTTGCTGCGCAGCAGCCAAACCTAATTTATTAAACCCAGCCATAGCGGTCAATAACTTGGCTGTAGAGCCAGGCTGAGTGGCAATAGCGAACCCCGGATCTGCCGTAGTTGTCCAGGAATCCAGTTTATTCTGATCCGAAAGACTCATTGTCAATTGCTCCCAGTTTTTAACCGGAGGCAGAGGATAGGCGGCCGAGGCCAGAACATCTCCCGTATTAGAAGACATAACCACTACAGAAACCCTGTTTTTACTCAATTTAGGATCATTCGCCAAGCGTGCTTGTAAGTGCGTCTGTAAACTTGCATCCACACTTAACCTGACTTCCCTGTTCCGCTTTTTAAAAGTCTGGATTTCTGTACTGTCCAAACCAGAAACCAACAAAGAAGTCAATGCTGAATAATCCTTTTTAAGTACCGTCATTTCTTTCGGTCCCCTTGGCAAAAAGCGATCCTCCTTATAACGGGAAGCCATCATCGTATAACTTGTCAAAGGCATTTTAAAACCTCTTAACTCTGCCGCATGCTCATATTCAGCAAAATATCCGTTGATCCCACCACTAAACACACCAGTATTCGCATCTCCCGTCCAAAAGAACATTTGCTCCTCAAAAGGATAATAACGCGTTACTCGTTTATGCCTGGCAGAATCCAGTTTATAATCAACTGCACCAGCTTCACGCAACTCCTGCATTTGCTTTTTAACCAACTCAGGATCACTCGTTGCTAAAATCAACCCCGAGCGGTCATATATAGTTCCCGCTTCCAGTTTTTTCATTAATATCCCTATCCGGGGATTATAGCTGAACATCCGGCTTCCGCTTTTATCAGCGACTAAAGCTGGCTTAACCACCCATGCAGGTGTATTAAAACTATAACGCGAAACATTAATCACTAATAATAAGATAGCCGCACATGCAGCAATTAATGCAGGAACCAGGTTTTTGTCCTGCTGTCCCGTTAAATATTTCATCTGTACAGCAGTTCCTCTCACCGAAGAGGCCGACAATAAAAATCCGGCAGCCACCAGGTTAATCACCAGAGAAGATCCGCCATAACTCTCAAAAGGAAGCGATACCCCCGATAAAGGCAATGCACCAATCGATCCGCCGGCAATCAGTAAAAACTGGATGAAAGTACAGATGCCGGTTCCCGCGCAAATGTAAAACAAGAATGGAGTTCCCGTTCGCCTTCCAATAATAATCGAACGATGCAAATAGATTAAAAATAAGATGAAAACACAGGTAATTCCCGTCCATCCAAACTCTTCCCCAATTGCAGGGAGAATCATATCTGTATGTGCTTCAGGAATAGTTTTTGCAAAACCCTCTCCCGTACCCTGTCCGGTAATTCCACCAGTAGCAATGCCCCATAGGCCATTTGCTACCTGATCGCCCCCATAAACTTCATTGTTCCATGCATCCTGCCAGATCGCTTTCCTGTCAGACAGCCTGGCTACCGGCCCCGGAACAATTTTATCCAGGTAAGGAATTTTATCAATCGTTAAAAATGCTGTGATCACAATCAATGCCATCACTGCCGACTCGCTCATAGACTTGCGTTTCAACGCATGATATAAAACTAATACAGCGAAAGTAATTAAAGCATCAAGCCATACATTCTTTAAAAACCAGGCTACCAGAACATACAATAGTACAAAGGCAGCCATCTCCATAAAGTCTCCCCTTGAAAAAGAGAAAAGCAGGATAAAAGTAAAACAGATTACGATTGCCGGGCCCAGATCACCTAACAATAAAAACAAGAACAGCGTAAATAAGATCGCCGCCAATGCAAAAGAGAAAAATGACCAGCGTTTTTTCCAGCTAGAATACGTGGCAATAAATTGTTCATTCTGCGCAAAGAAACCCGCCAAAAACAAAACCACCAGATATTTAACCACTTCACTTGGCTGTACCCCCAGCAAATTCACTTTTACACCACTTCCCTCAGGCCCGCCGCCAAATAATAAAGTACCCGCCAAAAGTACCATTGCCAATGCAATCCATGGCCATCCATTAGCAGCAGAACGATCCTTAAAAACCAGTAAACGGTATAAATTAGCATCAGCCGTAAAGCGTTTGATATCTAAGAACAATAAAACACCTAAACCAGCAACTCCAAAATACAAGAACCACAAAGAGTCAACTGCAAGAAAACGGTCTCTTACCGGATCCTGCAAACTCAGTAAAGTCAGAAAAGACAGCCCGGTCAATAACATTAACAGTGGCAAAATCAGTTGATCAGCCTCTGGAAACTTAAAAGATAATAACAAATGTATCACTACAAAAGCCAGTAAAAAACCACACGCAACACACCAGTATCCAACTTTAAACTGATCAGGTGTACGTACAATTAAAGCCCCGTCATTTTTCAGCAGGGTAAACTCCCGCGAAGAAAGCAATCTGACCATATGCGGCGTTTCACTAAAATTAAGCTGTTTAGAACCATTGAGCTCTTGTACTCCCTTAACCTGTCCAAACTCAGAACCCGGCTTTAAAGGAACCACTTCATAAGCCTTTCCTTCGGGCAATTGCGTAAAGGAATACTGACCTGATGCATCAGTACGTGCATAGGCCTTAAATGATTTTGCCTCTATACTATCCGCAGGCAGAACAGTGGATAACCGTACCAGAACCCCGGCTACTGCATCCCCTTTATGTTCAACCCTGCCCTTAAGCACCCCATTGCCCATGCCTAAAGCTTTAACAGCAGGCATTGCAGGCGCATTATTTTTTTCCTGTGCAAAACGAGCTTCATCATCCCCGGTAAATCCAAGCAATGACCTCGACACAGCTACCCTTTTCTTAAAAGCAGATCCGCCATTACGGTCAGCGTCATCAGCCAGCACATTAAACTTTCGCTTATTCAGCTCACCGACATTGGTAAAAGACAAGCCTTTTGCTTCTTGTGCAGCAATAGAATTACTAATAACCTCTACATCAAGCGGATCTTCCAGATAGTAACCCTTTGTCAATAATCCTTTAACAGCTTTAGCAGGCTCAGGTGCATTCAAATTCACGACCGTTCCATCTTTCAGGCGCTGGTCAACATCCTTTATCCGTCCCTGTAATACGCCAAATAACCTGACGAACAGCACGACAAGCAAAATAGCAATCAACCCTAAGAATAAGCGTTCCTGCCCTCTGCCTTTAACTTCAGTATCTCTCTTATCCATACTTATTTCTTAGCCAGCGAATCAGCTGCATAATTACGCTTAGACAACCTGCCATTCACATAAAACTGGTCCGGAAAAACAAACCTGACCTGTACAGGATAATTAACTTGATTAAAACGTATATTTTTCAAGTCCAGCGCATTGTTATAAGACACCACACCCGTTTCAAAATTCTCCAGCACCAGCTGATCGATCTTTACATATTTACACTTTGGAGAAAGAATCAGTGCAGGCCCCTTGTAAGCCGAATCACTTTGAAAAACGATATTCCCTTTAGTTTTCAGAATAAGCGTATCCCTGTCTATAGTCAGCGCCTTGCTCAAAAGAACCGGTACTTTAAAAACCGTATCTGCAAGCAATAACGTATCGCCCTTTAAACTTAAGAGCATATCGCTTATCTTTTTTTCCTGAGGATTTAGTCCTGGTTTGACCGGAGTAACCAAAACCGTTCCCGGCTGCTCCAATTTTGTTCCTTCAGCAGTATGATATAAAAACAACCAGATTGTTGTTCCTAAAAACAATAAACATAAAGCAGACAATAATATAATCAATCCTTTCCCACTTTTTTGCTGAACTATATTTTGTTCAGGCAAAGCTTTAACAGTACTCTTTAAAGGCTCAGCAGCAGTATAAGACTCAGTGGCAGTAACAGCAGCGCTTACTGCTACCGGCTTAACCTGTTCCGTCTTTGAAAACTCATACGATGCCCGGACTTTATCATTTTTCGCCAGTACCACAGTTACATTATCCTTGCCACCAGCCAAATTTGCTTCCTCTACTAAACGAGCTGCTTTTACCGCTAGCGTTTCTGATCCGTTCAATACCGCAGTAATCAATGCCGCATCTACCATATCCGTTAACCCATCACTGCAAAGCAAAATCAAATCGTCCGGTAAAAAAGGAGAAGAACCCGTTTCAAAATAAGGATCTGTCATCCCCTCACGGCTCGTTAACCCTAAAGCCTGGTTAATCTGGTTCCGCTTAGGATGCTGCATAGCTGCTTCTTCTGTCAGCCTGCCGGAATCTTCCAGAAAACCGACAAAAGACTGATCATGCGAAATCTTGACCAGCGAATGATCACGAAACAAATACAATCTCGTATCTCCTACATGCACGTAATGCAGCAGGTTATTTTGCCTGTCTATTACCGCAAGCGTCGCTACACAGGCCATATCCATTAATTCCAGATCACCTTTTTTATGCGTAGCAATCTGTTCATTAGCCAGGTAAAAAACTCTGCTCAACTGACTGATCAAATCCGGCTCAATCGTTTCCAGTTCCCTTAAGATAACTTCTTTAGTCAATGCAGCAGCAATTTCACCACCTGCATACCCACCCACGCCATCAATTACACCAGCAATCATGAACTTATTCTGCATGACTTCCTGTGTAATGAATTCATCTTCATTATTAGCTCTTACCCTGCCGGTATCAGTAATTCCAAATAAACGATCCGCCATTATTTCTGTGATTTTTTAATATCTGTAAAATGCCATACCAGCAATAAAACTCCTAAAGCCAGCAGCCCGATTGATAAATAATTTCCCATCCGGATTTAAGGTTTGAAAATGTTGATCCCGATAATACCATTCAGTAATATCTTTGAATTAAAAGGAAGTGCTACCCAATCCGGGGCATCTACCGAACTCCGGTACACTTCTATCTCGTTGACCATTGTTTTTTCTCCAAATGAGGCCAGGTAAAACTTACCCTCAGCCTCTGCATACCGGATGCTCAAATGAGGTGTATTCACCCAATCCGAAGGAATACTGAAAATATAAGGTTCCTTTCGATCCTCATCCTTCCCGGAAACCAATATCTCTTGCGTGGTCATCAGGTATTCCAGCTTTTTACCTCTGAAATTCTGATCCGGCATAATCGTTTCAAAACGCGCGAGTACTTTATCAGACTTCCCCTTAACCAATTTAGCATTTTCAAGATCCATTGCATAAGGCAGCTCATAATATCCTTCACTATAATAAGTGAAGCCATTTAAAATATCCTGATTGACATCAAGCGTTTCTGCAATTCCCGTTTGCCTTGGAATAAAAGTGACTCTCAGATTCTCCTCTTTTTTAGTACTTCCAGGCAATAACTTTCCAATAAACCCTTTATCCCCACGTTCATAATCCGGGTGAGAAGCCAGTCTGAAAACCCATTTGGAACTTGAAGGCTCTACCGTTTTACCAGCTTTGCGGTATTCTTTTAGAACTTCATAAAACTGGTTCACAGACTCATGTACAATGATTCCGAACAAACCCTGTTTATGATCCAGAAATTCTTTATAATCTTCCTCATTGAAACAAATAATGTATTCATGATAAAAAACTACCCGGTTCGCAAAAGAAAGCTGACCAATAGATTCTTTGAATTTATCCAGTATATATTTATAAACTTCGTCAGGCGTTAAACCTTTGACTACTTTCTTAGCTTTACTTTTTTCTGTTGGAAGAAACCAGTCCTGAAGACCTGTCTTTTTCCAGAAAGTTGACTTTTCTGCCATGTTATTCTTTTTTATGTAGGAAAACCCTGGTTAATCCAATTTTAGAAATGAAGCGTAGTATCCAGATTCATCGTCGTTGTATCACGCGGAGCCTGGGGAACAGGCTTCAACTGTACCGGCTGCGTTTCCGTATTTCCACTATCTTTTAAAGAATCACGCTCTTTATCCCAGGCATAACCCTTATCCTGATCATCCGGATTTGCAGTCGCAGGAGTTGTTGTAGTTTTCACAGGCAGTTCCTTCTTCACAGGTTTATCCGCTTCTTTAAACAATAGAAAGTAACTCAGCAATGCAATCATAAAAACTACCCCTGCTGATAAAACATAAAATAGAGGCTTAGAGATCGCAATTATACCAGCATCACGAACAACAGGCTTTTCATCCTGTGCTTCCTGATAATGCCTCAGCAAAGTCTGCAAACGCTCATTCTCCATTTGCAATAATGCAGTGCCCGGAGCATCAGCTATAGCACTTCCAGCATCAGCAATACTGTTATGGACAATCGCATACTGTAACGCCATTCCACTTTTATACCTGGCTGAAGGTGCTTTCTCCAAACACTTACTGATCACAGACAGCAACCAGGCAGGAACCTGCATCTCATGCAACTTTTTCTCCTCCGGCCAGCTTTCTGGCAGATTCTGTTTCCTTAAAGTCAGCAGATCAGGAACAGGAGACTCTAAATGGCCAACCAAGACATCATTCCTTGACTTTTGACCATTATCCAATAAAGGAAAAGGAACCTGTCCGGCCAGTAGCTCATACAAGATGATCCCGTAACTGTAAATGTCTGTTTCCAGTAACATTTGTCCTTCACTCTGCTCGGGAGCCATGAATTCTATTGCACCTGCATGGCGGATACTTGTTCTGCGCTGCTCATCAGACATGGCCGATAAACCAAAATCCAGCAAGACATAATTGCCCGTATGGATATTAAATTTAACATTATTACTCTTAATATCCCCGTGCTTGACGGTTACTTTATGGCAGTGTGCTAATGCATTTGCCAGATGATCAGCCACTTTAATCACTTCCTTTACCGGGAATATTTTATCATGGGGCTCTTTTAGTAACTCTTCCAGATCAGGCCCATCAATAAACTCCATTTCTATAAATGGGAATGATCCGCTTTCTGTAATTCCTGAATTTAAGATCTTAACTATATTAGGATTAGGCTCTTCATTTACCTTTTTCAATTTCTCCACCTCATTCTGGAAACTCCTGAAGTTTTTATCTTCTGTACTTTCTGTATGAACCGGTGTTGGCAGTAATTTCACTGCCGTTATAATAGGACCAAACCTTCTTCCTTTGTAAACTGAACCCTGGCCTCCGGTACGCAATGCGCCCATATTTTCCAGACCTTCAGTAATCGTAAATACTTTACTCATTTAAGCTAATTCAACTCTGTGTGTGGTAAAATTACTACAATTTTAGTTCCAATGTTTATTTAAAATCAGGAACAAAAAAAAGGCTATCAAATGATAGCCTTTAATTCAATTATTTTAAGATACGCAACTGGTTATTTTAAAATCCACATCAGCTGATTATTATCATCGCTTCCATTGTACTGACCCGCAATGGCCGCGGTAACATTCGCCGCATTATAATCCAGCTCTGCCGAAGGATAAAACCAGCGAACCGGAAAATTAGAAGAAGGAATATTTAAACTCGTTGAAGCATTGAGTTTAAAAACAGGATATCCCGTTCTCCGGTTTTCAAACCAGGAGATAAATTTGCTTCCCTGCAAGAAATTAGCCAGGTACTTCTGCGTAATAATCTGCCCGATCTGCTGCTGATCTGAACCACTTAAAACCACTTCGGCCGAAGCAGGATAAGCATTAATATAAGCATCGTCCATTTTCATGTTATGATGATAATCCGCAAGATCAGGTGTATTCACAGCAACAAACTTCATTGAATTGGTAATTCCGGCAGCATAATAAGTCTGCGCAGCAGTACCACTAATCCAGCCCCTTACCGTGGCCTCTGCCAAAACGAACTGTAAATCCCAATAACTAAACACACTAACAGGTTCGGCATTTACCAGTTGAGGATACCTGTTATTCAAATCAGAATAATCCTTACTGCCCCTGGTTGTTTGCAGCGCAGTAAAAGCATTGGAAGGCTCCACACCTACATACGCGTTATAATCTGAAACAGACAAACCAGACGTAACCTTCACAGGTGAAGGCTTTGCAAAGTAAAACAACCTTCTGTCTTTCAAAGCCTTCAAAGGATCAATCAGCACGTTTGTTAACATCGTGTAATTTGATTTCACAAAAGGGTTTCCCGATCCCGCCGGAATATCAGACCATGGATAATTCTGACCAGCCATCCCTGTGTAAGTTAAAGCAAAATTGTCTTTATAATCCCGCATCAGCGGACGGTTAGTTACAATATCCTTAAAACGTTCTATAACTTTCAAATCTGCGTCACCCGTTTTTTTGTATAAATTCAATAGCACATGAAGCTCAAAACTATTGACCAGTCTGCGCCAGCTATCAGTTTTCCCACCATAAACCGGATCGCCCTCAAAATTAGCACCGGCAGTAAACAGTTCATTCGCCTGATCCAACTCTTTCAATATACCCATGAAAACCGCTTTTTGCGTATCATATCTGGGTTGTAAAATACGATCCGACTCTCCTTTGTTTGCCTCAGAATAAGGCATATCACCCACCTGCATCGTATTGATAAAAAACTGATAGGCACTGATAAAATGCCCCAGTCCTTCATAAGACTTTTTCAATCCATCGCTCGTTGCATATTTAAGCATCGGCGGAATATTTCTCAAGACCTTCACAGAGTCAAAATCAGTTCTGCCCAGTTTGTTATACTGATAACTCTCCTGTCCTTCGCCCCAGGTCAGGTATTTACCCAATAAAAAAGGTTGCATAAAGGACTTCTGCGTGCTGATTGAGTTCCTGGTAATGTTCAAAATCAAGGTTGTAGCCAGCATAGACGAATTTACCTGATTCGTCGCGTTCGGATTGGTATTGATCTCTTCGTACTTTTGGCAACCACCGGCAACAATTGCTAAACCGGCAAATAATATCATATATTTTAAAATCTTCATGCTATCTTTTTTTTTAAAAATGTTCATTAAAACCCTACTCTTAAATTAAATCCAACCATTCGCATAGAAGGTGAATTCAAATCTTCTTTATTGACATCAGGATCTGAATATTTGAACTTAGTCCACATGAATAAATTCTGTCCTGTCAACGCTAAAGAGGCCGATTTAACACCCAGTTTATGGGTAAAAGAAGCCGGAACTTTATAGCCTAATGAAACTTCCCGAAGCTTGATGAAAGAAGCACTTTGTATCCCCATATCACCGCCTCTATAGTTCTGTGCAAAATCCTGATAACCAACCTGCACATCATTTGGCGCATATTTCCGGGTATCACTGGTTATATTTCCATACTTATCATAAGTAGCCGCACCGGAAATAACCTTCACACCTTTGCCTACATAATTATTTAATCCATTGACTACCTGATCATAGCGGTATTGATTATCAGATTCCGGATTCGTACCAGAATCCCACATTTTATCATAGATATAATTGTACATCAATCCACCAATCCTCCCGTCAATATTGATACCCAGCATCCAGTTTTTATAGGTAAAATTATTGATGAAACCGAAACTGAAATCAGGCTCACTATATCCATATTTTTTATCATAATCACTGCTCACAGGAATCCCGTTATTGTTGATTACATTGCCCGAAGGATCTGTCAGCCAGTAGCCAGCTGTATAAGTATCTAAACGCTGTCCCTTTTTCACCCATTGGTTATCTTTTGAATAAACCGGATCCAGCTGGTCATAATACCGGTGTTGATTCGCCCAGTTCACGGTAGAATACCATTCAAAATCCCTGCTCTTCAACACTGAACCATCCACTGTAATTTCCAGTCCGCGGCGTGTAAAAGTTTCTTGCGTATTCACTAAAGTCGTTGCAAATCCAGAAGTAGCCGGCAATTTTGCATTGGTCTGCTGGTTATAATAATACTTATTGAAATAAGCTACGTCAAAATGCAAACGTTTTTTAAACAGGTATGCCGCAGCACCAATCTCCCAGGTACGCTGAGAACTTGGCAGAATATCACTCGCTCCAGATAACTTATATGGATAACTTGCACTATTTAAATTGCCCCATGCAGCACTGTTAGTCTTGTAAACTGTATTGGTTTCAAAAATACCTGCTGGTGTTTTAAAGACTGCAAACGACCCCCTGATTTTAAACATATCTATTACTTCAGGTAATTTGGCCAGCTGTGAAATAACGACGCTTGAGCCTACTGAAGGATATAAATAAGAACCCGTAGTCTTTGGCTGTGTAGAAATCCAATCATTACGTCCCGTAAAATCTAAAAATACAGCATCATTCCATCCTACCGCGGCCCGTGCATATAAACTGCTCGATTCTTTAGGTGAAAAATAGGGTGTTACACGGGGAGGTTCAATGGAACCATTCAAAGAAAAATAAGTTGGTGAAATTAATCCGTTCTTAGTGACCGCATATAACCCTTCATCCTCTTTATGGAAAAAGTTTCCACCAGCAAGTGTTTCAAAAGAGAACTTATTAATTCTTTTATTATAAGATAAGATCAAGTCATTACTCGTACTATATCCTTTTGTATTATTGATACTATACATCCCTTTTGCATCCCATCCTCCGCGGGTAGAATAAATATTTGCCGTAGGGTTACGCATTGTTTCGCGGTTACTGTAATTGTCATAGCCCAGACGAAGCATTAAATTCAGATCTGATGTGATCTTATAATTTGCAGTCAGGCTCGCATTTACTGTATTTTCCTGGATGGCATCCAGCTTCTCATTCGCAATCAAATAAGGATTATCATACCAGTTCGTATACATCCAGTTTTGAGTCTGATTAGGTACTTTCCAATAATCCTTATAATCCCTGATATCATATTCCGTACCTGTCCACATCACCAATTGATATAAATACCCTTGATTTTGATAACCACCACCCCACACCTGAGGAGCCGTACGGCGGCTCAACCCAAAATGACTTTCTATCTTAAACTTATCATTGATCTTAATTTCACCACCAGAGGTTAAATTGATCATATTC
Source organism: Pedobacter cryoconitis (assembly GCF_014200595.1). Lineage (NCBI taxonomy): Bacteria > Pseudomonadati > Bacteroidota > Sphingobacteriia > Sphingobacteriales > Sphingobacteriaceae > Pedobacter > Pedobacter cryoconitis. The sequence goes on from NZ_JACHCG010000001.1 coordinate 3,120,490, forward strand.
AAAGTCTGATTCGGAAACTGCCCCTTATTGTAAACATGATTCAAACCAATTTTAAAACTTCCATTTTCACCAGTCTGTGCAATCGTAATATTGTTATTGGCAATAATTCCTGTACGGGTAAAATTCTTCAGGTTATCCTTCCCTACAGAACGTAAAGGCATATTATCCTCAAACTGTTTGGTTACCGGATTCCAGTCTCTCCCTGTTTTTCCGATATCCAGCTTTGGCCCCCAAACATAATCATTGTTTAGATTTCCATTATCGCCACGCGCGTAAGAGCTCTGAACTTTTGGAATAGCCAGGTAGCCCAGCTGGAACATGGTATTACTGTTCACATCTACAGAAAATCCTTTTCCAGCAGCACCTTTTTTTGTCGTAATCAAGTATACACCACCTTTTGCTCTTGCACCATACAAGGCTGAGGCCGTAGGGCCTTTCAAAATATCTATACTTTCGATATCATCCGTAGGAATATCCCGCAGCGTTAAATTATCATAATCTACCCCATCAACTACCAGAATAGCAGCTTCACCCCTAAGTTCGAGTGTCGGTCTGGCATTAAATTCTGTAGAGTTTTTTACAACTAAACCCGCTACTCTGCCCGTTAAGGAAGTTCCGATATCAACACCCTTAACTGTTTGCAGCTCTTTACCTGATACTTTCTGAACCGCATAACCCAAAGATTTTTCAGAACGTTTGATCCCTAAAGCAGTAACCACCACCTCAGTCAGTTTATTTTCTTCCGGCTTCAGTAAAATTGTGTATTGCTGCGCATTGCCCACAACGATCTCCTGTGCACCAAAGCCAATAAAAGAAATCACAAGTGTGGCTCCTTTTGGCGCATTGAGGCTAAAATTACCATTGCTATCAGTCATCGCCCCCACTTTGGTTCCTTTGATTAAAACACTTGCGCCAGTAATCGGCAAGCCATTTTCATCCGTAACCTTTCCTTTAACAGGATCTGAGACTACGTTTTCAATTAACTGTACACTCCTTTTGAGTACAATGTTTTTTTGAAAAATCTTGTACGTTAAAGGTTGATTTTTCAGACAGGCTTCCAGCACCTGTTCTATCGTACCCTGATTAATATCAATAGAAACTCTGGCAGTTCCGGCAACTTCAAGATTATCATATAAAAACAAATAATCGCTTTGCTTTTCTATCGCTTTCAGTATAGTTTCCACAGAAACATTTTTTTGCCTGAGTGTGATTTTTTGGCTGTAAACATTGGCATGAACCTGCATCAGGCCTGTAAACAGCAGGATTACAAATAGTTTCATCACTAATAAGAATTGAGAAGATTTGAACTGTATTCGTGGTACAGTCTTAAAGAATGCACTAAAATTCATAAATTGCGCTTGGGTTTTAAATCATTATTGCTTAGATAATTTTTTTACGGATATGGACCTTTGGTCCATAAGGAGTTGAACCCGATATTTGGCGGGGAGTGGTTCGAACACTTCCCGCTTTTTTATGGGTTAACCGTTTTAAAGAAGATTCAGAGTAATCCTATTTCATATAGCGGGGTTTAAAAGAGGTCCATTAATATTTGAGCTGGTAATTTTTTAGCGTTGACTAACTACAATTTTATTATTTTCTATATGGCAGTGAATGCCAGAATACGCAAGCATATCCAGTAATGTTTTCACGTTAACGCTTCTTGGAATCTTACCTGAATATTCTTTTTTAGGCATTGTTCCTTCATAAACCACATCGGTCGCATACCATCTTGAAATTTGTCGCATTAAAGAATGGAGATCAGATTTTTCAAACTGGAAATATCCGTTTTTCCATGCAATTGCCTCATCCGCATTTTCAAGATCCCGTACACTGATCTGACCCGAAGAACCGATGGTTCTTGCCTGTTGTCCAGGTTTTAATATTGATTTTTCGGTCCCTTTACTAAATTCAACTGATCCCTCCAGCAAAGTAGTTTGCTGAGAACTCTCTTCTGCATAAGCCATAATATTGAAATGTGTTCCCAACACCCTGACCTGCGTTTGCGCCGTTTCTACAAAAAATGCTTTAGACTTATCCTTTGCCACTTCAAAATAAGCTTCCCCCTTCAGTTGGACTTTACGTGTAGCTCCGGGAAATGCAGTAGGAAAAGTCAAAGAAGAATTGGCATTCAGCCATATTTTTGTACCATCAGCAAGCAGCAGCTGATATTGTCCGCCACGTGGCGTAGAAATGGTATTGTACTTAGGGGCTGTTTGATCGTCCCCGATAACCTGGTAAACCAAACCGCCATTTTTCGTTTTCGTCACCATTACTCCGGCCTGTTTAGCAAGCTGGCCGTTTCCGGCATCAGAAAGGCTGATTTTACTTCCATCGGCTAACGTTAAGATAGCCTTATTTGTTCCTGGGGAAATCTGATTGATTTGTTTTGAAGAAGCTAAGCTTTTATTGATCCGCCTTGCTGGTTTCAAATAAAGAACAGCAATACTAAATACGATACACAGAACCGCAGCGGAGGCAATCCATGGATATAATTTTCTTCTTTTTAAAGGAGTGTAAACCGTTTTTAAAGATGCCTGACCAGGCTGCTGATTAGCTGTTATACGTTTTTTAATCCCACTATAAAGCTGTTCTTTGAAATCAGCCGCTTCCGGCAAAACTTCATTGCCACTGATTTGTTCATACCAGTTTTCCACCAGCGCTCTTTCTGCTGCTGTTGCTGTATTGCTGTTGTATTTGGCAATCAGAATTCTAAATTGTTCCGGGTTCAAAATAAGCTTTGTTTATTATCTATCCGTTCAGGAACAAGAAAGTACTATAAGGATTTAAAATAAAATATGATTTTTATCAAAACAACAGATAAGCCAACTAAATCCGGGTTGTACTCTCTTAATTTCGACCTCAAACGATTATATGCATTTTGCAACTGGTTCTTAATTGTTTGTTCTGAAAGCCCCAATTCTTCTGCAATCTGCTTAATAGAGAAATCATCATCCTTCTTTAAAGCGTAAATCTCTTTCATTCTCGAAGGCATCCGGTTTACTTCACTTTCGATAATGAATTGAAGTTCTTTACCTAAAAGCATTTCATGTGCGCAAAAATCTACTGGAAAATCTACAGGACAGCTTTCTAAAGCATATTTTAAACGTACGGCATCTTTTTCAAAAACCTTAAGCGTTTTGTTCCGTAAAATACCATGCAGATAAGCCGGGATATTATAATCAGCGGTTAAGCTATCCAGGTTATCCCAAAAGGCAATAAAAACTTCCTGAACCAGATCCTTTGCCAGATCTTCAGACTGCACCTTACTATAAGCCTTTTTATACAAAGGCTGCCAGAATTCTTCAAATAGTTTTTCGAATGCCTTATTTCTGTCTGAGGCGAGAAGATAGAAAAAATCACTTTTAAACGGTTTAGTCATCTCCTGAATGGCTTAAAGTAACTGACATTTTAATCTTCTCTTATTTAAATGGTAGGTGTATGCGGACTAATTTTAAACCGCAAAAGTAGGCTCCTGCGATTAATTGAATATTAACTTATCAATAAAATTCGCACCTCAGATACCGTTCATACAAAGACCTGATTTATACCTAATGTATAGATATTTAAGTACTGTAGAAAGAGGAAAAATAAAAAATATTACGCAAACGTTTGTGTTCGTTCTTGAGGAAGCCGTTAATAAATGAATTGGCTTGCTTACCGGTTCAATGCCCTGAATTGCAAAGGGGACAATCCTGATGCTTTACGAAACGAACGGCTAAAATAAGAGTAATCCATATAGCCCAGTTCCTGAGCGATTTGTTTTACAGTGGCATCAGTATGATAAAGTAAACGTTTGGCTTCACTGAAAATTTCCTGCTGAATCCAGTAAGTTACCGTTGATCCGGTAACCCTCTTTATAGCTTCATTTAAATAACCTGATGAAACGTTAAGCTTTGAAGCATAATCTGACGGATTCTTGATGGTATGGCTATGTTCCGCTAATAAGTCTTTAAATTGACGGGCAAGTTCCGCTGATCGGGTATGCTTATTCGCGACCGGTCCCAAACCATCATAAGTACTCGCTGCCATTGCCAAAAACGATTGGACAAGGGTATGAATAACCGGCAAATAATATTTATCATCTGCACGTTCAATAAATTCCTTTCGCAAAAGACCGAGCAGACTTGCATACTGCTTTAATTCGTAATCCGTCAGATCGCAAGGAACTTGTAAATTTTGCCCTTGTTCAAAGACTGCTTTGAAATCCGCAGCAATTAATGTGGTATCTATTGCAAGAAACCATCCTTCAGCCTGGTTAGCTTTGATCCGGTAGTGTATTTGCGAAGGTAATATATAATAAAGTTGCCCCGCGGCCACCGTTATATTTTGCAAATCGACCTTTACAGTTCCTGAGCCTTTTGTCAGCAGGAAAAAAATATAATGATCATCCCGGTGGGCAACTTGTGCATTATTTTGCTGCTTATCTTCCGACAGGAAAACCTTGATCTGTACACCTGCACTGGTCTTGTGTTGTAACTGATCTACCGGAATACTTTTCATTCCTGTAAATTACGACCTTAATTTCAATAATTTATCTGCGTTACCATGTGCAATTTTCGCTACCTGCTCCTGCGGAAGGTCAATCCCCTTTAAAAATTCAATTCCCATTTCGTTTGTACTAAACGGATAATCGATAGAAAACATGATATTATCAATGCCAAAAGTATCTAAAGCAATTCTTAATGGGGGTTGCGTAAAAAAACCACTGGTCGTGATGTGGACCTGCTGGTGAAAGGTCTCCGTAAGCGAACGCTGGTTAGCTCCTCCGTTTCCCGGTTTGAACGCTTTCTCTGATCTTGCCATCATCATAGGCAGCATTTCTCCCATATGGCCTATAATCAGTTTTAACTTAGGATACTGATCAAAAATACCTGAGAATAACAAGCGTAAAACATGCAGCGCAGTTTCTGAGTGCCATCCCCAACCATAACATGCCAATGCTTGCGCCATACCAGAATGATTGGGTAGACCGCTGTAATAAATATCAACCACTCCTTTTGGAGGCAGTCCAGGGTGAAGATAAATTGGAACATCCAGCTTTTCAGCCCGCTCAAATATTGGTGCGAATTGAGGCTGATCCAGAAACTGGTCTTGTGTAAGGCCCCGAACCATAGCACCACGAAAATGATGTTCAGTTACTGCCCGTTCTAACTCATCAGCAGCTGCAAGAGGAGCTGTCATTGGCAAATGGGCAAAAGCTGTAAACCGATCTTCAAAACCCGCAATCCTTGCTGCGATCAGATCATTATATTGGCTTGCAAAAGCCGGGCCTGCCTGTGAACTTAAAAGATTAGCGCCCGAACTATCCACAGATAGTACCTGCATCGTAATCCCATTATCATCCATTGACTTCAAACGGTCCTGAGTAATATCTGCCAGTTTTGGAGCAAGGCGCTGCATCGCTTCCGACTGACCAAAATTCCCTAAAGCATCTTTAGGGATCTGATCTGCCATTTCCGGAAAAGAAATATGTTCTTCAAGTGTAACTATTCTCATATACATTAGATTATAGACAAAGGAAGATATTAAATGTTTAGCCCGCAATGCATTATTAATGGCAACTATAGCACTATTCAGGCCATTTTTAATACTTTCTTATAATCATACTTATCATATTTATGCCCTTTTTCCGCTTCATGCAGCGCAATCAAATCATTCTTAAGTTGAACCTTTAACCATACATCTACTGGCGTATGAAAAAACCGTGAAAACTTCATGGCCAGTTCTATATTAAATGCGCGTTGTCCTTTAAGGTATTTATTAAGATTAGAAATATCAGTATCCAGATAATTGGCAAATTGACTCTTATTCAGTCCCAGAACTTTACAGAATTCACCTACAAAATATTCAATCGTATAAATCTCCTCAGCTTTCAGGTTTTCTTGTTGAAGGTACTCCTCTACACGATAAAGTACTGAAAGCATTTCATTTCTAACCAAACATTCAGGTGAACGTTTGGCATGACGAACTTTGGCATCTTCTTTAATTAAATCCTTTTCTTCTTTGCTCAGCTTATGACCATCATTCGGGGCAATGGCCATACTGAAATCTTCTCTTTTTTTGCCTTTTGTGGTATTCATAATAATCTGTTATTAACTGTATAATTAAGATAGCGATCAATCAATTGCTTTCCATCTTCATCATAAATTGCCATGATGTTTGAGTCCCCCAGCCGGTAAGCATTGTATTTAGTGGAGTAAAGGGTCATCAACTTAATTTCATTTTCCTTTTTCTCTTCTCCAATCTTAAAATAAAGTGCTCCTTTGTACTCGCCAATACCTCTCATTAAACTAAGTTTAAAAGCATAAGCGATCAGACAACCTGCTACATGATCATGGGTTTTCTCCTGAAAGATCATACATCCTTCTATAAGCTGAGGTGAATCCTCCCTTACTAAAAGGTAACCTTTTGCATCTTTCAGGTTTTTCAGTTGTTTTTTGAAGTCAAATTTCCAGTTATCTCCGATTGATGGCATTTCTGAAAGTTTACCTTCTATAATCAAGGCATCCGCCTTTTCACCAGTTCCGAGAACTATAATTCTTACGTTCATTTATTTTTGTATTCATAAAAGCGGGTTAGCTTGTTATAATATTATAAAGGTAATGAAAAGAATCGAGTTTGGTACAATATGTACCAAATATGAAGCCATATAATCTAATGGTTAAGATACCTGTCTCAAGTGTATATATCACCTTTTATGATCTACATCAATGTTTAACAAGTAAACACCACTGAAATTTGCCCTAAAACAAATTACAGTCATGAATAGCTATTTAACCTATTTCGGTAACGATCATAAAGAAAGAGTAAACAAAGCAATCACTCATTTACAAGCAGGAAAAGGCATTTTACTGGTTGACGACGAAAACCGGGAAAATGAAGGCGACTTAATTTTTTCAGCAGAAAAGATGTCTGTTAAAGATATGGCCCTCATGATCCGCGCCTGTAGTGGAATAGTCTGCCTATGCCTCACAGCTGAAAAAGCAGACGCATTAGCACTTGCCCCAATGGTCAATAACAATACCAGCCGCTATCAAACTGCATTTACCGTTTCCATTGAAGCAGCTGCCGGAGTAACTACGGGCGTTTCCGCAGCAGACAGATTACACACCATCAAAACTGCCATTAAACCTCTTGCATTACCAGAAGACTTGTCCAGACCGGGACATGTGTTTCCATTAATCGCTAACAAAGCTGGTGTATTTGGCAGGCGCGGGCATACCGAAGGCAGTGTAGATTTAATGCAACTTTCAGGATTAAGCCCGGCAGCAGTACTCTGTGAACTTACAAATGCAGACGGCACGATGTCCAAATTAAGAGAAATCAGCGAATTTGCTATTTCCCATGAATTCACAGTCGTTTCGATAGAAGATATAGCCCAATACCGTAAATACCTGGAAGAATTACAACCTGAAAAACAAGTCATTTTATGCTAACAGCCATAAAGAAAATAGAGAATTCGACGTAAATCAGTTAAAAGTTGCGACTTTTGAGGGTATATCTAATCTATAACGATGTACAAACAAGCCCTGTCCGACTGTATTTTAAAGAGAATAACCATTAGTCAGCCTAACCTGAATACTGTTCTTTCCTATTTCAAAGAACAGGAAGTACGCAAAGATGAAATTTTACTTGCTGAAGGTGAAGCTTCTAAAAGAATGTACTTTGTAAAGAATGGTTGTCTGCGGATTTATTTTCTGCAAGCCGATGGCGCAGAAGCCACCCGTTACCTGGCTTTTGAAAACAATTTCGCTACTGGTCTAACCGGATTTATTAGTCAGCAGCCCTCACAGGAAAATATTCAGGCACTGGAAAAAACAGAGGTATTGTATATCGCAAGAGAAGATTTTTACACCCTGCTGGATCAGATCCCTGAATGGGAGAAATTTTACAGGAGTTACCTTGAAGGTGCATACGTAACCAATACCAAAAGGCTGATGAGTTTTATTACCATGGATGCAACAACAAGATATCAGTCGCTGATTGCTGAACATCCAACCATCCTGCAACGTCTTTCAAACCGGATGGTTGCCAATTATCTGGGCATTTCTCAGGAAGCCCTGAGCCGCCTTAAGCACAAATTATTAAACAGTAAACAATGAATCCAGCAGAACAAGAACAACCGCCACAAAAGCAAATTATACGTACCCTTACCAAAGTCACCGCCATCAGAGATATTACCCCGCATTTAAGATGTTTCACTTTTCAGGATGAGATCTTCAAAACTGCCGTTGATATGGAACCCGGTGTTAACCTTAAAATATTTATTCCGCAAAAAGATCAGGAACCCATCAGGCGAACTTATACCATCAGAAACCTCAATATAGAAACAGGTGAACTGGAAATTGAATTCCTGCTTCATGGAGATAACGGCCCTGGAAGTGCGTGGGCAATGCATGCTAAAATTGGAGATGAACTTGGTATAGGAATGAAACCAGGCAGAGGGTTTAATCCTGCTGACTGGTATCTTTTAGCCGGAGATGAAACCGCAATTCCTGCTATTGCAGCTATTTTAGAAGCCTTACCGGAAAAGACAAGGGGATTCGCCTTTTTAGAAGCAGACAGCAGCGCAGATATCTTTACGATACATACCCGCTCTGCCGTCCGGATCCAGTGGTTAACCAGAAAAGGCATACCCGCAGCAGCATCCACTTTACTTTTTGACGCAGTGAAGGCTACTCAGTTTCCTGCTCCCGGCTTCGAAACCAGGTTACTCTGGGCTGCTGCTGAGGCAAATGCAGTTAAAAATATCCGCTCTTATGCGAAAGACGAACTACAATTAGACAAAACTGAACTAAAGGCAACTGTCTACTGGACAGCGGGAGTAAGTGAAAGCTAACTTATCTTTTGATTTTCCAGCCTCCTAATTGTTGTTGAATCTCCCACAGCTGATGGTACACGCCATCAAATTCCAATAATTTTTGGTGTGTACCCTCTTCTTTGACCAACCCATCTTTAAGCACCAATATCTGATCTGCATTTTTAATAGTAGACAGTTTATGCGCAACCACGATCACTGTTTTATTTTTCACGAGTTCCTGGATAGCTTGCTGTATATGCAGCTCATTTTCAGGATCTAAAGAAGCAGTTGCCTCATCCAGTAAAACAATAGGCGCGTCCTTCAATAATGCTCTGGCAATACTGATCCGCTGTTTTTGACCCCCGGAAAGCCGGTTTCCTCCCTCTCCTGCTTTTGAATGTAATCCTTTTGGCAATTCCCACGCAAAATCAAGTACCTGTGCCAAATCTGCGGCTTTGATGACTTCTTGTTCTGTTGCGCCGGGTTTACCAAACAGGATATTGTTATAAATCGTATCATCGAATAAATAGACTTCCTGGAACACCTCGCTGATTAAAGCATAAACTTCACCGGGTTCCATATCTTTCACATCTACCCCTCCAATTTTCACCTTACCCTTTTGTACGTCCCAAAAACGGGCTATTAAAGCGGTAACCGTTGTTTTACCTGATCCCGACGGGCCAACCAATGCCATTAAACTATTTTGAGGAACATGAAAGGAAATATCATTCAACACATTTTTGTCCTCCTGATAAGCGAAACTAACGTGCTCAAACTCCACATCAAACCCATTAGGTTTCAGCCTTTTTCCCGCTGACTGTTCCTGAATCCGCAACACATCAATGATTCTGCTTAAGCTGATATTCATATAACGCAGAATCACATAATCAACCAGAATGACTTTTATCGGTTCATAAAGACGGTATCCGATAATTAAAAAGGTAATAAACGCTGGTGCTGCCAAACTACCCTGCGCAAAAAAGGTAACTGCTACACCGATCATGAACAGGAAAAACAATTCCAGGACCAGACCAGCAGTAATCACCAGCGGCCCGGGAATAATTTCGGTACGAATACTTGCTTTACGAAAATCATCCAGCGCTTTATCAAGGCTGACAAAACGCTTACCTGTCATTCCAAATGATTTAATATGACGGATTCCTTGTACATATTCCAAAAAACGCGCACCAATTTGATTTCTTGCCTCAACATGTTTCTGTCCCTGTTTACCAATCAGGTAATTCGCAATGCTGATAGCCAGCCAGCAAAGTGGCAAAGCAGCTAACAGGATCAGTGCTAAACGCCAGTCGGTTATCAGCAGAAATCCTGAAATAATCAAGGTGGCGAAAATAGCGGAAGCCATATTCCCAACCGTATGCCCAAAAATCAACTCAAAGTTCGCGACATCCTGCAAAACCACGGAGGCCAGATCTCCAGGATCGCGCTGCTTAAATGTGCCCATAGATAAACGTTGTAAGTGATTTCCTAAACGGATTCTTAAATTGGTAGAAAGTTCATAGGTCATCATATTACTGCTCACAATAGTCTTTGTAGCTACAAAAAGCTGGATTACAAGCATTCCTAGCATGATCCACACATAAGTCCACAAACGGAAATGATCCGGGTTTCCACTAAATAACTGGTGAATAATTAACAGGAGAAAACCTGTAGGAACGGCTATAAAAGCACCATGCAGCAGTTCGAATAAAATACCTTTACGAACTGTTTTTGGTGAAGTTTTAAAAGTAAAAAAAAGATTCTTTATCATGAGTATAAGGTTAATATTCAGAGAGCGTAAATTCTTTGGCACGTGTATGGGCATTCCACATATTTTGATAGAGTATACAATCCTCCAGTAATTCTTTGTGCGTACCAATCCCGTTTACCTGGCCTTTATCAAGTACTACCAGCTGATCACAACTGGTAATTGTACTCAACCTGTGCGCAATTACAATCACCGTTTTATTACTGATCAATTGATTAAAAGCCTGCTGGATCAAATGTTCATTCTCCGGATCACTGAAAGCTGTAGCTTCATCCAGGATCAGGATTGGGGAATCTTTTAGAATTGCCCGTGCCAGTTGAATCCGCTGCTGCTCTCCCCCACTCAAATGAACCCCTTTTTCACCCCATAAAGTTTGATAACCCTTGGGCAGCTGTTCAATAAAATCATGACATTGAGCAGCTCTTGCTGCTTCTACAAGCTGTTTTTCCGTTTTGTCCATTCCCATCCTTATGTTTTCAAAAATCGTCTGCTGAAACATAAAACTCTCCTGGAAAACAAAAGAAACATGTTTCATCAATTCCTCAGGCTTGAGATTCCTGATATCCTGTTTACCAATAGTTATGCGGCCTGAGGTCACATCCCAAAAACGGGAAACTAATTGCGCTGCTGTTGATTTACCTGATCCTGAAGGCCCAACCAATGCCGTAATGCTTCCCTGCGGAATAGAGAAATTAACCTTACTTAAAGCAAGTGTCTGATCATCATAGCTGAACGAAACATCCTCAAAATCTATGCTGAAACCGGATGTCAGTTTCTTCTCTCCTGTAGTTTCCTGCTCCTGGCTAAATAAGATTTCATCCAGTCTTTTAACTCCATGGTTAATCAGTGAAATCTGTGTCCCCATATTATTCAAAGCAAATAATGGACGAATATATCCCACACCTAAAATCAGGAAAAGGAAAAATACCGGTAAACTCAATCCTCCGTTAAAAAACAAATAGAAACCTAAGGCCAATATGGGCAAAGAAGCATTGCTGATGAAACTGATAAAAATCCCAAACCCGGGTGATGCCATACGGATATACGCCACAACCATATCTCTGAAGCGATAAACTGATCCACTGTACTGATCAAAGCTATCAGCCGTATGCCCAAAAATCTTAATGACCGGCATTGCTCTTACAAATTCTACAATACCGGAATTCATTTCTTCCAGCGACTCATGGTAAGCAGTAAGCACGCTGTTTCTTGATTTACTAAACAAAACAGGCATAAATACAGCCAGCAGTACTATAGGCAGGCAACTACTTAAAGCCAGCATCCAGTTGACTGTAAAAAGATAAACCAGCGTAACGATTGGTAAAGCCACGCCTTTCACAAAATCAGGAATACTGTGTGCAATGAAGTTTTCAATCCGCTCTACATCATCAGCCATGATCTTTTTCAACGCTCCTGAGTTATTCTGATTGATAAACCCGATTGGTAAACGGCCTAGCTTTTCGGCCATCTGTTTACGGAGTTCATATAAGATATTAAAGGCAGCAATATGTGAGGTTACGCCCGAAGCATATAATAAACCATAGGCTGCTATCATTGCGATTACAGCCTGATAGATATAAGTATATACCTGCTGCGTATCAACCGGAGGCGCAAGCATAGTCTTCATTATATAATAAACTAAAATATAAGGAATTACGGATAGCAGTACATGTATAACTGCTAATATTGCTGATAACATCAATAATAATTTTTCTTTCCCGGCAATTTGCAACAACCTGCTGATGCCGTTTTTAGGTTTCTTTGTACTCATATCTGTTTTAACTAAAGCATTGGGAAATATTATTTATAATTCTTCTAAATAATATTAGCTTTGTACAAAGGTGCTTGGTATTTGAAATAAATATTTACATCAAAAGGATAGCTTTTAATACCAAAAGGATTAATTATGGGAATGGCTTTATGTGATGAAAACGGTAAATGGACTGAAATCGGCGGAATAGCCGATTACAGCGGCCCGCTGTTCACAGGAACCGGCCAGCATCCTCCCTTAGTCACAGAACGTAAGGAAAAATATAACTTCGCTTCTTTTGATGCAGAACTCGTTCAGCTGGCTTTACCCAATACTTATATCGTTTTTGGAGATATGAGGCTAAAGCATAACAGGCTAAGATTCCGTTCAACAGACGAACCTGATTTCGTAGAGTTACATTTTTCACTGGCTGGTGGCGGATTGATGGAGAATCATATCAATGGACATATCCACGAATTTAAAGCCTTGCAGCATAACCTGATTTATAGCCCCGAATTTGATGGCGTCGGACAGTACAATACCAATGAAACCTACCAGTTTTTCGAGATTCATTTTAGCAGGGATTACTTTCTGGAACTGGTTAAAGACACAGGAAATGTATTGGCAGGATTTTGCAAGAATGTAAAGGAACATCGGTTCTCAGATCTTTCTAATACAAATTTAAGGATGACTTTTGCCATGCACCAATGTATTCGCGAGATCATGAATTGTAATTTTTCGGGAGGATTAAAGCTCATGTTTTTACAAGCTAAATGTATAGAGCTATTAAGCCTGCAAGCACAGGCATTCGAACAGTTTGCCAAAAAGAACATTAAATCCGTTCTAAAGTCACCCTATGAAATTGACTGTATCCACGCTGCGCGGGAATACCTGACTAAAAACATACATACCCCTCCTTCGCTAACAGAACTGGCCAAAATATCCGGGATTAACGAATTCAAATTAAAGAATGGTTTTAAGGAATTATTTGACACGACGGTATTTGGTTATCTGAGTGATGTCAAACTCATTGAAGCAAAAGAGCAGTTACTTTCCGGGATTGCCATCAAAGTAATCTCAGAGAATATGGGTTATTCATCTGTACAACATTTCAGCACTGCTTTTAGTAAGAAATTCGGGATCCCGCCTGGTAAAGTAAAGATGAATTAGCAGCTTCTTCCATGCGCTATTTACGAAAAAACGGTTGCCCTTTCTGATCAGACAACCGTTCTTTTAGAGGTTATTAATTCTATAGTTTAAAACCAGTTTTTACCAGCCCTTAACAGCACCACCTTTGAATATTTTAGCAGCAGCAGCCGCTACTTCATCAGATTGAAAAGCTTTTACAAACTTCTTGATCTTCTCTTCATCTTTGTTATCTTCTCTGGATACAATGATATTTACATAAGGTGATTTCTTATCTTCTACAATCAGTCCGTCACGGTCTGCAATTAAGCCTACAGAAGTCGCAAAAGTATTGTTGATGATTGCAATGGTCACATTCTGATCATCCAGTGCTCTTGGCAATTGCGGAGCTTCCAATTCAAGAATCTTTATCTTTTTAGGATTTTCGATGATATCGTTTACAGTAGGTAACAGACCAACACCATCTTTTAATTTCAGTAAACCTGATTTTTGTAAAAGAAGTAAAGCGCGGCCACCGTTAGTCGGATCATTAGGAATGATAATCGTATTTCCTTCTTTCAGCTCTTCAATTTTCTTAATCTTTTTAGAATAACCAGCTAATGGAAAAACAAAAGTATTGCCCTGAATTGCAAATTTATAACCGCGTTGTTTAGTCTGTACATCCAGATAAGGTTTATTCTGGAACACATTCACATCCAGATCACCCTGGCTAAGTGCTTCATTAGGCATCACGAAATCATTGAACTGAACCAATTCTACCTCTAAGCCAAATTTCTCTCTGGCCACTTTCTGAGCAGCTTCAGCCACTGCAAATTCCGGCCCTGATTCTACCCCTACTTTAATGTGGTTCGGGTCACTCTTTTTAGCACCTCCGCCGCAGCTGAATAAGGATACTGAAGCAATTACAGCCACAGCTGCCAGTAAATTGATTTTCATGTTCATTGATATAAATTGTGTTTTCTAATCTTATTTATTTTTTAGCTCAAAAAGCCTATTTCCTATGGTCTACACGCTTAGCCAGAAAATCTCCGGTAAACTGGATCGCAAAAACTAATGCAACCAGTACGATCAACACCGTGTTCATCACCAGTACATCATAACCTACATAGCCATATTGATAACCGATTTGCCCTAATCCTCCTGCACCAACTGCGCCACCCATAGCCGAATAACCAACAAGTGTGATTAAAGTAATGGAAGCCGTATTAATCAGCGAAGGCAATGCTTCTGGTAATAATACTTTGCAAACAATTTGAAAAGGAGTTGCCCCCATTGCTCTTGCAGCCTCAACCAGCCCACCTGGCACTTCGATCAGACTATTTTCTACCATTCTGGCAATAAAAGGTGCCGCACCAATACTTAAAGGAACTAAAGCAGCTTCAATACCAATAGAAGTTCCAACCAGCATGCGGGTAAAAGGAATCATCCAGACAATCAGAATAATAAACGGAATAGAACGGAAAACATTCACAAAAACCGATACCACATTGTTCAGCGTTCTGTTTTCCAGCACCTGGCCTTTTCTGGTCAGATAAAGCATAACTCCGGTTGGCAATCCAATTACAAAACCGAAAAAGCCAGAGACAAAGGTCATGACTATAGTCTCCCATGTTCCTTTGAACATCATCAAAATCATCGCATCAGACATACCCTAAAACCTCCACTTTGATTTGTTTTTCTTCATAATATGCTATTGCCTTCAGGCTGTCTTGCTGTGCACCGGAAACTTCAATTACCATAGCGCCAAATTTAACACCTCCGGCATATTCAATTTGTGCGTAAATAATATTGTTATTGAGGTTGAATAACCTGCTGACTTCTGACAGCACAGGATCGTCTACCGACTGCCCGGTAAATTCAAGTTTTAATAATGGCTTTTTATCTGCGGTCAGTGTATCACTTAATCTTTCCAGGTATGTTTCCGGGATATTTATTTTTAAAGATGAAGCGATAAATTCACGGGTCAGCTCTGCTTTAGGATGCGCAAAAATTTCACTCACTGTACCCTGTTCAATTAATTTACCGGCACTGATAACTGCAACTTCATCACAGATACTTTTCACGACATCCATTTCATGGGTAATCAGCAGAATAGTAATATTCAGCCTTTTATTGATATCTTTTAATAAGGTAAGGATAGACTTTGTCGTAGCCGGATCTAAAGCACTTGTGGCTTCATCACATAACAGCACTTTTGGATTACTCGCCAGTGTTCTGGCAATCGCAACCCGTTGTTTCTGTCCACCAGATAAATTAGCAGGGTAATCTTTTCCCTTATCTTCCAAACCTACCAGCGCAAGTAATTCAGCAACTCTTTTTTGGATCTGGTCTTTAGGAACTTTATCAAGCTCTAAAGGAAATGCAATGTTTTCGGAAACCGTTCTCGATGACAATAAATTGAAATGCTGAAAGATCATACCGATCTGTCTTCTTTCTTTAGCCAGCGCTGCCGGCGATAAATCAATCAGGTTCAGCCCATCTACGATAACCTCACCAGATGTTGGTCTTTCCAACAAATTCACACAGCGGATCAAAGTGCTTTTCCCTGCACCTGATGCCCCGATCACCCCATAGATTTTACCTTTGGGCACGGTTAGAGAGACGTCCGACAAAGCCGTAATCTCCCTGTTTTTCTGATGAAATTGTTTAGTTATATTTTTTAATACAATCATGTTCGGCGCAAAAGTAATAATAATCATCAATAGTCTATTATATTTATAGACTTTAACTATCAGGCAGATATAAAAAAAGGCACTCTAAAAGTGCCTTTTTTCTATTTATTATTAAAATTACTGTTTCCTAATTCAAAGATGCCATATCAATTACAAAACGATAATGAACATCTCCGGCAAGCGTACGTTCGTAAGCTTCGTTGATCTGGTCAATATTGATCATTTCTACATCCGAAGTAATATTATGCTCCGCGCAGTAATCCAGCATCTCCTGAGTTTCTTTAATTCCTCCTACCAATGAGCCTACCAGACTACGACGGCCACCAATCAATTGGAATGCCTGCACATCTGAAGGTTTAGGTGGTACACCTAACAAGACCATCACCCCATTGGTACGTAATAATGCCAGATACTCGTTATAATCATGTTCCGCAGATACTGTATCAATGATATAATCAAAATTGTTAGCCAGCTTTTTCATCGTTTCTTTTTCTGTAGTGATTTCGAAATGATGTGCGCCTAATTGCTGTGCATCTTTTTCTTTGCTTTTAGAACGGCTCAATACGGTTACTTCTGCACCCATTGAAGCAGCAATTTTCACAGCCATATGTCCTAATCCGCCTAAACCAACAACCGCCAGTTTATCTCCTTTTTTAACGTTCCAGTGTTTCAATGGAGAATAAGTAGTGATTCCTGCACACAATAATGGGGCTACTTTTTCAAGAGGCAATTTATCAGACACACTCAATACAAATTTCTGTGTCACTACAATATGGCTGGAATAACCACCATAAGTAATTGTTTTTTTATCCTGTAACAGTGAGTTGTAGGTTTGTGAGTGTCCATTTTCACAATATTGCTCATTGTCTTCTTCACAGTTTCTGCAATGACCACAAGAGTCTACAAAACAGCCTACGCCAACAGTATCCCCCACTTTAAAACGGGTCACCTGGTCTCCGACTTTTGTTACTTTTCCAACAATTTCATGTCCTGGCACTACAGGGTACATTGATCCTCCCCATTCGTTTCTGGCGGTATGTATATCTGAATGGCATACGCCACAGTATAAGATTTTGATCTCTACATCATCAGCTCCTGGCTCACGACGGTCTAGCTGATAGGGAGCAAGTGGTTTATCAGCGCTCTGCGCTGCATAGGATTTTACTGCTTTCATCGTTTTTCAATTATTTAGTGTTACAACAAATATAAAGACAAAAGTCACCGCCATTTTGTTCATTATTTTTTTGTTCGCTTCACGAGAATTAACCGCCAAGCTGTACATTCTGCTTGTAAACCCTGCCGATTGGCAATTCATGCCCTGATTTTAGCTTTACCGTACTGGATGAATAAGATTCAATATCTTGCGCAAGGACTAAATAAGACTTATGGATTCTGATAAAACCTAAATAAGCGTATTGTTCAGCGAACTCCGTCATTCTTTGCAATAAAGTGAAATTCTTAAACCTGCCCACTAGTTTAATATACTCTCCAAACCCTTCTACCCATAAAATATCAGCCAGACGCATCCGTTGAATCATATAATCAGACTTGAACATAATGATCTGTTCATCCGCATCATTAAAAGCCGTAAATCTTTTATAGTCCATCGCTTTATTAACCGACTTTTCAAAACGGGCAAAAGGTACTGGTTTAATCAGGTAATCAATTACATCGAGTTCGTAAGCCTGAACCGCAGACCCCAGATCGGCAGTAATAAAAATACAAAGTGGCTTATAATTCAATTGTTGCAAGAGTTCGAGTCCAGTAAACCCTGGCATCCTGATATCCAGCAAAAGCAAATCTACCCTGGTCTTCTCTAAAAATGAGATCGCCTCTTTTGAGTTTGAAAGAGATTTGATCAGTTCTATTCCAGGCATCATTTCACAATACTCCTTCAGCAATTTCAGCGAAGGCAGTTCATCATCAACACAGACAGTCTTTAATCTGATCATAATTTTAAAGTAAGTGTGGCGCAGTAAGTATCGTTTATAGGATCGGTTTGTAAAGCATAGTGATCCGGCCCCATTTCAATATTCATCAGTTGCCGGATTAGCGTCAACCCTATCCCCTTGTACTCATAATGCACATTGACCTCTCCTAAACCAGAGATGCTATTACGAACTGAAAATAATAATTTATCCTTTTCCATTGCGATATCTACTTTAATCCATGCCAAAGGATCATTGCCGATTGCAGAATGTTTCAGTGCATTTTCATATAACGTTAAAAAAACTGCGGGCGGTATTTCAACTTCATCCATCCAGTCCTGGTCTGTGAAACCAAAAGAAATATCCAGCAGGTGGCCATGTTTAAGCTGATATAATCCTGTCAGTGCCCTGATCATCTGAAGCTCTTTGGAAATGCTGATCCGTTTATGATCGGTTTCATAAATCGTGTATTGTAGCAGCTGACTCAGGTTTAACACGGATTGTGATTGAAGTTCATTGATATTATCCCCGATGGCATAAATATTATTGAGGGTATTTAACAGGAAATGAGGATTCACTTTAGACTTTAGTAAATTCATGTCCGCTTCTTTTTTGATACTTTCAAGCAGCACCAGATCATGCTCAATCATAAACTTATGCTTTGATATCCCTAACAGACTTGATACCAAAATACAAATCCCATGAGAAGTGTAAATGAAAATAAACAAAAGCCCCTGTTCAATTTTAGCGGGTTGCCCGCCCGTTAATCCTGGTTCAATCAGGATTCTGGTTAAACTAAAAACGACAAAGATAAGAATGGTGTATAAGATATACTGTGCATAGTTCCTGGTAATATAAAACTCTGGCACAAGCTTATTAAAGCTGATATAGTAGATAGCCGCATTACTCATTAAAGCGATTATAATACAATATATGCTATCAGGAAATGCTACAAATGAAATGTAGAAATACACATTTACAAAAGTAAAAATGACCCAAAACAGGATATGCTGTACCGCAAGTAATACGGGCCAGTCCTTTTTTAATACCGATTCAATGATTCTCTTCTCAAAAGATAATCTTAAAATCAGCACTAAAAAGATAATGTTAATGAGCATAATCATCTATTCAAAGTTAGAATTAAAAACTGTATTCAATTTTCCTTATTCCCTGCTGTGATTCCAATACTGGATTCGCCTGTTCTTGTCGTTTACCGGACTTTTCTGTTGTTCACTGAGTTTATTTCAGATATGCTTCATATACTGGCATATTAGAATCCGCGACCAGGTATTTTAACCTGATACCTGGCAAATAACGCGATTAATTCTAACCAGATTTAAACCATGAAGCAAGTACTGTTAAGCCTGTTAATAGCGCTGGTAATCAACCTGTCGGCCTATCATATTGCCACCGCTCAACCCGGAAAATTCAACCAATTTTACATGTTCCTCGCCAGAGCAAAAGTTGCACCGCAATGGACAGTTACTTCCCTGGTACAATACCGGAGTTATGATGTTGACATCACAGACAGCAGACTTTTCTTAGTGAACACTTACGCAGATTATAAACTAAAAAATGCGCCGGTTCAATTTGGAGGTGGTTATATGTATCTTGAAATTTCACCCTATGATGAAACAGGCACAGAGAAAAAGACCATACCCGAACACCGGGTATTCCAACAGGTAACTATTGGTCATAAATTGAGCGAAAGGCTTGAGCTTTCGCAAAGGTACCGCTTTGAAGAACGTTTTCTTTTCTCTGATCGTTTTATCCTCAGAGCAAGGCACCTGCTTAGTGCAAATTACAAGCTTGGAAATCTGGAGTCCGGTAAATGGACGCTGATCGGGAAAAACGAGATCAGGATGAACCTGGACAAAGAAACAGCCTTTGATAGTTTCCGTTTATGGGGTGGTGCGGGTTATAAAATCACCAAAACATTTGAAGTAGAATCTTACTGGATGAGCCAGTTTGAATCTGGAGGTATTTTTAACTTCGGCGTACTCTCCCTGCGCAAAAGCTTCGATTTCACAAGAAAAAACAAAAATTAAAAACGAGATTATATGTTAGCTTTTTTAGGATTTTTAATGATCATTACTTTTATGCTCCTGATCATGAGCAAAAAAATGTATGCACTGACAGCCTTGATCATTGTACCCATTATTTTCGGTTTAATCGGTGGTTTTGGAAATGAGCTGGGCAATATGATGATGGAAGGGATCAAAAAGATCGCACCTACCGGTGTCATGCTTATTTTCGGCATTATGTATTTCAGTATCATGATCGATGTTGGTCTTTTCGACCCCCTGGTTGCCAAGATATTGAAACTGGTCAAAGGCGATCCTTTAAAAGTCACCATTGGAACAGCTATTTTAACGCTGATGGTTTCTTTAGACGGAGACGGAGCAACCACTTATCTGATTGTTGTTTCGGCCATGCTCCCACTTTATAAAAGACTGGGGATCCCGCCACTTAAACTGACTGCAATTATTATGTGTGCCGGCGGGGTCATGAATGTTTTACCCTGGGGCGGGCCAACCGCAAGAGCAATGACATCTTTACACCTGAGTTCTGCTGATTTGTTTATCCCTGTTTTACCTTCTTTAATTCTCGGAGGGATTTGGGTGATCTTTATGGCCAGAATCTTTGGGATGCAGGAGCGGAAAAGAATGCAGCTGGCTGGTATAGCTATTAATTCAGCAGAATTTGCAGCAGAAAACGATACGCATCTAAAATTTGGAGAATCAGGTGATCAGAGTCTGAAACGTCCTAAACTGCTTTTATTTAATTTTTTATTGACAGCCGCCCTACTGATAGCTATGGTTCTGAATTTGCTGCCCCTTACAGTCATGTTTATGATTGCTTTCGCCATTGCAATTATTATCAATTATCCCAGGCTGGAGGAGCAGCATGACAGAATACGTAAGCATGCAGATAATGCACTATCTGTATCTGCGATGATTTTTGCAGCAGGAATTTTTACAGGGATATTATCCGGAACCAAGATGATGGATGCGATGGCTTTGACAATGATCAGTGCTATTCCGGCAGACTGGGGCAGTCATCTACCCTTAATTACAGGTCTGGCGACTCCACCACTTACCTTTTTCATGAGCAATGATGCTTATTATTTTGGTATCCTCCCGTTGATAGGGCAAACTGCACAACACTTAAATGTGCCGATTGCTGAAGTCGGGAGAGCAGCGCTTTTTGGCGGGCCGGTACACTTATTAAGTCCACTTGTACCTTCTACTTATTTATTGGTTGGTCTTGCCGGAGTAAGTTTTGCTGATCATATGCACTTTACACTGAAATGGGCAAGTATCACCTGTCTTGTAATGCTGGCAGGGGGATTCCTTTTTGACGCAATTTCTTTATAAGAACTTTACCTTAATAATTTCATTAAATTTGATTATAAACAGCCTTTACGGGCTGTTTATATTTTAAAAATGTTTTAAATCCCGAAGCTAATATTTTTTAAATGCCGGATAGATTACGGAAAATATTTTCCAACCTGGCTTTCCAGGTACTGATTGCCCTGACCGCAGGGATAGCTGTAGGGTACTTTTATCCTGCTTTTGCTATCAAACAGCGTTTTATAGGGACTTATTTTATCAGTGTAACGGAATGGCTTGCTGCTCCTGTTATTTTTCTGTCGATTACCACGGGTATAGCAGGCATAGCAAGTTTAAAAAAGCTGGGACGTATTGCACTGAAATCAGTCATACTTTTTGAAGTTATGACCACAGTAGCGATTGTTTTTGGTTTAGTCATGGCAGCCCTGTTAAAACCAGGTACGATTAATAAGGGAAATCTTCAGGAACTCTTCAAAACACAGGAGCATTTACCTGAACATACAGCTACGGCCGGGTGGCAGAACTATTTGCCCGCTCAAAATGTATTATGGGTTTTAATCTCAGCAATGGTAATCGGCCTGCTGCTCCATTTTCTGCCACAAAAGACCAAATATATCTTTAAACTCGAAAAGATAAGAGACTTCATTTTCAAGATTATTACGCTATTTTTCAGTCTGACACCACTCGCAGTATTTAGCGGAATGGCTTATACGATTTCCAATTTCGGGCTGCATTCCATCTTACCCATGAGTAAACTGGTTGCGGTCATGTATTTACTGGTTATCATTTTTGTATTTGCGTTTATTGGATTACTGCTGCGTTATTATAAATTCAGCATCTGGCAATTACTGGTTTTAATCAAAGAAGAAATCCTGATCGTATTCGGTACTTCTTCTTCAAGAACAGTAATTCCACTTGTGATTGCAAGATTGGAAAATTACGGGTGCAGTAAACCAGTGACAGGTTTTGTATTGTCTATGGGTTATTCCTTCAACCTGATTGGTACTTCAATTTACCTTGGGCTGTGTACTATGTTTTTAATCCAGCTCTATCATATCGAATTGGATATATACGCTTATTTCAAAATTATACTGATTCTGATGCTGGTTTCTAAAGGAGCATCGGGTGTACCGGGTGCAGGATTTATCGCCTTAAGTTCTGCGATTTATATTTTGCCCGAAATACCTTCCGAAGGATTGCTGTTTATAGTAGCAGTCGAAAGATTCTTGAATGAGGCCCGCTCCATTACCAATACAATAGGAAATGCGGCCTGTACCTTAGTCATCGCAAAAAGTGAGCATGAGTTTACGGAAAAATAAACCGTGGAGGTTACAAACTGATATACTCTCCACGGCTTAATTTAATCGTTAAATAAGAATAACTGTTTTCCCCAACGCTTTTCCAGTCCGGCTTTTAGCAATAGCCTCCGGGGCTGCACTTAAGGAAATGGTTTGAACAGGGATCTCTATGTGACCGGCTTCGATCATTTCGCTCACCCCTTCCAGCAAAGCAACACTTCCTTTGACTTCAAAATTACCTCCGCGAATATTTCTTGCCTTTAGTACTTCAGGATGAGCTGATCCGACTGTTGTAAAAGCAATACCTGCTGGTTTAACAAGTAGTGTGAGCTGATCAAATTCTTCCGGGTTACTTGCCAGATCTATTAAAGCATCTATTCCCTCAGGATATGCTGCTTTAACTTGTGCAACCAGATTTCCTTCTGAATAATCAAATGTAGCAGCAGCGCCTGCTTTTTTTATACTGCGTTCTACTTCACCACCTCTGGCTGTAGCCAACACTTTAATTCCATTCAAAGCCGCAAAAAAGGTGGCAAATGTACCGACCCCGCCTGTAGCACCGACAATCAGTAAGATTTTCTCTTTGACCAGACCAAGCTCCCTGATCAGTTGAAAAGCGGTCATACCCGCTATTGGAAATGCAGCTGCCTGCTCAAAAGATAAACCCGGAGGCATTTTAGTTACAATAGCTTTTTCAGGTACTGCAATATATTCAGCATATGTTCCTTCTCCTATCGGATCGTGCATCATTTGCCCATATACTTTATCACCAACTTTGAAGCGATCAGCGCCTTCACCAACCTCTTCCACCACACCTGCACCATCTGCACCTAATATCATTGGAAATATATGTGGCATCTTTCCATCGAGCATCCCATCTGCAATGCGCCAATCCATTGGATTAAGACCTGCTGCTTTGAGTTTGATCAGGATATATCCTGGTTTTACGACTGGCTTTAAAGTTTCTATTAATTCCGGAGCATCTTTAAATGCTTTGACTACAACTGCTTTCATAGGTAGATGTATTGATTATTTACTGGTAGATGAATTGTTTCTTTAATTAAGCCATATATATCGTGCCATAAGTTTAAAAACAAGGAATTTATCCGGATGTGGAAAAAAACATGGCATCATAAATGTTAAATTCAAAACAATCTGCGAGAATGGCCTTACGGCTATAAAAAAACAACATATGGATAGAATAGAACTCAACTTAGAACGTTTGCTTGATACATTTATCAGCAAACTACCCACACTGTTACTGGCACTGGTTACTTTATTAATAGGATTCTGGTTAATCAAATTCTTAGTCAGATTTTTAAATAATCACCTGAATAAAGGAAAAATTGACCTTTCACTTTCTAACTTTTTAATCAGCATTTTAAAAGTTATACTTTATATTCTTTTACTGGTTACGGTTGCTTCGACCCTTGGCATTGAAACTTCTTCTTTTGTAGCAATTTTAGCTGCTTCAGGTCTGGCTGTGGGTCTGGCTCTTCAGGGGAGCCTTTCCAATTTTGCCGGCGGAGTTTTAATTCTGCTGTTCAAGCCTTTTAAAGTCGGGCATTTTATTTCCTCCAGTAATAATGTAAGTGGTACGGTACTTAAAATTGATATCCTTTATACGACGCTAAAGGCAGGAAATGGAACCACGATTTATGCACCAAACGGCCCGCTGGCCAACGCAGTAATCAATAATGTTTCAGATAACATGAACAGAATGCAGGAATATAGTATCGGGATTTCTTACAATGCCAATATAGATACGGCGAGAAAAGTTATCCTGAATGTGCTGACTAATGATCCACTGGTTCTGAAAGATCCTGCCCCGGTCGTTTTGGTATCATCCCTGGGAGATAATGCAGTCAATCTGACGATCAGATCATGGTCAGCTAATGCAGATTTCTGGGCAACTTATCACCGTAATTTTCAATTGCTTAAAGAAGCACTGGATCAGAACAATATCGGAATTCCTTATCCGCAGCGGGAGATACATATCATCCCTGCCAATACAGAGTTACCAGACTAATCTGCTTCTTTTTAAATCGTATTTTAAAACACTAGCTTTACACGATGAAGCACTTAACTTTCCTTTTATTATTTGTTGCCTTATTCAGCAACGTTTCCAGAAGCCAGGATAAAACTGTTAATATACAGACTTCAACAAAACCTTTTGTTTTAGGGATAACAGATGAAATTCAATCTGCCCAATTAGCAGAAAAAAGAAGTCTTAATATCTATTTACCTGAAGGTTATGATCAGGATACAAAAATGACTTACCCGGTTATTTATCTTTTAGATGGCTCTGCGAATGAAGATTTCATCCATATCGCAGGTCTTGTTCAATATTGCACCATGATACAGGTTATGCCTAAATCGATTGTTGTTGGTATTGCAAATGTTGACAGAAAAAGAGATTTCACCTTCCCCACTACTGTACAGCAAGATTTAAAAGATTTCCCAACTACAGGAAAATCAGAGAAATTCATAGCTTTTATGGAGAAGGATTTACAGCCTTATATCCAGCAGAAATACAGAACTAATGCTTCAAAGACGATTATCGGTCAGTCATTAGGGGGATTACTAGCAACTGAGGTACTCTTAAAAAAACCTGAACTTTTCAATAACTATGTGATCATCAGCCCAAGTTTATGGTGGGACAATGAATCCCTGCTTGCAAAAGCTCCTGAGTTATTAAAATCAGCCGCAGCCAAGAATATCAAAGTATACGTTTCAGTAGGTACAGAAGGTAAAGTGATGGAGCAGGATGCAGCAAATCTTGCAGCAGTTTTAAAAAAATCTGCTGATCAGAGTTTACAGCTTACCTTCAATCCTATGCCGGCAGAAAACCACTTAACCATTTTACACCATAGCGCATATAAAGCATTTGAGGTATTAAATGCTAAAAAATAAATGACGGAAAATGCAGATATCACCTTCCATAGATTTGTCGGCAACAATTAAGCATTATCTCTTTTTAACAACAAAAAGTGAAGAGGTAAAGAAGCTACGCCTGTTTTCTGACGGAAATACTGGAATGGTGTTCTCTTTTAAGAATCCATTGATTTCGCATTTTACCGGATCCGATATTCCTGTTGAGCTTCCGGATTCCTTTATCTACGGACAGCTGGATGCCTACCAGGATCTATATTGCCAGGGAGAAACTTCTTTAATGATTGTTGTTTTTCATCCTCATGGATTGAGTCAGATGCTAGGGGTTCCCTCCCGGGAGCTTAAAAATCAACGTATCAAAACAACAGATGTCTTTGGCATTAAGGGAGCAGAACTTTATGAGAAATTGTCAGAAAGCACTACGATTACCAATAAAATTAATCTGGCCGAAGACTTTTTCCGAAAATTAATGGCACACCGGCAGCTTTCGGACCAGCCATTAATTTTAGCCTCCATCAACTTTATTACTCAACATAAGGGCCTGCTTCCAGTCAGTAAACTAGCGGATTTTACAGGTTATCAGGAAAGAAAACTAGAAAGGGCTTTTATAGCTCATATCGGTATCAGCCCAAAAAAATTCAGTACAATTGTCAAACTGCATGTATTCCTGAAACAGCTCAGAGATAAACCAATTCAGGAAAACCTGGCTGCAATGGGTTATGAAGCAGGATATTACGATCAGCCACATTTGATCCGTGAATTTAAAAAACATACAGGGCTAACTCCCGGCCAATACAGCAGTATCACTGATCCGCTGGCCATCAACTTTCTGAGCTACTAAGCCACACTGTCGGATTTGTACATTTTTCCGGAATTCCTGCAATATATCTTTGTTCAAAACTAATAAAGATGGAAAACCTTAAAATTGCTACAGCACAATTTGAGCATAAAAGCGGAGATAAGAGCTATAATCTTTCAATTATAGATGATTTGGCCGGAAAGGCTTCAAGAGATGGCGCACAGGTTGTTGCTTTTCATGAATGCTCGATTACCGGTTATACTTTTGCCAGAAACCTTTCTAAAGCACAAATGCTTGATTTAGCGGAATTTATTCCAGCCGGAGAAAGTATTTTAGCACTTACCGCAATAGCGGCCAAATATAATATTGCCGTTCTGGCTGGTCTTTTTGAAAAAGATGAAGCAGATAATTTATTTAAAGCCTATGTCTGCGTAGACAAAAATGGCCTGGTTGCAAAATTCAGAAAATTACATCCTTTTATAAACCCTTTCCTTACTCCCGGTGATGAATACTGCGTTTTTGAGCTTTATGGCTGGAAATGTGGAATTCTGATTTGTTATGACAATAATATCACTGAGAATGTAAGAGCAACCAGGCTTTTAGGGGCTGATATTATTTTCATGCCTCATGTAACCATGTGTACTCCTTCAACCAGACCTGGAGCTGGATTCGTAGACCCGGCGCTATGGGCAAACAGAGAAATTGATCCAACCTCATTGCGACTGGAATTTGAAGGTATGAAAGGTCGCGACTGGTTAATGAAATGGCTGCCAGCAAGAGCTTATGATAATGCAATTTATGCGGTTTTCTCTAATCCGATCGGGATGGATGATGACCAGTTGAAAAATGGATGTTCGATGATTATTGATCCTTTTGGAGATGTACTCAATGAATGTAAAACTTTAGGTGATGATTATGTAATAGCGGTGCTTACCCCCGAAAAACTGATACAAGCAGGGGGGCACCGTTATATTCAGGCAAGAAGACCTGAACTTTACAAAAATATTATTGGAAGACCGCATCAATCGGAGCAAAAAGTAGTCTGGCTTAGTGAATAACCAGCATATAGCCTACTCCCCTGATATTCACTATTTCAATATTAGGATCTGATTTAAGATAAGAACGAAGTCTGGAGATAAAAACATCCAGACTTCTTCCTGTAAAAAAGCTTTCGTATTCCCACAACTCAGATAAGATATCGGCTCTTTTGACTATCTGGGTTTGATGTTCTACTAACATCCTTAACAGTTCTGATTCCCGGTAAGATATCTTTTGTTCTTTACCATTGAAAGTAAGTTTACTATATATAGCATCAAATTGATATGCTCCGATAGTATAAATTGTTGAACTGCTTTTTTCTAACCGCTTTAACTGCACCTCCATTCTGACAATCAATTCCTCTATACTATAAGGTTTTTTCATATAATCACTTCCACCTATGCCAAAACCTTTTAGCACATCAGCAGTTTGAACACGCGCAGTGACAAATATGATAGGGATCTGCTCATCTATTTCCCGGATTTTCCGCGCAAGATCAAAACCATCCAGTTCAGGAACCATGACATCCAGGATTATAATATCTGGTCTGGAATTTATAAAATGCTGATACGCATCTGTACCATTCGTGTAATGGCTTACTGCATATCCTTTGAAGATTAAACAGTCTGAAACAATCTGAGCCAGATCTATTTCATCTTCTACGAATAATATATCGGTCATGTTTTTAAAGGTTTAACAGGGATTAAAATGGTGAAAATAGAGCCGTTGCCTTCCCGGCTGTACAAGGAAATCGTTCCCTGATGTTGTTCCGCAACTTGTTTAACATAAGCCAGTCCTAAGCCAAACCCTTTGATACGTTGTAATCTTTTGTCAGGGACTCTGAAAAACTGATCAAAAACGCTTTTCTGATAGACTTCAGGAATTCCAATCCCCTGATCACTTACGGTCAATGCCCACCCCTTTTTAGTCAGATAACTTCTGATGATTATTTTGGGTTTAGTCAGAGAATATTTAATAGCATTATCAATAAGATTTCTCACGGCATTTCCAAGGTGAACAGGATCAACAAGAATATCCGGGAAGTTATCAGCATATAATTCTATACTAGCCGGATCATCTGCCAGGGAATATTTTTTAATAATTTCTTCTATCAAATGATTTACATTGATCGATTCCTTAAATAGTACCATTTTATGATGTTCAAAAACTGACAATTCCAGAATCATCTCTATTAGCCTGGAGAGATGGTCTAATTCATTTTTTGAAACATTTAAATATAAGCTGGTCTTATCTTTATCTTCGAGTACTTCATAATTACGCATCGCTTCAATGGCAACAGAAACCGTGGACAGCGGTGTTTTCAACTCATGAGTCATATTATTAATCATATCATTTTTTACAACGGATAGTTTCCTTTGCATAAAAATGGTGATCAGCATATAGATAAAACAGGAAGTAGTGAACAAGATCAATAAAATCGAGGCACCAAATTGCCATTTCATCTTTTGCAGTACATGTAATAAAGGTGCTTTATAAGGAACTGCCTGGTAAACTTCTGCATCACCATGCTCGGTAACTTCATAGTTTCCATCCGGTCTTTTAAGCTCAATACTGGTCGCACTGGGTACGCTCCTGAGTCCGGCAGTTGTGGCCGCAGGTAAATTTTTAAGTTGAACATTTATGGCCCTGGGCGCTCTTTGAATAGTATCCAACCTGATTCCGGGTGCTGTGACAGGATGCCAGGCGACTCTCTGGTATTCAGGACTTGCACCGATAGGTGGTGTTTGAAGTGCAGAAGTTGTCCGTCTTGGTGCAGTAGTAGCAGAAATTCTGGGGCTTAACGTAATTATGCTATCACTTTTTGGATAATATCTTGGTGTAACCTTCATCGCTATCGTGGCCGGATAAGCAACGATAGCTGGCAATCCCGCAGTTCTGCGGGCAAAATCCTTGCTTTCGGACGCATTAACGGTTGTTGAATAAGCGATAATAGATCTTGAATTTGTAAGTGCTGAAGGGGCATCAGCAGGCATAAACACATCAAAGTCTGTAGAGAAAAGTGGTTGGCCGCTATAATAAGTATAATCTTTATACAACCAGACACCCTGAGTAAGTATCACCCCAAGGATGCAAAATGTCATGAAGCCTAAGATATATTTAATTCGGTTGGTCATAGTCCGCTAGCGTTACTAATGGCAGCAAATGTAATTTTCATCTGCCAAGTAATGTTATCACTTAACGTATTTTAACATATTGTAACTTTCATTAACACTATTCCAGCTCATATTTGACCAAATAATTTTAGTTAAAATATGAGAAATACCGCTACTATTTATAGGTTAACCTGCCTGGCAATTGGTTTCCCCTTCCTTCTTGCAGCCTGCAAAAAAGGCCCGAACATCAGCCCGGGAAATCAGGAGGAAATCCATGTAGAAACCGTAGATACCGTTACTGTAAAAGCTTCCACTTTTCTGCTGGATTCTGTGCCGACTTCAAATCAAAAAGTAATACTGATGGGACAAACAGACGATAAAGATTTCGGGAAATTAACAGCGTCTTCTTATTTACAAATCATCCCTCCTGCACAAAGTGATGCTGTTATTCCAAAAAACGCAACATTCGATGCGTTCATTATTGTATTAAAATATAATAAATATTTTTCAGGAGATACCCTCACCTCACAAAAATTTGCTGTCCACCGGCTCACAGAGGATATGGTTCTGCGCAAAGTCCCTGGGCCGATAGAAGGTGAAGAAGTACCAGTTTATGTAAAAGGGCAGGCTTTATATAGTACAACAACATTCAAACAGGAAACCACACCAATTGGAAATCTGGATTTGCAGGTAAAACCTGCTAGCGGAGACAGTGTAATCATTAAGCTGAATGAGACATTGGGCAGGGAGTTTCTGGACCTGATGGCTAAAAAAGACCAGCGCTTTTCGAGTGAGGAAGAGTTCCTTAAATATTTCAAAGGAATGGTTTTCAAAACCAACCAAGGCAATAGTATCACCGGATTCAAAGCTGATCAGGTTAAGATGTATTTAAGTTACAATTACATTGATCCGGATGGTTTTACCCAGAAAAAGAGGGTAACTTTTTCGGGTAAAGCCACAGATTATCAATTCAATCATTTTGATACTGACAGAAGTCAGACTAAACTCAAAGCACTGAGCCGGACTAACCGGGAAATCAGTTCAGAACTTACCAATCAGCAACTTTTTTTACAGGGAGGTACTGGTTTAGTCACTAAACTTAAGTTTCCGACACTGGTAAATTTCATGAATGAGAGCAAAAAGGTGATTAATAAAATAGAGCTACAGATCGAAACAAAGCCTACCTATTATTCAATTTTCAAAGCCCCTCCATCCCTTCTGCTTTGGGTTGCAAATTCAGCGAATGTGCCAAAAGCGGTGCTGCCAAACAATTACAAACAAGGGGATCAGAGTGCAACATTTGAACCCGGTAATGATGTAGGTTCACCAGGAAAATACAGATTTCTGTTAACACAATATGCAGACGAATTGAAGAAGGGTACTTATAAAAACACCTCTTTGATGCTTAGTGTTCCGGCAGACCAGTTATTGGGCACTGTGAACAGAGCTCAGTTCTCTACGAGTGATACAGCACTGTCTATCAAGCTTATAATTACATACACTAAATATTAAATTCTAAAACAATGATTAAAAAATTATTATCAGTTTCCTTTATGATCGCCATTCTATTCTTGGGAAGTTGTAAGAAGAACAAGGATGATGGCCCAACAGAATGGGTAAAAGGATCAGATTTTGAAGGCTCTCCCCGCAGTGCGGCAGCGAGTTTTATTATAGATGGAAAAGCTTATATATCAGGAGGATTCAATGGAGATAAGCGGTTGAATGACCTTTGGATGTATGACCCTAAATTAACGAACTGGTTTAAAATTGGTGACACTGGTTTTCCTGGTGACGCCAGAAATTATGCAGTCGGTTTCAGTGTAGGCGGAAAAGGGTATGTAGGAACGGGTACAGATGGAACTAATTCTTTCAAAGATTTCTATCAGTTTACTCCGGAAACTAAACAGTGGAAAAAAATTGCAGATTTTCCTGGCGATGCGAGGTATGGTGCAGTTGCCTTTTCAGGCAGTGGTAAAGGTTATGTAGGCTCTGGTACTTCAATCAACGGTGACCTTAAAGATTTCTACAGCTACAATCCTGCTACAGACAGCTGGACACAGATCACAAGTTTACCGGGTAGCAAAAGAGCTTATGCTTTTACATTTACAATCGGGGATCTTACCTATATCGGCAGTGGATCAAACAATGGAGCAAACCTGCCGGATTTATGGAGTTACAATACGGCCAATGATGTCTGGACAAAAAAGAATGATATCTACAGGGATGATAAGAATGAAAGCAATAAAAAATATCAGTATGATCTTAGACGCAGGTCTGCTACAACCTTTACGATTGGCCAGAGGGCTTTTCTTACCGGGGGAGTTACAAGTGGCGTAACTGGAACAACATGGGCGTATGATCCGTCAACAGATTATTGGGATCAACACCAGGACTTTGGAGGAGTTTCACGTGAGGCGGCCGTTGGTTTTGGTATCGGAGATAAGGGTTACGTAACTATTGGCAAAAACGGAAGTCATTTCGATGACCTTTGGATATTCACACCCAACAAATAATAAAATCCTTATTTAATTCATGATTAACTGACCGCCATGTTTATTGGCGGTCAGTTTTTTTATTAAGGAATTGTTCCTGTATCAATAAATAGTTCTTGCAGAATTAAATCTTTATGTTTTACTTTGTATCTCAAAGTTCTTTTAAAATGCAAGAAAAAGATATTTATTCAGAGCTGAGTTCTATCCGTAATTTGATGGAACGTTCTTCCAAATTCATTTCCCTGAGTGGTTTATCAGGGATTATGGCTGGGGTATATTCATTAATTGGCGCTTTTATAAGTTATAAGCTGGTCTATAGTGAGCAGGGTTTTATGCAATACAGAGACCTTTATCTTAACGGATTACAACTTTTACTAAAATTAACAGGTATCGGAGCTGCTGTTCTTGTGCTGTCTTTAATTACAGGGATTTGGCTGACCATCCGCCAGGCACGTAAAAAAGGAGAAAAATTTTGGAACCCGGTAAGTAAACGTTTGCTTGTCAACATGGCTATCCCACTAACAACCGGAGGTTTATTCATTTTAATCATGCTGATCCGTGGTGAATATGCAATTATTTGCTCTGCCTGCCTGATCTTTTACGGGCTGGCATTGATTGCTGGGAGTCATTATACAATATCTGCTGTAAAATGGCTTGGGTTCAGTGAGATCGTCCTGGGTTTAGTAGCCGCTTTAATCCCGGGTTATGGAATTGTCTTCTGGACAATAGGTTTCGGTATTCTGCATATTCTTTATGGTTCAATCATGCATTTTAAATACAATTAGTGAAAATCTCCCTGGAATCTTTCGATAAAGCTTTTGAGAACCGGTTACGCCTGCAAATTATGAGCGTACTGGTTGCCAATGCGTATTACGATTTCAATTCTTTGAAAGAGCTGCTAAATGCAACAGATGGTAACCTTGCCTCCCATCTCAAGGCACTGGAGAAGGAAGAATATATTACTGTAACCAAAAGTTTTATCGGCCGTAAACCAAATACACAATATACTGCTTCAGCAAAAGGCATCCTTGCGTTTAAAAAACACCTGGAAGCACTTGAAAATTTAATTAAACAACAAAAGGGATAACCTTTTTTTTAACCCTATACTTTGAATTTCAAAGTACTTTTCAAACTACTCATATGAACTATCAACAAGAAAAACAAAACAATGGATTCAGAACGTGGTTCTCGGAATCTGTTATCGTAAAATTATGTCTTATAGGCATTTTGACCCTGCTCCTGCTTATTCCTTCGAGCTTGATACAGAACCTGATTGTCGAAAGACAAGCCAGGCAGCAGGAAGTTAACAATGAAATATCAGACAAGTGGTCTGGGAGCCAGCTGGTAGAAGGCCCGGTTCTTGTCATTCCTTACAAAACCACTGTTAACCATAAAGACAGTGCTGGAAAGGTGACCACAAAAGATGTGTTAACCAATATTTATATCATGCCCGAAACTTTAAATATAACTGGTAAGGCAGAACCGCAATTGCTGCATCGCGGAATATTTGATGCAGTGGTTTATAATTCAAAGATCAGGGTAAATGGGAAATTCAGTGCGATGGAATTAAGGAAATCAGGCATTAATCCGGATATGGTTCAATGGGATAAGGCAAAGGTGGACATTGGATTAAGCGATCTGAAAGGTTTAAAGAACAACCCGGTTATTAAATTAGCAGGTAAAGATTATGCTGTTGAACCTGATTTCACCACACTTTCTTTATTTACAAATAACCTCATTATTCAACCTGATCTGAGTGCCGGTAAAAATACGGCACTGGATTTCAGTTTTGACCTGGATTTAAGAGGTAGCAATGAGCTTAGTTTCCTGCATATTGGAAAGAGTACGACTGTAAAAATTGATGGAAGCTGGGGTAACCCCAAGTTTACAGGACGTTATCTTCCCGAACAACGTAATGTATCTGCTAATGCATTTTCGGCTACCTGGAAAATGCCCTATTTTAACAGGCCTTTCTCTCAGCAGTGGATCAATGAGAATTCAACACTGGTTACTGCTCCTTCAACTAAAGAAGCCTTATCTCAGGAAACCAACATTCAGGCCCCTTTAAGGGATGGTTCTTTTGGTGTCCAATTTATTCTTCCGGTTGATCAGTATCAAAAGACTATGCGCTCAGGCAAATATTCTATTCTGATTATAATGCTGACTTTCATTTCATTATTTTTCACAGAACTGCTGAACAAGAGAAAAGTGCACCTTTTACAATATGTACTTATTGGTGCTGCAATGATTATCTACTATACATTATTACTCTCATTTAGTGAGCGTGTTGGCTTTAACCTGGCTTACCTGATCGCTTCAGTTGCCACGGTTTCATTGATTGGCAGTTTTATAGCGGCCTTATTGAAGAATAAAAAACCAGCTATGATTTTCGTCGGGATCCTAACTGTCTTTTACGGATTTGTTTATGTGATTATTCAGTTGCAGGATCTGGCTTTATTATTCGGAAGTGTGGGCTTATTTATTATCGTAGCGGCACTAATGTATTTATCTGCCAGGATCGACTGGAATAGAAATCCATTAGCGGAGGTACCAGATCCGGAACAAGATCCGACAAAAACTGTGCAAACAGAAACACAAGATTAGTAAATCATTTATTACGGAAACCTGTTGCTCCGGGTTTCCGTAAATTTAAAAACCCATTTATATGTTTAGTTTTAGCAAGTATTATTTTGGACTTACTGTCTTATTATTTGGCATAGAAGTTTTGATTGCCTTATACGCGCATGATGAGTTCATCCGCCCTTATGCAGGAGATTTCCTGATTGTTATCTTCTTATTTTGCCTGGTCAGGGCCTTTTTAAATGTCCCTTCGAAATGGGTACTCATCAGTGTGTTATTGTTCTCTTATTGCATAGAGGCTGGTCAATACTTTAACCTGATCCACCATTTAGGCCTGGATCAATCAAAAATAGCTCCACTGATTTTAGGTAATTATTTCAGCTGGACAGACATAATAGCATATACTTTAGGCGCAACCGTCATTTTTATGCTACAATCATCTCCTGAGGCCTCACCCCCAGCACATTGAAAAATGTATTGCTAAAAGTAGAAACGCTGTCATAACCTACTTTGATTGCAACACTTTTCACATTTTCGCCTGAAACAGAAAGCAGTTCAACGGCTTTAATGATTTTATATAATTTGATATAACCAGCAACGGTAATTCCAATGTCCTGTTTAAATAGTCTTTCCATAGTGCGTGCAGAAAGATTAAACTGAGCAGCTACATCCGGTATTTTTATATCTTCAGCCACATTTTCCGTCAAATAATCAATCATACTGGCAATCCTTGGATTTTGAGGAACAGGTAAAACCAGTGGTAAAGAGGTATCAAATGTTAAAGGAAGTATACCTATCAAGGCTTTCAGAAAGTCAAACTCTAACTGGTCTTCTTCTTCAAGTCTTGACCACTGTTCAGTGAAAAGGATCATCTCCCGGAGAACTTTAGGGGTATGAAAGATATTGAGTTCTTTAAAAAAGGAATGATCAGCAGTTTTACTCAGGAAAATACAACGCAGGTAAACCGGACTTACAGGAGCAGAAGTTTTATGCAAAAGTCCGGGTGGGATCCATGCGCAATGGTGTGTTGGCAATAAATACGTTCTTTCGGGTGTATGCAGGTATTGCACTCCTTTTTCCACGAAAATCAGTTGTCCCATATGGTGAGAATGCCACTCGTCAGAGAACTTCCAGTCGGCTTCATGCCATACGTAAGCTTCCTTTTCTACACTATCAACTGTAAGGTGGCAAAATCTTGATCTTTCCATTTGTCGTATTATAACATGCTATTGGCAAATATAGACATTTAAAGACATCCGGCTTTCCCTACTTTTGTCATCAATTAACAAATACAATATGAATTCAATAAATACAATGCGTTTAAAAACAAGCTTCCTGATCTTATTATGCCTGTTTAGCGCTTCATTTTTAAAAGCACAAAGTAAAATGAAAGATGAACATTCAACTTTAAAAGTTCTGGTACTGTTTAATACGGTTAATGGCGGTACTTATAAAATGGCTCAGGAAATCGCTGCCGGAATTGAAGATTTTCCGGGTGCAAAAGCAGTATTAAAACAAGTTCCAAGAATTAAACCGCTGGATAATGAGGCGAAACAACCTTTTAGTGGTATTCCATATGCTAATATTAATGAGTTACCTGAATATGATGCGATAGCATTTGGATCTGCCGTTCATTTTGGAAATATGAGTGCGGATATGCGCTATTTCCTGGATCAATCGGTTAGTATCTGGACTTCCCGCAAATTAGAAGGAAAACCTTCGACCGTATTTATGTCTGCGGGTAGCGGAGCAGGCAGGGAAGCTGCAATACTTTCATTCTGGAATACTTTAGCGATTCATGGAATGGTGATTGTCCCTACAGGAATTATGGGTACAAGTGAGATGGACAAAACTATTCCTCAGGGAAATACTGCATTTGGCGCTTCTTCTCTGGCTGGTATTCCGAATAGTATAAGACCTTCGAAAGGTGAATTACATATTGCCAGATTGCAGGGTTATGCACTGGCTAAAGCTGCAAAAGGTTATCAATTGACAGCAGGAAGTTCAAATGGGAAAGCTGCTGTAGTATCAAAAAGTGAGGAAAGAACCAGTGTGATAGAAACGAAATTGAAAGCGTTGAATATCGTTCTGCCAAAAGCCCCTGCTCCTGTCGGAAATTACAAACCTTACCGTATTTCAGGGAAACAGGTGTTTATCAATCAGATTGCTTTAAATAATGGTAAGGTAGATCATCCGGGTTTAATTGAAAAAGAAGTTATTGAGGAACAGGCAAAATTAGCTACCAGACAGACGCTGTTAAATGTACTGGCAGTTTTAAAAGAAGCAACCGGCGGAGATCTGGATCAGGTTAAACAGGCGGTACAATTGACAGGTTATTTTTATACTTCAGCTGGTTATACGAAACATGCGGTTTTAATGAATGAAGCATCGAACCTTTTGGTACAGATTTTTGGAGAAAAAGGAATGCATACCAGGGCTACAGCAGGTGCATCTTCTTTACCAATGAATTCAGCTGTGGAGATTCAGGCTATTTTTGAGTTGGAGTAGCAGGAAGGTTTTTCATGGGTTTGTCAGAATTAGCAATTTGCAAAAAATTCACATTGCTAATTCTGACTTTTTACAATCACTGCACCTTTAGTTAACTGCTAAATCTCTTTTGGAAAGAAAAGTCAGGATGAAGCATATCTATCTCATTTTTGCTGGTTTCAGCCTGTGCTTCTTTCGCATAAACGAACATTTGTTGTTCATAATCGCTAATAGCTGCTGCTATACTTTCAAATTTTCCATTAGTCAGGTTTTCGGATAAAATTAATGCATCTACTAGCCCGATATTCACTCCCTGACCTGCAAAAGGCGGCATTAAATGTGCAGCATCTCCGATAAGCGTAACAGGTAAAGGACGCTGATCTTTCCAGGGTTTATCTATTGGCAATTTTCTAGTTGGCAATCCAACAAAAAAAGAAGTGGAGCGGAACAATTGTTTGTAGCATTCGTGCCAATGATCCAGCCTGTTTGAAAGAAATGTGCTAACGCTATTTATATTTTGGAAGTCTAACCTATCCCCATTATTCCATTCTTCAGGTTTTCTAAAAGTCACACCGTATATTAAAGTACCGTTATTATCAGGATTTGCAACTAAATTGATGCCTTTGTCGGCTGTCATCAATATGTTATTACCGCAAAGCTGGTAGAACTCCGGGCATTTAATTTCTGGTTCAAACACTTCGCCCTGAATAATAAAAGTACCACTATCTTCTATTACTGTATCCGTAACATATGTTCTTCCGTTAGACATCCCACCATTGGCTACAATAACAAAATCTGCGGTTGTATCCATTTCGTTTTCAAAATGTAAAAGCCATTTATCCTTATACACTTCAAATCCTGTAAACTTCCTGTCCCAAACAACCGTATCGACTGTTAAACTGTCAAGCATTATTTTTCTTAGTGTGTTTCTGCTTATTTCAGGACTGTCATACCGGGGTTCTACAGCGAATAACGCATTGCCCTTTTCATCAGTTATTGTCCTGCCCATTGGTTTCCCCATTGCAAAATAACGCTCAAGCAACCCTGCCTTTTCTATTGCCATTTGTCCTGAACTTTCGTGCAGATCGAGTGCACCACCCCAAATTCTTGCTTGTGGATCTTTGTCTCTTTCATAAACAGTTACATCTGCCCCTGTCTGCTGGAGCAATTTTGCCATGGTCAGACCAACTGGTCCCGCCCCTATAATCGCTACTTTCTTATTTTCTAATAACATGATTTGCTTTGTTTAATTACGATACAAATTTGTTAAGTATCTTAGAGGTAAAATAACTATGTTAGACCTAAAAACAGTCGTAAAAGACCTTTCATGGAAAAATACAAGCAGCAAACAGAACCGGGTATCTTAAAAAAGCTAGCTCATTTATTAGGGACGGATGTAAAAAACAGGAAAATAGAAATCCCTGAAGAATTTGGTAAAGGTTATTGTAGCGGATTTATTTTTAATCCGCATATCCGGATGCTAATCATGAATTATGAACTCAATCAGGATTTACTTGTTGAAAATCCTGATCGGAATACTGCTACGGAAATGATACTTTTTAAGTTTCAAAACATTTTCCCTAAAACAGAAACATTATCGGCTGGAAAGCAATTAAAGGCAATACCTTCAGTTTTAATTGCGACCTGTAGTGTAAATACTGATGCTGTTATTCCCATTCATACCAATACTGCGGTTATTAATATAGAAGTCGGTGCAGCTTACCTGAAAGGACTATTTGACTTGCCGGAAAAATCGCTGGTTTTACAAAACCTGTTACAGAATACACAGCCTTTAGTATTTGAACAAATAATTTATCCTTCATTACAGAAAATTGTAGATGAAATTCTGTCTGAATCAATTGAGGAAACCTTTAAACTATTCTTTCTGAGGATAAAAGCAGAAGAGCTGATTTGCAGGCTATTAATGGAACTGCAAAAGCGGGACGAAAAACATATTTATGCGTTAAACATTCACGATATAGAAGCCGTTTACAAATTAAAGGAGCAAATGCTTGAACAATTGGAAACTCCGCCAATTATTAAAGAACTGGCAATTCATGCTGGTATGAGCCCATCTAAATTGAAACGTGTATTCAAGCAAATTTTCGGTAACAGCATTTTTAACTATTATCAGGAGTTCAGAATGAAAGAAGCAGCTCATTTGCTAAAAGAGGAAAAGCTGTCTGTTTCAGCTGTGGGATATCAACTGGGCTTTACGAACTTAAGTCATTTTTCAAGGGTTTTTAAAGCGCATATCGGAATGAAACCGAAACAATATAGTCAGTCTTAAAAGAATATAAAAAGGAAAGCTATCTGGAAGTTATGAACAAATTAAATATTCCCGACAAGTCAATATCTTCATTGAATCTTAAACAGATAAGGCCGCAAGGTAATGGAGACTTCGAAATATACAGGATCAACAAAGCGCTCGTTCCAGGCAATAAAATGTTTTTAACACCTCATAGGCGCAACTATTATCAGTTTGTATTTGTGAACGAAGGAAATTCAAGTTTCTGGGTTGATTTTCACTATCATTCATTCAAACCTGGTGGACTATATTTTACAGGGCCTTCACAGTTATTTGTAAAAGATGTACAACTGCCAATGGAAGGAATTATATTATCCTTCACAAAGGAATTCTTACAAATGGCAACACAACTGAACCGTCTGCCTATTCTGAACAGTAATGAAGCTTATGAATTCAGATCTTCAATAAAAGAGAGAAAGGAGATAGAGCATACACTTATAAAAATATTAGACGAGTTTGCTAAGCAGGATGAATTATCTGCTTTATCACTTATATCTTATCTGGGAATATTTTTAGTTCAGATCAGCCGCTTATATAATAAACTGCCTGCGGTAACTGGTACACCATTAAAAGGGAAAACAATTACAGATTTTTTCAATTTGGTAAATGCCGAATTTAGCAAATATCATCTGGTAGCGGAGTATGCTGCTCTTTTAAATATTACTCCCGGGCACTTGAATGAACTGGTTAAAAAATATACAGGTAAAACCGCCATACTTTGTATTCAGGAAAGACTAACCCTGGAGGCTAAATATATGCTTTTTCATACGACAGATTCAATCAAAGGAATTGCTTATTCACTTGGATTTAATGAAGCTGCATATTTCAGTAAATTCTTTAAAAGATTAGCTGGTATTACTCCGGAAGAGTATAGAAAAAATACCCTTGAAATTTGCAGCAGAACCCCCGAAATGGATAATAGTTAACCTTTATATTCCACATAGCTTTGATATCAAATTTTAAACTATGAAAGCTGCAATTTTAAAAGAGTTTGCTACACCATTGTCTGTAGAAAACATGCCAGATCCTGTACTAGGTACAGGAGAAGTTATTGTTGATATTTTCGCTGCCCCCGTTTTGCCTTATGCAAATGAAGTTTTCAATGGTGAGCGCAAAATGTTATTGGAGTTGCCAATAGTACCTGGTACGGGTGCTATCGGCCGTATACGTGCAGTTGGTCCGGATGCAACACGCCTCAAGGTTGGAGACTGGGTTTTATGTGATGCTACTATTCGTTCGCGGGATAATGCTACAAATCCGGATATAACACTACATGGGCTAACCGCCCGTGGCGATGGTGGCCTGCATTTACAAAGATATTTCCATCATGGTTCCTTCGCAGAGCAAATGCTGATACCTACAGAAAATGCCATTCCAATAGGGGAAATTAAAACTTCAGATGCTTCAAAGTGGTGTGCAATTACGACATTCCTTGTGCCTTATGGCGGTCTCCTTGCGGCGAATCTGCAAGCGGGTGAAACGATATTGGTCAGCGGGGCTACAGGTCATTTCGGAAGCGCATGCGTGGCTGTTGCACTTGCAATGGGTGCACGATACGTAA
Source organism: Pedobacter cryoconitis (assembly GCF_014200595.1). Taxonomy (NCBI): domain Bacteria; kingdom Pseudomonadati; phylum Bacteroidota; class Sphingobacteriia; order Sphingobacteriales; family Sphingobacteriaceae; genus Pedobacter; species Pedobacter cryoconitis. Next base: position 3,161,473 of record NZ_JACHCG010000001.1, read on the forward strand.
TAGCACCGGGAAGAAACGAAATGGTGCTGGACGAAATGGTCCGTCGTTTCGGAGATCGTGTAATCCCTGTGACGTTGTCTGGTGATCCACAGGAAGATCAACTCAGAATGCAACAGGCAGCACCATGCCCGATCGACTGCGTTCTCGATATTCTTCCGCCCTCTGCTGCTCCCTCTACTGTTAAAGCGGCAATAATGACAGTAAGGCCATATGGTAAAATAGTGCTGATGGGTGGTATTGGTATGCACGGAGGATCTGGACTGGAACTGCCTTATCCATGGATCATGAGAAACTGTATCACAATATACGGGCAGTGGCTGTACCCTACCAATGCTCCCGCCCGCCTTATTACGTTAATACAATCAGGGTTACTTAAATTAGATAATTTCACAATTACCAGATTTCCTATTGACGAGGTAAATGAGGCAGTTACACATGCAGCTGCTAGTGGAGGTGCATTCAGGATGACTGTATTAAATAGTGTTATAGACTAAATATAATATGATCAGAAATTCAGCATAAAACCGAAACAATATAGTCAGTCTTAAAAGAGTATTTTTAATGACTGACTATTGAATTCCTTGCTTTTCGATATCCGGTCAGACTTATATTCTTATATTTCTTGAAAAATTTATTTAAATGGCTTTCATCAGCAAAACCAAACTCGTTTACAATCTCATTCACCCTCATATCACTGAAATTTAATCGATGTTCTATCAAACGAATTTTATAGTTAGCAATAAATTGCTGAATAGTTTCACCGCACTGATTTTTGAAATAGCTTCCTAAATAAGTAGCTGCTATATCATACTTATCCGCTATAAATGCAGCCTTTAAACTTGGAGGCGAGAAAATATTGGATTGTATATGATTGATAATTTCCAGTATACGCTTATCTGCATTTTCCTTTATACCCTGTGGTTTTATTTTTGATATATTTCTGACGGCAATTACAATTAATGCATTTACATAATGTCCAGCTAAATCTTCATCATAAATATCTTGATGTTTAATAGCGTGCAACAGACAATCTACTATAGATTTAACCAGAAATTCATCCTCTTTTTGCTTTAGAATACAACCAGATAAATGCGAAGAATAATATAATAAGCACTCGATAGCATTTATATTTTTTGACCTGTATTCTTTAACATATTCATTATTGATTCTAATCAGCAGGAATTCTGTAGTGTGAACAATATCAAAGTTATGACAATCGTTAGGTGTCATTAATAGTAGATTGCCAGCCTTATAGGCTATACAATTGCCATTCACCTGGAGAAATCCTGTTCCGGAAATCACATAAACCATTTGGAAAAAGCTGAATTGTAAATCCCTGGCAGGACATTCGTCCACCTTACGATAAACAATTTCGAAGGATTGATGCATATTCTCCTTTTTCATATAGTAAAAGTACATTTTTATCATTAAAATGTACTGATATATACCTGTTTTTCAGTTTAGTTTTGCTAAACAAGATGAATGTAAAAATGAAAAATCAAAACTATCTGAATAAGAACACCATTGCGCTAATCGCCATTTGTATGGCTACACTAATGTTTTCATTGGAAATTTCCAGTGTACCAGTTATACTCCCAACCCTTGAAAAGGTGTTAGGCGCCAATCTTAAGGACATGCAATGGATAATGAATATTTATACAATCGGCTGTACCACGGTACTAATGGCAGCAGGAACACTGGCCGATAAATATGGCCGTAAGCGAATACTCCTGATTACCCTGGTTCTGTTTGGTATTGCTTCTTTGGTTTGTGGTTTAGCACAAAGTATACCTTTGCTGATTGTAAGCCGTTTTTTTCAGGGAATAAGCGGAGGTGCCATGTTAATTTGCCAGATATCTGCGCTTTCGCATCAATTTCAGGAAGGAAAAGAAAGAAGTAAAGCCTTTGGTATATGGGGTATTATCCTTGGACTTGGATTAGGTTTCGGGCCAATTATAGGTAGTGGTATCGTTGGTTTATTATCCTGGAAATGGGTTTTTCTGATACACACCCCAATTGCTGTTCTTGCCGCAATTCTTGTTTATGGAAATGTAGAAGAATCTAAAGACCCACAGGCAAAAAGACTCGACATTGCAGGTATGCTTGCTTTATCTTTAGCTGTTTTTGGCTTAACCTATTTTATCACACAGGGAGGTGATATTGGTTTTACCAGCACCGTAGCGATCTCTATCCTTATTGCCACAGTAATCAGCTTTGTTATTTTTGTATGGGTCGAAAAAAGTAATGACTACCCTATGTTCGATTTTTCAGTATTCAGGATACGTAACTTTTCGGGTGCTGTTCTTGGTTCTATCGGTATGAACTTTAGCTTTTGGCCATTCATCATTTATCTGCCCATTTATTTTCAGGGCTATCTGGGCTATGATGTAATTACGGTTGGTCTTTCTCTCCTGGCTTATACACTTCCCACTTTACTTGTACCTCCGCTGGCCGAGCGTCTTTCAGTTCGGTATCGCCCAGGTCTTGTTATTCCATTTGGGCTGTTTACGATAGGTTTAGGATTTATTATAATGAGATATGGAAGTATGGCCGAAAACCCCGGCTGGCTCACCATGCTTCCTGGATCTGCACTGGCTGGTATCGGACTGGGCTTAACCAATACACCTGTAACCAATACGACAACGGGTGCAGTTTCGAGTAATAGAGCAGGAATGGCTTCTGGTATAGATATGAGTGCCAGGTTGATTACTTTAGCCATTAATATTGCACTTATGGGATTTATCCTGGTAGAAGGGATTCTATCTTATTTGAAACCTGTATTGGCTCATCATTCTTTGAATAGCTTGCAGCTACGTTCTCTGGCTGAAAAAATAGCTTCCGGGAGTTTCGACACGCTTAAACGTGATTTTCCACAACTAGCTGTCGCAGATCCTTCTGGAACTGTTGTACATGCAGCACTTCTACAGGGTTTTGACTGGATCATGTTATATGGAGGTATTGGTGTCTGGGCTTTATCCCTGGCAAGTTTGATCACCTTTGGCAGCAAGAAAAGAGTATAAATCTTCTTTAGACAGCAGGGATTGGAAAATAATGATACGTTACCGGATAAAGCAACTGTAGTGTCAGGGGAACGAACCATTATTTTCCGAATCCATTTAATCATTAACCATCACAAGCTTTTGACCGCGAGTCCGGTTGGATTCCATCAGTTCATGTGCTTTTACCGCCGTTGCAACACCTAAATTACCAACTACATTTACTTTTGGAACAGTTATTTTTCCAGCTTCGATTAACTCCGAAATCGTCTTAAGAACCTTATTATTGTCAATCTCAGCATATACCGCGATATTCAGGATATTAGCTCCTTTGTCGAATAAAATTTCCCTGGTGGTCTGAGTACCAAAAAAAGTAACATCCACGTAATTGCCGTTTACTTTTAAAACCCGCGCTGTTGTCTCAGAAATTTCGCCACCAACAAGATCTACAACATGATCAAATTCCATTCCTTGATTAGCTTTTAATATACGCTGTTCAAGATCCGGACTATTGTAGTCTATAATGTTTGTCTCCAAAATCCCCATCCCCTTCAACATAGCGATACTTTCAGGATTTCCTGCGGTAACTACAATATTGGTTATTTTGTAATGCATCAGGAAAAGGATCAGAAAGCGGCCCGTCCCTCCTGAAGCTCCATTGATAAAGATATGATCATCCGTTTTATAATTCATCCTGTTGTAACATAACCATGCAGTCATTCCTGATACTGGTATGGATGCTGCTGTTCCAAAATCAATATTTTTAGGTTTGTGCACTAGCTCGTGGAAAGAAAGTGCTATAAATTCAGCATAACTACCATTCGATCCTTTCTGTACTGAACAAGCGATAACCTCATCACCAACTTTAAATCCTCTTGTATCCTGCCCTGCCCCGACAACAACTCCTGAGAATTCTACGCCCAATATTGAGCCTACCATCAGTTCTTTTTCTCTAAGACCTTGCCGCATCTGGTAATCAAGCGGATTAAAAGCCGTAGCCATGATTCTTATCAACACCTCGTCGCTTTTAATCATTGGCAGGTCAACTTCTGCAAATTCAAAATTATTTACCGCTCCAAATTCCTTTAGTACTACTGCTTTCATCTTTTTCATCTTTGTTATAAGTATTTTTGTAAAGGTAAATAACCCCCTAAAACGATTGCTATGCTCACTAAATTGGGAGCTACTCACAAAAAAAGAAGTTCATATGAAAAAAGAGAATTCATCTAATGCAATAAATAAGGAATTTCTGCACAGGTCATGTAAAGTCAATGAAGCAATGGATTTGATATCAGGAAGATGGAAAGCACTGATCATTATTTTTATAGGAGAAAAGACAAATCGCTTCAGTTTACTCAAAGCTGTATTAGGCAATATTTCTGACCAGACACTGGGCCGTCAGCTTAAAGAATTAGAGAATGCAAAGTTGATTACCAAAACTATAATTCCCGGTGTCCCTGTCAGGGTAGATTACGAGCTTACTGAAAAAGGTAAATTGCTGCTACCTATATTAGATGCGCTGGAAGAATGGAGCATAACTTAAACACTATATAAACTTCGTAATCCAGTCCCGGAATTCCTGAACACAATAAAAAATCCAGTTGGGAGATAATGTTAATAGTTCTTGCGCATCAGTTGTTTCTGCCCAGGCAGCAGAGGCAATTGAAATCCCTGCTTTTTTAGAAGCCAGAATATCACTCGGCGCATCTCCAACATAAATACACTGGCTTTGGTCAACGTTTAAACGGTTTATTACACGCTTTATACCATTTGATTTGTCAGGGCCTTCAGCTCTGCCAGTTTCCAAGACATTAAAAAAATCGCTAAGGCCAAATTGTTCAAGCGAAATTTTTGTACTGTGAACACCCTTTCCTGTCACCATTGCCAGATGCACACCGCTATCCTTTAAGAATTGCAGTAATTCCTTTATACCCTCGAATGGGTGTGCGCAGCTATGATGTAGAGCTATATAATGTTCAAGATATGATTTTATACCAGCCTCTTCATTTTCAGGAACCAGCTTCCGGATAGTCCCCTCTTCAGATGGGCCGAAGGTTGCCACAATTTCCTGTTCACTTATTTGTGAACCCAATAGTGGTTCAATACTTTTCTTGAATGCAGCAATACATAAGGGCAATGTATCCGCAATTGTTCCATCTAAATCAAAGATGATTGTATTAATCTTCATGTTTTTTAAGATTTAATGCAAATTAATACATTTTATTTGCAACTTTAATGCGAAATTACGCAAATCAGGGAATATGACAAAAAGCAGCCGTTATCAATTTATTATAGATAGACTCAGGCAGAAAGATCAGGTCGGATACCAGGAATTGAGTGAAATATTGATCGTTTCTGAAGATACAATCAGAAGAGATATCAGTGAACTTGCAGCCGCAGGAATGATCAGTAAAATCAAAGGTGGCGCCAAGCCGAAAACAATTATACCAGCTACTTATCAAGAACGGGAACTATACGCTAATCCAGACAAGCGGATAATTGCTCAAAAAGCAGCCAAATTATTTAAAGATGGGCAGGTTGCAGTGTTTGACGGTGGAACTACTCCTTTTCTTATAGCCAGTTTTCTACCCCGCCAGATTAGTTTGACGGTCTTTACACACAGTTATCCAATAGCTAATCTGATGTTTGAATTTCCAAATGTTGAACTCATCTTTGCTGGGGGTAAAGCTTCGAAGAAATCAAAAATATCTACAGGATTTGATGTGTTAAACAAATACAATTCCGTTCATGCAGATATTGGAATTCTTGGCGTTCATAGCTTGCATATTGAATATGGTATCACTGATCCGATAATGGACGAATTGGAAATAAAAACAAGGATTAGTAATATGTGCGACCAGTTAATAGCAGTGCCAAGCGCTGAAAAATTAAATACAATATCAACCTTTCATATCTGCAATACAAAATCAATAGATCTTTTAATTACTGATCTGGATCCGGAAAACCATTTACTGGTCCCTTATAAAGAACTAGGCTTAAGCATCTTATAATCTGATAATAAAATATTTAAGCGAAGGAATCTCCTAAATGAACTTTCAGACTACTATTTTTAGATTTATACCTCGAGATACCAATAGACTCATAACCCTTTTCAGCCAGTTCGAGAGCCTGCTCTTTGTTTTCAGCGAATACAATTAACCATTTCAGCTCTCCTGCTTTAGTACAGATCCGGTCTACATGGAAATTTTTGGCCTCCATCATATCTGGAGAATGCGCCTTACCTTCAGAAAAATACACCTTAAATAGATTCATAAGCTGGCTGAAGCCTGATTAGACAGCCTCACCGGATATAAACGTATACTAAAATGTTTTAGATGTCATAAATTTGTCATTTAGAATAATTTACCGATTGAGTAAAGTAGCAATATCAGCCAGATTTTTCAATCCCTGATCAATCTGTCCATTCCACGGCATTCCATAGTTTAAACGCATGCAGTTAGCAAACTGGTTTTGTAAAGTAAACAATCCTCCCGGCGCGATACTGACCCCTTTTTTGATGGCCAGATCATATAATTCAATCGTATTTACTTTCTGGTCAAATTCCACCCACAAAACCATTCCTCCCTGTGGCCTGCTCACTTTAGTTCCTTCGGGAAAATAATCATTGATTGCGCGTATATATTGCAGGCTATTGGTATGCAGTGTATTTCTTAGCTTACGCAAATGATGTTCATAACGCCCTGTTTCCAGAAAATTTGCAATAACTTCCTGCGTAATGTTTGTAGAAGCAATCGCATGGAAGAGCTTCATTCTCAGGATTTCCGATTTAAATTTTCCCGGTGATATCCATCCTACCCGGTAACCCGGGGCCAGTGTTTTTGAAATGGAACTGCACCAGAGTACCAATCCGCTTTCATCATAAGTTTTACAGGTATTAGGGCGGTTAGTTCCAAAATAAATATCGCCATAAATATCATCCTCTATTAAAGGCACATTGTGCTTTTGTATGAGTCTTACCACTTCTTTCTTATGCTCATCGGGCATTAAACTACCTAAAGGATTACTGAAGTTACTAACCAGCAGACACAAATTAATTTTATTGGCTTCCAGTGCTTTTGTCAATGCCCCGATCTCAATCCCGGTTTGCGGATGTGTAGGCAGTTCCAAAACCTTCAGACCAAGGCTCCTGGCTAATTGTAAAACTCCAAAATACACTGGACTTTCCACCGCAATAGTATCCCCCGGTTTCCCCAGAGCCATCATTGCATAAGAAATAGCATTGATACAACCATTAGTCGTAATAATATTCTCAGGACTTAACTCAGGTATTGTGAAAGCATGCCTTGCAATCTGCTTTCTTAATTTTTCATTTCCCTGAATTTCCCCATAAGCAGTACCGCTCCCCTTTAATTCCCGCATAGCCTGGATCATTCCTTTATTTAGTTTCGCTATAGGCAGCAGTTCATCGGCAACCACAGCATGAGCCAGCGTGATATTCATAGGAGTTGCATTATTGTATACTTTTTCCAGCAAGTCTTCAATCTGGATCTGACTGGTTTCAGTGCCAGGTTCACTGATTTTTGGCAAAGCTGGAATCCGTTTTAGCGATCCGCTTATGTAATATCCGGATTTTGGCCTGGTTTCAATAAGCCCTTTACTTTCAAGCTCGTAGTACACCTTTATAGCCGTAGTCTGGCTTGTTCCATAGCGTTTGCAAAATTCACGGAGAGAAGGAAGTTTGTCGCCTATGGCCAATACATTATTTTTAATCTGCTGTTCTAATCCATTGGCTATCCGCTGATACAAATGGTCTTTCTGAGCTAATTTATTTTGCATATTCTTCAACTGCTATGCTCAAATATATCAAAACTGCATCTGCATTCATAGTGCTATTTACCTTAACTTTGTTTTAATTAATAAAGACAGAAATTTAGTATGGAAATTACACATAGCACCACCAAAGACATTGACGCAATCTTCGACCTTTACGATCAGGCAACTGAACATATGAAAAAAGTAGGTCTTCTATTCTGGCAAGGGTTTGAGAGATCGCTTATTCAAAAAGAAATTAATGAAAACAGGCATTATAAGATTTTAGTGGATGGACAACTAGCCTGTACTTTTTGCATTACGCTTAGTGATCCGGCCATCTGGAAAGAAAAAGACAAGGATCCATCAGTTTATATTCACCGTATCGCTACAAATCCTTTGTTAAGGGGCAATTCATATGTAAAACATATCGTTGCCTGGGCAATTCAATTTGCCAAAGAAAATCAACGTTCTTTTGTGAGGTTGGATACTGGAAGTGGCAATGACAAATTGAATAACTACTATATCAGCTGTGGCTTCAACTATCTTGGAGTTACCAAACTGGATGATGTAAGCAGTTTGCCTGCACATTATAAACATGGTTCTTTCAGTTTGTTTGAAATCCCACTTAACTAAGCAAAATGAGTGAGCAGACGAATTTAGAAATATTGCCTCCAGGTTTACCTGTTCCTGAGGATGATGGAGCTTGTGATCATTTATCAGGGTTAACTATTCCAGATCTTGCGTTGCATGGTACACATGGCAAACTAGTTGAACTCTCTGCGATTAAAGGCCGCCTGGTAATTTATTGTTATCCAATGACCGGGCCTGCAGAAGTCCCGCTTCCTGAAGGTTGGGATGCTATTCCGGGTGCCAGAGGTTGTACACCACAAGCTTGTTCTTTTCGGGACCATTACCAGGAATTGAAGCAATTGAATACACAGGTATACGGAATAAGTACGCAATCAACTGCGGATCAGCTGGAATCAAAAGAACGGTTACATCTTCCTTTTGATTTGTTAAGTGATGAAAACCTGGAATTTAAGAAGGCTTTAAACCTACCGCTTCACGTAGTAGGTGAGCTTAGCTATCTGAAACGGGTTACCCTGATTTTTGAAGATGGGATAATTACTAAATATTTTTATCCTGTTTTTCCTCCCGATAAAAATGCAGAGGAAGTACTAGCCTATTTAAGATAAGAGTGGATTAAATCCACTCTTTAAAAACCCGCCTTTTCCAGAAACTCTATAACCTCTCCATTTGGACTATAAACCAGTGAATTATATACTGTAATAGCCGGATTACCTAAATGAAGTACCATTGGCTCATGACAAGGCGTCGCACCACCTGCAATAGCCATAGCATAAGCTATCTTTGAATCTTTGACAGTCAGGCAGATATGCAATAAAGCAGTTTGAACGAATTCTTCGTGTGCTTGTTTTTGCCTCCCTTGTGCCGGAATATCAGCCTGGTTATCATATATTTCAAGATAGCTGAAGCCATCTGGTGATTTTAACATCGCAGCCTGTTTAAGTTTAAACTCTGGTAATGACCACATATGACTTACAGTATATCCTATTACTGTGGTGTAAAACTGAACTGTCTGTTCAAAATTTTCTGCTCTGATTGCAATATGGTGTAAGCCTGTTATCCCAATATCCTCTTTTATTGTTGCCATAATTTAAGAATTTATCTTCAAATTTACAGCTGGAAACGTTTATAGTAATGAACTTACAAAATTGTAAGCGATCAGATTTTCAGTTTATCAGATGAGAAAAACCACTTCAACCAATTATATCAATGCACAAAAACTACATGGTCTATGCGATGCAGCTTATACTTTATCGCAGTTGAGTGGCCGCTGGAAGCTTACACTATTAGTAAAATTGAAGGAAGGCAATAAAAGATTTTCTGAACTTAAAGGAGAACTTCCTGCCATTACTGAACGTGTACTAGCCTTACAATTGAAAGAACTGGAGAAAAGCGGGTTGATTCTTAAACAAGAATCTGCACTGAAAAACAAGCTATACTACTATAAACTATCACCCTTAGGGAAATCAATGGATCAGGTAATCCAATCACTTTCAGATTGGGGCAAAATCAATAATTTACAGCCGGAATTGTAAGGTTGTTCTGATCGCGAAATTTGAAGGCTCTAATCCTGGCTCACTTAAATGTTCTTTTTGTGTTAAGCGGTGTAAGAAATCAATACGGATAATCTTAAAGATATTTTCTACACCATAACCAACCTCTACGTAAGGTACGTTATTTAAACTCCGGTTCAGATTGGTACGTCCTCTTAAAAAGGCCTCATTGTTTTTGTTGGATAAACTGCCTTGCAGCACATTTAAAACAGCTACAGTACGTACGTTCAGGGACTTCAGCAGTGGAATACTGTTTGTAATCAGTCCTTCCATATGCTGGGTATAGTTCAGTGAAATAAACCGGTCACTTGTAAATTCCATAAAGCGCATGGTATTAAAGCTATAACGGTGGTTTTCAAGTAATGGATAAGGGATTGCACTAGGAATATATCCGGCGGTCAGAGAATAATCCCCTATACCTAAAATCCCCATACGTGGTCTTTGGCTGATGTTAAAATAGAATTTGTTGTAGTCGAAATCTCCGCATAAAGCTTTAGTTCCCCTGATATATCTAAAGGTTAATATCGGGTTACTGTTTCCATTTCCAATGATTAATCTTTTATTGATTTTAGAGGATTCCAGCAAACGTCTTCCTGGTGTCCACTGTACTTCTGTTGCGATTTCAGAAACTTCATACCGGTTATAAGTCCGCTGATCTGCCTGATCGTGGTAATGAAAATTAAATAAAGGATCGAAAGTACGGTGAGCCAAAGTCAGTTTACCTCTTATGGTTGGTGTAATATCAGTTTGAATATAAGCCTGGCTTATATTTTGGGTAAATGGCCCCCTTCTGATTACTTTGCCATTCCGGATAGAGGCCATGAATACATTGTTCGCTTTATTGATAAAATTCTCGAATTGATAACCTGTCTGACCAATATCATGCTGGAAGGAAACACCCGCTTGTATCCATGGTTTGCGAGAGAAAATATAATCCACAGCAGCATTATATTTAATACGTTCATCTCTGAACCCGTAACTTAAAAATCCGCTTAGAATTAATTTATCACTAAAATTAGTATTGGTAGTCGCCCCTATTCTAAGTACATTTCCTTCCAAATCGTTGTAGCTATAAGTGTAAGGATAAGGGCCAAAACTTATTTTACCGACTTTATAATAGCCGTTAATCAGCATTCCTGCAATATCTGCATAAGTTTTTACCAAAGGCAGGTTTTTAACGGTATCTATCATTTTATAGACTGCTTTATCCGCAGCTGTTAAAGAATCTGCCCGATTTTTCACCCAGTACTGGTCATCTTTCTTATTGACATCTTTACTCATCACCAGGCTTTCTTTAAAATCAGAAACCGGGTAATCTTTATTGACTTCAATATTTTTATTGGATAAATAGAATTTGGCAATAAAGCCGGATAATTTCTTTTGTGTAGTACCTACGTTAACGACAATACGGGTTTGTCCTGGCAACCATGCTGTGGTTCCTTCTGCTTTTACCATCGCCTGCTGTATCCTGATCTTATTCAGAAAGTTCAGGTTTGCATCTTTTGAAACCTTACAATCAATCTGGAATAAAGCATAGCTGTCACGTGTAATCCACATCACCCCATCAAAAGCGAGATCATGTGATCTTTTAGGCTTGAATTCAATTTTATAACACTCTCTGCCATTTATTTTATCATAAGCATCAATCAGCTCATAATTATAATGCGTTTTCCAGTTATCACTGGTAGGAGAGATAAAGTCTTTGTTTGCGAGTTTTAAAAAGTTATTGTAAAAGTTGTACTGCAAAAATGTAGAGCCCACTAATTGAGAAATCAGTGTTTCATCTTCTATCCCTACCCCACTCACTTTGGTACGCAGCACATTTTCGGTTTTTCGCTCCGGGTTAGTGGTATACTTATAATCGGAAACAGTTTCTGACATAAATATGGGTAAAATAGGTGTTCCTTCTTCCCCTGCAATCTTTTGCAGATTTTCCATTAAAGGTAAAACCTGTTTGATCACCTTATTCTTCTTCATTTTCTCACTAATATTAGTGACCGATATTTCAATACGGTTATAACTTTGATATTGATAACTTTTCAGATATTTCTGATCATTGACAGGTTTATTTTTAACCAGGTTATCCATGATTTCCCAGGCTGGGTTCACATAGCTTTTAGGACTGATGGTAACCCCATTTAAAATACGTCCATTAACAGCCAGCTGAAAATCAACTATAGTATGCGGAGCTTTAGGTAACAGCTTTTTACCCGGTAAATAGCTGACATAGGCAGTATAAATAGAATCATTGGCGATATCATGAGGAACAGCCAGATGATATAAACCATCAAAATCTGAAGCAGTTCCCTTGATTGTTCCATTTTTAAGCTTTACAAAGATAGTTGCATAAGGAATAGCTTCACCTGTTTGTCCATCAGTTATTTTCCCGGTTATAACCACCGGTTGTTGCGCATATACGGTATTTATGCCTAACACACACACCATGAATACAAAAAGTATACTGTATAAATGTTGTTTTTTGCCGGAAGATTGAAATAAAAAGAAGGTGAGTCCTTTAACCTGCATAGTGTGGTAAATTGTTAAAGCTGAGATTTGCGTTCAATTAAAGCGTATTGTAATCACAATGTAAAAACTATTTATGTAATGTCAATGCATAAAAAAAGAGAATCACAAATGATTAGTTATTTTGAAACAAACCTGTTACAAATATAATGTTTAGGACATCGGTTTAGCATGAAAAGCTATTTGTTAATATAGATTTAACAAATTTTAACTCTTTCCCAATCAGTTCTGGTAATTACAAACCAGTCATGGTCAATCCCTTTCAAATCAAACGTCTCCAGATAATGCAATCCTATTTTTTCCAGCACTCCTCTTGAAGAAGTATTACCCGAATCGGCCATTGCGTAGATTTCATTGAGCTTCAATTCATTAAAACCATAGTCCAGAGATGCCCGGGCGGCTTCTGTCGCATAACCTTTCCCCCAATGTTTTTGAATAAACCGGTACCCCACTTCATAATAGCTGGTCTTATTATTATAGCTTCCGGTCACATATTTTAATCCTGCCCAACCTATAAATTCATTTGAACCCTTTTTGAGTACTGCAAGGCGGCCCGTTCCATGATCAACGTATTGTTTTCTGATAAACTCAATAATCTGCTCCGCTTGTTTAATATCAACAAATGGCTCTTCACCTAAATATTGAAAAACTAAAGGGTCAGCGTACAGCTCATACATAGCATTGGTATCAGACCGTAAAATCTCCCGTAAAATCAACCGCTCTGTTTCAGCTAGTACCTTCATGCTCCTTTTTTACCCGTAATTTAATAGATATTTTCATAAATACAGCCATTAAGAAATAATGGCTGTATTTATATAACTTACTTCAGTTTAAACTGATCTCCGGCTCCGTAAACACTAAATCGCAGATTTTCAAAAGTAATCAGATGATTTTCCCGGATCTTTACCTTTTCAGGATCAGCTACGCAGATTACCTGGCTCACCCCGGCTACAGTAATCTTTTTACCTTGCACAATGATGGCTGTTCCTTCGTCAATTCCAATACAATCATAGCCCGGATAAGCCGTTAATGCAGATAAAAGACGGTTATAGCGGCTGCGTTTTATAAAATGCTGATCTATAATAACAGAGTCCAGTAACCCCATTCCACTTTCAAACTCAATGTTATCAGCTCTGAGTTTATTAAAAGTTTCCCTGTAATTGGTATCCAGTAACTGGTTTCCGGTAATCATATGTTTACTCATTACCGCAGCCCCGGCACTTGTGCCGGCAATAGTCGCCCCGTTTTGATAAGCTTTATGAATCGCGCCATATACCGGAGTATTTAAAACCACTTTCATGAAGCGGCTTTGATCCCCTCCTGTGATAAAAACAAGTCTTGCTCCTGCCAGAGAATCAAGCCATGACTGATCACGTACTTTCTCTCCGGCAAAGTTGAAACTGTAAATATTGTTTTTAGCTGCTGCTGACAACTGGTTTTTAATCGCTTCAAATGAAGCTTCCGGCTCAGCTGTAGCCATAGGTAAAACTACGATATAATCGTTAGGTCTGAGATTAGCGGTTTTAATCAGTGTATTGATCAGCTCAGGAGAACGATCACCACCACCGATAATAAACAGACTTCCTTTGGATAGAACCGGAATTGCTGGCTTAGTTTTATACTGCGCAAATGATGAATTTACTACAAATAATAAAAACAGAAAAGTTAATGCCTGAATGCGCAGCTGAATTTTAGAAGTCATCATCACGTTATTTATAAATTAATACCTCAATCTTACCATTTTCAGTAACTGTTCCTCTGTACATCCCTTCAGTATTGAAAGGCATGCTTACATTACCTTTTGCATCCAGGGCAATCAGGCCACCATCACCTCCCATTTTACCTACTTTATCCAATGCCGCACGGGAAGCATCAGCTACAGACATATTTTTATATTCCATCATGGCCGAAATATCATGAGCAACTACGTTACGGATATAAAATTCGCCCCATCCGGTACATGAAATACCAGCAGTCGCATTATTTGCATAAGTTCCTGCGCCAATGATCGGAGAATCACCTATGCGGCCATATCTTTTATTAGTCATTCCGCCTGTGGAAGTACCCGCTGCCAGATTTCCATTCTTATCTAAAGCAACTGCGCCTACAGTACCAAATTTATAATCATGGTTAATGGTTCCTAATTTCATTGATTTTTTATTACCATGGTCTAAAACAGACTTGGTAGAATCTTCTTTTATCGCTTGTTGTAAGCCATCCCAACGCTCTTTAGTATAAAAATACTTAGGATCGACGATTTCAATTCCAGCTTGTTTAGCAAATAATTCTGCACCGTGGCCTACCATCATCACATGCTCAGATTTTTCCATTACTGCCCTGGCTGCTGATATAGGGTTTTTAATTGTAGTTACTCCTGCTACCGCTCCTGCCATCATCGTTTTTCCATCCATAATTGCAGCATCCATTTCATTTTTACCGTCATGGGTAAATACAGCACCTTTTCCTGCGTTAAATAATGGAGAATCTTCCATGATATGAATGGTCGCTTCTACTGCATCTAAACTGGTCTTTCCTGATTTCAAAACGTCATACCCGGTCTGTAAAGCTTTTGTCAATGCTGCAACGTAAGCCGCTTCCTTTTCAGGGCTCATATTTTTCCTGGTAATTGTTCCCGCTCCTCCATGGATAACCATTACATATTTTTCTTGTCCGTAAGCCAGGTTAGCTACCAAACAGCATAACAGGACAGCTATTATTTTTAAGTTCTTATTCATCATTTTGGTTCTTTTATTTTGGTTGAAGGTGATTTGAAATATAATAACAATTTTTGAGTGGAGAGAATTTACAAGTCTCCACTCAAACGCGTATTAATAGTTGGGATTTTGAACAGTGTTTTTATTAACAGAGATTTCCAATGCAGGCAATGGAAGCGAATATTGTGCTTTTGAAGGCAGCAATTTAACAGCTCCAGAGGTATTTATGGCATCTTCTGGTAATCTTTCTACAGGCAAATTTCTGCGTTTCAAGTCAAAAAACCGATGACCTTCAAAAGCTAATTCTTTAAAGCGTTCAGTATAAATTGCGAGGATCAGCTCATCTTTACCAGCAAAATTTACTGCGGTGTAGTCTTTTATTCTGGCAGCACGCAAAGTATTCAGATCTCCGGTTGCATTACCTGTACTCTCTGCTTCGGCTTCTGCCCTGATTAAATACATTTCGCCTGTGCGGAACATTTTCAAATCTGCCAGCCCCGGTGAAAGTGCCGTACCCGCATATTTGTTAACCAGGTATTGGGATTTCTTAGCTCCCCTGGTATTATCAAATTTGATATAGGCCTGATAACGTATATCATTTTCCTGATCAAAAGAATTGATCAATTTAAAAGAAGGTGCATATAAAACTATATTTCCTGTTTGACGATAAAACAGGTCACCTGTCCTGGTTTCATCAGGCATCCTTTTAAGCTTCCAGATCACCTCGTTGTCGGCAGCATCAGTCCATATGCCAGGAAATTGCTCTGCTGTCGCCAGCGGCATTAAATTGATAGCTTCAGTGGAGTAGGCTATTGCTTCTGCCCAGTTTTTCTCATACAATGCCAATCTTGCCTGTATTGCGGAAACACCTATTTTAGTTACCCTTGTTTTATCATCAAAAGATAAAGGGATTAATGATTTGGCAGTTACAAGGTCAGCCTTAGCGGCAGCAACCACCACTTCAAAAGGATCTCTTGCGGGGTAACTGATCACTGAGGTTTTCATATAAGGAACTCCAAGCGCACCATTTTGGTAAGCCGAACCATACATTCTGAGTAATTCGAAATGACAAAATGCTCTTAAGGCCAGCAATTCTCCACGGTAACGGTCTGCGGTTACTTTATCAGTAATCGTGAGCTTGTCCAGCCCTGCCAATACTCTGTTTATCCTGTCTATAGCTACATAATAGTCGTTATAAGAACTAGTAACAGATCCATTATCAGCAGTATAAAGCCATCTGTGGGCATCTGTATTACTTACTGTATTTTCTGCAGGCAGCATTACTTCGTCAGAGATAATAGCATTTACGCCTATCAAAGTATAATTCAGCTGTCCATAAACTCCGATCAGCCCTAAATCGACATCATTCAGGTTTCGGTAAGCTTTCTCTGCATCTATAGTATCTGTAGGTTTTAAATCCAGTTTGGTACAGGAAGAAAAGGCCATAAACAGAGCAAGTATCAAAGTATATTTTAGAGGATTAATCATGGCTGTAATTTTAGAAGTTAACACTAATTCCTGCGGTATATGTTCTGGCATTCGGATATTGGAAAAGCCCCGAAACACCGTTATTTTCAGGATCCAATCCTCTCCATTTAGTCCAGGTGACCAGATTCTGCCCTTGTATAAAAACCTTTAAGTTGCTGAATACCTTTGTTTTTTCCAGCAGCGCTTTAGGCAAAGTATAACTGATATTTACGTTTCTTAACCTCAAAAATGAAGCATCCTGAATGTCTTTTGAAGTAAAATTTCTAGGGATATCAAAACGCTGTAAGGCTTTCACATCACCAGGTTTCATCCAGCGGTCGTCCAGCATCCTGATCGATTGGTTACTGGTTGCATAACGTTGATTTTCATTATAAAAATCTTCATTGTTCCAGCGGGAAACACCCGATACAAAAGAGAACAGTGCACTTGCAGTAATCCCTTTCCAGCTTAAACTGGTATTAAACCCACCTGTGAATGAAGGATATAAACTCCCTGATTTCGCTACGCTCTGCGTATTGGAATTATAAGTGGTGGTAATGCTTCCATCCAGGTTATAGTATTGTGCTTCACCAGTCTGTGGATTCACACCTGCCCATTGCGGCGCATAATAAGATCCATAAGGCAACCCAACTTGTAAGATCCTTGTATCTCCATCAGGGTAAGAATCTGCAACATCAGTTACATGAAGCACCACGTTTTTATTGTAACCAGCATTCACCCCAACGGTCCAGGTGAAATCCCTGGTTTTTATAATATCCCCACTCAAATCAAACTCTACCCCTCTGTTTCTCATCTTTCCGGTACTCAAACTCAACAGCGGAAAACCAGCGGTTGCTGATGGCGGCTGATCGATGAACATATTATTGGTGATCTTATTATAGTAATCTGCTGACAGGCGTAATCTGTGACTTTTGAATAAAGCAAGCTCAAAACCTGTATTGAATTCGTTCACATATTCCCAGTCAAAATTGGGGTTACCGGCAGAAACCGGGCTGACTCCCGGCTTACCTCCATAAGTTACATTTGCGCCATAAGTTGGCAGGTATAAGAAATCTCCGGCTCCAAAAGGACTTGCTGAGGTACCGTAACTGACCCTGAAGCTCAACTCTGAAATGAGTGTACTATTTTTCAGGAAATCTTCATTTTTAGCATTCCAGTTTGCGCCCACCGAGTAAAAGCCATGCCATTTATTTTGAGGGGCAACTTTCGTAGATCCATCATAACGGTAACTTCCGGTCAGGGTGTACTTACTATCATAGGTATATCTGGCCACACTCATGAAAGAGGCTAATGCGCTGCTGGTTTTTGAACCACCTACATTAGGCAGATAATCAACACTGTTTGTAATTCCAGCTGGCGTTTCTGGTAAACGGCCGTCTAATCCAAAGCCAGTGAAGCCAAAAGAGTTATAATTATTATAAACATATTCGTAAAAAGCAGAGGCTTCAAAGTCATGTTTTTCATTGAACGTTTTAGCGTAAGTCAAACCGGTAGTCGAAATAATATTGAAATTTCTTCTCGTTCCTTCATCAAAACGGCCCTTTCCACCCAGCGTATTGGTATTATTGGTAGATCCATAATACGAATCCGGATTGATATAAGCCTGGTCAGTTGAATTTCTATAATCTATACCAGCCCTGGTTGTAATTTTTAGTTCTGGCAGAATTTGATAAGCTAAAGCCACACCAATGATAGATTTTAACTGGTCAGTTTTGCTGGACGAGTTAAATAAACGTTCTAATGCCTGGCTCCCTTCCCGCTGATCCGCAATAAAATATTGATCCTGGTTACCCGGATGAATCAGGGTACCATCAGGTGCATAAGGATTTTCATAAGGAAGTGCATAATAAACGGCAGACATGGCTGTTCCACCTCTGCTACTTCCCTCTCCTTCGGTAAAACTCTGATTAGAATAACCAATATTCAGGTTCACATTTCCCGAAAACTTGTCCGATTTAAAATCAAGATTACTTTTCAGCGCATATCTTTCCAACCCTGTACGTTTAGCAACCCCATCCTGTTTGTAATAATTCAACGAGTTATAAAAACGTACATTCTCATTACCGCCACTCACGCTAACTTGTTGTTCCTGGAATTTGCTTTGCTGATAGAATTCATCTCTCCAGTCAATATTGATTTTTCTGATACTATCTAAAATATGGTCTGCACTTTGTCTGAAAGCCTGCGTTCCGGAGATATAGTCAGGGTTTTTAGGAGAGTAAGTCCACCCTGGGCCAAGATCTCTTCCGAAATCAAGTCCTACACCTTCTTCAAATGACAAGCGCTGCGCAGTATTCATCATGGTAAATTTAGGATCAGTCAATTTAGAAAAACCGTATTGAGAGGTATACTGTACCTGTATTTTACCTGCTTTTCCTTTTTTAGTTGTAATCACAATAACCCCATTAGATCCTCTTGATCCATAGAGTGCTTTGGCGGAGGCATCTTTTAATACAGTTACATTCTCAATATCGGCCGAATTGATAGTTTGAAAGAAACTGGCTTCAATCGGTGTTCCATCCATAATATATAATGGTGCAGAAGATCCGTTCACACTACCGACTCCGCGGATCACCACCGCAGCACTTTGCCCTGGTTGTCCTGAGCTGGAAATAACGCTCATTCCTGCTACCCTGCCCTGTAAAATCTGGTCAAAGGTCAGTCCTGCCACATCGTTAATTTTCTCCGCGGTGACCAGAGTTGCCGCACTCGCTGATTGTGTACGTTTGTAGTTTGTATAACCTGTAACTACTACTTCCTGTAAGTTCCGGTTATCGCTTTTTAAGATTACATTGATAGTATTTCCACTGGCCGAAAGCGTTTGTTTGATATAACCTACATATGAAAATTCAAGAGTTGCAGTTGCATCAGGCACACGGATTGCATAATTCCCCTTGGCATCTGTTGTTGTCGCTACTGTAGACCCGGTCAATTTAACCGATACGCCAGGTAGTGGTAACCCCGCTTCATCTGCTACACGACCAGAAATCAGCAAATCGTTTTGTGTTTTCACCGCCGGATAAATAACGACAAGATTGTTTTCTTTGAGTACGTAGGTGAGCCTGGTTTCCTTTAAAATAGATTTCATCGCTTCATCAAGTGAGACCATATGAAGGTTTAATGAAGCCTTTTCTTCTTTTGATAAAGTTTGATCGCTATATACGAACCGGTAGTCTGTTTGCTGCTCGATAGCTTTCAATAGATTTCTAATACTGATATGATCAGCACTAATGGTTATTTTCTGCTGTGCAAAACTTGTGGCCGAAACCTGCATGCACATCAGCAGTAAAATGAAGCCCGTAAGTTTTGTAAGCAGCAACATCCTGCTGCTGGTCAAAGACTTACCAGCTCTTTCTAAGAGTAAGGTTTTTCTCATATTGGTTAGTTTAAGGTGTTTGATATAATTGTATAGGTGGTCAGGCTTTTGTTGGTGGTTCTGGTTCTATTTACTCAGGACAATCCTGTTTTGTTCCGCTTTAAATTCAAATGGATAAGCAGTTTGCAATGCTTCAAGAGTTTTTATAATACTCTCATTTTCAAACGTTCCGGAGTAACGGTAAGTTTTAACTTCCGGATCAGCGATATAAATTTCGATGCCATACCAGCTTTGTAATTTTTCTGCAATTACAGTGAGTGGTTCGTTTTCGATCAGCATCGGGTGATGAATCCATTGGGTTTCTTCAGATTTATTGGTCTGCGCATTACGGTTAAGAGCAGAAATCCTGAATATATTTTTAAGGCTTTCATCTTTACCGGCAGGTGCACTATGAAATGATAGTTTTTCATCAGGCTTCAGCAAGACCCGGTATCCAGGATATTTTTTTGATTCTACTTGTACACTGCCATGAATCAAAGAGGTTTCGATCAAACCTGAATGTGGATAGGCTTTGACATTAAAACTCGTTCCCAATACTTTGATGTCATTAAAGGGAGTGTGTACAACAAAGGGATGTTTTGCATCATGTTTGACTTCAAAAAAGGCTTCTCCTGTAAGCCAAAGTTCCCGACTGGCTGGATTAAAGTTTTTAGCCAGTTTGATTTCACTGTTTTGATGAAGCGTAATTACCGTTCCATCAGGCAGGATTACCGTTTTTCTGGGGATTTGACCGGAAGAAAAAACAGATGCAGCTAATGGGTGTTCAACCTGAATATTTTTTGAAGATGAATAGTTTTGCTGAATAAAATAAAGAGAAACGAGGATGATGACAGCGGCGGCGGCAAAGCTGATGTATTTATAAAAACCATGAGGTGTTATTGAAATCGACTTTTCATCCGGGACAGTGCTCAATAATTGCGCTAATGTTTCCTGCTGTTTGAATCCACTTTTCAATGCTTTGACTTGTTCCAGCCTGCTGCCTTGCTTAATCGTCAGAATATTAACCAGTTTTTTCGCCTGTTCTACATCGAATGCTCTTTCCGGTATACTATTTATCCATTCTTCCCATAAAACATGATTTTCCAGACTTATCCCAAGACAATAATGCTGAAAAGATTCATTACAAACCAATTCTTCTACTAAAAAGTCATTATCTGGAAGCTTCATATGTCCGTTTTATCTTATAGACGGAGAAATGACCTGGTTTTCCTAAGAGAAATACATATTTATTTTCAAAAAGACTCAGCTATATTTATTTAAGGATCTTCCTCAGTATTTTTATCGCATCGTAAACAGTATTGTAAGCAGTTTTTATGGTTTGAGAAGTCCGCTCTGCAATTTGTTCATAGCTTAATCCTTCGAAAAATTTAAGCTGGATTAACTCTGATTGTCTGGGTGTAAGTTGTGAAATGGCAACTCTTAATTTATTTTTGAGTTCTTCATCCTGTTGTACGCCAATCATAATCTCTTCGTAGGATAATTCGTTCATGGCTTCCCCTTTTCCCATTTTATTAACCGCGATATTTGTACGGTCAATATAAGCCAGCTGATCCAGCATACATCTCCTGAGAGAAGTCATTAGATAAGATTTAACGTTTTCAACCGGATTAAGCCGGGTTCTTTTATCCCATAGATTTAAAAATACCTGATTAACGCAATCTTTGACTAACTCATCATCAGGATTAATCTTTAAGCCAAAGCGGATGAGATGGAAATATAAATTATTATATAGCCCAAACAATGCGTTCTTGTCGCCAAGCAGCATCTGTTCCCAATAATTCTTATCCTCTTCTGTGGGTAGCATAAATCGAACTGAATATATGCATTTAAGGCAAGATATATTTATACGGTTTGAATTTCGCAATTAATGGGTTGAATTGTGCAAACTTCTGCCTTGGTATCCGGAGTACATTTGTCTTACAAAAAGACACAAATTATGGAAAATCAAAAAGTATGGTTCGTGACCGGGGCTTCCAAAGGGTTAGGGCTTACCTTAATTAAACAATTACTAGCTCAGGGAAACCTGGTCGCTGCAACTTCCAGAAGTATCGAAGAATTAAATGCAGGTGTGGGCGCTACGGCAGCTGAAAATTATCTGCCATTAAGCGTTGACCTCAGAGATGAGGAAAGTGTTGGACAGGCGGTTGAAAAAACAATCAGTCAGTTTGGCCGTATTGATTTTGTAGTAAACAATGCAGGATATGGACTAACAGGTAGCCTGGAAGAATTAAGTGACCAGGAAGCAAGAGGGAATTTTGACATCAATGTATTTGGTTCGTTAAATGTAATCCGTAAAGTAATGCCGCATTTACGCGCACAACAATCGGGGCATGTTTTTAATATCTCTTCGATTGGTGGCTTTACAGGTTATTTTCCCGGATTCGGAATTTACTGTGCTACAAAATTTGCGGTACAGGGTTTCACAGAAGCATTGGCAGCAGAGGTTAAATCTTTCGGGATTTATGCAACGATCGTTTCTCCTGGATATTTCCGCACTAACTTCCTTTCTACGGGTTCTTTAAATGTACCTAAGCACCAAATTGAGGCTTACAAAGAAGTCCGTGAAAGTCAGGATCAGCACCAGCACCTGATTGATGGCAACCAGGCAGGAGATCCTGAAAAAGCAGCCGCAGCAATTATTAAAGTAGCAACTGAAGAAAATCCCCCGCTGCATTTATTTTTAGGACAGGACGCTTATGATCTGGCTTATGCAAAAATGGATGCTGTAAAAGAAGATCTTGAAAATCTAAAGGAGATGATTACTTCAACTGGCTTCTAATGGCTTCCGGTATAAATCTGGCCCTCCCGTCCATTCCAGCTGTTTGGCGGGAGTATCAGTTTACTTCATTCTTTCATCCAGGCGATCTAATCTGAATTTCACAATCAGGAAATTTAAAAGTGGCTCAGTAACCGTTGTTCGCACTTTTTCTATCAACGTGCCACCTAAAAACAATAACACGGCAATTAAAAACAGCGTAACATACACACTCCCAAAGGCATAAGTTGTCGCAATTCTGTTCAGATTATCGGTCAGAAAATCGGCCGATCTGGGATGTTCATGAATCAGATAAATGGCTAATACCGAAGACGAGAAGAAAGAAATCCAGGTATAAGATATTTTAAGGTTCTTAAATAGAAAGAAGAAAGAAATGGCAGAGATTAATACCAGCGGATTATTATAGAAAAATGCACGCCATGCCATACCTATACTCAGGTATTTCATACTAGTAAAAAACATTCCAAAGATCAGTAGTGAGCAGATCACATAAGCACTAAAGTAAAAGAGTTTCCCCTTTTTGAAGTCTATATATAAGCTGAAAGCCTGTCCGTAAAAGTAAATGCAGATAAAGCTGAATAAAGAATATCCATTCAACACACCTAATGAATCAGGATTAAGTATATAACCAACAATAAAGTTAGTGAGTGTTAGTACACCTAAAATATATAGAAACTGGAATTTAGACAGGTGTTTAACGGCCAGATTAAGAAAAGGGCTTAACAGGTACAGGAAAAAATATGTCGTAATAAACCACCATTGACCATTGGGCACAGATAGCAGGCCATTCAGTATAGTATCAAAAGACAGACTTTCGCCGTTAATCAGCCCGAATACAATATCAATTCCAATGCTATAAGTGACGGCTTGTATAAACAGGCTCAGAATTGTCTTTACCCTGAATTTTATTCCGTAATAACCAGAGATAAATATAAAGCAGTTGACTGTCATAATCAGAAAACTATCAATAAATAACCCCTGTAAGGCGTCGTGATCAATATGTGTGCTTTCTGAGGTATATAAAAGATGGAGACCTCTCCCACGCATCAAAAAGTGATGACAAACGATCATAATCATCAGGACTATCCTCAACAATTCGACATTGAGTTCTCTGGGTTGCTTCACCTTGGTATTCATTGCTGGCCCGCCATTATTTAGCGGCGAACTCAAAGGTATTGTTTTTAAAGAAGTTCTGATCTTAAAGAAGCTCTGGTGTGCTATATATCAGAGCTTCTTCAGGAGTTATTGGGGTAAACCGGCCAAGAAATTCAAGATATCCTGACTGATTTCCTTCACGTGAGTTTCTAATGCGAAATGTCCTGTTTTATAAAATTTCACTATTGCATCTGGATTATCTTTTTTACAGGCTTCTGCCCCGGCCGGTAAAAAATATGGATCTTCACTTCCCCAAACAACCAGCAATTGTGGTTTATAAGCTCTGAAGTAAGACTGAAACTTTGGATAAAGCGCAACATTAGTCCGGTAATCTTTCAATAGGTCAAGCTGTATTTCTACATTACCCGGGCGGTCAAGAAAATGCTGGTCTAAAGTATAAGTTTCGGGCGCGATCAATGCAGGATCGCTTGCGCCTTCAAAGTATTGAAATTTAGTAGATTTCAAACTCACAAACTCCTTCAGGTCATTCCGGTTTTCAGGAGATGGATCCTGCCAGTATTTTTGAATAGGATTCCAGCCTTTACTCAATCCCTGCTCATAAGCATTTCCGTTTTGAGAAATAATACCGGTAATTTTTTCGGGGTTAGCAAGCATCAGCCTGAAGCCCACAGGAGCTCCGTAATCAAACACATAAATGGCAAAACGTTTCAAAGCAAGTTCATCAATCAATAACTGCATAGTTTTGGCCAGGTTATCAAAGGTATAATCAAACTGATCGTTAGCCGGTGCATCAGAGTATCCAAAACCAGGTAAATCTGGTGCGATTACATGGTATTTTTTACTGAGTTCAGGTATCAGGTTTCTGAACATAAAGGATGAGGTTGGATAGCCATGCAGGAGTAAGACTACAGGGGCGTCTTCTGGCCCGGCTTCACGGTAAAATATATTTAATCCGTTGACTTTGATGTTGTGGTAATGAACTGCTTCTGTTTTCATCTATATGATTTTATAATTCAAAAGTAATTCATACATTTAATCTTTAAAAACGATTAATAGAGATACAAACAATCATAATTAATGATTTAATATGAATACTAATGATTTTAAAATATTCGAAGCTGTAGCAGCAAATGGGAGTTTTACCAGGGCTGCCGAAGCGATGTTTACCGTCCAGTCAAATGTGACAGCGAGAATTAAAATTTTAGAAGACGAATTTGCTGTTTCACTCTTTACAAGAACTTCAAGAAAGGTTGAATTGACTGCTGCGGGTGAAACACTGATTCATTATTTTAAACAGGTCGGGCAATTAATAGAAGAAGCGAAAAGAGAATTAGCTCAAAGTAATCAATTAATTGGTCAGCTTAGAATTGGCTGTATCGAAACCACGATGGCTTTGAAAGCACCTGATATTATCAATAAATTCAGCGAAATGTATCCCGAGATTGAACTTGAATTTAAAGCTGATATGTCTTCAAATCTGATCAATGAAGTACTCAACTACAAATTGGACGCCGCTTTTGTAGCTGCACCAGTTTCAGTACCAGAATTGGCACAGCAAACAATTAAAGAAGAACAATTAGTGATGGTAACTTCCACTCAGTATAAAAAGATTGAGGAGCTTATTCAGGATAAGCAAGTAAAAATAGTTGTATTCGATCAGGGTTGCAATTATAGGGCAAGACTGGAATCATGGCTCAGCTTTAAAGGGATCGTTAATTATAAACGTATCGTAGTTAATTCTTTGGAAGGTATCATAAACTTTGTAGAAGCTGACCTGGCCATCACTATATTACCTGCTGAGTTAATTGAACAGTATTATCAAAATAGAAAGTTAAAGACCTTTTCTATTGGAAAGGAACTTGGAACATCTACAACTATTCTTGTATATAGAAAAACAAGGGTAAATGATAAGTTATTAGAGGCTTTTCTGGAAATGTATTCAAAATTATAAACTATCATATACATATAGAAATTGAGGAAGCAGCAATATTCTTGTCCGGCAAATTTGAGAATGTAACTCACCTTCAGCGTCTGGCTGAAGGCTGGTGGGCTCAGGCATTTTCATTTAATTGTGAAAAAGGAGAACTTGTATTACGCTTAGGTGCACATCCCCAGGATTTTCTAAAAGATAAGTTTGCCTTTGAAAAATTCAACAGGACTGCTATTCCGATAGCCCGGATTTTGGAAACAGGCCCGTTTAATAAGAATTTCCACTATTGTCTCTCTATCTTTTGTGCAGGTTTAACTGCGGATAAAATGCTGGCCAACGCAACTCATGAAACCGCATTAACCATTGTTCCGTCTATTCTTCAGCCGCTTTACCATATTCATCAACTGGATACTTCACAGTTTAATGGTTGGGGACTAACTGATGGTAATGGAAACGGAGGTTGGCCATCATGGCCTGACTACCTTTCTTCCCTGTTTAATCAGAAATATCGGGCTAGCTGGCAGGAGCTCGGCCGTACATCGTGGCTTGATTCTGTTTTATTCGACAGATTGCACTGAACCCTGGAATGCAGAAACAACTGCTTTTTCTTATCTATCATTCTGGAAAAAAGAAAAAGAAGCTCAGCAAATAGAAATTATCAATTTCCAGCAGCGACTTGAATGTTATCACATTCACTATACACTTTTTCATCTTCATATTCATACTGCGCGCCAGGAAGAAAAGGAATATCATCATATAGCCCGGTGGGCTGAAAAAAACTTAATATAAGTTGAAAGCTTGTTTGATATGAATTATACTCAATTATTTTTATTTTACATTTGCCCCGAAGATCGGATATAGAAGATCAGGCATAAATGAGTAAGTACAGAATTTCACTAATTATAGTTATAATTGTTGCAGCAGTTGCAGGTATTTTATACCTGCTGTATTCAACGAAAAAAGAAACAGTTCAAGCCTCAACGACTTTACAGTCCAATAATAGCGACTTCAAAAAAGACACTGTTAAATCAATAGAACATGCTGCTGAACAAACAACTTCTATTAGTTTAAAAATCAGCTCGTTTCAGAGTTACCCATCTATAGCTGCAATGAATGAGGTAGAAAAAACAATCCGCCAGCAGCTTCCTTTATTAAATATAACGCAACGCTATTTGTTACTGGAGCAATGGGAAAAGGCTTTGACTCCAATGGTTAATCGTTTAGCTCCGGAGCAGCAACAAATCTTAGCAATTTATAAAAGCTTCACAAACACTAGTTATTTAGCAGGTGAAAGTTCAGGAGCTTACAGTAAAAGAATAAATACGGCATTGCCAGCTAAACTAAATCCTGCACAAAAAATATTGTTTCAACAACTCACAGCCCGCCAGATCGAAATTACCGAGGCTGAAGAACAAGAGCCCGCGTTTGAACTTAAACCTGCTTACTGGAAAAATTTGTTTGCATCCCGGTTAACGGCGGGTGATCAATATTATTGGAACCAGCAAACGATTGAAAATAATGCCGCAATTGATTATGATGCAGGACTCGCAGTTGATCGCGTGACGCTTGGAGAGTGGGCTTTTTCGTGGGAATCTTATTTGAAGAAATATCCTGAAGGCCATTACCGGAAAGAGGCAGAAGAAAAATACCGGAACTATATGAGCTATCTTTTAGTTGGTTTGGAAAATACACCTACTTTAAATTCAGAAACCTACAAAATTGAACCAGATGTAATTACAGATTTTGAATCTATAATTAAACGTCATCCTAACAGCACAGTCGCGAATTCAATTATCTTGTTCAGGAGAACAATACAAGATGCAGAGGGAAAAATTAACATTGCTCCAAAGCTCTATGAACTGGCAAACACGCTCACCAGCGAAGCTCCATTTATCAAAAAAATAAGCGTTAAACCTTAATTAAGGCCTAACGCTATACAAATATTCTTGTTCTGTGACCAAACCATTAGCCTTACGTTCAGCTTCTAAGGATCTTAACTATATCCTTCTGATCTTCCCACTAATTGTTTTGGGTAATTCAGTGACAAATTCAATGATGCGCGGCATCTTGTAAGGAGAAAGCCTTTTCCTGGAATAAGAAAACAATTCATCTGCCAGCGCTTTAGCGGGTTTATAATTTGCATTTAAAATCACAAATGCCTTAACCTCTAACCCTTTAAGTACATGAGGGCTACCCACTACAGCAGATTCCATGACAGCCTCATGTTCCAGCAATACACTTTCTACTTCGAAAGGCCCGATCCGATAGTCTGAAGACTTGATCACATCATCGTCCCTTCCTACAAACCAGATATATCCCTGTTCATCCTGATAAGCTTTATCACCTGTGTAATACAATCCATGTTTAAATACTTCGTTTTTCTTTTCCGGATCATTGAAGTAAGTATCGAATATACCATTTGGTCTTCCTGTATCCATTCTGACACAGATACTTCCTTCCTCCCCCAAAGGCAGCTCCGATCCCCGGTCATCAGCAATTACAACTTCATAGAGAAAAGTTGGTTTTCCCATAGAGCCTGATTTTACCGGATAACCGGGCAGATTAGCGACCATACAAGTGCTTTCAGTTTGTCCAAAACCATCCCGCAACAATATACCCGTACCATTTTTCCAGGTTTCAATAACTTCTGGATTTAAAGGTTCTCCTGCTGCTACACATTCCCTTAAACTGAAATGGTAACTCTTCAGGTCTTCCTGAATAAGCATACGCAAAACCGTAGGCGGTGCACAGAAAGTTGTGATTTTATATTTTTCCATCAGGCTTAGTGTTTCTCTGGCATTGAAACGTCCGGTTTGATGGAAAGCGAAAATACAAGCCCCTATATTCCAGGGGGCAAAAAAACTGCTCCAGGCAAATTTTGCCCAGCCTGGCTGTGATATATTATAATGGATATCTTCTGGCTGCAAACCAATCC
This sequence comes from Pedobacter cryoconitis, assembly GCF_014200595.1. Lineage (NCBI taxonomy): Bacteria > Pseudomonadati > Bacteroidota > Sphingobacteriia > Sphingobacteriales > Sphingobacteriaceae > Pedobacter > Pedobacter cryoconitis. Next base: position 3,190,241 of record NZ_JACHCG010000001.1, read on the forward strand.
AGGAACTGGTGGTCAGATGGCCAAAAGGATAACTGAGATGTGTATGTATAACCACTTTGGGCATGCCTGTAGTACCAGAAGTAAAGAACAAGAATAAGGGATCATCAGCTTTAGTTGTTGCGCCAGCCGCTTCCTTGTTTTCCTGCTGTAAATCTTGCAGGTTATACCAGCCCTCTCTCCTTCCATCGGCAATAATTTTCACCACGATCTTTTTTCCGGAAAGTTGCTCTGCTTCTTCTATTTTAGCGGCATTCTCTGTGTCTGCAATAACTACCTGGGGCATTAACTTTTCGAATCGGTAACTCATATCTGCAACCCCCAGAATATTGGCCGCCGGGATCATCCGGAAACCTCCCTTAATGGTAGCCAGTATACTTAACCACGTTATTGGCTGCAAAGATAGTTGTGTTAAGATGATATTATTTTGCTGTATTCCCTTTTTTCTGAGAAAGTTAAGCAGCTGGTTAGCTTGACTGCTGATTTGTAAAAAACTAAAATCATGAACACTATTTCCGTCTGTCCACAGCAGTGCAGTTGCAGCAGGCCGTTCTTTAACATGAATTCCTTCAAAAATATCCGTAGCCCAGTTAAAGAATTCCGGCTTGTGCAGCGCTATATTTTTCAGTGCTCCGAATTGTTTGTCTGCTATAAGCTGGCGTACTTCTCTAAATGTTCTTTCCATATTCTGAATTTAATAAAGCACGGTGAACCTAAAACTAAAAAAATACTTTATAACTAACTAAAATTAAAGTTTTTCTGCGGTCAGGTAATCCCAGCTGGCCTTAGTCAGTTCAGCAATGGTTAAATCAGTTGCTTTTTCATCTTCTTTAGTCATCGACACAAACACAGCAACGGCAAAATGTTTCCCATTTGGCAGTGTAACAATACCTATATCATTTGTAGCTGCTGTTAAACCAGCTGCATTTGCACCGGAGTTCCCTGTTTTATGTGCAACCGAAGTACCAGCAGGTAGTAAACCTTTGAGCTTATTGGCACCGGTCACTGTTTCAGTCATTACTTTCCATAAAAAATCATACGAAGTTTTAGAAAGAACCTTTTGGCTATAAAACAGCTTTAACAAGTCTGTAGCCGCAACAGGGGTTGTCCAATTAGTGAATTGTACATTTTCATCCTGGTGCATTTGCTCTTCCGTAGCTACTATAGCCACTTGTTTAATACCCAGACTATGAATATACTGATTAACTTTTGACGGCCCGCCCATTAACCTGAACAGGATATCACAGCCATTGTTATCGCTTTGTGAAACGGTATAACTTAAAATCTCTGACAAAGCTATTTCAACTTCTCCATTTGTATATTTATCTCTCAACGGACTCCAGGTATTTGGCAGCAGATCACTCTTTTTAACCAGGATCTTTTGATCCAGCTTTAGTTTACCTTTATCTACCTGGTTTAAAATTGCTAAAGCAAGATGGAATTTGTAAACGCTTTGCATCGGCAGGTGTTTTGTTCCATTCACTGTGATTGTATCTCCATTCTGTAAATCTGTTAATGAAAATCCAATAGTTGCAGCATGTGAACTTACAATAGCCTGAAGCTTTTTTCGCAGCTCATTTTTTTGCGCGAACCCATTTACTGAAATAGTCAGTAAAAGTCCGGCAATAATCATTTTTTTTAATGTAATAAATCCTTTCATATGACAAAATAACGCATAATTTGACTTTAGTGTATGTCGTCTTTTGACAAAATTTATTTATAAAATCCACCAGGTAACTTTTATTTATATTCCTGGCTCAGGCTAACTTCCTCAGTATAAAATGTCTGAAAATTAAAAAAAATACTAAGTCACCACTTTTGAATAAAATATCCACTATATTGCCTTTTAGGAAACATCATTAACTACATCCAATGAAAATTATTTTACTCAAAGCTAATTTAACGCAGGTTTTCCCCCACCTGACCTACATTATGTTCCAGGCTGATGATTACTGAAAACTAAGAATGGATTATTCATATCCCGGCAATGGAAAGTAAAGACAACGTCAAACATAGAAATAAAGAACAGACCAAAAGAAAACTTCTTCAGGCCGTAGGTGAAATTATTATAGAAAAGGGATACTCAGGTTTAGGAGTAAATAAAATCGCCAATAAAGCAGGCGTAGACAAAAAACTCATTTATCGTTATTTCGGAGATGGTAACACGTTGGTAGAAACCTATATCCTGGAAAAAGATTACTGGCTTGGTTTTGCAGATAAATTACAGGAATTCAATGCGATCAAATCCCCCGGTCAGGCAAAAGAAATTATATCAGCCATGCTGGAACGTCAATTTATCTTCTTATACGAAGAAGAGGCCATGCAACATATGGTTCTGGAAGAATTGACTTCCAAAAGTCCCTTAATGGCTAGTATATGTAATATCAGAGGAAATATAGGCGCAAGCTTACTTAAACATACAGACCCTTATTTTAAAGATTCTGAAGTGAATTTCAGGGCAGTCAGCGCGTTACTGGTATCGGGCATTTATTACCTTGTTTTACAAGCTAAAATTAATGGCGGAACCATATGTGGAATTGACGTTAATAGTCCCGAAGGAAGAGAAGAAGTCATAAAAACTATCCGACATATTATTGAATGGGCTTATGAGGCTCCGAAAAAACAAACTAAAGAAAACTAATACACAATTTTTCAATAAACGCCAGAAATACCATGAAATATGAACTACAGGAATTCAAGTCGCTGGTTGACACCTTACACGAAAGTGAAGGGCTTGAAGCCTGGATGACTGAACAGCGTAATCCTATTGAAAATATAGCCATAGAGGCTATACGTATTTGCCAGATATTTAAGGACGTTAGTCTGCAAAATGATGCAGTTCTGTTTACTAAATATTTCCATCAGCATCAGCATGAATTGGTTACCATGGCCGAACGGGTCTATACTTTCTTAAATGTTCAGGAGCTGGAAGACAACGAGGATAATGATGGGGAACTTACCTTGCAACGCCTTTATAATGCGCTGGTAAGCATCCTGCAATTTATGCAGACGCAACTGAAAAATTTCTTTAAAACTGATGGAAAAGTTCCTTATAGTTTTATTGAGCAGCATCAGTACCAGGAAGAAAGGAACCACCATTTCATAGAAAAAACACTACTCGAAAGAAGTATCAATAAAACTATTGTTACCCATTTGCTAACCGTTCTGAGGTTTGAGGATCAGCAGCCCAATGAAGAAATATCTTTTGCAGTTTATACCTACGTTTTAAAAGTACAAAAGGAATTGCTGATCTATTTACAGGGACAGGATGATGAAACCAATAATTACAGAATTCTTAAACTGCTTACTACGTTAAACTTAAACAGCATAGGAATTTATGAGCACTTTCATGGAGTAATCAATGACAATCAACTACCACATTTTAAAATTCCTGGTTTTCAAAAACCAACCGATCCGATTAAGATGTCTTTATTATTGTTCATCATCACCGAAATTAATTCTTTGCACGCCTTAAAATTAATTGCAAAAGAGTTGTACCCTTTAACTAACTAAAAAAACTTAAAATATCCTCAGTAAGCATTATATTTTCATATTCTTTACCACATTATGCATAATTTAAGTTAATTACATAATGTCGCAAACGAAAACAAAGCCTTCCTCTACCCTTATTAGGGCACGCAGATCCACCATGCTTATTTTTTTAGTGTGTGGATTGGGAGTGGCCAGCTGGGCACCCATCGTTCCCTATGCAAAAGAGCGCCTTGGGTTTAATGATGCAAACTTAGGCTTGTTACTTCTTTTAATGGGTGCCGGCGCTTTGATCATGATGCCAATTACCGGAATTCTGATCCGAAAAAATGGCAGCAAGAAAATTACTTTAAGTGCCATTATAATCTTATCTATTGTACTTCCTTTGCTTTTGCTCATGGATACGCCATTAACAATGGGGCTTACCTTATTTACTTTTGGCGCCGCTATAGGAACGATTGATGTAGCCATGAATGCTCAGGCCATCAATATAGAACGGTATTATTCACAACATATCATGTCTTCCTTTCATGGATTGTTTAGCCTTGGTGGAATCCTTGGACCACTGTTTATGGGTGGAATGATCAAATCCGGATTACAACCTGTTATTGCTATAGGAACTATTTCGGTCGTCTTGCTGCTGATTGTATTCAGCCAGTATAAATCATTGTTATCATCAGCTCATGAATCAAAAGATACAGAGCAAACAAAATTCTCCTGGCCGGGGCGCGCAGTAATTTTCCTGGGCCTGATGTGCTTTATTGTCTTTTTGGCCGAAGGGTCAATTCTGGATTGGAGCGCCGTATTCTTAAAAGATATCAAGAATTTTGATGAAGCTATTGCCGGGGCAGGTTATGCTGCATTTTCAATTGCCATGACAGCCATGCGCTTATTGGGTGATAAATTTGTAGATAAAGTAAGTCCGCAAAAGATAGTCTTGTTTGGAGCGGCGATTTCATCGGCAGGATATCTTGTTGCAGTATTCAGTCCATGGGGATGGCTTTCTTTGGCGGGTTTTGTATTGGTGGGCCTGGGGGCTGCTAACATCGTTCCTGTTCTATTTAGCGCAGCTGGTAAAATAAAAGGTGTTCCAGCTTCGGTAGCTTTACCTATAGTAACCACGATAGGTTATACTGGTTCACTGGCAGGCCCGGCAGGAATTGGTTTCATTGCTTATTCCAGTTCTCTTTCGGTTGCATTCTGCGTTATTGCATTACTGCTGCTGGTCGTGAGTATTTCTTACCGTCAGCAATAGATATATGTAAAATTCTTATGAAAATTCTTATCTTGATAAGGTATAATTCATGGAAACACAGGAACTGATTATGAAAAAGTATTTATTGATATTTATTTCAATAACAGGGCTCTTTGCCTGTGTTAATATTGATCACCGAAGAGCTTTGTTTGATGCACAACTGGATGTTTTTAAGAAAAACGATAGCTATCATGAGGTACAGACATCCGCGAATAAAAGCCTGAAGAAATGGGTTGCTGAAGATCTCAGAGATATTCAGGTGCTCAAAAAATGCAATTGGAAATTAGATGATGCTGTATTTTTTAATAGTAAAAAAGACAGATGTTATTTACTATTGCTCATTCAGGACAAGGATACGCTGGCCAAACAGGATTATGTTTACGTAATGTATGGTGCATTAGAAAATGAAAAATGGGATATCTATTTCACCGGCCTTTCCACAATGATATTTTCCAGAGATAAGTATAGCAAAGATGAGCATGAGCCCATATCTATGGCAGCGCTTTCGCTGTTAAGCAGAGAAGAGGTGCTTCATGATTATTATAAAGCAAACAGGCGTATTAACGATGAATATGTAAACAAGGCCTACACACAGGAATTAAAAAAGAAGCAGGAAACCTTTCTTAAGAAAAAACATTAGCGCCATTAATTTAAAAGAATAATTTATTATTTTAAGAGCAAACAATTCTTGCTGATTATTTGTTGATCGATACATAACAAATAACTAAATAATAAAAAATGAACAAAACTATCTTACCTCTCGCAATGCTGGGATTAACGCTTTCTTTTGGGATACATTCCGCCTCAGCACAAATTAAGCTAAACAGTAAAGGTCTTGGCGCATTACAAAAGGGCGCAAAAGCAGTAACCTTCTCAGATGCCGATGCTGCAAAACTTGCCAGTGAAGCCGTAACCTGGATGGATGAGCACAATACTGTTGCCGCTGCTAAAGATCCTTATACGATCAGGTTGAATAAGATCTTTTCAAAACATGAAAACGAAGGCGGACTTAAGCTAAACTATAAAGTATATAAAGTGAAAGACATCAATGCTTTCGCCTGCGCGGATGGTAGTGTACGCGTATTTTCTTCTTTAATGGATATCATGAGCGATGATGAGTTATTAGGGATTATCGGTCACGAAATTGGACATGTTGCCAATAAAGATACCAGGGATGCAGTGAGAAGTGCTTATAAAAGAGAAGCAATATCCGATGCAGCTTCTTCTCAATCGGGCGTAGTGAATTCACTTTCACAAAGTCAGCTGGGAAGTTTTGCCAATGCACTTTTAGATAGTAAATACAACCGTAAACAAGAAAGTGAAGCTGATGACTATTCTTATGAGTTTATGAAAAAACATAATTATAAGGTAACTGCTTTAGCAAGTGCATTCCAGAAATTCGCTGATATGGAAAAATCATCTGGTGCTGAAAAAAGTAAAACAGAAAAGATGTTAAGTTCACATCCTGATAGCGGTTCACGCGCAGCAAAAATCTTAGAAAAAGCTAAAAAAGACGGCTTGTCAAAATAAGCTGTTTACTTTTTAAAACAAGTTGTTATTAAAATGCCGGGGCCGAAACCCGGCATTTTTCATGTATTTTCTTGTACAACAGCCTTTTTAGTCGTCAATGTCGCTCCTGCACTGGCAATAATTACACAGCCAACTGCGAGCCACTGATTAAACGTCAAAAATTCATGTAACAGAATCAGTCCATTCAAAGCAGCTACGGCTGGCTCCAGGCTCATTAAGATACTGAATGTACGCGCAGGCATTTGCCGCAGCGCATTAATTTCGAGTGTAAATGGTATTGCACTGGACAAAAGTGCCAATGCACCTCCCATTAAAAGAAGAGTTGGCGTTAAATGGGTCAATCCCCCACTTCCAATTCCAAATGGCGCAACAACTATGGTAGCAAATAACATTCCTACAGTAACTGCATCTCCCCCATTCATAATCTTCGAGATTTTCCCGCCCATTACAATATAACCTGCCCAGAAGCCTCCCGCAGTCAATGCCAATAAAACACCAATGAGATCGATCCCTTTACCAGTCCAGGGCGCAATAAGTGCAATTCCTATTCCAGCCAGCAAAATCCATAAATAGTCAGTTATCCGTTTAGATCCAAATATAGCCACGATTAAAGGGCCCACGAATTCAAGGGTAACACCTAAACCAAGTGGTATCCGTTCAATTGCCATATAAAAAATCATGTTCATTAATCCAAGGGATATCCCATAAGGAATAACTGCTTTCCATTGCTTAGCGGTAAGCTTTGTTAGGTTTGTCCGGTTAACGGCCATCAGGATAACGGCCGAAAGACCGATCCGGATCAGGGCTGTACTTTGCGCACCTAAAACAGGAAACAGACCTTTAGCAATTGCAGCTCCGCACTGTACACTGATAATTGATAAAAGAACGGCAGGAATTGGTGGTAAGGTAAAAGATTTATTATTATTCATTTGCACCGCAAATTTAGCTATTATTTTCCTCAATAATAACGGGGGCACTTTAACAAGTATAAGTGGTCGGTGTTGAGAAGGGGTTGAATAGGCCAATGGCCTATTCAACCCCTTCTCAACACCGACCACAATAGGAGCAAGAACACAGGTTCTTTAATCAGTGCTATTCTGCAATAGCAGTATAAGGTTTATCTTGTTTCATTACCTTTTTACGGTAAGCCCAATAAAATACAATCGGGAATATAAACAGGTTGAATAAAGTATCAGAAATCAATCCACCGATCACTACTGTAGCCAGTGGTTTAGAAGTTTCAGAACCAATACCCGTAGACATTGCCGCTGGCAATAATCCAATAGCTGCCATCATCGCAGTCATTACCACAGGGCGGATACGGGATTCTACACCAATTCTAAGCGCATCAATAAACGTCCATTCCGGATGACTATGGCGCATTTCTTTGATATTTGATTTGAATTTGGTAATCAGTATGACCCCATTCTGCACACAGATACCAAATAAAGCTATAAAGCCGATCCCTGAAGAAATACTAAAGTTTATCCCCGTCAGCAGCAGTGCAAATATCCCACCCACAATGGCAAACGGTACATTATTTAACACAAGTAATGAATCTTTGATCGTTCCGAATAAAATAAACAGCACGAAGAAAATCAACAGGATACTAATCGGTACAACCTGTGTTAAACGCTGCGTCGCTCTTTGCTGATTCTCAAAATCACCTGCCCATTCCATATGGTAACCTTTCGGCAATTTAACCTGGGCATTCACTTTATCCTGAGCCTCTTTAATCGTGCTGCCCATATCACGGCCACGGACAGAAAATTTGATTGCCCCATATCTTTTGTGCTTATCACGGTAAATCAAACTCGGGCCAACCAGTTTTCTGATATTAGCAATTTCCCGAAGCGGGACTTTATTCCCTGAAAGTGTTGGTACACGCAAATCACCGATCGCATTCGCATTGTTCCTGAAGTTTTCAGGATAACGGATCCGCAAATCAAACTTACGCTCTCCCTCATAAATCTGTGTAGCCGCTTTCCCGCCAATAGCTGTTTCAATAACTGCACCAGCATCTGCGGTAGTTACCCCATAAAGAGCCATTTTTTCCTGATCCAGATCAATCCGCAATTCAGGTTGTCCGAGGTTCCGCATAATACCAAGATCTTCCACTCCCTTAATCTCTTTCATGATCTTGAAAATCTTCTCTTCTTTCTCTTCAACAAATTTGAGATCATCGCCAAATAACTTCACAACGATAGATCCCTTTACACCAGATACAGCTTCCTCTACGTTATCAGAAATTGGCTGAGAAAAATTGAGGTCAATCCCCGGAAAGAATTTCAGTTTTTCCTGCATCCGCTGGATCAATTCAGGTTTACTCTCTTTACTTTTCCACTGATCTTGTGGGTAAAGATCCACATGAAACTCCAGATTGTAGAATCCTGTGGCATCAGTTCCGTCATCGGGACGGCCTGTTTGAGAAATAACCTGTTTAACTTCAGGAAAGCTTCTGAAGGTTCTGCGCATATCATTGGCCAGTTTTACAGATTCTCCAAGCGAAGTGCTCAAAGGTCCGGTTGCCCTGACATAAATAGTTCCCTCATTAAGTTGCGGTAAAAACTCTGTCCCTAAAAACTTAAAGCAGAAAAGACTGACCGCCAGGATGATAATAGCTATTGGAAAAGCAATTTTCCTACCTTTGAAACAAATATTGAAAAGCCGCATGGAATTGCGCGTGATCCACTCCACAAAGAAATTATGCTTTTCACGAACATTCTTTTTCAATAGCACACTGGCCATGACTGGTACTAAAGTAAAAGTCAGGATTAGTGCACCTAATAAAGCAAAACCTAACGTCCAGGCTAATGGAGAAAACATTTTACCTTCTACCTTTTCAAAGCTAAAGATTGGCAGCAAGCCAATAATGATGATCAGTTTCGCGAAGAATATACCTTTACCATTAATCAGACATGCTTCTTTGATCATTCCCAGTTTACTGAGTTTGTTGAATTTCTCCATCCCCTCCTTCTTCGCCCGATGATCCAGTACCACAAAGATACCTTCCATCATCACGACCGCCCCATCTATGATAATACCAAAGTCAATCGCCCCCATCGAGAGTAAATTGGCAGACATGCCTTTAAATTTCAGACAAATAAATGCAAAGAGTAAAGCCAGCGGGATCACAATAGCCACAATAATTGTGGTCCGCCAATCGGCCATAAACAAGAATACGATGACAGTCACAAAAATGATCCCTTCGGCCATGTTATGCAGCACCGTGTGGGTTGCAAAATCTACCAGATCTTCCCGGTCATAAAAAGCATTGATCTTAACGTCATCCGGCAATATACTATTGTTCAGTTCATCAACTTTGGCTTTAAGGCTTTGAATCACATCATTCGTATTTCCACCTTTCAGCATCACCACAATTCCCTCCACTACATCAGGGTCACCATCACGGCCAACCTGTCCAAGAGGCGGCAAACTTGATTCTGTAACCTCCCCAATATTTTTTACGAAGATGGGCGTCCCTTTTACATTATCAACAATGATGTTTTTAATCTCATTGATATTATTCAGCAGACCAATTCCCCGCACGACATAAGCCTGTCCGCTTTGCTCAATCACATCACCGCCTACATTAATATTACTTTTAGAAACCGCATCATAAACTTCCAGCGGCGTAACGCCATACTGCACAGCCTTTTCAGGATCAATCGTAATCTGATAAGCTTTAGTCGGGCCACCGAAACTATTTACATCTGCTACACCAGGCACAGAACGTATTTCACGCTCCACTACCCATTCTTCTAAAGTTTTAAGTTCCTTAACAGACTTCTTGCTGCTGGTTAAGGTATACCTGAAAATCTCACCAGTTGGCCCATAAGGTGGTGAAATCTCAGGCTTGGTTCCTTCTGGCAAATCGGCGTCGCCCAAATGATTGTTCAATTGTAAACGCGCGTAGTCATACTCGACATTGTCCTCAAAAGTTACTTTGACTACCGAAAGCCCAAATAAAGAGGAAGACCGGATCGATGTTTTTTTCTGCGCCGGATTCATTGCTATTTCAAGCGGCCGGGTCACAAATTTCTCCACTTCCTCCGCACTGCGGCCAGGCCACTGTGTGATGATAGTCAGTGAAGTATTGGTTACATCCGGGAATGCATCTATCGCGATGCTTTTAAAACTGAAGTATCCTCCCACCAGGAGCAGGAACGTCATGAAAAATATAAAGAACTTGTTCTTAAGAGAAAAAGCCAGTACTGATTTAATTACTTTATTCATTGCTTGAATTTAAACGGGTTAAGCGGATCATGTTATTTCAGAGATTCGTACAGGAACAACTGTCTTGACGCTATAATCTGATCACCGGGTTTTAAACCTGAGCTGATATAAGCACGGTCTTCCACACGTTTGGAAACAGTAATTGGCTGTATACGTACCTGCGATTTACCATCTTTGACCACCACATAATTCTTGTCATTATCCAGCACAATTGAACGGGTATTGATCATAGGCAGGTTCTCTCCCGATTTTGCCTGTACCACTACATTAGCAAACATTTGCGGTTTCAGCAAATTCCCCGGGTTACTGATTTTTACACGGGCACGCATTAATTTATTATCCTTGTCAATCATATTGTACACTTTATCTATTTTCCCGGTGAAAATTTTTCCCGGATAAGCCAGCGTAGTAATTTGAACCGGATATCCCGTTTGTACACTTGTGATATCGGATTCGTAAATATTGACAATGATATAAACTGAAGAAAGATCAGCAATGGTAAACAGGTTCTCTGTATTGTCAGCTCTTACCTGCATATTGCTGGTGATGTTTTTTTCGACGATATATCCGCTGATCGGCGCTTTAATCAGGTAACCACGCTTGTCACTTTTATTGATTGACATCACAGAATGCGCCCGGCTATTTTCTGCCGACGCCTTTTGGTAGTCTGATTTTGCCTGTTCCAGATCCTTGCCCGAAGCCAGTCCGCTCTGATATAAGTCTTTTGTGGCTTCCAGTGTTCTTTTGGTATCCCTTAAATCTGCTTCTGCACTAATCAGGTCTTTAGAGTAACCAGCAACTTCCACACTGTGCATGCTGGCCAGAGTTTGCCCTTTGCTCACGACATCTCCAAGCAGCACATTTACATTTTCAGTGATCCCGCTCACCATAGGATAAATTTTAGCGACCTTATTTTCATCAGGCTCTATCGTTCCGGTCAGTGTGATCTGAGAAACTGCACTGGCCTGCTGAACAGTATCCACTAACAGACTGCCCAATAAACTATCTGTGACCTTAAATTTATTATCCTCAGGTTTTGAGGCTGCATCGTGACGTGTGCAAGACGAGAATAATAAAGTGGCAGTACCAAATGCAGCTGCCAGCGTAAATATTTTGTAAGTATGCATATAAAGAGGTTATTGCTGATTAAAGAATGGAGTACCCGTAACGAAATTCAACTGTTCTAAAGAGCTGATTCTGTTTAGCTGCAAATTGTTCAGCTGAATCGCATTGGTTTTATAGGAATCATAGAAATCAAGGAATTCAAGCAGGCTGATGTTATGTTTCTCATAGCTCTTATAAACCTCTTCGATCAGATGGGTAAAGTCTGCTTTAAACTTAGGATCAAAGCTGTTATAAAGCCTCTCCAGCCTATCCGCAGCCTGATAACTATTATCCAGATCACTTTGCAGCTGATCTTCCTGTTGTGCCAATGCATTTTTGCTGACATCAATCGCAACCTTTGCCTGTCTGATATTTCCCTGGTTCCGGTTAAAAAGAGGAAGCGGTATACTTATTCCAAGACCAGTATAATTAGGCGTATAGCCTGCAAAACGGTCATAAGTAACCGACATGGTCACATCTGGTATAGCCATTGACTTTTGCAGTCTGAGGTTAAGGTTACTGGATTCAATTACAGAATGTGATAGTTTTAAATCATATCTGTTGGTATAAGCAGAATCAAGCATTTTTTTATAAGAAACCTGCTGCAACAAATCTTTACCATCCAGGTTGAATTCAAGCTGAGGTACGATATGTACATTAGCATTGGTACGGGTTAGCAATTTAAATTCGCTTTGCACATCATCGATACCATCTTTCAGGTCATTTAATTCTGATTGAAGCGTATACAGTTGAGATTGAATCCTTAACACTTCTTTCAGTGCAATATTCTCTTTAGCATATTGCTGTTTGAATCCAACCAGTGTTTTAGATAAAGAGCTGATCTCTTTGGCATATACTTTTGCAGATTGCTCTTGATAGTAGATTTTATAAAAATCTGTTCTCAAAGTATATTTAAGGGTACGCAAAAGATCAAAAAGCTGAAATTCTGCCTGTTGCACGCCCATTTTGGCCAGCCGGATATTCTTATTCCGTTTACCAGCTGTTTGAAAAAGCTGTGAAATACTTGCAGCACGCTGCCCGGTCTGTTTACTGACATCCAATATCCTCTTGTTTGTGGAATTGTATAATATGTTCTCATAGGATACTTCCGGGTTATCAAACAAACGGGCGGTAATCACTTGTGCCCTGGCGTCGTCAATATTATATTGACCAGCTATTAAACTCAGGTTATTTTTAAGAAACAGGTCCTCTGCCTGTTTGATCGTGATGTTCAATGAATCACGCGTATCATTTTTGCCATCATCCCTTGCAATTACTGAATCAATTCCGGTAAAACCACAGAGATTTACCAGCAATACAGGGAGCACAAATTTCAATTGCATAGCTTTATTATTTTAATAACAAAGCTATAGTATAGGTATTAGGGACTACTTAAGGGCAGATTATACGGGCATTAGAAGTTCATTAGAAAGCTTTAATGTGGTTTAATTTATAGGCAGGTAGACATAAAAAGTGGTACCCTGGCCTAATACTGATTCCACCTGAATAGCACCATTGTGCTGCTTCACAATATTATTGGTTAAAGAAAGACCAATGCCGTAACCTGAAAAATTCAAAGCATTGGCGGAACGGTAAAATGGCTGAAATATCTTTTTAATATCAGCAGGGCTAATACCAATGCCGACATCTTTAATGGCGATGATCATTTGCTGGTTCTTATAACCTACAGTACATAAGACTTCCTGACCTACAGAGAATTTAACCGCATTCTTAAGGATATTATTAATGGCAATAAATAACAACTGCCTGTTTCCCTGTAAAGTTCTTTTAGACTGATCGGTTGGTAAATCATAAACAATTTTAATAGGATCAGTATTGGTCTTAAAGGCTAATTCATCTGCAATTTCCCAGATCAGTTCGTCTATCCTTATACTTTGAAAGTCTTTGTTATCCAAATTGGTTTGCATCAGCTCCATTAAACTATTAATGATATAGTTTAACCTTTCCACACTACCTACAATCTCCTGTAAAGCATGTTTATACTCTTCAGGACTGCGCTCTTTCATTAAAGTGATTTCGGCCTCTCCCAAGATAGAAGTGATCGGTGTCCGCAATTCATGAGAAGCATTCGCAACAAATGATTTCTGACTTTCAAAAGATTGTTCCAGATGTTCCAGCAACTGATTAATAGCTGAAGATAAATTATCTGTTTCATCAGTTTTCGCCTGATTAACACTTAACCTGTGGTGTAAGCTGGATGCTCTGATTCTTTTCAGGTTATCTGTAATGGAAACGATAGGCTGCAAAGAAATCCGCGCAAAAATACGCCCGATGAAAAAAGTAATAAACAGGGAACTGATAAAAAATGCAGTCATGATCAGCCTGAGCTGCTCCATATCATGCAAGCCCCTGTCATCGACCGCAGAAACCACTACGATAAAATTACCTGAGTTATCCGGATAGTAAATACCGGTAATCTGGGTTTCCCCCTGCCGCAAATGAATAGATTTCTTTTTAACGATCTGTGCCAGAAACTCATGTTTCCAGCTAATAGAATCCTCCCTGGTGAATTTAGAATTAAACTTATCGTCATAAACCCGGATAGATTCGTGGGTGAGCGACTGAGGGAATTTTTTGGCGACCTGTCTGAATATATCTTTTGATAAGTTATCTTCTGCAAGGTAAAACTGCGCAACTGTTACAGCCCTTTCATCGAGCTTATTCATAAAAGATTTTAAGCGATTATGTTCTACCAGTAAATAAATACCTGTTAAGACCACCAAAAGTAAAATGGCGAACATAAAGGTAAATTGCAGCGATAGTCTGTTTTTAACTTTCATCGGGACGGCTTTTGCTTCATCAATTATCCTTAATCACGTAACCCATTCCAATCACTGTATGGATCAGTTGCTGATCAAAACCTTTATCAATTTTAGCACGCAGGTAATTAATGTATACGTCAATCAGGTTGGTCCCTCTATTAAATGAGATTCCCCAAACCGCTTCAGCAATATAAACTCTGGACAATACGCGTTCTTTATTCGCCATCAGCACTTCCAGCAGGGTAAATTCCTTAGCGGATAAAATGATATTTTTGCCATTACGGGTGACCGTCTTTTTATAACAATCCATTTCCAGGTTATGAATCCTGAAAATAGTCCCTGGTAAAACCTGGTCACGGCGTCTGCCTAAAGCTTTGATCCGGGCCAGCAATTCTGCAAAGTGAAAGGGTTTAGTTAAATAATCATCGGCGCCGTTCTCCAGCCCCTGTACTTTATCACTTACTGTATTTAAAGCAGAAAGCATTAGAATAGGAACTTCTTTCTTTAATTGCCTGATTTGCTTACAAACTTCCATCCCATTCAGGTATGGAAGGATAACATCCAATATAATCAGCTCATAATCATTCTCCAGAGCCATTTTACAACCCATATTCCCATCATAAGCAACGGTTACGGTATTCAATTGTTCCTCCAGCCCTTTTTTAATAAATGCAGCAACCTTGGGCTCGTCTTCAATCATTAAAATATTCATTTTTCCTTCTAATTATGAGTGCATATTGATTGCCTCAAAGATACCCCTAACGAATAGCATTTTGACCTACATTAAAGGATTTTAATGTTGATTATCAATTTATTAGCTAAAATAAGGGTTAAGAATTGAATAGCTCTGAGAATGAAGCTTCTGGAGATTAAAACAACATTAAAACAGAGATCTGAAAATAGATTGGCTCCTGAAAAAATCAGAAGCCACTGTTAATTTACTCCATATAATCAGCCTGGCGGCTCAATAAAGCACGATATTTATTGAACACCGCTGTTTTGGAAACAAAGCCTATATATTCTTCCTGTTCATTTAAAACAGGTAACAACCATGCATTCTCTTTTTCCATCTTTTTCAGTACTATTTTCATAGAATCTGTGATGAATACAATAGAAGGGGCTGTCTGCATTAAATCATGTACAGTTAAGTCCGGATTAGCCGGATTGTTAATTGCTTTTTTCAATACATCCTCCACATAAATCAACCCTTTGAAAGATTTGTCTTCTGCAATGACCGGGAATATATTTCGTTTAGACTGTAGGATTTCCGGCAGTTTTTCCGCAATAGTTTCTTCCTCATTCAGTACCAGGTAATCTTTTTCTACCAGGTATTTTAACTTCATCATATGCAGTACGGTCGTGTCTTTGTCTTCATGAGACATCAGCTCACCACTTTCAGCAAGAGGTTTAGTATAGATAGAGTATTTATTTGTACTCCTGTTAATCAGGTAAGAAATAGCTGAGGTAATCATTAAAGGTACCATCAGTACATATCCGCCAGTAATTTCTGCGATCAGGAATATTCCGGTAAGCGGTGCGTGCATAATTGCACTGAGTGAAGCTGCCATCCCTGCAACAATAAAATTAGAAACATTCACATGGGCAATTCCTAAAGTATTAATCGTAAAAGCAAGCAGGAAACCAATTAATCCACCCATAATTAAACTGGGTGCGAAAATACCTCCGTTACCACCAGCACCAAGCGTAACCAATGTGGCCGCCGATTTTGCAAATACGGTAATCGCTGTAAATAAAATAACAACGGTAGGGATATTGCTATAAGCAGAAAAAATACTGTTTGTAATTACAGCGGTGTAATTTCCGCCTAAAAGATTTTTAATCGTTACATATCCCTCGCCATACAGCGTAGGAAACAGAAAAACCATTGCCCCCAGTACAATACCACCAACAACAACCTTTTGATAAGGATGTTTGATCTTATAGAACAGACCTTTGATAAAGTAATTGGCTTTGGTAAAATACATCGAAAACAGGCCAATCAGCACAGCCAGTACAACATACCAGGCCAGCGAATTGAATTTCCATCCTTCGGTAACCAAAAAGAACAATTGTTCATTGTAAAAGAAACGTGCCACCACCGCAGCCGTAGCAGAAGAAAGTAACAGCGGTATAAATGCCGGAATAGTAAATTCAGGTAACAGGATTTCAATTGCAAACACAATTCCTGCAATAGGGCTGTTGAATGCGCCTGCAATACCTGCGGCAGCACCACAAGCCAGCAGCATAGTAGTTTCGCGGTAAGAAAGCCCTAAAAAGCGGCCTACAACAGACCCTATACCTCCTCCGCTGGTTACAATTGGTGCTTCCAGCCCGGTTGATCCACCAAAGCCGACTGTTAAAGCCGCAGTGATAATCTGTGAATAGATATTATGGGGTTCTACCCTGCTTGATTTTTTAGAGATCGTATACAATAAAGGTGTTAAACCGGTTTCGAATTTCCCTTTCCGGATAAAACGCCTTACATACATGACAGAAAGCAGTATCCCTATAAATGGAAACACCAGGAACAGATAATACTTATATTGCCAGTGAAAACCGTCCTGTAAAAAGTCTTCAATGTGATGGGTAATCGTTTTTAGCAGTGCCGCAGCAAGTCCGGCCAGAACGCCAACTATCATGGCCGCTATAACGAGGAAATTTCTATTAGAGATTTTTGTCCTTCGGTATTGATTTACAGCGTCAAGATAGTTGACCAGTCTTACGTACATTTCTTATGGGTTTAGCAATCGAATTTATCTAACAATTTAATCAGTGTAGCAAAGTCTTTTGGGTATGGTGCATCAATTTCGATGTCTTCCCCATCCAGGCCTTTAAAGATGACATGTTTGGCATGTAATGCGAAACGCTTCATAATCGGAAGCTCTTCATCATCTTTTGCAATCCGGTAACCTTTTTTGATACTGGATAAAAATACAGGTTTACCTTTATATAAGGTATCTCCGCAAATTGCGGCACGCTGCGTAGCCAGGTGAATCCTGATCTGGTGCATACGGCCTGTAATCGGCTTACATTCCACTAAAGTATAATGTCTGTAAAATTTAATAGAATTAAAAATGGTTTCAGCACGTTTACCTTCCTTACGGTCAATCGTAACGCTCCTGTTTCCATCATTTAAGATAGGCAGGTCAATGAAAAGCTCTTTAAACGTAAACAACCCGTCAACAACGGCATGATACGTCTTCTGGACTTTACGTTTCTCGAACTGCATCGAGACTGAACGATAGGCTTCCGGATTTTTAGCAATGATAATTGCACCTGATGTTTCTTTGTCTAAGCGGTGACAAACCTGTGCATCAGCTGAATACTGTTTTGCAAGGCGAAGTATATTAACTTCGCCGGAGCCGCCACGCTCGTCTAATGAGGCAACAAATGGCGGCTTATTTACAACGATATGGTTATCGTCTTCGAATAGAATGAGGTCTTTAAATGAAGGATATTTCAATGGTGTGGATTTATAAAACAGTACAAAAGTACAATTTCATCCTTTACCATTTGAAATAAGAATGTAAATGATTAAGAAAGTTCGAATTTATACCCTACTCCTTTGACAGTTGCCACGTAAGTTTCGCCTAATTTCTCTCTCAATTTACGGATATGCACATCTATAGTCCGGTTGGTAACGACCACAGAATCTTCCCAGATATTTTTAAGGATAGACTCTCTTGTATATACCTTGCCAGGTTTAGAAGCCAGCAGATACAGCAATTCAAATTCTTTCTTTGCCAATACTACTTTCTGTCCGCTCTGATAAACAAGATAAGCTTCTCTGTCGATTACTAAATCTCCAATTTCAACTTTGTTCTCAGAAATCTCATCATTGCTTACGTTTCTTCTCAATATCGCATTGATACGGCTTACTAAAGCACGTGGCTTAATTGGTTTAGCGATATAATCATCTGCTCCAACATTAAAACCAGCAATTTCTGAATACTCTTCACTTCTTGCGGTCAGAAAAACCATGAAAGTATTTTTGAACTCAGGAATAGCACGCATCAGACGGCAGGCTTCAATCCCATCCATCTTAGGCATCATGATATCCAGAATGATCAGATCAGGGTGTACTTTTTTAGCAACTGCAATCCCATCCTGTCCGTTGCTGGCCAGGTAAACCTGATAACCTTCTTTTTTAAGGTTATATTCAACTAACTCTAAGATATCAGGTTCATCATCAACTATCAGTATCTTTTGTTTTACGGCGCTCATGTCTTTAAATATTTGTTACGAAATTAAGTAATCATTTGCATAACCAGGTTAAAGGTAAGTTAACAAATTGTTAATGACACCTGATAGTTTAACATTGAATTAGGGTTAACGTAAAGTCTTTTCTAAAAACTTATCCAGTTCTTCAGCTCTCAGATTTTTAGCAATAATTTTACCAGCTGGATCCAGGATGAATGAGCTTGGAATAGCTTCAACCTGGTACATTCTTACCGTAGGGCTTTCAAAATCTTTTAGTTCACTGGCATGTGTCCATGTTAATCCGTCTGCAATTACCGCTTGTTTCCATGCTACAGGATCTTTATCTAAAGATACACCCAGGATAGTGAATTTTCTGTCTTTATATTTATTATAAACCTTCACTACGTTTGGATTCTCCTGCCTGCAAGGCTGGCACCAAGAAGCCCAGAAATCAAGCAATACATATTTCCCTCTTAAATCTGATAGTTTAACCGTTTTTCCATCAATAGTATTCATCGTAAAATCCGGAGCAAGCTGTCCGATTTGTACAGATTTCAGTTTAGCCATTCTAACTAAGAAATCAGTTACAGCTTCATTTTTATTGAAGTTACTCTTGATTTTTTCTGAATATGCAATCATTTCTTTCTCATAATCACTTGGATTTAAAGAGTTGATTGCATAGAATCCAGCCAGAGAAGTCGTATTGTCCATGGCAAATTTCAAAATATAGTTTACCAGGCCTTCATTTTCTTTAATCAGTGCAGGTCTCATCTGGTTCGCAATGGCATCTCTGTTATGCGGCTGATTCGCTACATTTTCTTCAAATTGTGCCTGTAGGGCTGCAAGCTTTGCCACATATTGATTTTTATTCTTATTCAGCTCTTCCAGTTTATCAGCTTCTGCTGCTCCTGACAGTTTATACGCAAGGTTTTTATCTTCAAGATCTGCCTCTAAATTGATGACATCTCCATTTTTAGCAATCAGCATATATTCGCTGTTATCAATCTTTACTCTGAAAAAATCAACTTCAGGTGTACTTCTGCTAAACTTAAATTCTCCTTTATTTGATAACACTGTGGAGTCGAGTGGAGTCTCACTTGCTTTATTAATTCCGTATAAATAAACTTTTGCTTGTGGTTTAGCATGTTCAAATTTCCCGCTGATCTCAAATTTGCTTTTGTCATTACAAGCGACAAATGCAATACATACGATTAATAGGGTGGCTATTCTGTTCATATTTATATACTATATAGATTAATCCTTATTTTAATTTTTCCAATAACAGTTCATTAATTTTTGCGGGGTCTGCTTTCCCTTTTGCCATTTTCATAACTTCTCCGACAAATAAACCTAAAACTCCTTTTTTACCGGTTTTATAAGCCGCAACCTGTGGCTTGAATTTTTCCAGCACCTGATCTACAAAACCAGCCAGCTCGCCATTGTTTTCTACAATCAGCAGGTTAAGTTTTAAAGCGAGTGCCGCAACATCAACATCCTTAGCCGACTGAATAGCCGGTAATAATTGTTGTAAAGCAATTTGCTGCGTGATTTTCTTTTCTTCCACCAGGTTAACGACCGCAGCAAGCTGTGTAGGGCTTACTTTAAAAGTAGTAATAGTCAGGCCCTGTTCATTTAGTAAAGCTCTGATCGGGCCGGTTAACCAGTTAATCAGGTTTTTAGGGTTCTTTACTAAAGTTAAAGCAGCATTCAGATAGTCCAGCAATTCTTTATCCTCTGTGAATATCAAAGCCTCAGAATTATTCAGGCCGAAATCTGCCATCAGCTTTGCTGTAATTTCACGGGGCAATGCAGGCATTCCTGCTTTCAAAGCATCCAGCCATTCATCTGAGATCACGATAGGCGGCAGGTCCGGATCAGGGAAATAACGATAATCGTTCGCCATTTCTTTAGTCCGCATCGGCGCTGTAGTTCCATGATCAGCGTCAAATGTTAAAGTACTTTGAACAATTGAACCTCCGCTGCTAATCACTTCGATCTGGCGGTTAAATTCAAATTCCATCGCTCTGCGTACATTACGGATAGAGTTCAGGTTTTTTACCTCGCAACGTGTACCAAATTCTTCTGTTCCATTTTCACGGATCGATATGTTGGCATCACAGCGGAAACTTCCTTCTTCCATATTTCCATCCCCTACGTCCAGATGCCTGACCAGCTTTCTCATTTCGGTTAGCAATACAGAAGCTTCTTCGGCAGAGCGGATATCAGGTTCAGTTACAATTTCGATCAAAGGCACTCCTGCCCTGTTCAGATCTACAAAAGAATAGTGATCATCCTGGTCATGCATACTTTTACCTGCATCTTCTTCCATATGGATACGGTTGATTCCGATACGTTTTTCTGTACCATCACTTAAAACCAGGTCGATATATCCATTCTGGCAAATCGGTTTGTTATCCTGAGTGATCTGGTAACCTTTAGGCAGATCGGCATAGAAGTAATTTTTACGGTCAAAATAGTTGGTTTGATTGATCGTACAGTTAAGGGCCAGCCCCATTCTGATCGCTTTTCCAACTACTTCTTTATTCATTTTTGGCAATGCACCAGGCAAAGCCAATGAAACCGGAGAGATATGCGCATTCGGTTTTGCACCAAAAGCTGCGCTGTCTGAAGAAAATATTTTCGATTTTGTATTTAACTGAACGTGAATCTCTAAGCCTGATACCAATTCAAATGCTGTGGGAGGAATAGCAGTTTTCGTACTCATTTAAGGGCAATAAATTAAACTAATGTCGTGAATTACTGTCTCACAAATATAACCAAATAAGTTTATGACCATGGGTTTAAGACGCATTTATAATCATGGCATAAACTTTGACAATTTACATACACACACAAATTTGAAACGTTATGAAAAAATTACTTTTAATTGCTGCTATTGGAATCGCTTCCCTTGCAGCTGCACCAGCGGCGAAAGCCCAGGTGAGTTTAAGTATAAATATTGGGTCACAGCCCCAATGGGGCCCTAGAGGATATAATCACGTTGATTATTATTATTTACCTGATGTAGATAGTTATTACTATGTACCGACACGCCAGTTTGTTTATTTAAGTGGAAACAGATGGATCCATGCCCGTTCTCTTCCTTCAAGATACCGGGGTTATGATTTGTATGGCGGCAGAAAGGTAGTGATTAACAACTATGCTAATCCATGGACAAGACACAATTATTACAGAACGCAATATGTAAGCAATAACTATTATAGCAGACCATCGCGGGTTGTAGTCAGAAATAATTACCGTAACGATAGAAGAGATTACAATAGAGGAAATGGTAACGGCTGGGGAAGAGGTCATGACAGAGGAAATGGCTGGGGAAGAGGAAATGACAGAGGAAATGGCTGGGGAAGAGGAAATGGCGGACATGACAACGGCAACAGAGGTAACCATGGTGGAGACAGAGGTAATCATGGTGGCGACCATGGTGGACATGGAAGAGGTGGCCGTAACTAATAGATATTACCAATAAATTACTGATATTATTAATTCTTATTGTAAAGTATCACGACCTTTGGGTTGTGATACTTTATTTTTATAAGCTATTTACTATTTTATATTAACCTGATTAATGATGATTGAGAACATAGAAGCAATGCTGACCCGGAAAAACATTAACCCTACTGCCATGCGGCTACTGGTACTGGATTTCCTGTTAAAGCAGTCTTCAGCAATCAGTCTGACCGATCTGGAAAAAGGATTAGATCCTTCAGACCGCATAACTTTGTACCGTGCACTTAAGAAGTTTGAAGAAAAAGGGCTGGTACATAGTATTGACGATGGTTCTGGCGCGACTAAATATGCACTTTGTGAAAATGATTGCGAAGCCGGGCATCACCACGATCTGCATGTTCACTTTTTCTGTAATACCTGCCGGGAAACTTCTTGTTTGCCAAAACACCATATCCCGCAAATTGCCTTACCTGATGGCTTTAAATCTGAAGAAGTTAACCTGATCGTTAAAGGCGTTTGTAATAAATGTGTCCAATAGTTTGCAATACCATTGCGCTATAGTTTAAAGTACCTTTGTTTTAGAGAATCAAAAAAAAGCTTTAGCTTAATCAATCTCTTTGACTTAAGATACTATTATGGCCACTAAAAATATAGATACCTGCTGTGATACAGCTACCATTGCAGAGAAAAAACCTGCCGCAGCACACAAGCCACATACGCATGATAGTCATAGTCATGGCGATCATAACCATAGTCATGATGACCACAGCCACGATGACCACGACCATGACCATGATCACGGCGATGGTGAAAGTTCAGGCTGGAAAGGCCAGATTCCTTTATTAACTTCATTAGCGATACTTGCAGTTATGTTAACGCTGGAATATGGTTTTAAATTCATACCGGCAAAACCGGTTTCCCTGCTGATTTTTGGGGCCGCTTTCCTGCTGGCAGGATATAACGTATTGAAGTTAGCTTTCAGAAAAGCAATGAGACTGGATTTCTTCAATGAATTTTTCCTGATGAGCGTGGCCACAATTGGTGCATTCTCTATCGGATCTTACAGTGAAGGCGTCGCAGTAATGGTATTTTATTCCATCGGAGAATGGTTCCAGGATGTAGCCGTCTCTAATGCAAAACGCAGTATTAAAGCATTATTGGATATTCGTCCGGATACAGTAGATGTAATCAGGGATGGAAAAATCACCACTATTAAACCTGCTGATGTTGAAATTGGTGAACTTATTCAGGTTAAAGCCGGAGAAAAAGTAGCCTTGGATGGCGAACTGGTTTCTGATAAAGGAACCTTCAATACCTCTGCGATGACTGGAGAGAGTAAACCAGATTCCAAAGCAAAAGGTGACAGCGTACTAGCTGGAATGATTAACCTGAACACGGTAATTGAGGTTAAAGTATTGTCTTTATTCAAAGATAGCAAGCTGAACAGGATTCTTGAAATGGTGCAGGATGCAACAGCAAGAAAGTCTAAAACCCAGTTGTTCATTTCCAGGTTTGCAAAAGTTTACACCCCTATTGTGTTCGCTTTAGCGGTACTGGTTGTAGCCCTGCCCTATCTGTTTGTAACCAACTATGTTTTTGCAGAGTGGTTATATCGCGGACTTGTTTTCTTAGTCATTAGCTGTCCTTGTGCTTTAGTTGTTTCCATTCCACTGGGGTATTTTGGCGGTATAGGCCTGGCTTCTAAAAATGGTATTCTGTTCAAAGGATCAAACTTCCTGGATGTGATGACTACGATTAATACCGTAGTGATGGATAAAACCGGAACATTGACTAAAGGCGTTTTCAAAGTACAGCGTGTAGTTGCTGTGAATGGTGATGAAAAAGAATTATTGCGTTTAACTGCTGCTATTGAAAGCAAGTCTACTCACCCTATTGCTACTGCGGTGACTTTACATGCAGGTGATGTTTTACACAGCACAAAGATTGGTGAAGTAGAAGAAGTACCAGGAAAAGGGCTTAAAGGCCTGATTGACGGCAAACAGGTACTGGCTGGAAATATCAGGTTGCTGGATCAGTTTAACATTACTTATGCTGAGGAGGTAGCTAAAGAAGAAGACACTGTAGTTGTAGTTGCGATAGACGGCGTTTATGCTGGATTTATTACGATTGCCGATGAGCTGAAAGAAGACGCAGTACAAGCCGTAAAGGAAATGCATGAAATGAAAATCCAGACCGTAATGCTAAGTGGCGACAAACAGGCTGTGGTTGATAAAATAGGTAGATTACTAGGGATAGATCGTGCTTTTGGGGATCTTTTACCAGAAAACAAAGTTGAAAGAGTAGAAGAGCTGAAGCAGCAAGGCAAACATATCGCTTTTGTTGGAGACGGAATTAATGATGCTCCAGTTGTGGCATTGGCTGATGCAGGGATTGCTATGGGCGGATTGGGAAGCGATGCGACTATTGAAACTGCGGATATTGTGATCCAGAACGATATGCCTTCAAAAATTGTCACAGCGATTAAAATCGGAAGACTGACTAAAAACATAGTATGGCAGAATATTGCACTGGCGATGGGCGTGAAAGTAATTGTACTGATTTTGGGAGCCGGTGGCGTTGCAACTTTATGGGAAGCTGTAATTGCAGATGTAGGTGTTGCCCTGCTGGCAATTTTAAATGCGGTCAGGATTCAAAAAATGAAGCTTTAATTTAATTATCTTCATCCCTGAAATGAGAAGATTACAGGGAATAAAAAACAGCTGGAAATTAAGCCTGATTATCATCAGCTTAATTTCCTGTGCTCATCCGAAAGACAACGTTTATCAGGCAGAATTATTTACGGAAAAGACAACGCTGAATACACCTGCAAAAAGTACAGGGCAGCTCTTTAAAAGACTCACATTAACCAGTAAAAAGGAAGAATTGATAGGTGGTATATTTGGGCGAAAGGGACATATGTCCTGGAATATCATCAATTACAGAGATACAACGATCCGCTTTAATCCTAACCTGAAAAATCTGGTTGAGGATTATCAGTCAGATGAAATACCCTTATTTGATTTTTATACGATCTATTATCTGAATCCACAAAAAACCGCATTCCTTGCAGATATGCCGGGGCCTTCCAATATCAGCAGCCGCGTTTTTGTATTTTGTGCGCAACCAAACGGCTTAAAAATCTACCGGGTTGAGCGTCCTGCTAAGGAACAGATTTCTTCAGGAGATGAAAGTATTTACATGGGCATTTCTAAAATAGGTGGTAATCTGCTGTTGGTCAACAATGATTATCTTTTCAATCAGCGATCGGCAAAGGCATACCTGATTCCAAGACCAGATCCTAAAGAGAGAATGCAAGCAGACTTTACTATCCTCTCGCCAGATGGGAAAACTGTAGTTTTTAGTGCAAAAGGCAGTTCCACGGATCAGTTCGATTATATCTATCAATTCCATTATCCAAGTGGCAAGTTTGAAACAGACAGTATTCCTGCCGGTCAATATCAAAGTCCATTACTGGACAAGAAAAAAAAGTGGCCGGAAACTCATTATGACTGGAGCAAAGATGCAAATGGAAGAATGTTTCTAAAACCTAAAGCGGCTTTTAGCTTAAAATAATGCGATAGAAAACACTTCTTTAGTTTACTTGTTTAGCTATTATGGAACAGCTGCAACCTGAAACTAAACAAATCAACTTACTCTGGGAAGGGCATAAGTATAAATCAGTAGAGAATTGTGTGGTGACCATCCAGGAGAAAGGAACTGAAATCACCGCTGTGGTTATTGGTGATTCCGGTGAAAAACCTTTTCGCCTTGACTACACTATCAGAACTAATCAAAAATGGGAAACAGTATTTTTTGATATTAAAAGCCAGTTTAATGATCAGAAAGTAGAGTTAAGCTTTGAAAGTGACGGAAAAGGGAACTGGACAGATCATGGGAAACCACTGGATGAATTTAAAGGCTGTATTGACATTGACATTTCCCTAACTCCTTTCACCAATACCCTGCCTATCAGAAGACTGGGCTCAAAACTGAAAACAGAACATGAGATTAAGGTGATTTACTTCGATATTTTAAATCAGCTGGTCAGATCAAACTTACAGGCCTATACCGCCCTGACAGATTTCTGTTATCAGTACCGGAATATTGACAACGGTTATGAAGCTTTGCTGACCGTGGATGAACAAGGGCTTGTTGTGGTTTATCCGACCAGGTTCAAAAGAGGCACACATGTAGAAAGTAATTACTAGCTATACAAAAAACGGGCTGTCTCTAAAGAAAGAGACAGCCCGTTTTTATATGGAATGAGTTGTTTGATTATTGAATTAACGTTGCCGCTTTTTCCAGAACTTTAGCTAATCCATCTTTATTTTTTCCTCCCGCAGTAGCGTAGAAAGGCTGGCCTCCTCCGCCCCCCTGAATATCTTTGGCTAATTCTCTAACCATATTCGAGGCATTGAGTTTCTTATCAGCTACCAGATTATCAGACAACATCACACTGATTCCAGGCTTGTCGTCAATCAATGTAGTAAAAACAAGGTATAAATTATCTACGATATCTTTGATTGAAAATGCAAGGTTTTTCACTGCATCTGCATTGGGAAGATCCACATGAACGGCTATCATATTGATGCCATTGATCGTTTTCATATGGTGAACGATTTCATGTTTAAGATTTCCTGAACGCTCTAGAACTGCTTTTTCTGCTTCTTTTTTAAGCTTGTTATTTTCTTCAATCAAGGCGGTAACCGCAGCCGTCAGGTCTTTATTTCCTTTAAGCAGTGTTTTTAACTCACTGATTTCTTTATCCTGGTTGATGATAAACTCTTCTGCGCGATCAGCTGTAATCGCTTCGATACGTCTTACACCCGCAGCTACAGCACTCTCAGAAATAATTTTGAAGTAACCGATCTGACCAGTAGACTGAACATGTGTACCACCACATAATTCTTTCGAATAGTTATCATCGAAAGTAATGATACGAACAAAGTCGCCGTACTTTTCGCCGAACAAAGCAGTCACTCCACTGGACAATGCTTCTTCATAAGGAACAAGTCTTTGCTCTTTTAAAGCAATGTTATCTCTTACTCTTTTATTGACGATGTGTTCGATCGCCGCTAATTCATCTTCAGTGATCTTCGTGAAATGAGAAAAGTCGAAGCGAAGGTAATCTGCATTTACCAAAGATCCCTTTTGATTCACATGGTCCCCCAGGACGTTCTTTAATGCTGCATGCAGTAAATGTGTCGCCGAGTGATTGTTATTCGTTTGTACGCGTTTATCTTCATCTACAACAGCCCAGAACTGACCATCTATGTCTTCAGGTAAAGAATCTGCGAAATGCACGATCACACCATTCTCTTTTTTAGTATCTGTAATTTCAACCGAGAACATTCTGCTATGATCTTCCAGACGGCCGGTATCACCGACCTGACCACCGCTTTCCCCATAGAAAGGAGTTTTCTGCAATACAATCTGATACTGCTCTTTTCCTTTGGCAGTTACTTGTCTGTATTTTAATATTTTGGTTTCAATCTCCAGGAAGTCATAACCCACAAATTCAGTTTCAGGATCATCATGAACAGTAATCCAGTCGCCTGTATCGATTGCCGTAGCAGCTCTTGATCTGGCTTTTTGTTTTTGAAGGCTCTTCTGATATTCCTCCATGTCCACAGTCCATCTTTTCTCCCTTGCCATCAGTTCGGTCAGGTCAATCGGGAACCCGTAGGTATCCTGCAATTCAAAAGCAAAATCACCCGAAATCACCATCTGGTCTTTCAATATGCTGTAAACCCATGGATCTTCAAAAGACTTCTCCAGATCAATTGCATTTTCAGACATCAGAAAATCCGCTTGTTTAGCGGTGTAATTTTCAAAACGCTGAATACCTGTTGCCAGTGTTCTTAAGAAAGAAACTTCTTCTTCCAACACTACTTTCTGAACGAAATCCTGTTGTAAAACCAGTTCTTCAAAAACGCCTTTGAACTGTTCTGCAAGAACAGGCACCAATTGGTTTAAGAAAGGTTCTTTTAAATCAAGGAAAGTATAAGCGTAACGTACAGCTCTTCTTAAAATCCTGCGGATCACATACCCGGCTTTGTTATTTGCCGGCAACTGTCCGTCTGCAATTACAAATGAAATTGCACGGATATGATCGGCCATAACGCGCATTGCAATATCTGTTTTTTCATCAGCGCCATAAGCGATACCCGCTTTTTTTGCGATGAACTGGATCAGTGGCTGAAATACATCAGTATCATAGTTTGAAGCCTTATTCTGTAATACACGAACCAGACGTTCAAAGCCCATTCCAGTATCAACATGTTGTGCAGGTAAAGGTTGTAATGAACCATCTTTCAATCTGTTGAACTGCATGAATACATTATTCCAGATTTCTATCACCTGCGGATGATCGGCATTCACCAATTCTTTTCCGCTTGTTGCTGCGCGTTCATGATCAGGACGGCAATCCACGTGAATTTCCGAACACGGACCACATGGCCCCATGTCTCCCATTTCCCAGAAATTGTCTTTTTTATTTCCTAAAACAATGCGGTCTTCGGGAACATATTGCTTCCACAATTCGAAAGCTTCCGTATCTCTTGGAAGACCTTCTTTTTCGTCTCCTTCAAAAATGGAGACATACAATTTATCTTTCGGGATACCATAAACTTCTGTCAATAATTCCCAGCTCCAGGCAATAGCTTCTTTCTTGAAGTAGTCGCCGAAACTCCAGTTGCCCAACATCTCAAACATAGTGTGGTGATAGGTATCTATACCCACTTCTTCAAGATCATTGTGTTTACCGGAAACCCGTAAACAACGTTGTGTATCGGTTACCCTTGGATACCTGGCGGGTGCTTCTCCCAAAAAGATATCTTTAAACTGATTCATACCTGCATTGGTAAACATCAGTGTCGGATCATTTTTTACAACGATAGGTGCCGATGAAACGATATGGTGTTGTTTCGATTCAAAAAAAGCTAAATATGCGTGTCTGATTTCTTTTGCTGTCATTCTTAGTAGAAATTATCCAACAAAATTAAAATTTTATTGCGGTATTCTACTAAAATCCCTTTACATTTGAATGCTTTATATAAAAGCTATAAACCACTAAATATCAACACAGAAGTATGCCTTACAAGGAACGGGAAATTAATAAAATGTATTATACGATGGGTGAGGTGACGGAAATGTTCAATGTAAACGCCTCACAGATCCGCTTTTACGAGAAGGAATTTGACGTTCTCCAGCCTAAGAAAAACAAGAAAGGGAACCGTCTTTTTACTCCGGAAGATATTGAAAATTTAAAGATCATTTTTCACCTGGTGGATGATAAGGGCTTTACACTTAAAGGTGCAAAAGATCATTTAAAGAATAACAGTGCAGACGTTAAAGAAAACCAGAAGATCATTGCATCGCTGGAAAAACTAAAAGATTTCTTATTAAAGTTAAACGACGAAATTTAATTAATAAATTAACTTAGTTAACTAAATCAGCAGTACTTTGGGTTCATTATGCCAAAGTCAGCTATCTCTTCCATCCAGTGTCCCGGGTTGCAAAGTATCAGAATAACTTTGCCGGGATACGGAATCTTACTCTCTATAGTCCTTTTCTGCCCTTGCAACACTGCATTTGCACAGGAAGAGGTACAAATCAAAGAAATAACCGCAACGCTTTCCGCTAATTTTACAGCCGAAGATCTTGCTGAGCTGACTGAACAGCTATCTTTTTATCTGAAATATCCGCTGGATCTCAACAGGACCAGTCCTGAGCAGCTCAAAGAGCTATTTTTTCTTTCGCCACTACAAATCAGCAACTTTTTCACCCATATCCGGCTCAGCGGAAAACTAAAGGATGTTTTAGAACTTCAGGCTATAGCCGGTTTTGATGTCACTACAATTAACAGGCTGCTCCCGTTTATTAAAGTGAAAGAAGAACTGCCGCTGGATTTCAGTAAAGCAGGCAAAGGGGTCAATGAGCTTACCCTGAGATATGGACAATTGCTGGAAAAACAGAAAGGGTATAATGACCTTCCGGGCAGCAGATATCTGGGCACTCCGGAAAAATTATTGCTCCAGTACAGATACCGTCTGCATGATCAGGCTGCACTTTCCATCGTCGCCAAAAAGGATGCCGGGGAAAGCTTTTTCAGTGGTAACAGCAAAAGTGGTTTTGACTTTATTTCCGGAAGCCTTGCCCTGTATAATTCCGGCAGATTTAAAAAAATAGTTGCGGGAGATTACAGCCTGCAATTTGGCCAGGGTTTAAGCCTCTGGTCTGGTTCATCTTTTGGAAAAGGGGATGATGTAGCAGGCATTGCCAAAAAGGATACCGGGCTTAAGCCTTATACTTCTGCCAATGAATATTCATTTTTCAGAGGTACAGGGGCAACCTATAGTTTACTAAAAAGCATTGACTTAACAGGTTTTATATCACTTAGAAACTTAGATGCAAGCTTAACAAAATCTGCTGAAGGAATTCAGCAGTTATCAGCAATCAGTACCAGTGGCCTGCACCGTACAGCTGCCGAAAACGAACATAAAGGAAAGCTGGGCTTATTACTTTATGGGGCGGCCATAACCTATAACAAAAACAGTTTAGACCTGGGGATTACAGCACATCATTCCAGTTATCAGCACGAATTTATTACGGGTACCCAGCGCTACAAACAATACAATTTCAGTGGCCGGGAACTCACGAATCTCGGGCTTCATTACAATTATACCTTCAGGAATATTTATTTTTTTGGTGAGGCGGCTCATAGTATTCCCGGTGGTACCGCAGTACTCACCGGGACTATGGCCAGCTTGTCTCCCCGAATCTCTGCGATAGTCCTTTTCCGTAATTATGAGAAAGAACATATTAGCTTTTACAACAAGGCAGCAGGAGAAGGAAGTACTGCTGCCAACGAAAAAGGAGTTTATACTGGTTTACATATCAATGTGACCAAAAAGTGGACTTTATCTGCTTACGTTGATGTTTTTTGGTTTCCATGGGCAAAGTACAGGGTTGATGAAGCTTCTTCAGGATATGAGCTAACCGGAAGAATTACCTATAAGCCGGATAAAAAGTTTAAAGCCTTGCTGAGTTATCAAACCAAACATAGCCAGCAGAACGAAGGTTCAGGTAAACCTGTGAACCCAATAGCTGACCTCAGGAAGGATAATTGCAGACTGGAGAGCAATCTTACACTCAACAGGAAGATAACGCTGCAAAACCGCTTTGAAGTGACCCGTTATCAAAAAGGAATTGCCACTGCTGAATACGGATATCTATTTTATCAGGACGTAGCCTGGCATCCTATGTCTTCCAGGATTTCAGCGAACCTCAGGCTGGCTTTTTTTCATACCACATCTTACAACAGCAGGATTTATGCTTATGAAGATGATGTACTGCACGGTACAGGTTCAGGTATTTACAGCGGCGAAGGAATCAGATCCTATTTTAACCTGAGTTATAATTTATCCAGGCAGCTCAGGGTCTGGGGCAGGTATGCAGTGTATGTGTATCCGGGAATGGAAAAAACAGGGTCCGGACTGGAGGAAATCAATGGCAATAAAAAGTCAGAAATCAAACTTCAACTACGCTATCAGTTCTAAATGCGCATACGGCAAACCATAAGTATTTTCGGCAGAATTCTGCTTCCATTCTGCATAGGATTATGGGTTCTGCATGCAGCAGATAATACCAAATTAAATTTGCCCGTCCTTATATTTTCAATTTTCTTATTTATTTTATTATTAATAATCAGATTTTTATACAGATTACTTAAAGTTTACCATTACAAATCACTTTTAGCATTGCTGATTAATCTGTTCTTTTTCAGCTTAGGATTGCTTTGGTATTCTAAAGCAAATCTGCCCGGAAATCTGAACAGCTTTTCCTACAATCAGGCAGATTTCCTGAAGATCTCCATAGCCGGTGAGCCGCAGCAGCATGGTTCAGTCTTAAGATTTAAAGCAAAGGTTCTGGCGGGCTATACTGGTCATCAAAAACAGGAGACATCGGGCTATTTACTGGTTGCCCTGCCTTCAGATTCAGCGCACCCGGTTGCGCTTCATTACGGAGAAAATTACTTTATTCCGGCGCATTATAAAGTAGTAGCTGCTCCCTATAACCCTGCTGAGTTTGATTTTAAATTCTGGCTGGCCATGCAAAATATCCACCATCAGATCTTCCTTCAGCCAGGGGAATTGATTGCTGTTAAAGCGCAAACAGGAATGCCGCTGATCAGCTTTGCGCTGGCCCTTCGTAAAAGCCAGGTGGCTATCTACAGGAAGTTACTTAAAGACGATAATGCTTTTGCAGTTGCCTCTACCCTGATCCTTGGTTACCGGTCAGATTTAAGTGCTGAAACCTTAGCGGCCTATTCAAAAACAGGAACTATTCATGCACTCTCAGTTTCAGGGATGCATGTAGGGATTATTTACCTGGTGCTCAACTGGGCGCTGGGCTGGATGGACAGGAAAATCTGGCTAAAATGGAGCAAAGTACTGCTCTTGTTACTACTGATATGGGGTTACGCGGTATTAACCGGCTGCTCTGCTTCGGTGCTGCGTTCAGCAATTATGCTGAGTATATTCATCTTTGCCAAGGCCGTTCACAACCAGGCAAACAGCTACCAGGTATTATATTTTTCGGCTTTTTGCCTGTTGCTGTATAATCCATTTTTCTTTTGGGATGTGGGTTTTCAACTCTCCTACCTGGCTGTGCTGGGATTAATTTATTTACAGCCAAAGCTGGAACAGCTCATCCATTTCAAATCGTTCTGGTTAAGAAAGCTCTGGAGCCTGATCAGCCTTTCAGTTGCCGCACAGCTTTTCACTTTCCCGCTGAGCAGTTATTATTTTCATCAGTTCCCGGTATATTTCATTTTGAGTAACCTGTTTATCGTACTTCCAGTCACACTTTTGATGTATATAGGTATTCTGCTCTTATTGTTCCGTTTATACTGGATCGCCCCATTGTTTGAGTGGCTTATTATTTTCATGAACCGCGGATTGGAAAAAATTGCAGCTCTCCCCTACTCCAGCATCAATATGATCTGGTTTACAAAAACTGAACTCGTTTTACTTTGCCTGTTTTTACTCCTGCTCTGTATTGCGCTGCAACAAAAGAACAAATACTATTTCGCACTTTCGCTTTTGGCCTCGGGCTGTTTTCAAGTAATGCTGGTCAAAGATGAACTCAATGCTGCAAGACAACAAAAGGTCATTCCTTTTACCTTAAACAGAAATTATGCTGTTGCTTTTATCAGTTCAACCCGGGCCATTCTGGTCACTGATTTACAACCGGCAGATC
Source organism: Pedobacter cryoconitis (assembly GCF_014200595.1). Lineage (NCBI taxonomy): Bacteria > Pseudomonadati > Bacteroidota > Sphingobacteriia > Sphingobacteriales > Sphingobacteriaceae > Pedobacter > Pedobacter cryoconitis. Next base: position 3,223,565 of record NZ_JACHCG010000001.1, read on the forward strand.
AAGCGTTTAAATTCCATATACAGCCCGCACTGGATCAATTGAAAGTCCGGGAAATCACCTGTATGAAATGGGAAGGAACCTGTAATACCAAAAATTTTGAATTCAGGGAACATCAGCTCATTTTCAGGGATTTCAGGATACTGTTACTGGATAGCACTTTCAACAACCGGACAATTAAAGGAAACCCTGTTTTTGATGTCATCTGGATACATGGGGAACCCAAATTAAAAATTGAGGAGCTAAGAAGGGCTATAGCTTTCCATAAAATATGGATAGATGCAACCAATAGTAATCAGACCATTCGGCGCTATCAGCCGGATACTATAAACTTTAGTAAATCAATACTGTTTTTAAAACCTGGTTTCCGCTAACCTACAGGATTCATAATTTTAAACTGCTCGATCCAGCCCTGTTCAAAATTACTATCCTGATATTTAGCTCCAAATTCTTCTGGCGTATACCATATTGCGGTATCCGGTTCATAAATCCAGCAATTTTGACGCAAGGCTTCCTTAATGAGTACAATTACGTCGATAAAGTGCCCTTGTTGCTGTTGTTCATTAGCAAATGAATCCATCATAGTTTTTTAGGTCATCCTGGTGGTACTCACAAAGTAATCCTTTGCTATAGTACCAAACAGGATAAATACAAATCTGAATTTATATGATTTAACACCAAACTGGATTAAAAACTGAACCAGATAAGGTTCTATTGTCTGTAAAAACACATTACAATAATCACCAGGCTGGCTGACGATTTGTTTCGCCCTGTATCCCTCACTCAATTTGTTCAGATTAACTTTTACAGAGCTATCTTCATCGACATCAAAGAAATTGCCCGCCGTAACCGACCAGCTTGAAGACTGACTATTTTGTACCCATTGATTCAGGTGGTTGTTCAATTGTTTATTAAATTCTTTTTCCATAGCACAACAAAATTATGCTAATATTTTTAGTAAAACAAATAGAATTGAAATTTTTTTTAGTAAATAACAGGAAGCTGGTGTATTTATCAGTAGCTGAAATATAACGGTTCTTTGCATTATTTTTTATTTACTTTTGACTAAAATAAGCCTCATATTCTATAATAGTATACATGACTTCACCCCTGGTATTATATACGGTAAATGATCGTATTGCTACGATTTCACTGAACCGCCCCGATAAACGCAATGCTTTTAGTCCGGAACTGGTCAGTTCCCTAACGGAAACTTTGTTAAAGGCGTCTGATGATGAAGAAGTAAAAGTGATCATTTTAAAGGCCATTGGCCCTGTTTTCAGTGCTGGTGCTGACCTTGCTTACCTACAGCAATTACAAAACAACACTCATGAAGAGAACGTTCAGGATAGCCAAAATCTGAAGACACTATTTACAACGATCTATTATTTACCCAAAGTGGTTATTGCGCAGGTTGAAGGACATGCTATTGCTGGCGGATGTGGACTGGCAACGGTCTGTGACGTCATTTTCGCTGTTCCCGAGGCTGGTTTTGGCTATACAGAAGTAAAATTAGGCTTTGTTCCCGCAATTGTTTCGTGTTTTCTGATGCGTAAAACCAGTGAAACAATTGCCAAAAAGATACTGCTGACAGGCGATTTATTCTCCGCAGAACAAGCACTGGCCTATAATTTGATTACTTATGTAACAAATAAGGATGAAATTAGTCAGAAGGTACAGGATTTTGCGCAAAAGCTTTGCAATGAAGCCTCCGGAAACGCCCTGATGGTAACTAAACAACTCATTGGTCAGACAACTAATCCTGAACTGGAAAAGGCCCTGAATTTAGCAGTACAAATTAATGCCAGAGTCAGAGAGAGTGAAGACTTTAAAAAAGGAATTGCTTCTTTTCTCAGCAAAGAAAAAATTAAATGGTAAACTATTAAAAACTAATAAATATGTTAAAGTCGATTAAAACAAGTGTACTAGCTGTCATATTAATCAGCACGGCTGTGATTGCACATGCACAGAAAAAAGTAAATGAAGGTACACTTACCTATGGTCTTACTTACGAGCTGACCGCAGAACAGCAGTCTATGGCTTCACAGCTACCTAAAGAGACTAAATTAAAATTCAACGGAAATCTGTTAAAAATAGAAATGCAGCAAGGACCTGCAAAAATTACAATTATCTCGGACGGAATTCAGAAAAACGGATTGGTATTGGTTGACGTTCCACCTATCCAAAAACAATATGCAGTAAAAACTACCAAAGAAGAAAGTGAGCAGACTATGGGTAAACCTCCTGTTTTAAGTGATTTCAAAGCTACTGGTGAGAAATTAAAAATAGGAAACTATAACACAGAGAAATATACTTATAAAGACGATAAAGGTACTGCTTATGAACTTTGGGCAACAAATGATATTCAATTGCCAGAAGGAATCATTGGCGAAGAATTCAAAGCTTTAAAAGCTACACCTATCAAATTTACACGTGTACAAAACGGTGTTAAAGCAGTTTTAACCATTACTTCAGTTGCTGAAGATAAAGTTGGCCCGATTACATTAGATGTTCCTCCTGCTTATGAAGTAACAACTATGGACGCTTTAAGAGCAATGGGCGGTCAATAAGCACCAGATAATATATTAAGAGGCCTTCTGATGAAGCATTTCAATAATGCAAATCAGAAGGCCTTTTTATTTTAAAGGAAACAAACAATGTATTACATTTGAAATGCAGGAAAGATCAAAAAACCAGCAAAAAAAACACTAAATCAAATGGAGCGGAAACTCATTATTTTAAAATTATCTATTGCCCTGTTTATCACATCCTTCGCTATTCCAGCGGCCAATGCCCAATATAAAAAAGAAGGAATCAACTGGACGAAAGATGGAAATGGCTATTATCAGAATTCATATGGCGGGATTGAGATAGTTACCTTACCTAAAAGCGAAGCCAAAACTTTAATCAGCAGTGCACTGCTTACCCCGTCGGGGCAGAGCCAGCCATTGCCAATTAAAGATTTCGTACTTTCTGCTGATGGGACTAAGGCACTGATCTATACCAATAGTAAAAGAGTATGGCGCTATGAAACCAGGGGGGATTACTGGCTGGCTGATTTAACTACCAATAAACTGGTACAAATCGGAAAAGATAAACCAGCTTCTTCTTTGATGTTTGCTAAACTATCTCCTGATGCCAGTAAAGTTGCTTATGTAAGCGGACACAATATCTATGTTGAGGATATCAAAAGCGGAACAAGTAAAGCGCTGACTACAGATGGCACAGCCAGACTGATCAATGGAACTTTTGACTGGGTATATGAAGAAGAATTCGATTGCAGGGACGGCTTTAAATGGAGCCCTGACGGAGCATCTATTGCTTATTGGCAGATTGATGCTAAAAAGATCAAAAACTTCCTCATGATCAACAACACGGATTCTATTTATCCGTATACTGTACCAGTAGAATACCCTATTGTTGGAGAAGATCCTTCATCCTGCAAAATTGGTGTAGTGAATGTAAGTACTGCACAAACTACCTGGGTGAAAGTACCTGGTGATGCGATACAGAATTATATCCCGAGAATGGATTGGGTGCCGAATACAAATGACCTGATTTTACAACAGCTGAACAGAGAGCAAAATACCAGTCGTGTATTTGTTGCCAATACACAATCCGGATCGGTAAATAACATTTATACAGAAACTGATAAAGCCTGGATTGATGCCGCACCGGAATGGCAGTGGATCAATAATGGAAAAGAGTTTATCTGGCCAAGCGAAAAAGACGGATGGCGTCATTTTTACCGGATTAGTAAAGACGGTAAAAAACAAACACTGATTACCAAAGGTGATTATGATGTAATTGAAAGCAGCCTGGTAGACGAAAAAAACAACACCCTTTACTTTCTTGCTTCACCAACAAATGCGACGCAAAAATATCTGTACAAAACAAAACTTGATGGTAAAGGACAGTTAGACCAGGTTACTCCTTCTGTTTTTCCCGGAACACACGAATATGATATTTCCCCGAATGGAATTTTTGCCAAACATACTTATCAGAGTGCAAATATAGCGCCTATCAGCGAATGGATGAAAATGGATTCAGGCAATCCTTTCACCATGGAAGGAAGTCTGACCAATCAGATGGCAAGAATCCGTCTGCCAAAAAACAAAACAGAATTCTTCAAAATCAAAACCGAAGATGGTGTAGAACTGGATGGATGGATGAAAAAACCAGACAACTTTGATCAGACTAAAAAATATCCTGTTGTATTTTATGTTTATGGCGAACCTGGTGCACAAACTGTATTGGATACCTACGGAGTTAGTCATAACTTTTTATATGATGGAAACATGCCTCAGGATGGTTATATCTACATTTCCATTGAAAACAGAGGAGCACCAGCACCAAAAGGACGTGAATTCCGCAAGTCTATCTACAAAAATATTGGTGTTTTAAATATCCGTGATCAGGCTATGGCTGCAAAAAAGATTATAGAATGGCCTTTTGTAGACAAAGACAGGGTTGCAGTATGGGGATGGAGCGGAGGCGGTTCTTCAACACTTAACCTGATGTTCCAATATCCTGAAATTTATAAAACAGGTATAGCTATTGCAGCAGTTGGCAATCAGCTTACTTATGACAATATTTACCAGGAACGTTATATGGGTTCTCCGTTAAAGACTAAAGAAGCCTACATTAAAGGTTCGCCAGTAACAAATGCACACAACTTAAAAGGAAACTTATTGTATATACACGGTACAGGTGATGATAACGTACATTATCAAAATGCAGAAATGCTGATCAATGAATTTATTAAAAGTCAAAAAGTGTTTCAATTTATGTCGTACCCAAATCGTACGCATGGCATTTCCGAAGGAGATGGTACAAGAGAACACCTTTCTAAAACTTATACTAAATACCTGCAAACTTACTGCCCTCCGGGTGGAAAATAGACTAGCCTTTTTAACTATAAAACCCCTTATTTGTTCGTCAGATAAGGGGTTTTATAGTTAAATTGTTATGCCCCCTGGCCTATATTAATCATCAGGCCCCCATCCATTACATAAGTGCTGCCAGTTACATAATCTGCTTCTTCAGAAGCTAAGAATAAAGCCAGGTAAGCAATTTCTTCAGGTCTTCCAGCTCTGCCTAGCGGTATATGCGTTTCCGCTTTTTCCCTTACTTCAGGATTATCTACAGCTTTCTGATTCATTGCAGTCAAAATCATACCCGGCGCTATATTATTTACGTTAATTCCAAATTTACCCACCTCTAATGCAATGGTCCGCATGAGATTCTTTATTCCAGCTTTTGAGGCATTGTAATCTCCATTTCCGGGTGCATTGATTTCTTCATGAACAGAAGAGATATTAATGATCTTACCCGGTTTACTTACACCTTTGCGGTGCTGAATAAATTTCCTGCTACAGAAAAACGTTCCGTATAAATTAGTTTTGATAGTCTTGTCAAAAACTTCCGTACTCATCTCGTCAATTGGAATCCCCGAGCCATTTACGCCAGAATTGTTAACCAGGATATCAATCCCACCAAATTCTTTGATAATTGCCTGCATTTTTGCTTCTACACCCTGTTCATTGCTCACATCAAGTTCAATGAGTGAAGCCTTTCCGCCATGCACTTTTACAGCTTTCAATGCCTCCTGCCCTCTTTCCTCATTGCTATGATAACAGACCACTACATTTGCGCCGTTTTTAGCGAATTCAATCGCAATTGCACGTCCAATTCCAGAATCAGATCCGGTTACCAATGCAATTTTGTTTTCCAGTTTCTTCATGTCTTATAGTTATAAGCCGTTCATATTTATTAAGCGCCGGCCTAATTAACAAACCATAAAAATCAAGATATGTTTTAGACCTCAAACTTTAGAGATATCCGTTTGTTGTAACATCCAATGGCACTGATTTCATTCACTAATAAAGGCATATTCTGTAAACAGGGCGGTTTTTACATCGACCCCTGGCAACCTGTAGATCTGGCTGTAACGACTCACGGACACGCAGATCACGTGAAGTTTGGCAATAAAGCATATTTATGCCATGAACTCACAAAACCGGTCCTACTACAAAGGCTTGGTGCAGATTTACCCATACAAACTTTACCTTATTACAAGGAAATCACAATCAATGGCGTTAAATTAAGCCTTTTTCCCGCCGGACATGTGATCGGATCTGCCCAGATAAGGCTGGAATATAAAGGTGAAATCTGTGTAATTTCCGGAGATTATAAAGTGGAATATGATGGCATCAGCACTGCTTTTGAACCTGTAAAATGCCACACTTTTGTTTCTGAAAGTACTTTTGGCCTGCCTATTTATAAGTGGCTGCCACAAGAAGAAGTCTTTGGAAAAATAAGAAACTGGGTTTCAGATAACCATGACCAGTTAAAAACAAGCGTACTGATCGCTTATAGTTTAGGAAAAGCGCAAAGGCTGATTAAAAACCTTGCTGGAGATCAAAAGATCTATGTACATCAATCAATTGCTAACCTCAATGAAGGCTTTATCAGAGCTGGTGTTGACCTCCCCGAAACTATCCGGATTACACCCGATCTAAAAAAAGAAGAGCTGCAAAAAGGAATAGTCATTGTGCCTCCTGCGCTTGCAGATGGTAAATGGATGAAAAGTTTAATGAGTGCTTCTACCGGGATTTGTTCCGGATGGATGCAGGTAAGAGCAGGCCGCAGATGGCAATCTGCCGATGCAGGATTTGCATTGAGTGATCATGCAGACTGGCCTGGTCTATTGACTGCGATTAAGGCTACTGAAGCAGAAAAGGTATTTGTAACCCACGGATTTGTATCCACATTTTCCAGGTACCTTAATGAAATAGGAATAGAAGCAGAAGAAGTAACTACACGTTACGGAAACGAAGGAGAAGAAGAAATCATAAAAGAAGCTTAATTTGAAAAGGTTTACGGAATTGATACAGCAGCTGGAAACCAGCAATAAGACCAACGACAAAATCGCGGCCCTGGTTAGCTATTTCAGCACGGCCGATGAAAAGGACAAGCCTTATGTAATTGCGATGTTTACCGGCAAAAAGCCACGCAGGCCTGTTACGACTGCATTAATCCGGGAATGGGCTATAGAACTGAGTGATATTCCCGCCTGGCTATTTGCAGAAAGTTACCATAGTGTTGGCGATTTGAGTGAAACCATTGCTTTGGTTCTTCCTCCGGCTAAACACATCACTGATCGTAAACTGCATGAATGGATTACGGATCTTGCTTTAATCAGCACTCAGGATGATGCTGCAAAAAAAGAATTTATCCTAAAAGCATGGGATAGTCTGGATACCCGGGAGCGCTTCATCTTTAATAAGTTAATTTCCGGGAATTTCAGAATTGGGGTATCTAATAAGATGCTCGTGAATGCACTGGCCAAACAAAGTGACACTGACAGCAATAAAATCATGCACAGTATCATGGGTAAATGGACGCCAGCAGAGATCACTTATCAGGAGCTGATTGACGGTGCACATGTGAATACTGATAATTCATGGCCTTACCCTTTTTGCCTGGCTTATGCGCTGGATACCACACCAGAAAACCTGGGTGAAACGACTGCATGGCAGGCAGAATGGAAATGGGATGGTATCAGGGGTCAGATTGTCAAACGAAATGGTGAATTATTTATTTGGTCCAGAGGGGAAGAATTGGTGACGGATCAATTTCCTGAATTACATTTCCTGAAGGATGAACTTCCTGATGGAACAGTAGTAGATGGAGAAATCCTTTCTGTCAAAGATGGAAATGTACAAGCATTCAGTATCCTGCAACAACGGTTAAACAGAAAAACTATTCATAAATCACAATTAAAAGATGCGCCAGTAGGTTTCTACTGTTATGACATTCTGGAATTTCAAGGCCAGGATATCAGAACCTCCCCTTTATCGGCAAGAAGAAAAATTCTGGTGGATATTATTGCTGCACTCCAAATCAAAGATGTGGCGATCCTCTCCCCTGTTATTGATTTCAATGATTGGGAGCAATTGGCCGAAATCAGAAAAGAATCAAGAGCGAACAACAGTGAAGGCATTATGCTGAAAAAACTGGATTCTCTTTACCATAGCGGCCGCAAGCGTGGCGATTGGTGGAAATGGAAAATTAACCCATATACCGTTGATACAGTCATGATTTATGCACAAAAAGGAAGTGGCCGCCGGGCAAACCACTTTACTGATTATACTTTTGCAGTGAGAGATGGGGAGCAATTAATTACCATTGCCAAAGCCTACTCTGGTTTAACGGATATAGAGATTAAAGAAGTAGACAGTTTTGTCAGGAAGAATGCGATAGAGAAGTTTGGCCCTGTGAGAACAGTGAAACCAGAACTGGTATTTGAAATTGCGTTTGAAGGAATTGCTGAAAGTAAAAGACATAAAGCTGGCCTGGCTTTGCGTTTCCCCCGTATCGCCCGCTGGCGAAAAGATAAAAATGCTTCGGAAATTAATACGCTGGACGATTTAAGACAATTGTTGGCTTCAACGTTATCAAACGAATTATGATACTGGAAAAGAGTACAGGTTATAAAAAAGTAATCAAATGGTTAAAGAGCAAGAAAAAAAAGCCCTTTAAGTTCCAGACTGATGCCTGGCAATATTATGCGGAAGGTTATAGTGGGCTGGTCAATGCGCCTACCGGTTTTGGAAAGACATTTTCCCTGTTTCTGGCTGTGGTGATCGATGAATTAAATACACAGTTACCTGTTAAAGCAGGCACGGTAAAAGCCAGCGTAGTAAAAAAAAGAAAAAAGAGTACAGGGCTCAAACTTATCTGGATTACTCCACTACGTTCTTTAGCTAAAGATTTGGCGAGAGCTATGCGCGAAGTTTGTCTGGAGCTGGAAATTGACTGGCAAGTTGGTGTACGAAACGGTGATACCTCTCAAAATGAAAAGCTGAAGCAGAAAAAGCAAATGCCGGAAGTTTTAATAATCACCCCCGAAAGTATGCACCTGTTACTTGCACAGAAAAACAGTTTAAGTTATTTTGAAGATTTACAATGTATAGTTGCAGATGAATGGCATGAATTATTAGGGAGCAAACGCGGGGTGATGGCAGAACTCGCCATTTCCAGGATCAAAGGTCTGGTTAAAGAAAAACATCCCGAAAGACTGCTTAGGGTATGGGGGATCTCTGCAACGATAGGAAATATGGAAGAGGCGCTGGACGTACTGGTTCCTGATCAGGACGTTTTAAAAACTACAGTCGTTGCTGATATAGAAAAAAAGATACAAATTAAATCTATCCTTCCCGATCATATTGATATGTTACCCTGGGCTGGTCACCTTGGCCATAAGCTGGCACATAAATTACTGCCAATTATTGAGAAGAGCAAAACCACTTTAATTTTCTGCAATACCCGCGGACAGGCCGAACTCTGGTATCAGAATTTACTGAAACTGGATGAAAACCTGGCAGGACAAATCGCTATCCATCATGGGTCAATAGATTATGAATTGCGCAACTGGATTGAAGAAGCGATTCATACCGGGGTACTAAAAGCGGTCATCAGTACTTCTTCTCTCGATCTTGGTGTAGATTTTAAACCTGTGGATACCGTAGTTCAAATTGGTTCTCCTAAAGGGGTTGCCCGGTTTCTTCAACGTGCCGGACGCAGCGGACACTCCCCTTTTGAAACCTCAAAGATTTATTTCTTACCTACTCATGCGCTGGAACTGGTCGAAGCCGCAGCTATTAAAGAGGCAGCTAGAACACAGAACATTGAAAGCCGGCAGCCTGTAGTAATGGCCTTTGATACGTTAATCCAATATATGGTCACACTGGCCGTGGGTGATGGGTTTGATGATCAGAAATTATACAACGAGGTTAAAAATACATTTGCATTCAGAGAACTGGAACTTTCAGAGTGGAACTGGATGATGCAATTCATCACTACAGGAGGCGATAGCTTAACGGCCTATACCGAATTCAGCAAAGTAGAAAAAGAAGACGGCTTATGGAAAGTTAAAAGCAGACAGGTAGCCATGCGTCATCGTTTACACATAGGAACCATTGTTAGTGATGCAATGATCAAAGTCAAATATCTGACGGGTGGTTATGTAGGAATGCTCGAAGAATCATTTATGGCTAAAATGAAACCTGGTAATAGTTTCACCTTAGCAGGCAGGGTTCTTGAATTTGTGATGGTTAAAGAAATGACTGTCCTGGTGCGTAAAAGTAAACTCAAAAGTGCAATTACACCAAGCTGGATGGGTGGTAGGATGTCTTTAACTGCTAATCTTGGTGCAATTTTGAGAAAAAAATATAATGAAACCTTAGATAAAACTCACCAGGATGAAGAACTTGATATTATTCTTCCACTATTTGAAAGACAAGCAAAGGTTTCGCACGTACCTAAGGATGATGAGTTTTTGATCGAACTGATTAAAACCAGGGATGGCTATCATTTTTTTGCTTATCCTTTTGAGGGAAGGCAAGTCCATGAGATCATGGCTGCATTGATAGCTTACCGGCTGGGTAAAGTAAAACCTATAAGTTTTTCTATAGCCATGAACGATTATGGTTTTGAACTGCTCAGTGAACAGCCCATCCCTTTGGATGAAGAAAACATCAAACTACTTTTTACCCCGGTTAATTTAGGGGAAGATATTGTGGCGAGTATTAATGCGACAGAAATGGCGAGACGGAAATTCAGAGATATTGCCTGTATTTCTGGTTTGGTATTTCAAGGATATCCGGGTAAATATGTTGCGAACAAACATTTACAATCTTCTTCTTCGTTATTTTTCAATGTCTTTAGTGATTATGATAAACATAACTTATTATTGCGTCAGGCCTATGACGAAGCATTTTATCAGCAAATTGAAGAACCAAGGTTAGCCGCAGCTTTGCATAGAATACAAGCCAGTAAAGTAATCATTGTCAAAGCTGAAAGTTATACGCCTTTATGTTTCCCGATAAAAGTTGATAGTCTGAGAGAAAACATGAGCACAGAGGAGCTGGGAGAAAGAATAGCAAGAATGACTGCTGAGGCAGATAAAAAGCAGACGATACGCAATAAAAAATGATCATTACTATTAAAGGAGAAGAGCTGGTACTGAGCCAACAAAGAGCGATTTACTGGACGAGCAAAAAAATGCTGATTATCAGCGACCTGCATCTGGGCAAAGGGGCTCATTTTAGAAAAGCAGGCATTCAGATCCCCGTTACACTCAATACAGCAGACCTGAATAAACTAACGGAATTAATCACTGAATTTTCACCTGATAGTTTATTGATTACTGGTGATATGTTTCATCATCAAATGAATAGTGAAGCAGAGCTTTTCCGTCAATGGAGATCACAGTATCCGGAGTTGAAGATTATCCTGATCAAAGGGAATCATGACCGGTTAAAACCTGAAGATTATATAGGTTTAGGGATCGAAACTTATCAAAAAGAACTTTTATATACACCATTCAGGTTTATACATGATCAGCCGGAGACTACTGATGAATATTACAATATCACAGGACATATCCATCCGGGAGTTACGATTTATGGAAAAGCGCGTCAGCTGATGCGGTTACCGTGTTTCTATTTCGGTAAAAACTGTGCGATCTTGCCTGCCTTCAGTGTCTTTACAGGTTTAAGTAAAGTTAAGGCTGAAAAGGGCGACTTATTTTATGCAATTACACCAGAAAAGGTAATCCTGATTGATCAGGTTAAGTAATATAAGCTGATTAACTCAGTGGTATTGGCTTAATCAGGAATGATTTCCTGATTAAGCCAATAAAATATAATGTTTTAGTCCGCAGACTCAGCAATCAGTGAAAGCAACATATTAACAACCGTTTTATCAGTTTTAAAAGTCACATCACTTTCTGCAAGTGCATTCAGATCAATCCAGCGGAAAGATTGTAAAGTTTCAGGATCAAAATCAAAAGCTTCTGTTTTGAATTTCATCGTTAAGGTATTTACTTCTCTAACCAGGTAATAGATACTAATGATCTGACTATCATTGAAAGAAGACTTTTCGTAAAAATCTGTTGTATAGAAATGGCTTAAGACTTCAATCTCAGCATTACACTCTTCCATAAATTCACGTTTCAGTGCATCAATAAGGCCTTCACCATATTCTAACCCACCACCAGGAAACTTGCTGAAGCTTCGTCCTCCCGATTGTTCGTCACTAACCAATATTTGATTATCTGCATTGATTAATAGACCGTAAACTCTTACATTGAAATAACTCATGGTTGAAATGTTTGTTTTGCTGAAAATGTATATAGAGCTGTCTGAACTCAAATAAAGTACGGAGTTTTCACGGCGCAGTTATTTCCCAAAGACAACTAATAAGGTGACAAATATAAACAAACATCTCACCCATGCTATGATAAAAGCATTTTTAAGTAAACTCAAATAATGTATTCAGACTTCGTAAGAGATCAAATCTTACTGTTAATAAAATTATCAATTCTGTTAATTTTATTACCGATTAATGTTTATGTTTGATTTCCAGGTTATTGAAACTATAATATGAAAAGACTATTATTCCTCCTCTTTTTACTTCCTTTCTCTTCATTTGCACAGAACGATACAGTAAATACTTACGTATTCCCTGGAATTCAGGATAGTATAGCTGGCACCTCATTGATTTTAAAAAACAACGTGCTGCTTTTTCAAAAAGTTTATTCTTCAGCATTAAATAAAGATGGACTGGCGAATGCTTTAAGATCTTTTTTGCCAACTGTGAATAGTTTTGAATTGTCTGATGTTACTAATCAGACGACTTACCAGTTAAAAGGAAAAATCTCCAACTACTTCGTGAATTACCGGAAGTATGGAGATGGAAACAGCGGAGTAAGTAACCTGATTTATTTTCCTTTGAATGCTGATGTACTGATCCAGATTAAAGACGGCAAGTATAGAGTAACTATATCAAATTTGATAGTCCAGCAATATTATGAAAGTAGTATTATCAACAAAGACAATACTGCGCTTGAATCATTTATCACTAAAAATGACCGCTCTAAAATTCAAAAAAACAATAAATCGATAAAGACGTTAAGATATATTGACAACGAGCTGAATTTTGCGTTCGATCTGAATTCAACGGCTAAAATTACCGATAACTTTTAAGCACCTTAACAGAGAAACGTTATTTGCTAAAATGCTTCTTATTTTTTGTGGTATTTTCTAAATTCCATCCGATTTCTCCTGCAAAAGACTCCTGTCTTACCGGACAATCCATTAGCTTGCAATAATTACAGCATTCTGATAAACAAGGATCGGCATGTATAAACAGTTCAGTATTCCTGTCTGCATTTCCATTAATTAAATGATCAATTGATGAAATTTCAGTATGCACCTGATTTAAATCATAATAATAAGGAAGTGTAAGGTGACAATCAATATGAAGATCTGAACCGTATTGCTGTGCCCTTAAATTATGAACATCAATCCAGGAATTATGCCTGTTATTTTGAAGTATCTCTACGATAGTTTCAACCAGTTCCACATTACTCTCGTCCATTAAACCGCCTACAGATTTTCTGGTAAGCTTATATCCGCTATAAACAATATAGATACCAAGGAGAATAGAAATCACACTATCTAACCAGTAAATTTCAGTGACTTTGATTAAAAGAATACCTATAACCAGGCCACCACTGGTTACCGCATCCGTCAGCAGGTGTTTACCATCTGCCTCCAAAGTCAGTGACCGGTGTTTTTTACCCGTATTGATCAAATAATAACCTACCAGCAGATTAATCACCCCGGTAATTCCGATAATGATTGCTCCATCCAGCAGCTGATGAATTTCCCGGGGAACTATCAGATCATAACTGGATTTAAAGATGATAATCAATCCAGCAACGGCGATCAGTACGCCCTCTACGAAGGCAGAGAAGAACTCTACCTTACCATGACCATAAGGATGGTTTTCATCTTTTGGTAAAGTGGCCAGATAGATACTATAAAAAGCAAAACTACTGGCCAGTACATTGACAATACTTTCAGCAGCATTTGTTAAAATTGCATTGGAATGCGTAATGAAGTATGCACCAAATTTGGCCAGCATCAGGACAACGCTAATGCAGAGTGAAACGAGTATTGCTTTCTTTTTAGGCTGCAAAGGATTGATTTTAGGCTCAAAAATACAATTCTATCAGCACATAAGGACATGTTCATTATTAAATCGATAATAAGCCCCCCCTTTAAATAAAAAATTAATAATTTATATATTATAAAGTACTTTTTTTAGTGCCAAATTGCTCCAGGTTTTTATATTTGCTTTCTTATAAGCGAATCATGACATTTTTATCGAAAAGAATCAATAACCTATCAGAATCACAGACCATTAAAATGGCAAAGCTGGGGAGAGAACTCACCGCTAAAGGAATTGATGTAATTAATTTAAGCTTCGGAGAGCCTGACTTTTTTACACCAGAACATGTTAAGGAGGCCGCTAAAAAGGCGATCGATGAAAACTATTCTTATTATACTCCTGTATCCGGTTACCCTGAACTGCGGAAGGCAATTGTTGAAAAGCTGAAGAATGAAAATGGATTAACTTATACTTTTGATCAGATTGTAGTATCAACTGGTGCAAAGCAATCATTAGCTAATGCAGTAATGTGTTTGGTTAACCCTGGAGAAGAAGTAATCGTACCTACTCCTTACTGGGTTTCTTACTCTGAAATGATCAAATTAGCAGAAGGTGAAACTGTTTTCATTAATGCTACAGTAGAGAATGACTTCAAAATCACTGCTGATCAGCTTGAAGCTGCTATTACACCAAATACAAAGCTTTTCATGTTTTCTTCTCCATGTAACCCAACAGGATCTGTTTACAGCCATGAAGAATTAGCCAGCCTTGCAGCTGTATTTGAAAAACACCCGAATATTTATATTATCTCTGATGAGATTTACGAACATATCAACTTTGTAGATAAACATGCTTCAATTGCTTCTTTTGATGCAATCAAAGACCGTGTGATCATTATCAATGGTTTCTCAAAAGCTTACGCAATGACAGGCTGGAGAGTAGGTTATATGGCTTCTAACACTGAAATAGCCAATGCTTGTGATAAATTACAAGGTCAGATTACTTCAGGAACTTCATCGATCTCACAACGTGCGGCCCTTGCAGCTTACCAAAGCAGCCTGGACAGTGTAGTGGAAATGAAAAATGAGTTCAGAAAGCGCAGAGATTTAGTTTATGGATTACTGAAAGAAGTTCCGGGTATTAAAGTAAACCTTCCGGACGGGGCTTTCTATTTCTTCCCTGAAGTGAAAGAATACTTTGGAAAAAGCATCGATGGTAAAGTGATTACGAATGCTGAAGACTTATGTCTGTATTTATTAAATGAAGCGCATGTATCAACTGTTACAGGTGAGGCTTTCGGTAACGAAGACTGTATCCGTATTTCTTATGCAGCAGCAGAAGAGCAATTGGTAAAAGCAGTATCAAGAATCAAAGAAGCGTTAGCTAAATTAAGCTAGTTTATCAATTAAAATTATAAGCTCTATTTAAAATAAGCGAGATTAAAAGCCAGTGATTATCATGATCACTGGCTTTTGATGTTTTAGCGGGATTGTTGAATTATTTTATACCTACTTAAACCCTAACCATGCTTCCTAATAGACTAATAATACTTTTTCTCATAATTGCTAAATAATTTCGAATCGGTTTTCGCTGACAGAAGTAATAACAAATGTTAAGATTTCCAGCTCTAAAATGGAACGCGCTGCGTTCCATTTTAGACAATAACATAAGGGATGCTAAAGCAAGAAAAGCTTACGGACAGTAAATAACAAAGTCCGGCTTACTGCCAGGCTTTGTTAAAACAGTTTTATTTTGAATATTATCTTATCACTAAACCTTAACAATATTAGATGATTTAACCGTTAAAACATCTAATGTTTCAAAAGAGTCGTTAACAAACTCAATCTCATAATCCGGCGGGAAATTAGGATAAATAATAAGTACAGTTCCTTTACTTCCCGCTGGAACTTTATCATTTAGGTCAACTAAAGACCTTATAACATCATATATCTCTATCATAATATTTTTATTTCGCAGGAAAAGCAGTAATTAACCGAACCACGTTATCATTATTTTTATCCAGGCCATCAGCACATTAATAACTCGCCCATTTGCTCCTGTTACAGGTATAACCTGATTAAATTTTGTACCGTATTGTGTTACACTAGTCTCCACTGCCTTGCCCCCGTCTCTAAAACTAACTGCTTCACTAACCCAGCTGAATTTTTATTTGTAAAGCCTAGTACATTTGGCTTTAGCCACACCAATAGCATGATCGACATTCAATAGATATCCAGCCAACTTCTCTTCAACGGACAATTGCGACACAGCCTTTAATTCTGCAGATGGCCCAAAAGATGGGTCAATTACAAAATTAATAGTTGACAAGCCTTGCGCATTACAATCAACATCATAATTAAACCCACCATGATCTCTCCTCCGTCTAAATAGGACATTGCGCTTTGCCAAAAAGACGTTAGTCGATTGATTTTTGGTGCCTTTGTAAAATCAAGGTTCCTTGTCTGTTTTCCATTTCCTTTCTTAGGATCTTCTTGTTGCGGCACAAGCTGCCTAAACATAGTTTGAGCTTCTTCAGCAGATTCAGATGAAATATTACCATTAGCATCCGTGGTCATCATACCATCTGGATCAATATTTCTAATTGGATTATTGATTGCGTAGTCATAAGGTGACCACCTTCTACTCATCTCCGCCAAAGGATCCACCCCACCTCCCTATCACCGGGTCATAGAACCTTGCGCCGTAATCATACTCCTTTACATCAAACTACTGTTTAATTACAGAATCTATCAAGTTTACTCCGTTAATTATTTTATTATTAATATCATATAAATTACTCTCAATAAGTATTCGATATTTACCTTTTTCAGGAAAAGCATTGGAAATTTTCACCGTACTATTTACAACTTTAAGAAATTTATATTGACTTTGATTTATTTTAACAGTAATAGATAACCTGGCCTTTTCTGGATTTGCCACAGTAATATATAAATCATTAACATCTGTAAACACTCTACTTGCACTTAGCTGGTAACCTAATGGAGTTA
The DNA here is from genome assembly GCF_014200595.1 of Pedobacter cryoconitis. Taxonomy (NCBI): domain Bacteria; kingdom Pseudomonadati; phylum Bacteroidota; class Sphingobacteriia; order Sphingobacteriales; family Sphingobacteriaceae; genus Pedobacter; species Pedobacter cryoconitis. The sequence goes on from NZ_JACHCG010000001.1 coordinate 3,240,592, forward strand.
CAGCTTTATTTTTAGAATTAATTGAATAAAAGTCAGGGCTTACAACTAGACCATTCATCTCTTTTAATTTAAGATTCCCTTCAATATCATAATCAATAGAAAAAGATATCTTTTTATTAATATCATATAATAGATATTTTTTTTTATGGCCATTATCGTAATAATTGTACCATCCTCCGTATGGTTTACCATCCATATAGTATCCAGAGTAGGCTAATTTCCCATTATTATTATATAAATATCCTTTACCACTAGGTTGTCCATCAACAAAAAATGTTTTACTTTTTATTTTACCATTTTCGTAATACATTATTTCCCAACCTTGCTTTATTCCATTTAAGACATGTCCAATTACATATACTTTACCAGCTTTATATATTGTTACTTTTCCATTAGCTTTTCCTTCTGAATTGTGGTTGATAAATGTGGCATCTTGCTTAAAAAGCTCTACACATTTCATTTGAATTTTCTCCCGATTAAAGTAAAAAATTGCAGCAATACCAATAAAGAATAACAAATTTTTATTCAATGATTTCATCTATTAATTTATTTTTTCATTAATTTTGTTTTACCCAGCCAAGTAAATCCGCTAAAGTTTTCATAACCAAACCGCTTTATTTGTCTTCTTTTTGCTTCTGATTCCGTTATTGTATCTTTTCTAACCGGATCAATCACCAAATGCTCATAAATATCCCCCTCTATTCCATTAGGCTTGTCGTTAGGTGAAGTTTTATCCTCCTTAATAAGATTTAAGTTTTTAGCCGCATCATATACATCAAATGGATTATAGATATTTGGATCAGCATTTGTCCTTAATTGTCCCATGTAACTGAACAATGGGGACATATCTCCCAAATTGCCTACTTTACCAGCATTTGGTCTTAAATGAGCATCTTGATCCTCACCTATTGAGTTATCATTGTTAAAAAAGTTCCAACCTTCACCAATTTTTGCATCCTTCGATTGCCAATTACTTAATGACCAATTAGAAGAATTATCTGATTGACTTTCCTTAGCTTGAGAATTGAAATGTCCAACTGTTGTTTCATTTTGGCCAGTATTATAACCCCATTCCTTACCCGATTTATATATTTCAGAAGGTTTATTTCCCGATATCCAATCAGCTGCTTTTCTTAACCAAGCACCTAACTTACTATATCTCCCATCAGGATCAACAAAACCAGTCGGATTATTGAAGGCGTAATTATACGGCGAATATCGCCTCATCTTCTCAGAAAGCGGATCTACAACGTTCCATCTCCCTATCACCGGGTCATAGAACCTAGCGCCGTAATCATACTCCTCTCTACAGAGATAATGTCCTCAATACTATAAACTAATCATTTTCACCCCATAATAATCAATTATACCCCCAATAACTAAAGCTATAAAACCATTTAGATACCAAAATCTCTTAACCCATTTTTTTAAGAATAACGTGTTAAATAAACTTATTAAAAATGTTCCACAAACTAATCCAATAATAGCATAAGTCCACAATATCAATGGAACTTCAGCACTAGAACTATCGCCAGCACTTAAAATGGGTATCATTACCCAAAAGATTACATATAAACCTATCCAGAACAAATACAAGCTGATAGGTCCAAAATTATTATTTAACGATCTTTCCATTTCTAAATAAATTTTAACGGTCTCCTTCGGTGTCTAATGACAATCCCAATAACTATGTTAATAATGGTTCTATGTTATTTAGCTCAGGTCAGATTTTTCACCAGCAGAAGTAGTGATTTACTAGTGTTATTTTAGTCGTTTCTCCATTTCTACAGCCTCTCTTTCTTTTGCAATTTCTTGCTGTAACTCTTGCTCGGTTGGAAGATAGGTTTTGTATTTCGATGCAAAGATTTGTTTGCTATCATTCAATAGACTGTATTTGGCTACTGCATTGTTTTTTTCGGAACAAAGTATTAATCCAATAGTTGGATTATCGCTTTCCTGTCTCATTTTTTCTTCAAAGATCCGAACGTACATATCCATTTGCCCAACATCCTGATGGCTGAGCTTGCCTTTATTTAAATCAATCAGTAGAAAGCATTTTAGGATGTAATTGTAAAAAACCAGATCAATAAAAAAGTGCTCCCCCTCTAAACTTATCCGATATTTCCTGCTTACAAATGAAAAGCCTTTTCCCAGTTCCAATAAAAAATCCTATAGCTTATCAATAATAGCTTGTTCAAGTTCCTGTTCATAAAAATTGATATTAGCTTTCAGTTCCAAAAAATCAAGTACATAAGGATCTTTGATGATATCCCTTGCTTCTCTTTTTTACCTTCCGCTTCTGCTTTTACTAGCGTCTGACCTCCTTTTTGGGTCAATACCATTCTTTCAAAATACAGACTATTTAGCTGCCTTTAAAGTGTTCTAGTACTCCAATTACCTTCAATGGCTTCTTGTATGTAAAACAATCTGGCATCCTCTCTTTCCGTTTTTAACAACAAACGGTAATGTGTCCAACTCAATTCGGAACGCACTGCGTTTCATTTTGGAAAAACAACGTAGAATTGCCTTATATAGCGCAAGTTTCGACTGCTAAAACTTTTCCCATATTCTTTGGCTAACCGAACTGATAATTCTTCCAATAAAGCGGCTCCATAACCTGCTTTTTCTTTTCCATCTTGTTCATTTTCAACAATCAATTCCCAATATGCCAATAGACCTCAACCATAGTAGCATTAACTACCCGGTAAGCGGTATCTTTACCTGTTTTATATTGCTGTAAAGTCTCTCTATATGGGTTGCCAGCGTATCGTTCATAATTACAATATTAATGTTTTCTTTTTATTCTATTGGATGATTATTTCAACAGATAATGCTCATTCAGTTCTCCTTTGATAAAAGACTGTAAAGGATACAACAGATAAAGAGACTTGCTGAAAAAGGACAGAACCATACACTAGTTATTATTGATACTTTTCTTAGGGATGCAAGTTCCAGAAAAACTTATAGTCAGTAAACAATTAAGCCCCCATAGCTATATAAACATTAACTTTTAATCCTTAATTACCACCTGCCAATTTGATTTAATTAAATCTTCCTCAGAATATTCTAGCCTTTTATATAGGCGTTTTAGAATTAAATCATCTATACTATTATGGGCTTTTAACGAATCTGCACTAAATACAAAGAAATTGACTTTTTTATTTTTACTGTTTAATAAAAATCTCTTCCATCCGCTAGCGCCATTTTCCATCGCATCAAGAGTATCATTTACCAATAATACATTACTGTAATAATATTCTGTATGATTAATACTTGGATACTCAGGTACCGTATCTATATTCCACAAAATATTAATATTATGATCAGTATGATTAACAACTTCTATTATTGCAGGAGCTGGATCATAGATACAAGAGGTCAAAAACAAAATAAGGACGATAATATATTTTTTCATAGCATTATCAATAAAAAAGTGGTGCATATACATTTGGCGGTACTATATAAGGATTAACAGGATTCTGATCATAAGACGGCTTGAGAGGAAACCTTCTTCTATCCCAATTTCTTGGAGCCCCAAAATATTGATAAGATTCATCATTTGCATCCTTTTCAGTGTAAAAAGTATGGTGGTCGTATGTCGAACTAATGTTAGACCAAGTAGCACTTGCTAAACTAGGTATAGCATTAAATAAATAAAATGAAGTTTTACCTGTTCTATTTGACTGCAAAACATGACCAAATTCATGCCTAAGCAAATTTACATCTTTAGCACTTTTTGAACTGACAAAAATGCCAATACCTGGCAACGTTAATCCAGCTCCCTTGGCCATTCCTTCCATTTTATAAACTGGAACTCCTTCGAAATTATTATTTTCATTTTTAGCTATAATTTGTGTTTGTCCGCTAACGGATGACGTAGCAGATTCTCCTGTATTAGCACTAGTTGCAGTACCATCTGCATTCAAATTAACAGTACCTGCGTTTGCTCCTGAGCTTACAATGCTAGCTGTAGTACCTATGTTGGTATAGCCTGCTTGTTCTGAACTACCATCAACCCATTTTACATTTTTAAGATCTTTGGACTGATACCAATCAGTTGCTTCCATTCCATCCGGATCAATAAATCTGATCGGATTGTTATTCCCATAAACATAAGGACTGAAACGTCTACTCTTCTCAGAAAGTGGATCTACCGTATTGAAACGCCCAATCACCGGATCATAGAACCTCGCCCCGTAATCGTACTCCCTTAAGCAACTTTTTTTGGGTTTGCCGGATTTGCTGGCCGCACTTTTTCAGTGCTATAAAGAACTTTCCTTTCCCGTAAAGTTAGTGCTTTATTTGAGTTTACTGGTTGGACTTGTTTGGCTTTTTTTGTTGGAGATTCGACTTTTAAGGTGCGGAACTATGAAAGGCAGTGCTGATTCGTTAGTACATCTGTTACAGCAAAGATAGCCCCGAAAGTAAAGCAGTAAAGGGCTTTCGCGGCATAAACGCACATAGCCTTTGCCCTCAAAAAGGCCATTTATTCCACGATCCCTTGACAGCTTCACTTTCTTAGGCTCTGGGTGGCTTAACAAATGAACTACCTGAACCTCTGATGAAAGGATGGCAATTTGCCCCCTCCAGGGATAAAAAGAGCTTTGGCAGAGCGGAGGATAAGAGCGGCTCTTTTTATCCCTGAGAGGTTGGGCGGGAGCACTGTCCCTGTTTCAAGGGGTACAGGTTGTTCTCCCGACCAGTCCTGCACTGCCACCATCAATGAACAATACCATGCTGCCGCAGGCTTTGCCGCTGACCGACTGGAAGGAGACGGCATATATAAACAAAGGCAAAGGTTGCTCTTTGCAGGCGTTTGCCTGCACTGTTTGGCAGTGAGAGCCGATAGCCCGGATAACACCTTTTTTTGATGAAAGTACTTTGGCTATGGGCTGGAACGGGAGCGCTGGCCGAGGGGGGACGAGCGGCTATTTAATATAATACCCATTATAATACCAGCACTGGGATTGAACCAAAGTCATGGATTACTCTGCTGCGTTTATAATGTGTATTATGTTATTTAGCTTCGGGCCGGTTTTTCACCGGCAGCAAAGCGAGCGGAAGGACAGCAAAATACAGAGGCAAGCGAGCCCTTTGCGAGCTGGCTGGATTTTGAGGGACTGGAGGCGTGCGGGGGTTTATTTGAGTGGATGGTGTTTATTTAAAGCTTCTTTCAGGTCTTCCAGGTTACTGGTTTGATAGCGCTCGGTACTGCTCACATATTTATGCCCTGCCATATATTGAACTGTCCGTAAGTCTTTTTCTTTCAGCCATTCGGTAATCACGCTTTGACGAAGCTGTACTGCATTTTTATATTTAGGGTTCAGCCTGCGTAGAGCCTGGTTCAGGTGGTATAAGCTGTTTTTGATGTTCTCACAACCATTCATACTGATGAACAACTGACTGGTTTGTTCGGCTGCTTTCATCACTTTAGGTTTTCTACCGGATCGTTCTGCTATTCTGTTAGCAAAGATTTTAGAACGGGTCACATGGATATATTCATACAGTTCCATGATCTGGAAGGCTTCCAGTTTGAGCGTCCTGCTGTTGGTCTGCTCATTTGCCGGTATATAGACCTTTCCTTCTTTTAACCTGATATGTTCTGCCTTTAGCTGATGCAGTTCCTGACTAGTCAAACCCTGGTAGACCAGTAAAGACAAGATCACTTTATTGCGCTGGCTCCGGTCATCTTTGACCGCATAACTTTCATACAAAGCTTCCAGTTCTTCTTTTTCCAGCAGACCACCGGGAACAGTTTTTAAGCCCCCTTTCAACCGGATACCTGCTACCGGGTTATAGCTAACCTTGTTTTGTTCTTGTAACCAGCTGAAGTAATACCGGATCGCCAGCAGCATCCTGTTCACCAGGCCAATGCCTTTATTTTCCTGTTTCTGCTGGTCGGCATAATCAAGGATTTCCTTAAAGCTTACCTGTTCCAAACTGAGACTTTCACCTGAAAGCCAGGCCAGAAAGTAACTCGTATATTTCCGGTGCTGGTAAACTGTAACCGGTTTTAAGCCCCGCTGTTGTAAGTATTCTTCAAAGTTCATCTACGATATGGGTATAGATTTGTGTACTTTCCAAACTGCTATGGCCTAAGAACAACTGGATCTGTTCCAGCTTCATTCCAGATTGCAATAGATGGGTAGCAATACTATGACGAAGGGTATGCGGACCGACAGCCTTTTTGATTCCCGATGCCGATCTTAGTTTCCAGATCCGTTCAAAAGCTGTCTTTAGCCGTTTGCCATGAATATTTAACAGCAGTGCCGATTCCCTTCCTCCGCACCCCAGGTACGGACGGCCATAGTTCAGGTAATGTTCCAGCTCTGTTTTATTACTGCCTGTCAAGGGAACATATCTGGCTTTATAACCTTTGCCTTTACGAACCAGCACCAGTTCCTTTTCCAGCAAGATGTCTTCTGTATTTAAGCTCAGTCCTTCACTCTTTCTCAGCCCACATCCGTAATACAAGGCCAGTAGTGCCCGGTCACGTAAGCCCAGCGGACTTTCTGCTGTCGTGGCATACAGTTTGGCGATTTCTTTTCTGGTCAGGACACTTTTAACATTAGCCGTTTCACCTTTGATCCTGGTTTTCACCGCGAAGCTTTCCTGACCACTTTCGCACAGGTAACGGGCAAACTTACGGATCACCTGCAAGTGTTTGCGCCTGTAGTTCAAACTCAGTGTACCACCTCCGGTTTTACCTTGTTTATCACTCAGCTCATGCAGGTAGTTTTGCAGATGGCTTTCCTGTATTTGTGACAGGCTGTTGCAGCCATGTGATTCCAGAAAAGCCAGGAACTCACCCAGCAGTTTAGGCATATCCCTTTGGCTGCTTGGATCAAAGTTCAGGATCCTCAGCCATTCACTGAAACCGGCTTGCTGGCGGATGTAAAGTAGATTTTCCATCATCTGTTTTTTTTGCTAACTGTACATTTTTTACCCGGTGCGGGTGACTGCCCCTTTCTTACTGAGCTGCTGCACTTTGACTAACCCATCAGCCCCATGGGTTACTGCCGGGTTACAGGATACTGACCTGATCTGTGACAGGATACCCGCCACCATCGCCTGACCATTTTCCTGCAACGTCTCCATATCGTTCCAGCTCTGTACTTTATACTCAAAGCCTTTATAGCGGTTCCCCCTGGTGATCTTGATATAGCCCATCCGTTCCAGCTCATACAG